>JBAXTZ010000020.1:0-55401 GCA_037129925.1 Bacillota bacterium
AGTGCGCTGCCACATTTAGCGATTCCTGCTAGAACAACTTCTCTATCATTCTTTAATTCATTGCTGGCGTATTCCAGTGCGCTGCCACATTTAGCGATTCCTGCTAGAACAACTTCTCTATCATTCTTTAGTTCTTCTCCGGCGTATTTCAGTGCGAGATAGCTCCTGTTTACTGCCATAAAAACGAATTCTCTATCAGCCCTTAATTCATCACTCGCGTACTCCAAGACAAAACCGTTTTCAGCGACCGCAATTAATACAATTTCCTTGTCGGCTTTAATCGCTGCACTAGCGTATTTCAATGCATAACTGTTTTTAGCGATTGCCTCTAAAATAAACTCTCTGTCATTCTTTAAATCGGCGCTGGCATATTCCAATGAAGAAGCGGAATAATCTAATGACTGCAACACGAATTCTCTATCAGCATTTAATTCAGCGCTAGCGTATTTCAGTGCGTTGCCGATCTTTGTCACAGCTACTAAAATTACTTCTTTGTCGGCACGCATTTCCATGCTGGCGTTCCTTAATAACGATCCATCTACACTTACTGCCGCGATGACACTTTTTTTATCCAACTTATTGAAGCCAATTTGCTTTTTTTTATTGGAAGCATCACGGTTTGCTTTTATTTTCTCATTATCCGGTACCAAAGCAATTGCCTTTGTGAAATCGGCTATCGCGAGATCATATTGACATGTTGCATCATAAGCGAGACCACGAAGATTGTATGCCCATGAGTCATCATAATCGATATTAATTATATGAGCTAGATCAGCACTAGGTTGGTCGTAATGTCCCCTGCTCTCATAAGCTTCAGCGCGCATACAATACGCTTTGGCACTGTCAGTCATAGCTAAAACTTGAGTAAAAATAAAAATAATCGTGTCATAATCTCCGGCTAGACACAGTTGATTAGCACGATTCAACATAGTTTGAATATCAGTCTGCTGTTTACTCTGGACATCCAAAGCATCCGATTTTTGTGTAACAGTATCTCCTGGGTTCTGTTGCAGCATATTTTTCAGATCGGCTAGATCCTTTTCCATTTTTGCAATGTATGCTTGCAAATCAGCGTGCTTATCCATCTAATTTTTCCTTATTCTAAAATCATTCCGCATTTCGGACAACTGCACTGATCGAACGGCACTTTTGCTCCGCAGTATGTGCAATACATTACCGGCTTATCACTCTCTTTTTTGTTGGTTTTGTTATCACGGTCATCTCCGTCGGGTTCCTCAAGCAATTTTTCAAACCAGCTTTTTTCTTTCATACTAATGCACCTACACTTTCAATATTTTCCCAAAATCCAGCTCTCTTCATCTCTCTCTATAGTCGTATATTCTTTTTTGCATATTCATTATCGAGAGACTAATTTACTATGCCAATTTTATCATATCGGATAAACAATAAATACGCCTGTGAAATAATTTTTAATCATCATTAAAAAATACACTATTGCCAATTTAGCAACAAACGAGTATAATTTGCTGACCTAAAAAAAAATGGAGATGGATTTTCACTATGTTTAATAAATTATTAATCGCCAATCGCGGCGAAATCGCGGTGCGGATTATCCGCGCTTGCCGCGACCTCGGCGTACAGTCGATTGCCGTTTACTCAGCCGCCGACGTTGCCTCTTTACATGTGTTGTTGGCCGATGAAGCTCATTACATCGGTCCGGCAGAAGCCAGCGAAAGCTACCTGAATATCTCGGCAATAATCGATGCCGCAAAAAAATCCGGCGCAGAGGCAATTCATCCGGGTTACGGTTTCTTGTCAGAAAACGCCGAATTCGCCGCCGCGGTTGCCGCTGCCGGTTTGGCGTGGGTCGGACCTCCCGCTGACACTATCAATCTGGTCGGCAACAAAGATTCCGCGCGCGCTGCAATGCGTGCCGCCGGATTACCGTTGATTCCCGGAAGTTCAATATTGTCCGGTCCGGAAGAAGCGCTTGTCGAGGCTGAAAAAGTTGGTTATCCGGCAATTTTCAAACCGGTCGCCGGTGGTGGTGGTCAGGGAATGTTTGTCGTTCACAACCGCGCTGAATTGGTTGAACGGCTGGCGACCTTTGGGCTGGCAAAAGACGCGTTTTTTGTCGAACGCTACGTTTCCGATGCCCGCCACATTGAAGTGCAGATTGTTGCCGATAGTTTTGGTCATTGCATCCATTTGGGCGAACGCGAATGTTCGTTGCAACGCCGGCATCAGAAGATTTTGGAAGAAGCGCCATCAAGCGCCCTTACCGAATCATTACGGCGCGAAGTCGGTGCGTTAGCCACGACCGCTGCCAAAAGCATTGACTATACCAATGTCGGCACTGTCGAATTTATTTTCGACAAGTTAACTCGTCAATTTTATTTCATGGAAATCAATCCCCGCGTCCAGGTTGAACACGCCATTACCGAAATCATCACCGGATTCGATATTGTGCGCCGGCAAATTCGTATCGCCGCCAAAGAGCACTTTAATACTAAACAAAGCAACATTGAGTTTTACGGTCACGCCTTAGAGTGCCGGATTAACGCCGAGGATCCGGAAAACAACTTTATGCCCAGCCCGGGAACTATTGATTACTACCATCAACCAGGTGGTCCATTTGTTCGCATTGACAGCGGTGTAGCCGCCGGTTCAACGATTCCGATGTATTATGATTCGTTAATTGCCAAGTTGGTAGTCTACGGCCGCACCCGCGGCGATGCCATCCGCCACGCCAAACGAGCGCTGGCTGAGTACAAAATCACCGGCATCAAAACCACCATCGACTTGCACCGGCAAGTGCTGGTAAACCCGGATTTCTGTCGTGGAAATACTTCTACCCGTTTTATTGATGACTTTGTATCCTAAAACAATTTGTTAGAGGCGGTGGCGAAACTTTTGAGTTTCGCCACCGCCTCTTCGTCTCGGTATGGATTAATCGTTAATTAGCACCATCCGCGTTGCTTCATTCCATGTTCTAACCGGCTGAGAGCTACGATATAAGCGCCAATACGCATGCTGGTATTATGCTTTGTCGCGGCACAGTGAACGCGGTCAAAGGCTTTTACCATAAATTCTTCTTGTTTGGCGCGGACAACGTCTGCGTCCCAATAGAAACGGTCGATATTTTGCACCCACTCGAAATAGCTGACGGTAACGCCACCGGCATTGGCAAGAACGTCCGGAACGACCAGAACGCCTTTTTTGTAGAGATATTCATCAGCGTCCGGATTAGTCGGGCCATTAGCGCCTTCAACGATGATTTTCGCCCGAATCAAATGGCAATTCTCCGAAGTAATTTGGTTTTCCAAAGCCGCCGGTACCAAGATGTCAACATCCAATTCCAATAACTGCTCATTAGACAAGCGGACTGTGCCGACCGGATACTCTTCTAGTGGTCGTTGTTGATTGGAATATTTTTCCATTTCATACGGGTCAAATCCATTTGGGTTGTAGATAGCGCCGTAAACGTCGCTGACTGCTACGATTTTTGCGCCTTGATCATGAATTATTTTTGCTGAAAAACTACCGACATTACCAAAACCTTGAACGGCAACTGTAGTGTTTTTGATGTCCATCCCTAAGCGCTTGCAGGCTTCGCGTGCTGTAATCATTACCCCGCGGCCGGTAGCTTCGGCGCGTCCAAGTGAACCGCCCATTTCAATCGGCTTGCCGGTAATTACGCCTGGAACAGTGTAACCCTTAAATTTAGCGTATTCATCGGACATCCAACCCATCATCTGCATATTAGTATTAACATCCGGAGCCGGAATATCAGTGTACTCGCCGATGAAGCTGGCGATTTTTTGGATATAGCCGCGCGATAACTGCTCTAACTCCCGCTGACTGAGGGTGCGTGGGTCAACAATAACGCCGCCTTTACCGCCACCGAGCGGCAGTCCAAGAACGGTACACTTGATCGTCATCCAAAACGATAGTGTCTTTACTTCATCCAGACAAACATCCTGATGAAAACGAATGCCACCCTTTGCCGGTCCTAGCGCGGTGTTGTGTTGAGCGCGAAAACCTTTGAAAACTTTCAGTGATCCATCATCCATTCGCACCGGAATACTTACTGATAACACCCGGTCGCATTCGTTGAGGATGGCGAGGACGTTCGGGTCGAGATTAACTGTATCCGCCGCCTTTTTCAATGGGATCATCGCCTGTTCGTAAATGTTTTGTGCCACAATTGCCTCCAAATATTTTTTTAGTTCGTATTATATATATTAGCCATAAATCGCCAAAATCCTGCTAAACTAAAAATAAACTAAAAAAATTATTTTATCCCGACTGCTCCGGCGGCTAAACCGAGATATTCGTGCAACGCAGTTACCGAATCTTCCATGCCGCCCGGCAACAAATCCGCCCAAACAAAATGATAGACCGGCGGCGACAGATAACCAGCTGGCAGGCAAGTTATTTTCATATCATATTCAAGCGCTTTCATCGCGGCGGAAAACAGCCGCTCCGAGCGCGGCAAGTGGCTGGCCGAAGATACCAAAATTAACTTACGCCAACCATTTTCACGACAAATATTAATAGTATTGATAGCATTGTCCTCAGTGTCCTTGGCGTTATTATCAATGATGATTTTGTTTTCCGGCACCCCAAGCGCCAGCGCATAACGGTTTACCGCTTGACACTCGGCTGATTTAACGCCCAAAACCGAACCAGAAGTGACCAATAGGTAGGCATTTGTTTGCTTTTGAGCGCGTAATGCGGTGATAAATCGCGCCGAAGAACTTAACCCCAATGTACCTTTCCCGCCAAAATCCGGAGTGTCAGCCACCGAACCGCCGCCTAGCAACACAACCACATCGCCAGAAATTGATTGGGGAAATGGTTGGGCATATTCTAACGGTCGCAACAAAAAGTTTCCCACTGGTCTAATGCTCAATAAATAAAGCAAAATCATTGTTAGCGCCAGCAACCATTTTGTTTTCACTAGTCCGCGCACGTGGCGAAGATTAATCAACACAATAATCAATGTCAAAACAAACAATCCCGGCGGCATAATAAAGGCTTGAATTATTTTTTTGGCAATAAACAGATATTCCACCAATGCTCCTCCTACAGTCCGGCAAACCGCGCCAGCAATAACGCCGTACGCAGCGATTCCCGACCGTCTTGCATCGTAACCCGCTGTACATATTCGCTATCGCGAATGGCAAAGATTAAATCCAGCATCGCCAGCCGCACGCATTCCTGATAAGTTTCATATTTATTTTGCGGCAATTCCAGGTTAACTTTGGCTCGATATTTCACTGTGTACGGCTTGCCGCTTGACCAGCCGTTCATATTATCACCGGAATAAGTTTCTAAAATCTTCGCATCGCTGATATATTCTTGCGCCCACTCCTGGAGAATTTCATACTCACGTTCATCCACTAACACGTCCAGTTTCATCCGGAGCGGCACCCAGCCGCGCAACACGGTATAGCCGCGGGCGCAGGTGAACTTCATCGTGGTTTCTTCAAAACGCTGCGGTTGGGTAAAGAAGTGCGTGAAGGTTCCCAAAATTCCGCCGCTGTACCGGACTATACCGCAACTTTTATCGGCCACTCCGTCAAAGCGGTTGGCTTCAACCGAAAAGCCATCCAACGCCTGCTCACCAGTCAACCAGGAAAATAAATCAAAAAAATGCACACCATGCTCGACCCAAACGCCGCCACTTTTGGATTTATCCCAAAACCAATGCGCCGGTTTTAGCAGCTCATCACTGGCATAATTTTCAATGCTCTGATGGGTTGTCGGACCCAAAATATCCATGTGAAACAATTCTTTTAGTTTACGATTAATCGGATTGTAGCGTTGCACATAATCCAGAATCAGTCGCACACCATTGGCTTCTACAGCGCGAATAATCGCGTCCGCCTCGGCCAGTGAAGTACCCATAGGTTTTTCACAAAATATATGCTTTTTATTGTTAGCCGCAGCAACGCAATAACCGGCGTGAGTATATGGCGGCGTACTGATAACAACAATATCAACTTCCGGATCCTTTATCAGTTCATAACCTTCGCTATAGGTACGTACCCCCAGCCTTTGCTCCGCAAGTTGACGCTGACCGCTGGAAACATCGCAAATAGCAGTAATTTTCAACTGCGGCATCGACAAAAATGCCTCAGCCAAAAACTCGCCAAACCCGCCATAGCCAATCATACCAACACCAATTTTTTTCATAACCCCTCCACTCAACCACTAAACCACTATTCTACTCGACAACTTAACCACTCGTCTACTAACCCCCGCTACTTTCTCAACTTGTATTTCTTAATCCGGTTGATAACTGCTGCATTACTAATAAATGACAGCAATGGCATTCCACCGAGAAAGACTGGGACGAATAATCCGGCGAATAGCACTGCCAATAAAATCATCCCGCCGCAAACAATCAAGGAAAATATCGGCGCTGCGAACAGCGTTAAAAAACCGTTTTTCAAAGCGATTCGAACACTTTTTTCATGCTGTTCAAAAAAATACGCCACCGAATAAATCTGAATCATTGTCCAAATAATAATAATTACGACAAAAAAACTGCGTAAAAATATCGCCCAAAACGCATCAATCTTGCCATAATACATGATATTTACCGACATAATCAGCAAAATAAGCGCGTTCGCTAGAAACCAAATCCAGGCTGCCCGCCAATACTTTTTAGCGCCCGCAAAAGCCAAGCTAAAAGTTCGACCGATACCATAATCCTCGCCGTACACCATAACCGATGTGCAATAAAACATCCCGAACAATGCCAATGGCGCCAAAACAACCGTCACTGATGCCAAAACTACGACAATATTCAACAGCATCATTTCTACCGCCAAATCCCACCAGCGTTGAAACGCTTTACAATATACCGACCATGCCGCCTTTATCTCTTCGACCACGTTAAACTCCTTATGAATATCAATTGCTACAATCAACAAAAAACTGATTCAGGTGCAAATAAAAGTACCCGCGCTCGGTGTCCGGAAAGGTCATATTCAAACAATCTTCAATATCGTCAACCGCCTCGACGCAAGTGAAATATGCCGGAGCGGCGCGCACTTCATCCACCACTGCCTGCGTCAGCTCTGGCGCCGTCTCCTTGCCATTCAACCGCCCGATGGCGATAATCAAATGGGCGAAAAACATTGCCGCGTTTTGCATCGTCAACTCAATATCCCATTTCGATTTAAACATTGCGATAACGGCTTTTAACCGCACCACATCATCGGCGGTAATTTGACCGGACTCCAAATATTTTTGATAGATGTCGTTCATTAGCCCCCCACTCTGCTTTTCTTATAGTCCTGCCTTATACTCCGCAAAATTAACCGTATGACCGCTCACCCGCGATTGCTCAGCGGCAAAAGCCAGTAAATGCGAATCGACCGAATCATTTGCCGGTGTCAACCCGCCGCTTAGGTCGTTAGCGCGTACTTGCTTTAAAAACGACCGCATCAATCCGGTATCGCCACCGCCGTGACCGCCGGCGAGCGCGGAGAATTTAATATTTTCGCGGGTACCGTTTATGAAATCATTTAAAATTACCGAGTTATTCTCAACATCTCCGAAAATTTCGCCCTCGGTACCGGCAAGGCGAATAATCCGCGAACAGTCTTGCGAAAATGCCTGCATCGTAAATGATGCCGTTACTTCATTGGCAAATTCCAGATTGACAACCTGATGATCGACAACATTGTTGTCACAATGATAAACGCAGCGACCGTATTGCCCGCCATCAAGCGCGGCCAGCACCGCTTCAGTATCCTGATTGACACAGACAACATTGGTCGGCCAGCCACCTAGACGGGCTAAATAAAATTTCGGCGAATTGTAGATGCAATTATCAAACTGAGCGCAACCATCCAGACAGTGCTTGGTCGCGCCACTCGGTGCGTTCGCCGTTTTGAAATGACTGAGCGTGCCAAAGCTGGACACCTTTACCGGCGCACTATCCGCCAACCAGCGAAGAATATCCATATCATGACATGATTTCGCCAAAATCATCGGACTGGATTGATCGGAGTTCCGCCAGTTGCCGCGTACGTAACTGTGCATATAGTGCCAATATCCGACATTTTCTTTGAGTTCCATAGTCATCAGCCGACCAATACGCCCTTCTATTAGCAACCGTTTGAGCTGGGCGAAAAATGGCGTGTAGCGCAGCACGTGACAAATCTGGAATATTTTGCCACATTTTTCGGCGATTTTACCCAATTCCAGGCATTCATTGGGGTCGTTGGACATAGGTTTTTCTAACAAAACATGATAGCCTTTTTCCAATGCCGCTTTCGTTGGTTCAAAGTGATCATCATCTTGAGTGGTTATTATCACGGCTTCCGCCAGTTTGGGTTGCGCGAGCAACTCCGACCACGAATTGAACACTCCGGTGTGTGAAATATTATGACATTCCGCAAAGGCGGTCCGGCGTTCGGCGCGCGGGTCAGCAACAGCTACAACTTCGGCTTCATAAGGATTGCGTTCCACGAATAAACCATAGGCATCCTTGCCGCGATTTCCAGCGCCTAATACGGCGAGTGTAATCTTTTTCATCGATTCTCCTCAATTACTTACTTCAACAAAGCTGAAAATATCATCTATCAATGTTCTGAGCAACACTGGCGCTTTTTCGAACGAATATTTTTTGTGCAGTCGCTCACTGACTTTGTGCGGGTCACGACCATGCGGACCAAAATTGATGACCGGCAAATTCAACTTGCGAATTTCTTCTATCGGTACCGAATAGGTGCGCCCCCAGCTCGGCATATTTGGCGCCAATCCACCGATTACCGCATCGGCATCTTGCACTGCAAAATAGCTTAAATCGGACAACCCTTGAAAGTAGCGCTGTTTTAGCACGGTCTCGCCAAATTCAGTTTGCGCGCGCTCGGTCAGTCGCTCCGCGCAGCATAATAAATGTTTTTCAAACGCGTTATCGGCTTTTAGGCGAACGTGCGGATAATAAGGCGGCGCAAAAAACATTATTATCATCGGCTCGCGTAACGGACATAGCTCATATAATGCGCTGATGATGCGAATATTGAGCTCACGTTCATCAACATCCGGCAGACTGGCATAGCGCTCGATGCAATCGTTTACAACTGACTCGACCCGTTTGGCATCGCCCTCGGCCACGATTTCGCAAAATTCGCTATAAGTAAGCACCTGTGGGTTAAAATGCAATTCCTTGACCGGGAGTTTAGTTCGTTCTTTATAAATCGCCGCTTGTTCTAGCACCCTGGAACAAGCAGCCTCCAGCGCGGCTTTTGCGACAACGCGAAATTTCTCGATTGCCGTTTCCGGTGTAGTGTTAAAAGTTTGCAAATTATAGTACATTGCTGCCGCAATCGGCGTTTGCACCGAATATAGTTCCTTCAAATCCTTAAACTTTAAGCAAATGGGCGGCAAAGTCATTTCGGCGCCATCATAGTCACTAAAATCAGTATTCACTTCCACCCGGCGCAGAAATTCAGCGGCAATAAAATCCGGATTGATTCCTGATAGCGACTCGCCGACATGCGTCTCCTTGCCAACAAAATAGAACCCTGGCAATAATTTCCCGACCGTACCGAGGTAAACATAGCGATTATCATCACCGGGATATGATGCAAAATTCGGTTCGCAGTTCACAACCGCCAACCCTTGCAGTCCGCGCTGTTGTAGAAGTTCGTTGGCAAATTTCACTGCTGCCAACGCCCCTTCTGAATTCGTCTCCTCATCCGGAACTGTAAGCAATAAAATATTCCCCACGAATCCTTGGTCAGCGGCTAATTGTTCGAGCAACGCCATCTGCATTGCCACGCCGCACTTCATATCCATTACGCCGCGGCCAAACAACCATTCGCCGCTGGCTAAGTCCAGTGCTGCATCAGCGCTTAAAAAACCGGCCTTAATCGCCTGCATATACTCGTAGGGTTGGAAAGCAAGCGTACGCAATGGGCCGTAGTCCTCGATATCGACCGTGTCCATATGCCCGACAAATATCAACGTTTCTTGTTGTTGGCCTTTATCCAACAGCGCCGCAACAAACGACCGTCCCAATTTATCATTAAGTGGCTTTATGAATAGATTTTCCGGATTATCGGCAAAATATGGCACAGTTTTTAACAAACTATAAACCAATTCTGCCATAGTTTGTTCGTTTTTCGTTCCCGACACACTATTTTGACCTACAAGCTCCAATAATAATCGTTCCAGTCCGGCTGGATCATTCCACTTCAACAAAATCATCCTCCATCGCCATAATTACTAACCTGCCCCCTCGGCTACTTGTCCACTCGACCACTTTAATTGATAACTTTACTACTTTACTGCTTTGTCGCTTTACTGCTTTACTACTTTACTGCTTTGTAGCTTTACCACTTTGTCGCTTTACTGCGTTACCGATTTACCGCTTTAATGCTCTACCACTCAGCTCCCCCAGCCGTCCGGCTACAACAGTCAGCCCGCACATTATCCACAGCGCCCTGGTTACCTGGGTCAAATGCAGTGAATAATCAAACATTCCCATGCATAGCCAGCCGATAAGAGCAACCAATCCGGCTAACAGCAGCGGATTGCCAGTAGTCGATTGCCGGAACTGCTGCCAGAAATGCTGCAAATAGCCGCCAATAAAACAGACAAATGCCATCAAACCGACGATGCCGGTCTCGACTAACCGCCCCAAAAATACGTTATGGCTATGCGCGACACGCTCTTTAAAGAAAAATCCATGTTGATAATATTGATTAAAGACTTTCTGAAAAGTACTGCCGTTACCGATGCCAAACGCCGGAAAATCGCGCCAAACATCCAAACTGTAGCGCCACAGCATAATTCGGTTGATGTTGGTGCGGGCACCAGCATCCAAAAACAATGCCATTCTCGACTTAATATACGGCAACTGAAACATTATACCACCGAGAACTGCAATCGCAATAACGGAATAACCTGCCCAACGATATTTTTTTAACAGTAACAGAAATATTAGCGTTTCAACCACTGCTGCTATCCAAACATTCCGACCACCGTTAAAAACCGTTCCGCCGACCACTATTGCCATTGCGGCAACGACAGCCCATCTACAGCTCTTTTTTGTCATAAGAACCAACGCCATCAACCACGGCCATACCAGACCATTCAACCAATCCGGTAGTTGAAAAACAGATATTTCCAACAGATATTTTACGCTCTTGCGTCCTAAACCGCTAATAAGATAATTCCAACAAACGTTTAAATCAACAACCATAATGCCTAATATCCAGGCGCTCAACACCGCGTAAAACCAAACCCGGGTATTCACCAGCGCCACTATCAAAAAAAATTGCAACGAATACAGAATAATATATTTTACCGACCAGATCAACGAATAGTAAGGATATAGCGCAAAAAACGAACAACCAATTTGCGCTATAAAATACAACCCGGTTGCCAGCCATAAAGATTTTGGCAATAGAATTTTGCGGCGGAACAAAACTAGCCGCACAAAATAAAGCGTTGAGGCGGCAATTATCGCCAACGAACAAGAACTATATCCTAGCGCGTTTGTAAATACTGACATAACCAATAAAGCCAAAATCAACCGGTCAAGCTGTTTTTCGACCCACTGCTTACGGTTCTGCCAAATATCACCTAGCATTTCGACCAAGCTTGTTGCTTACTGTTTGTCATGATAGTATAATCTCCATATATTGAAACATAGTCTGTAGGAGGAATCGTTTTGCCAAATAGCAAATTAATTAAGCCTGAAAAAGTCAGCGTGGTAGTGCCAAAACCGACGACCAAATTAGTCACCCCGGTAAAATCTGCCAGTCCGCCTCGACCGACAAAAATAGCACAGCAAGTTGCTAGCAAAAAACCAGTCCGACCGCTTATCAAACCAACAGCTAAACCAGCTCCAACTAAGAAATCCACCGCACCTGCGCCTATACCAACTGTAAAATTATTCAAAACCAATAAATCCGGTAGCGAAATCTATGTGATTGAAAATTTCTATTTACCGATGTTAAACCGCACCCGCAAACTCTGGGTGTACCTTCCGCCTAGCTACTACAATTCCAAGAAAGACCGCTTTTCCACCATCTATATCAATGATGGTCAAAACTTATTTGAAGATTGTGGTAACGGTTGCTGGGAAGTCGCAAAAAAGCTCGACGAATACTTTGCCATTACCGGCAAAGGTTGTATTGCCGTCGGTATTGATAACGGCGAAGAACTGCGTGCCGATGAATATTTACCGTGGATCGACGGAGAATATTATGCCAACGACTGGCGTAACGCCATATACCCTTACATCAATGAAAAATACCGCACCCGGCGTTCCCGCAAACACACTGGTTTTTTAGGCAGCTCGTTAGGCGCAACAATCTTGCTCGAATTTTTGGCGCACCATCAAGACTTAATCGGTAAATTCGGATTCTTTTCATTGGCTGTCGAAGTTGATTATGATGAACTAATGGAAATGGCTGAAGGAATCGAATTTGACGATTATTGCCGGTTGTATTTTGACATCGGCGAAACTGAAGGCAGCTCACAAGGCGAAGAAGAAATTGATGATGAAGAGTTCATCTTTCGCACCAACGAAATCGTTACCATATTAAAAGAAAATTCCCATTTGCCGTCACTGTTCGTACTCGATACCGCTCACCCCGACCACTCCGAATCATCTTGGGAGGCGCGTCTGCTCTTGGCGTTGCACTGGTTACAAGATGATAGCGGCTTTGATGACGAGCAGGATGAACTTGTGATTTAGTACGATAATATAATAAGCTGTTGGCTAACATTAAGCTATAAAAAAACGCTCTCCCAGAGAGCGTTTTTGTTGTTAGTACTGGTAGGTCACGCCAATCATTAATCCGGTCATATAGAAATTGTCCGCCTGCGGACCATTGCTATTATTGAAAATATCTTTAGTAGCAATCTGCCCGCCGACAATCAACCCGTCATAAACATCATAAGAGTAACCAAATTCGCCATAAAAAGCGTTGTTAAAAGAGTAAGTGGCGCGAATAGAATTGAATAACTTTGGGAAAACTTGATAAGACATCTCGTAGCCGATGACTACACTGTTGCGGTTGCTGTTCGGCGGATTGACCATGGTCGTTGATCCAGATTTATCAAAACCTGTGATCGTTCCGTTTTGCGAAGCAACGATACTATCCCAGCCGACGACTAACGAAAAAATATCGCGGGTATAGGGTTTTTCTTCATGCGCTGTCGGTTGACCGCTAAAAATACTACCAACATCATCTGCCAAATCGTTCCAAAGCCGCGGCCCGACCCGGTATAATAATGATACTTCTTGATTAGTCAAGTTTGTGTTCACAGTACCGCTATAAGCCGTCGGTGGTTTGAGCGTGCAGTTGATGCCCCAGTTTCGATACTGAACGGCAAAATTGTGTCCGACACCGACGGTTGCCACGTATTCAAGCGTGCCACCCCAACCGGTCGCAAATTCGCTCAATTGTTCTTTGTCGGCATCGACAGTAAACCCGCTGCGCTCTGAACCATAAATATAATTAAGGTTTACTGCAAACTGACCCAGCCGATAGTCGGTGAGCGGATCGCCGGCAAAAACCGCGCCGGCAATAAGTACATTCCCAAAAACCAAACCTAAAACAATCAACCATTTGATATTTTTCATCTTCATCTCCTCCTAATACCAGAAGCATATTCCGTAGCGGAAACCGGTACGGAGAAGATAGTCGGCATTGTAGTCCGATTCACCAGTGAGCGTAACTGCGGTTTTGTAGGACATATTTAGTGTGGTATTATCAACGACAGCATAAGAGAAACCGGCCTCGGCGACAAACAAACCCGGACCGGACACTACGCCAAAAATACTGGCTTTCCCAAAAGTATTGATTTTATTATTGATCGGCCAGGCGTTAACAATCCCAGTTTCCCAACCGCGGTCGGGATTTATCGGTCGCTGCATTCCGGCCTGATATGGCGTGTTGTCATTAAACTGCGAGTAGCCGATAAACAACGCGTAATTGTTGCCGTTTTCCGGCTCGGCGGTCCAGTGCGGTGGCTGTCCGGTAACCAGCGCCCAACCGTTTAACAAAGTGTTTCCCAAACCGTTACCGGTCTTAAACATGACCATAACGTCCTGAGTGTTCATGATAGTTGACAAAGTCTGCGGAACTCCCGCACTATTTGCCGGTGCGTTATAGTTATTTGACAACCCGGTATAAGCGTAGCGCATGGCAAAACCATGGCTCAAACCTACTGATATGTCACCGTCAAAATTACCGCCGTCGGAACGCAAATAGCCGTTTTGTCCGTCAGATTTCACCGCCAAATCAGTAGTTCCCATCCAGTAGCCAAGATTTAATGTAAAATGACCCAATCGATAGTCACTCAATGTATCCGCGCTCACCGGAGTAGCCAATGCGCCGGTAACTAATACCATTATCGCCAAAACAAATGCCCTTATTTTCAAAATTACATCCTCACTAATCGCTATTATCGGTTTTCCAGTACAGCCGTAATTCTTTTATTGCAAATATCATTATACAACAAAAGAAATCCAATGTATAATAAATACGCACTCAAAAAACTTTCAGATAGGATATGTGATATGAAACGATTGACGCTTTTTTTGTTAACAACAGTTTTTTCACTAATTTTCACCTCTGCGGCGTTCGCCGCTTTAGCCGAAAACGGGGTTAATTCCGGAACGGTAGTTTATCTTCTGAACAATCAACCTAAACAAACTATCAATTATACAGTTACCGGTTGTCTGTACACCAGCGCCGGGGTGCCGGAATATTATGATATTGAAGGTCAAATCAGCACCGGCAATTGCATCGGGTTGCTCAGCAAAAACGCCAACATCGTCGGTGACTATAAAACCAGCGACGGCTCAGTCAAGAAATCTCATCTCGCCATTCATTTTTATACTGCCGCTGATGGCTATCGGGTTTATCTTGACGGGGTCAATAGCCGGAAAGAGAAAACTTTTGGAACCTTGTTAAATGCCGTGGAACAAAATTACTTATACCCGTATGACAACACCTGGGTCTGGAATACCAATAACGACCAGCACGACATTAATTTTGGACCGATGCAGATGACTCGTTCCAAACGCGTTTCATCGCTCACGCCGCAAATCAATCTAAATAATGTCTTGCTGGCCGGTAACAACAAATCATTAGCCAATCGGGCGCCGATAAGTCTGGTTTACTTTCCAATCAGCGCCGAAATCATCGGTTCAATAACTTGTTATTACTACACCGCTGACGGCAAAGTAACGATCGTCGACGGACCGGGGTTTTTCGAAAATATCTGCACTAGCACCGGAACTTACGTTGCCAATACCGAGCAACCGATGACGATAACCAAATAATATATAAAAAAAGCGCCAAATGGCGCTTTTTTTATATTCTATCGGCTAAACCCGTGTCCGTGTACTTCAGATGCATCCTGGGTGATTACAAAGGCTTTATCATCAATATCATTGACAATTCCAATGGTCTTTACCAGTTGCAACGGACTGACAACCACCAAAAGAATTTGCTTGGCATCGCCGGAGTAAGCGCCTTTACCGTCTAGGAAAGTCGCGCCACGGTCAACCTCCGCCATTATTGTTCTGGCAATTTCTTCGGTGTGGTCAGAAATAATCGTCACTGTTTTCTTGCGACTGAATCCGTCGAGCACATAGTTAGTTGTAAACGAGCTGACAAACATTGGAATGAGCGAATACATCGCCGGTTTGACGCCAAGAAAATACCCGGATATTCCGATAATAAGCACGTTTATCGCGAATGATGCCGTGCCAACATTTATTCCCAGATATTTCTTGAAAATCAAACTGACAATATCCAACCCGCCGCAATGTCCGCCAACGCGGAATACTATACCGCCGCCCAGTCCATACAGCACGCCGCCGAAAATTGACGCGATTATTATATCGCGATTATCAAACAGCATCACGCCCTTCATCCAGACTGTCCAATCGAGCGCCAGCGAAAAAGTCGCCATCCCGAGCAAACCAATCCAAAAGAATTCACGACTGAGATAGAAATACGCGGCAATAAACAGCGGAATGTTAAACAACAGATACATCATGCCGATTGGCGTATGAATTACATAGTACAGAATCATCGCGATGCCGCTCACGCCACCGCTTAGCAGTTCGTTGGGCAGCAAAAACATACTAAACCCGACCGCGCTGATAATATTGCCAAAAACTATCCACAATGCCTGGGTTAATCGCCTAACAAGCTTTTTTTTCATAGTCCCTCCGGCAGATATTATTACACAATCGGAACCGTTATTCAAGAAGACCTGGGGAGCACTCAGCAATAGTTATTTACTATCACATTTTTATTGCTGACATTGAGTGCTTCCCTAAAAGTACAAATCGCGCACACCGCTGTCAATTTTACGCAGTTCTTCTTCCACCGCTGTCCGCACCTCCGGCGCGCCGATTTCGGCTAAATGCTTTTGTATGGCGGCCTCGCCGATAACTTTCAATTCGGCGCTTGCGTAATCATTCAAATACTCTTTCAGGGTCAGAATGGCGTTTGGCTGGCAGACATTTTGAATCTCTCCGGTTTTGGCGAGTTGCATAAACCGGTCGCCAGTACGCCCTTTGCGATAACAGGCGGTACAAAAACTCGGCAACCAGCCATTCTCCAGCAAATCACCCAGTACTTCATCCGGCGACCGCAGATCCTCGACAGAAAATTGCTTGGTATCACTACCGTCGGTCGTGCTGTAACCACCGACCGCGGCGCAGCTACCGGCGGAAACTTGAGAGACACCGTATTGCAACAAATTATGGCGCATTTGTGAACTCTCGCGAGTGGATAAAATAATGCCGGTGTAAGGAACTGCCAGGCGAATTATCGCCGTCAGTTTCATAAAGTCGTCATCGCTCACTGCATAAGGATATTCAGCATTCTCCGCGCCAAAAGCCTTTTTTATTCGCGGCACGGAAATCGTGTGCGGTCCGACGCCAAAGCGGCGCTCCATATCCGCGGCATGCAAAAACAATCCCAGCACCTCATAGCGCCAGTCGTACAACCCGAATAACGCGCCAAAACCAACATCATCGATTCCCGCCTGCATCGCCCGATGATGGGCTGTTGTGTGCCAGTCATAGTCGGATTTTGGTCCGGCGCGGTGATACTTGGCATAACTGGCGCGGTGATAGGTTTCTTGAAATAAAATGTAGGTTCCAATTCCGGCTTCTTTTAATTTCAAGTAGTCTTCAACCGTCGTCGCGGCAATATTGACATTACAACGGCGGATTGCGCCCTGATCCATCTTTACCGAGTAAATAGTTTTTAACGCTTCGATTACATATTCAACCGGACACAGCTCCGGATGCTCGCCAGCTTCCACTGCCAATCGCTTATGTCCCATCGATTCAAGGACTTTAACTTCGCTGACTATTTCCGCCATTGTCAGCTTACGCCGGTTAAATTTGTTGCGCACACAGTAGCCGCAATAAGCGCAATCATTAATGCAATGATCACTGATATATAACGGCGCAAACAGCACAACCCGTTTGCCGTAAATGCGTTTTTTGATCGCTCCGGCTGCCAAAAACATTTTGGCGGTCAATTCGTCATTTTGATTTTGAATCAACGCGGCTACTTCTTCAATAGTCAAACCTTTAGCCAGCAAGGATTTTTCAATAATCGCCTCGACTTGCTCATCGTTGGCCTGCTCACCATTTTTTAACAGAGCGGCTATTTTCTCGTCATCAATGAATTCTACTGCTTCCCATTCCGGATTTTTGCTCCAATAACTCATAATATCCTCCAAAATTAATCATTTTGTAAAATTTCTACCAGCTCCGGCCACGGCGACAACGCCCGTTTCAAAACCCCCTGCAAGTAGCCGATGGCTATTCCGTAATTCACAATCGGCACTCCGGCTTCTTTGCATACCAACATCCTCGACAGCATATCGCGACGATTACTCATGCACCCGCCGCAATGCAGCACTAACTTATATGAACTAAGATCAGCAGGAAATTCAGTACCAGCAACGTGAACGAACTCAACATCACCCTGCATATTTCTAATCCAGCGGGGAATTTTTACTGTACCAATATCATCTTCCACCCGATGATGGGTACAGGACTCGGCAATCAGCACTTTGTCACCAGAACGCAACTGACCGATAGCGCTTGCGCCCTCGACAAAAGTTCGCAAATCCCCTTTGAACCGCGCAAACAATATCGAAAACGAGGTAAACAGCACTCCGGGCGGGGTGTCGGCATCCGCCTTTAAGAACGCTTGGGAATCAGTAATCACTATTCGCGGTTTGTCTTTTAGCGATTGAATACAAGCGCGCAATTCCCGTTCTTTGACAACATACGCCATCGCGTCACTGTCGAGAATGTCGCGAATTATCTGCACTTGCGGCAAGATTAACCGCCCCTTCGGCGCCGCCAAATCGATTGGTGTTACCAACACGCACACATCACCCGGTCTAATCAAATCGCCAACTAACGTCTGCTGTTCCCATTTTAATGGCGCGTGTTTTATCAACAGTCCTTTGAGAATGTTGACCCCCTTGCCGGTTAGCGAACTTAAAGAAGCGACCGGCAAATCAGCATATATTCGAGGAATGAAATTATTCGCCGCCAGCCCAATATCGATTTTATTTATTACGAGGATAAGCGGGATAGTTAGCTTTTTGCACTGCTCGATAACCAGTTGTTCCGCCGCGTCAAATGCTGAATCTACCGCCACCACCAGCAGCGCCACGTCCGTTTTTCGCATCACTTCCAGCGATTTTTCTACTCGCAACCGTCCTAATTCACCGCTATCATCGATGCCGGCGGTATCAATCAGCATTACCGGACCAATCGGCAATATTTCCATGGATTTGTAAACCGGATCAGTAGTAGTCCCGGCGACATCCGATACAATCGCCAATTTCTGTCCGGTTAAGGCATTAATCAAACTTGATTTACCAGCATTGCGCTTACCAAAAATTGCAATATGCAACCGATTTCCCTTAGTCACATCAAACATAATCTTCACCAAGCCTTTCAGCTTTTACTTTTTCCAATCGAATTTCAGCTTTTAACTTTCAGCTTTCATAATCTATCCCGGTCGGATGATTTTTTCGATACTAAAAACAGTATCAAATTCGTCAGGGCTTACGAATTTGGCGGCAATCAACGCTGCGCGTGCCGAAATGTTTTCCCGCATCATTGTTTTTACCAACTCGGCCGCCGCCGCGTAACCGATAGTCGGAACTGCCGCAGTTATCAGCGCTGCAGTTTGTTCCAAATTTCGCAGACAGCGATTATTATCCGCCTGGATACCGTTGATACATTTTTCAGTGAACAATCTAATCGACTTATTCAAAATGCTAATGCCGTTTAGCAGGTTGTCGGCAATCAATGGCAAAAAGGCGTTTAATTCCAGTTGCCCGCCTTGCGCGGCATAGGTTATTGCCGTATCCGCCGCTATCATTTGCCAGGCGGCCTGGGTTAACAGTTCGGTCATAACCGGGTTGACTTTACCCGGCATAATTGATGAACCAGCCTGTAAATCCGGCAATATCAGCTCGCCGATTCCAGCACGCGGTCCGCTGGCAAGCAGCCGGATGTCGGCGGCGATTTTTGCCATATTGGCTGCACAGGCTTTCAAAATTCCCGATACCTCAACAAATACATCAACATTTTGTGTGGCATCGATTAGGTTTTCTTTACGCGCCAAGCCGATGCCGGTTATCCCGCGCAACCGCTCAATAACCGTGAACATATATTTGCGGTCAGCATTTATTCCGGTGCCAATCGCTGTACCGCCCAGATTGACTTCGCGTAGCCGCTCCTCGGTTTTGTACAAGCGCCAGCGGTCACGCGCTACCGCTTCGGCCCAGGCGCCAAATTCATGCCCGAGCGTCATCGGCACCGCATCCTGTAGTTGCGTGCGGCCGACTTTTAACACTCCGGCAAATTCGCGCTCCTTCGCTTGTAACGCCCCTTGCAATTTGGCACAGCTTTCGGACAATTCGGTAATCAAGCGGATTGCCGCAATTCGCAAAGCTGTTGGAAAAGTATCGTTAGTCGATTGCGCCATATTGACATCGCGGAGCGGTGAAACAGTTTCGTAGTCACCGCGCGTTTTCCCCAATAGCTCTAGCGCCCGGTTGGCGATAACTTCGTTTACATTCATATTCAACGATGTACCGGCGCCGCCTTGCAAAGCATCAACGACGATATGCGCGATCAGTTTTCCGGACGCTAATTCCCCGGCAGCGCGAAAGATAACGTCGCCAATTTCGGCGGTCAGTCCTCCGGAATAAATATTTGCTTCGACGCAAGCCATTTTTACCTCGGCATAAGCGCGAATCAATTCATGATGGGGAATTCTGCCGCTGACCGCAAAGTTTTCCTCGGCCCGTGCGCTATGAATGCCATAAAGCGCCGTGTCCGGCAACTGCATCTCCCCTAAGAAATCGCTTTCAATTCTCATATTCACCTGTTCGCCAATGCCGTCTTAATCTGCACACCCTTGATGTTGCCGATTTTTCCGGCCATAGCGCCAACTTCATCGCTTGTTCCTTCGACAATCAGCGCTATCACATTTAGCTCATGTTGCTCCCGTTTGATATGCGGCACTCCCATTCGTCCAATAATCATATCCCCATAGCTACCGAGAATATTATTAACTTCTTGCGCCTTAGCCCGGTCTTCAATGATTATTCCCACAACACCGATTCTTTTCATCGTCTACCTCCAAAATAAAAACCGCCTGCTCAAAGTGAACAAGCGGACAATCATCCAAATTAACATGCCATTACGACATGCAAACACTCGTTCCCTCCATCAGAGCCACTCTGAGGTTCAGGTATAGCATAAAATTTTCAAATCCGAAACATCAGGTAAGCCCTGATGAATCCGACTATTTGATTGTACTACCGCAAATTAACCAAATATGCTGTTAAAAAAACGATAAACACTATCAACTAAGCCTTGAGCGGCGTGTCCAATGAAGCGGCTTTCGTGATTGTTTTTCGCGAAATAGCCAATAACCACTACAACCACAATAATTACCACTACTCTGATTATGAACCCTTTGCTGAAGATACCCATGTTGGTCCCCCCATTTATTTAGGCTACATCCATTATATCACAGAACGGAACAAAACGTTCTTGCAAATCTTTTTTTCTCATGCTACAATTTTGTTAATCAAAGGGGAGTAGTTTCCTAGATACCGTCAACATACTGGCGCAAGCCTGGCGGCATCGTTGACGCAAGTCAATTAACGAGACCTTTGGCACTAAAAGTGCCAAAGGTCTCGATTTTTATTTTTGGAGGTCAGAGTGAACGAATTTTTAACTTCCTGCATTTTCGTCGTACTCGCCGAAATGGGTGATAAAACCCAGCTACTAGCGATGGCGTTCGCCGCACAATTCAATTGGAAAGTCGTGATGTGGGGCGTGTTTGTTGCGACAATTCTCAATCATTTTTTGGCAGTTTTAGTCGGTTCGTATTTGACTAACTTTATTCCGATAAGCTATATCCAAATAATTGCCGCCTATTCGTTTATATTATTTGGCTTATGGACAATTCGCGGTGACAAATTGGACGGCGAGGACAAAGCAAGCCGCTTCAATCCGTTTTGGACCGTGGCAATTGCCTTTTTCATTGCCGAAATGGGTGATAAAACTCAGCTAGCAACGATTGCGTTGGCCGCCAAATACAACTCAATTATTTATGTTTGGCTGGGTACGACAACCGGGATGATGATTGCCGACGCTCTTGGTATCGTAGTCGGAATCGTACTCGGCAAAAACATTCCCGAACGCGCTGTAAAATGGTTTGCAGCAATGATTTTTATCCTGTTTGGCATTTATGGTCTGTATGAATATTTACCGTTAAATTATTGGCGGATACCGCTATTTTTATTAACCATAGCAATTTCCGGAATCACCACTGTATACCTGGCACGCAGTAAAAATGGCTAATCGGCATACGATACTCTTTTTTTATTTTTCCTCTAACAAGAACAATTCGGAATTGTCGATGTCTTGAATATATTCAATAATTTTTTCAGCGATTACCTTGTGGCCTTCCCGATTCGGATGAATGCCGTCACTACACAGGAATTTTTGAAAATCAGGGTGTTCCAGAAAAGCGCCGCGGATATCGATTATTTGCGTACGGGTTGCCATGGCAACCTTTACAATTAACGAGTTGTAGCGCTCGTGCCACCAATAAATTTTGGTTACACTGCCCAGCCACTTCAAAATACTTGCCGCAGCGTCTGAGTCGTTTCGGCTCACCCACTTCAGATAAGCCTCGGCATTTAACGGCGGCAACGTCAGCAAAATCGGGATGATGCCGCGGTCTTTAAACTGTTTGATAGTATCCCGCAAAGTCTCTTCAAACAAATTGAACTCAGTAAGCGGCAAATGCGCTCCGCTAGGGTCGTTGGCTATTTCGTTCCAGGCGAAATCACAATCGTTCCCGCCATATTCGATTACCGCGACATCGGGCATTTCCCGGTCCAGTGCGTCTTCGATGCGGGGAATGCCGCGGGTAATGGTGTTGCCAAATTTTGCAACGTTAATAATCTTCACTTTTAGTTTATCTTGAACCAAGGTAACGTAATTATCTTTGAGAATCATGTATTTGCCCTTTTCGTTATCAAAAACTACGCCCTTAGATATCGAAGTACCGGTCACCATGAACCGGTAACTGTCTTTCACAATAAAATTTGACATACAACCTCCAAACTATTGCCGTTTAATAAGCTCCGCGTTTAGCAACTACCGCGTCCAGTGTTTTAACCAGTAGCTCAATATCCAGCCACAGACTCCAATTGCGCACATACCAACTGTCCATCTGCACACGGTCATCGTAACTTACGTCATTTCGCCCATGTACCTGCCACCAACCGGTAATTCCCGGACGCACCAGATAATAGTCGGCGATATATTCCTTGTACTTCGCTATTTCCTCGGCTACTATCGGTCGCGGCCCGACCAAACTCATTTCGCCGCGCAAGACATTAATAAATTGCGGCAATTCATCAAGACTGGTTGCCCGCAAAATTTTTCCAACCCTTGTCACCCGCGGATCAGCTTTTAATTTATAGTCGCGTTCCCATTCAGCGGCAGCTGCTGGATTATCTGCCAGATAGACTTGCAGTTTAGCAGCGGCATCCGGCGCCATGGTGCGAAACTTGTAGCAGGGGAATTCTTTGCCATTACGCCCGATACGTTGGTGCGAAAAAATTATTTTCCCGGGGCTATCCACAAAAACTGCGAGTGACAGCAAAATAAACAGCGGAACAAATACTATCAATCCAAATAAACTCATCATAAAATCAAATAAAATCTTAAATATCCGGTTGTGCTTAACGGCTAAATTGTTCTTGACAGTAAGCATTATTGTCTTTTCATTTACTAGCGTCTGCGTTTCAAGCCCCATTACCGGCACCCCGATAATGTCCGGTAAAAAAGAAATGTTTTTCACCAGCGGTTGAGCGCGAAAAACTAATTCGATCAACTTGTCACTGCTGATACCGGTGGTCGCAATAATAACATCCTGACAAGGATACTGCTTCAACACCGTCTCTAACGACTCAATTATGCCCAGATAATTCAATTTTGTCAAAACAGGATATTTCCCAACTTCCCGATCACCGATTCTGCCAACGAAACTATAACCCATACCCGGGTCACTTAGCGCCGTATGGAGTATTTTTTCGGCTGATTTACCCGAGCCGATCAATAGAGTTTTGGTTTGCCATAACCCCAGCCGCAACAATATTTTTTTGGTCAGATAACGAAACACTAAAGCAATTGGCACCGCCACAATCCAGAGAATAATAAAATAGGGTCGGGAAAGTTGCGCAATATCTTTGGTTACAAAAAACAATAATAACCAAACAAAACAGGTGTAAATACCGGCGCGGAAAACATTTGCCGACATCTCCCAAAACAACTGACGCCGGGCGTACAACCGTTCTAAATAGCAAAAACCGATAAATACTCCGGGAATAATGGCGTACGCATATATTTCCGGAGTCTGCCATTTGAGCGGCATTATCTCCAAATAATCACCCAACACCTCGACCCGAATAGTCAACGCCAAATACTGCGCGACAATAATCGCGCAGTAGTCAGAAATAATGAACATAAGCGAGTAAATGCGCGTTTTAAAATAATCCATCTCGTTGCCTCGAAACGTAGGGGCAATTCACGAATTGCCCGCGTTATTTCGTAGATGTTTCGGGCGATTCGTGAATCGCCCCTACGCCAACCATATTAGCCCGCGCAATCGTCAACGCGGCGATTATCGCAAACGCCAGCGATGTTGGCGGGAAACGCAAGCAATAATCAAAAATTCCCATGAACAGCCAACCGCACATCGCCACAAATCCGGCGACAACTTCTGGCTTAACAGCCTCGCCTAATTTTACATAAACCGATTTAAAATAATACCACAGCATTGCAACGAACGGAATCGTGCCGACGATACCACTATCTGCCAGCCGAGCTAATAACAAATTATGGGCATGCGACAACTCGCCGCTACGAAATACATATCCAAAAGTGTAGAACTTGTTAAACACATACTTAAACATCCCATTGCCCACGCCAAACCACGGAAAGTCGCCAATCATATATAGCGAGTTCGTCCAGACCGCAATCCGATCGGCATTAGCCATCGCGTTTGGGTCAAAAAACATCAAGATGCGCCAGCGGGTAGTCGGAACTACAAATAGTACCAAGCCGCAAAGCAGTAAAGCTGCGAGGCAGTAAAGGAGATTACGACGGTTAAGCTTGGAAGTAATTGCTAGATAAACTAAACAACACAAGAACAGCGAAATCCAGAGCATCCTGCTGCCGTTCAGCAAGCTGGCGGCAAAAAACAAAATTGCGGCACCCAGCCACAACCATTTTGCTTTACCGGCAGTTCGAAAAAACATAACTGCTGCGAACGGGCAAGCAATCGAATTAAACCAATCCGGCCACTGAAACATCCCGGCAAGTTCTAGCACCGGTATTTTACCAGTGCGTCCAATACCATTGAACGCATTATAGACGATATTAATGTCGATAACGGCAACAGATGCTAATAGCGCTGCCAGCAGCAGATTATATCGACTACGATTTTTTGCCGCAATTAGTACAGCAATAAATACCGCGACCGGCAATCCGGCTATACGTAACGTGTACATTAAACTTTGCTCCGGCGCCGCTGTGAAATAATTACCGATCAGTTGGACCATAAAATAAACGGTAGAAATGGCTATAGCAATCCGCTCATTACCAGTAAATTCACGTTTAAAAAACAATAAGAAAAAACCGCCCAACGCGAATATCGGCAAGGCGGTGAATATTCGAAAACTATTAGTCGCGATAGCAACGGCGACGATAAAGACCGGAACTACTCTAATTAACCGCTTCATCGTCTTCTACTTGATAACTGGACTACTCTAAAAGACACTCGATAACTCCTTACAACACAACAAACGCTACCATCCGGCTTCGATTAATTGCTCGATTGTAAACAAACTGGCATTTTTACCACTTGGTGTCGCTTCCGCATATACATTGCCACTTAGCCGCGCCCGAAAATCTCCAGTAACCGACGTGCCGCCGGCGGCAAAAGCTGATACATTTGTTAACGTGTAACCCATATCGGTAATTTTTAATCCCTGAAACGATACATCCGGCTTGCCAACGGAATTAGGAACTGCAACAATGAAATTGGCCATCACTAAATCTTGTATTGATGGTTGTGATGGGTATTTGTTAAGATACAATTGCGTCGATGAATCAAGTATCTGCAAATCAGCAAGAATCCGGCTGCGATTAGTGCGATCCGTCTGACCAAACACATTGATAATTACAACTGCCGCGATAATTCCTAAAACGGCAATCACTACCAACAGTTCTACAACCGTAAAACCCGCTATGCCTTTTTTGCATTTTAACACTTCAGCTCTAATCATATATTTCATCTCACAATCGTCTACATAGCACGTTTGATAGCTTAATTATACTTTATTTAGGTGTTAACCGCAATAATTTTGAATCACCGATAAAAAAAAGAGCGGCATCGCCGCTCTTTTAAGATAACTTAGTTTAGTTCCAAGCCGAAATGTTTTCAATCAAATAATTTGCTGATGCACTGAATACCGGACGCTCTTGTGTTCCTGAGAGAGAAATAGTATAAGTTTGAGCTGAGGTTACAGCGGCCAGCAAAACACCTCCCGTTGAATCATGAACAGTAAATACCTGCATTGGCGGAACCGGTGTTGCAACTAAATACCCACCAGCAACTAGATCAGCAATACCAGATACACTCGAAATTTGCACCGACTTCTGTGTAGCATAAATCTGCGTAGCTTGTTCCATGGTTGCCAAGTCAGCTTTTACTTTTGCGACACGAGCCGCGTCATTTTGTCCCATAAGTTTCGGAATAACAATAGCAGCAAGGATACCAAGTATGGCAATAACAACCAATAATTCCACTAACGTAAAGCCTTTGCTACCGAGTCTTACTGAACGAAGTTTGTTCAACATGATAAATTCTCCTTTCTATTATTAGCATTATGTTTTTCAACATATACTCTATACTAATTGTACATCAAATTAAGAGAATTACAAGGGGGGGAGTTTATATTTTTTAATGTTTTTCGATTTTTCGGATTGTAAAGCATCGCTGACTTTTCATTAGGCTCGCAATAATTACCGGAGCCAAAATTGCCGAACTACAAGCAAAGCATAACAATAAAAATATTATCGTTGTCGCATGAGAATTATAATAAGTAATCACAACATTTAGCATTAAAGTGACAATTAAGCAGCTGACCCTGATTTTTTTTTCACAACTCTGCTTGCCACTAAAACTTTTTTTCCACACTCCCACAATAACGAACAATACAAATAGCACGCTACAAGTAAGAACATAACGAATTATTTCCGTGAGCTTAAAGGCATTTCGTGACATATAATCTTTGAAACCGTAATCCGGAACATACGGTTGCAACATCAATGTTACATCGATTGAGAAAAATCGACACAGCGAAATGACCATCAAAACCATCAACAACCAATTGAATAAGAAATATTTTTCGTTAAGATAATGACCCGTTTTTTTTAAGAGCCACAATATTTTTCCGACAACATTTTTAAACCACTGCATTTTATTCATCCTTCTTCTTATATAACGCTAGCAACCTACAGCGCTCAACCAATTGATAGTTTTCAGAAATTTCCCGCCATATTACATAAAAGTCTTGCTTTTTTCGTGAGCGCCAACTCATTGAACGTAAATCAATATTTGTCGTTTGGTAAACCAATTCTTGCAATCGCCTTTCATGGATTACATCAATGGCGGGTGTAACATTATAGGCGTTGTCTACAAAAATAAATTCGGGAGCGTTTTTTTGAAACTGTTTTACTATCTGCTCGTTTTCATATTCTGAAAAAACAAACGCCAACAAATCTGAATATGGAATGGAATTTATTTTACCAGCTGCCGGTAAAAATAAAGTATCACATTCAGAAAACATAGTAATCATACGCTGAGGCTGGTGCAAATTGATGAAATCAACCGTTTCCTCAAGTAGCTTTGGTTCGATGTCGCTCTCTATCGATATTTCCGAAAACGGCAATCGTGTGATTTTATGAGCATTAATAATATCATAGTAATTCGATTTGCTAATATAGTGATTTGTAATCGCTGGATGCCAGCTCGAATAGATTAACCAGACTGCAATAAATAGTAATGTCGGCGTCTTAAACTTAAGAAACTTACCGTTAAAAGCAAGGTGCCCAAAATATATCCAGCCGAAAACCACAGCAGAAGTTACAGCCGCTGAATTGTTTTCGACCACTTTAAATAGCAACATTTGCTGGGCATATAACAACAAGAAAACTCCAAAACTATTTTCACCGCAACCCCGATTCTTAATCAGCAACAAATATGCCACACCAAAAGAGAACAGCAATAACGGAATTCCCGAGCTCACACCTGTCGTTAAAATTCCGGAAAGAAAATATTTAACCATAATATTTGGACCGGGAGTACCGATTGTATATGCCCAAAAACCAATAATTATAGCGCCAAATAACAATAGGCTATTCGCGCGTCTTCTAGTGCCATCAAATATACAGAGATATAGCACTCCGATCAATACTGCTATATATAAAAACAGTCCAAACGAATTATTGTAAATGATAAACAGCGCAGCAACGAGAATCGCAGCAACCAAAAATCGGAAAGTCTTCATATTGCCAAAAGCGTATTTGTAAAACAAAAAAACAACTGCACTATCGGGAAAATAGCGAATTGGGTTCATACCGTCATAAGCATACAACATCTTAAAATCTATTGCTTCAATCACCGAAGTGAAATAAAGCGCGACACATAAAACTATGTCCCAGCGTTTAGTGATAACATAAACAACATATAGCAACGCAACTAGGTAGATGAGATAAAACGGAAAAACAACATGAACAAAATTGGTATAAGTAATGCCTCCCGTGCATTTTAACAACAAGCGTATAAACTGCGCCATTCCATAACCGTATTGGCAATAAACTTCACTCGCCGACTTACCGTACTCCAAATCGCGAATCGGTTCGAAGATGTAACTACGATGATGAATGATTCCCTGACTGCGTATTTGCCAACCCCACTCATCAATATTGCTTGCAATGAATTCCAGTTCCCGCGGAGTTTTTTTGCGCAACAGCAATTCTCTCATCTGCTTTTCGGCAGCAGCCTGTAACTGCTTCAATCGTTCTTGTTCAACTGGTTCAACTACGATTTTATTTAATTTACTTTTATCTTCATCGGTGAAATAATCCAGCGCTACCAATGAACCGCTCGGTTTATCATAAAAAAACCGGAATTCACTAGCATCGGCAAATTTTTGCAATTCCGGCGTCCAGGCAATTTTCACGGTCATTTCCGGAATCAGCACATTACTGCCATTATCTTTACGTGGATCATATTTATGTTGAACCCCGAACAGCTGATGTTCGTTGATAAATTCGGTATTGTCAACGTATATTGATTTCCCGTCAGCGTCGGTCAATAAAGTCTTTTCCGGCAACGACCAGTATTCGTTAATTATCGGCACATCAGTGAAAATGAACGGGTACATCGCATGACAGAACTGCCCGAAAACTATTATTAACAGCAGGATATAATATTTCTTTATTTTCTCATAATCCAGCTGAATCCGGCAAAAATGGTAAATAATTATCGCTAATCGCCGCACTGCCGCGAAGATTCTTTTCACTCGTTCCAATCTATATGCCCCCTATTTTGCTGCGCCGGTAACTGCGTCCATCATTGGAACGACTACAGTAATTACGACGAGTGTAGCGCCGATGCCAAGTCCGACAATCATAATCGGTTCAATAATCGTACTCAACTTGGAAATAGTCTCGTCAATCTCGATTTCATAGTAATCTGCGATCCGGTCAAGCATCGCGTCTAACGTACCGGATTGCTCACCTATCATCATCATCTGTACCGCCATCGGCAAAAATATCGGCGAGGTGGCAAAAGTCTCAGAGAAACTTTTACCGTTCTTAACACTGTTCGTGGCAACCGCAATCGCCTTTTTCATCAGGATATTACTGCTAGTCTTCGCTGTTACTTCTAGCGCTATCATCATCGGTACGCCACCCCTTAGTAATGAGCCGATGGTGCGTGAAAAATTGACCAAGGCGGTCTTTTGAACTAGCGCGCCAATAACCGGAACTTTTAATTCCAGCAAATTTCGCTGCAATTTGAATTCTTCTTTTTCGTTATAATAGCGAAAAGTAAATACAATGGCGATGACGAATAATCCAATAGCCCAATAATAATTTTCTACGAATGCAACCAAATCAATTAACATTTGCGTCATCAATGGAATTTTCATATTCATCGACTTGAACATATCGACAAATTTCGGGAACACAAACACTCCCAAAAAACCAACAACCACAAAAGCTACCGAGCTGACTACAATCGGATAGGCCATAGCGGCGCGGATTTTAGCGTTCAGTTTATGCTGTTTCTCGAATTGCATCGCCAAGCGGTCAAGAACCATGTCCAAGATACCACCGGTCTCGCCGGCTTCAATCATTGATATCATGATTTCCGGAAAAGTTCCCAGGTGTTTGCGCATCGCTTTGCTAAGCATCAATCCATCTTGCAGCGATTGCACAACGTCTGTCAATACCGCGCGAAACTGCATATTAGTTGTCTGCATAACCAGTACGCTCATCGCGCCGACAATTGTTAAACCGGCGTTTATCATCGTAGAAAATTGACGACAAAACAACGAAAGTTCCTTGAGCGTTGCCTTCTTTGTTTCGAACATTGCCTTTATTTGCGCCCAAATAACTTGCTTTTCTTCAATCTTGGTTATCAATAACCCTTGACGGCGCAAATGCATTACCAGCGCCTCTTTATTAGACGCGGTAACTGTATCGCGAATAATTCGACCATTTTGGTCACGAGCGGTATAAGCAAAAGTTTTTAACATCAATAACTACCGCGAACCATTCTCAAAAAAATATCCGGGTCCGTAGCATTCGCCAAAGCCTCTTCAAAATCGATTAAACCACGATTATAGTAATCCTTCAGAACCTGATCCATGGACTGCATTCCCAGACTGGAACCGGTCTGTATCGCTGATAGTATTTGGTGGGTCTTGCCCTCACGCACCAAGTTTTTTATTGCCGGGGTACTTACCAATACTTCTAAAGCCGCAATCCTTCCCGGACGGTCTTTGCGCGGCATTAATCGTTGGGCAACTATTCCTTGTAATATTTGCGCTAACTGACTTTTGATTTGATTTTGGTGGCTAGTTGGAAAAACGTCAATTATTCGGTCTATCGATTGCGCAGCGTCTTGAGTGTGCAGAGTTCCAAAAACCAAGTGGCCGGTCTCAGCAGCAGTAATAGCAATCGATACTGTTTCTAAATCACGCATCTCCCCTACCAATATTACATCCGGGTCTTCACGCAACGATGCCCGCAAGCCGTTGGCGAACGAAAAAGTGTCCAGATGGATTTCTCGTTGATGCACTATGCTGCGTTTGCTCTTATGAACGTACTCAATCGGGTCTTCGAGTGTGATGATATTACAACTGCGTTCTTCATTAATCAAATCGATGAGCGCCGCCAAAGTAGTCGTTTTTCCGCTACCAGTCGGTCCGGTTACCAATATCATGCCCCGCGGCTTTTGCGCCAGCGTTTTCAAGACTAACGGCAATCCCAATTCCTCAAGCGTCGGAACTTGATCTTTTATTGTCCTAAACACCATCGAAACTGTACCCTGTTGGTAAAACGCATTTACGCGAAACCGGGCTAGGCCTTCGATAGAATAACCAAAATCCAGTTCCTTTGTTTCACGAAGCCGTTCTTGCTGCACAGCAGTGCTGCAATCATTCAACATTATTTCTGTTTCTTCCAGACTCAATTTTGGCATCGCCAAATACTCGATTTTTCCGAAAACCCGGAGCGCCGGTGGCGAACCTGCCAAAACATGTAAATCGGACGCATTTTTCTCTACTGTTATCCGCAATAATTCTTGTATTGCAATCGCCATAGTTACTCCTTAATCCTCGTCGTCGGCAAAGGAAACTCGTACAACTTCTTGAACAGTCGTTAATCCGGCATATATTTTGTTGACACCGTCTTCACGCATCGATGTCATTCCCTCATCACGTGCTATCCGGACTAGTTCCTCATCAGTTACGCTCTTGTTTACCATCGAACGCAGTTTAGGGGACATTGCCATAACTTCATAAATTCCGGTACGGCCTTTATAACCGGTGAATCCGCACATTTTGCAACCAGCGCCACGAAACAATTTTATCGGCGCTTCCGGGCTGACGTTTAGAAATACCCGTTCAGTTGATTCCGGCTCCGGCGAATAAGATTCCTTACACTCGACGCAAATCAGCCGCACGAGGCGTTGCGCGACCACGCCGCGCACCGCTGATGCGATAACAAACGGCTCAACACCCATGTCCATCAAGCGTGTTAGCGCCCCAGGCGCGCTGTTGGTATGCAGTGAACTAAGCACCATATGACCGGTCATTGCCGCGCGAACCGCAATATCGGCAGTCTCGGTATCGCGAATCTCGCCGACCATGATAATGTTTGGATCTTGGCGCAATATCGAGCGCAACACTGATGCGAAAGTCAAGCCGATATTTGCGTTAATCATAACCTGGTTCAACCCTTCAAATTGCAGCTCAACCGGATCTTCAATAGTGACAATATTTTTGTCTGGTACATTGATTTCATGTACAGTAGCATAAAGTGTCGTGGATTTCCCGCAGCCGGTCGGTCCGGTTACCAAAATCATTCCGTCAGAGTTTTGATATAGCTCTTTGTAACTGGCAACATCCGACTTGCTCATCCCTAACCGTTCAACCCGGACAACTGTAGCTTCTTTATCTAATATCCGCATACAGATCTTTTCGCCGTTGACCGTCGGCAGCACCGACACCCGCAAATCAACCATCCTGCGTTTATATTGATAAACAATCCGCCCGTCTTGCGGCAACCGCCGCTCGGTAATATTCAATTCCGCCATAATCTTTATTCGGGAAATCATCGTGTTTTGGGTGCTTTTCGGGAAAGTAATTATCTCACGCAGCAAACCGTCAATACGATAACGTACCCGCACATTGACTTCTTGCGGTTCAACATGAATATCGCTCGCCATTTCATCAATAGCCCGGGTGATAATCGAATTGACAATATTAACTATTGGCGCGTCTTCTTCGTCGACAATCGTCCGGCGATCAGCTTGTGCCAACTCTTCATCGCCAAACATTTTGTCCACAGATTTTTCGACATCGTCCCAGCCGCCATACAACTGGTTTAACGCCGCTGCAATATCGCTATCCAAAAACAATACTGGTGAAACCTGATAGCCGGTAACCCGGCTGACATCATCGAGCGCAATAACGTTTGTCGGATCGGCCATCGCTACAGTAATTACACCGGATTCTAATTTCAACGGTATCACTCGATACATATCAGCAATAGCCCGGGGGATTTTTTTTGCCAGCTCTTTATCCAAATCGACGTCACGTAGTTCAGTAAATGGAATGCCGATAAATTTCGCGGCAGTGTCCATAACCATATACTCGCTGACAAAACCGGCTTCAATAAGTACGTCACTCAATCGGCGATTACTCTCGCGTTGCAACATTTGTGCTTTATTTAATTGTTCCTCAGTAATTTTTTGGTCATTCAACAACAGTGAACCGATTTTTTGATTGAGGATATACATCACAACCTCCGCTATTTGGATTGAGTTACTTCAAAGTCAGCGGCAATCCCGGCCGATAACCAGTCCACAAATAAAACGCTTCCGCAGCCTGACCAATCAACATATCCATTCCGCCAACAACGCTTGCAGAATCCTTAAATCGGCCAAGATAGTCCGCCGATAAAGCAAAGTAATTCAAATCAATTATTGCATAATAAAATTGTTTGCTAATAATACCAGAGTTTTGCAAGAAAATTTTATTCGCGACCGGCGGGGGCAAAGCGTTAACAATTATCTTACAATCACTCAGCGCTTGCGAGCAATTATTTTCCTGTACAAAGTATATTCTATCACAAATGTTTTGCATTTGCGTAACATTAATGCTATTTATGTCCCGCACGATGCAAAATATATCACAACCGCTTTGGGCCAACACAACGGCTGCCGCGCGAGCAGCGCCGCCACTACCGAGTAGCGCCACAGATTGATTATTGATAGCCATACCATTGTTTTCCAACAAATAACGCACACCACTGACATCAGTATTATAACCCTTAAGCGCTCCAGCAATATTGACTACAGTATTCACCGCTCCAATTCGCTCTGCCAATTCATCGAGTTCATCCAAATAGCTAATAATACTCAGTTTGTGCGGTATCGTTACATTAAAACCACGAACGCCCTTGTGCCGAGCTTTGTCAACAAAATTTGCTAACATGCCCCGTTCCGGCAGCGGCCATAAACTATAGCTACCCTCAATCCCGCTCAACCGAAAAAATTCTTCGTGCAGTTTCGGCGACAGCGACTGCTCAATCGGAAAGCCAATAAGACCAACATTAATAGCTGTTTGCTTGCGGCTTGCGGCTGGCGGCTTCATCGCAGTTTCCCCAGCGCTTTAAGCAGACCTTGAATTATCGCCGCCGGACGCGGCGGACAGCCGGGAACGTAGATATCCACCGGTAAATGTTTGTCTACCGCTCCGCCGTTTATCGCATAACTCTGTCCAAAGACTTCACCGCCGCAGGCACAGGCGCCGAGCGCCAGCACCAGCTTTGGTTCAGCGGTTGCCGCGTAAGTCATTTTTAGCGCCTGAGTTAAATTTTGGGTTACGCAGCCGGTTACCATCAACAAATCGGCATGACGCGGTGAGGCAACAAAATCAATGCCATATTGCTGCAAATCATACACTGGGTTCAACAGCGCGGTCATTTCAAAATCGCAGGCATTGCAACTGCCAGCATCCAGATGCCGGATGTGCAATGAGCGTCCAAGTGTTGACAGAATCGACTTGCGCAATTTATCGGTCAGATGCTCGCCAAATTCCGCCAATTTATCTTTCGGTAAATGAACCAGCGTGTTGGTTGGACACACCCTGGCGCATTCACCGCAGAATATGCAATTGTTGTAATTAACCAAAACGCCGCAGCCCGGTTTTGAGAGCGCCTTGGTCGGGCAAATACCCACACAGCGATTACAGCCTTTACATGCTGTAGAATCGTTATAGCGCAACTGCCCGCGAAAACGGTCGGCCGGTTGGCAGTCGCTGTATTTCTCTGTGACAATTCCTGTTTTAAAAATTCTCCGGATTATTGCAAGCATAATACCTCACCCAAACCCTATACTCTACTCCCTAATCCCTATATCCCATAATCATCGATCAATACACGCGTAGCATAGCTCGAAGCTCTTATTTACAATCGGGAAATCGGCAATAATATCGCCGGATACACAATAAGGTACTATTGGCCAGTTGGCGTAAGAAGCCGAGCGGACAAAGCAACGAAAGATAGTATTGTTCTCGCCAAACATCAACCAATGAATATTCATTCCCCGCGCCGACTCGCTCCAAGCGAATGCCTGAGTATATGGTGCAATTTCACCAATTGCGCACAACGGTTCGCCAACCGGCGAAATAAGTTCGACTATTTGCCGCAAAATATTAACCGAATTCCAGACTTCGTTTATACGCACTTTCATCCGCGCCGCCGCATCGCCGGCTTGCTCGCATACCACGTCAAATTCCAACTCGCCATACCCGCTATAGGGAAAATCCGTCCGGCTATCCTCGGCTATTCCTGATGCCCGCGCGGCAACGCCGACAGCGCCTAACCGCTCAGCAACAGTTTTCGCAAGCACACCGGTAGATTCAACGCGATTCAAAAACGCCGGACGATCATCTAATAACTCAGTAAGTTCACAAAAATCTTCAAAAATATCTTCTATCGCGAAAACGACTTCTTTCAAATCATCATCCGGGATATCAAAAGCCACACCACCCGGACGGATATAATCCCGCAACCACCTACTACCAGTCAGTTGTTCGTTTTGGCGTAGTAATGCCTCTTTCATCCGCGCTCCGGCGCTGACTGCAACCGCAAATCCACAACCGGCACATAAGTTGCCGATATCGCCTATGTGATTATATAGCCGCTCCAACTCGGCCACAAATATTCGCAAATACTTTGCCCGGCTGCTGATGGCGCAATTGGCTGCTTGCTCTACTGCCTGCGAATATGAAAGGGCGTGCGAAACCGTACAAGCGCCACAGATTCGCGTTGCCGAAAAATAAGCTTGGTCAAAATGCTTGCCTTCTAGCGTTTTTTCGATCCCCCGATGGGTAAAGAATAGCGTCGCATCTAACTTTACGATGTCTTCGCCGTCTTGAGTAAACCGAAAATGCCCAGGCTCGATTATTCCGGCATGAATCGGTCCAACTGGCACCTCAAACAAGTTTTCCGGCAAATTATTTGGTTGCGGCGAGTGGTATTCATTACAAACGCAGGTAACGGCATCCTTCCGCATTGGGAAATCGCCGGTCATCCCGGCATGAATAATTAGCGGCTTCAAATCCGGATGTTCCAGCGGCTGCAATCCAAACAAGTCGTGAATCTCACGTTCATACCATGCTGCAGAAGGTATAAGCGGCGTGAGTGACGGAAATTTTTCATCTTCTGTCAGTAATCCGAATTGATGAATTTTTCCGGCGGCGCAGTCGGCAACTAAAGCATAAATTGCAAAACAACCGTTAATCACCCGTTCGTCATTTGCAAAAACACACTGTAATTTGCCATGCATCGTTGCCTGAGTTATTGCTTCCATCCATATTGCCACATTTTTTGTTAGCGTCATAACATCAACCCTTCCAATTTTTCTGCTCGTTTCAAATTCCAACCTTTGCCAACTCCGGCTACTATGGCAACTACCCCGCAATAATAATCGCAGCGTTATGTAGTAGCTGTTGGAGCGGGTTTGGTAATATCAGCCCCATAATCAGCAAAATCAGCAGCATCAGCGTAGCAACTGCGATGACAACCGGCGACGGGCGACTGTGCATTTTTTCGCCACCTATTCCACCGCAACACATTTGCATTACCGTTTTCAGCATCAGCATAAAGATCACGGCAATTGCCAGCAATGCCACAACTGCAACGACATAGCGTCCGCCCGCCATCAATCCAAACAAAATGTATAACTTACTAAAAAAAACACTGAACGGCGGTAAGCCGACAATCGATGCCATGCCCAAAAACAGCAACCAACCCAATTTCGGCGTTTTAGAAAACAGCTGAGTAATTCGGGAAACATGTTTAGTCTTGAACACCAAAATAATTTCCCCAGTCAAATAAAACAACACCGACTTGTTGATGGCGTGATTTAATATATGAAAGATCATCCCGTAGGCAGCCAGATAGCAGTCTCCAACCAGTCCCAAAGTAATTATGCCAATATGTTCAATACTGGAGTATGCCAGCAACCGCTTCAAGTCGTTTTGTTTATACATAAAAGGAATGACAATTACTATCGACAGCAAGGAAAAAAACACTAACAACCCCTGCCATATTGCCGGCTGTAACACTAATTTGAATATTATGACATTGCGCACGAGCGCGTAAACCGCCGTAGCTATTAAACCACCGGATAATAACGCGCTAATCGGCGCCGGCGCTTGGCTGTGAGCGTCCGGCAACCAGGTGTGCATCGGCGCTAACCCAGCTTTAGTACCATAACCTATCAAAATAAATAAAAACGCCAGCACTGCTAATTTCGGTTCGAAAATCGGCGCAGCTACGCGCAGTGATTGCCAATTGAGCGTGGCAGTTTCGGCGCCGACAGCATTTACTTGCGCATAATATAGCAAAATTGTTCCAAGTAACGCAAAGCAAATCCCGATTGAACAAATAATAACATATTTCCAAGCCGCCTCCAGCGATTGCCGCGACAAATGAAATACGACCAGCAACGCCGAAACAATGGTTGTCGCTTCAATTGCCACCCAAGTCAGTCCGGCATTGTCGAGAATAACTACCAATATCATCGAGAGGATAAATAATTGTAGCAAAAAATAATACTGTCCTTTTTTTCGCACCGGCAAATTTTCCCGCCGCAAATATTCCACAGAAACCGTTACCCCGGATAGCGCCAAAATTCCGATTGCCAACAACAACACTGCCGAAATGGCATCGATATAAACATATTCACCAAGCACTACATTGTTTGCCGAAACAAGATATGCGATAATCAATGAACACCCGGCAGTCAGAACTGCGGCACAAAAATTAATGACATGCAAGCGCCGCTCGTTATTGTCAAAATAACTATAGCCACTCGCTGCCAGCAACACCACAACCATTAAATACATTAAGCCCATAATATTTTCCCTTATCTACATTTTACAAAAATATCATTCTTTCAATCCGGTTAACTCGCCGACATCGGTTGTCGCAAAGGACGTGCGAATTTTTCTGGTCAAAAAACCGAGAATGACCGCCACAAATAGCACATCTAAAAAAATCCCAAATTCAATAATTATCGGCATCCCTTTGGTAACCGACAATCCCAACAAGTATAAACCGTTCTCCATCGTCATCAATCCGATTACTTGCATCAAAGCCTGCCGGCGAATAATTATAAATGACATCCCCATCAAAAATAACGCCAAAGACACTGCCAGCACATCATGCTGGAGAATATGCGGCAAAAAATGCCCGACGGCAGCATAAGCTACTACCAAACAAATACCGAAAACCAACGAGGTATAGTTGGCGCCAAGCGCCGGATGGTCCTCTTTCACTCGGGTTTTGCCGGCTGCGCGCCACATTATCCGGGGAATCCAAACGACCTTGATTACCAGGGTCAACAGGGCCGCCAGGAAAATATGCCATTCCCTAGTTTCCACGCCGGCGACAATACAAAAGCCGGCGATAGTACAAGATTGTAACCAAAAAATCGCTACTGCCGAACGAATATTAATCGTCCGCGTCAGCATATATACGGTTATCAAAAGAAATAGTAGGAGAATACTCATCTTTACCTCGTGCGGGGATTTCGGGTTATCAAGTAGGCGGGTGTATTAGTAGTCAAGTAGTCGAGTGGTTATGTGGTTGTGGAAAGCTACTGGATGAAGATGGAAAATATTGCTAACGCGATGGCTACACCGACGTAGCCAGGCACCCGGAATACCCGCATTTTATTGGTCATCGTTTCCGCGCCGACCAGTAGTCCGAGTGTTAACAGTATTTTGATTGCCAGTACGCTCAGATAGCCCAACAAATTCGGTTCTTGCCAAAGTTGCCAGGGAATGAAAATTTGCGCGAACAAAATAATATAAATTGCCTGTCGTATTTGTGCTGCCCACGTTATCAATGCCAGTCGCTTGCCAGAATATTCCAGCAGCATTGCTTCGTGAACCATGGTCAATTCCAAGTGGGTATCCGGGTTGTCCACCGGAATTCTGCCGGATTCAGCTACTGTCAGCATAAAAAAAGCAATCGCTACTAACAAATTTTGCAAATCAAACTGCGCGTGCAGTTGTGCAGTTGCTAACAACGCCAAATCCGTGCTGCCGCAATAAATCTTGCTAAACAATATTATTAGTAATGCCGGCTCCAATAACAACGAAAAAAACAGCTCGCGTTCCGCACCGATACCGGCGAACGCGCTACTGGTATCCAACGCCGCTAGTACCATAGCAATTCTGGCAGTTGCCAGTAATCCGACCAACAAAAACACTTCACCGCCAAGCGCCGCAGTCAAGAACAACGGCACCAGCGCCGCGGCAGCAAAAATCGCCGCAAAATAGATATAGGGAGCGCTACGAAAAACCACCGTAGTCCGTTTGGATAGCACCTCAGATTTGTGCAAAGTTTTCCAAATATCAAAATACGCTTGACAAAGCGGAAATCCCTGACGATTTTGCATCGCTGCCTTTAGTTTTTTTATTATGCCAATAATTAGCGGTGTGGTCGCCATAATAACGACCGCTGTGACAATATTCAAAAAGACACTCATAAGACTTCCCTCAAATGAAAACGATAACGATCAGTAAAATTACCGTCACCGCCATAATGTAAGCTACATACTCATGCAGATTTCCGTTTTGCATCCTGCGCACAGCAGCTGACCAGCCGCTCAAACGTTCAACGATATCTAGTCTACATTTCTTACAGCGATTACTAAAACCGCAAGAAAATGCCCGCGTTATCGGCTGGGCTATGCCCCGCGCCGAATACTGCATATTTTTGTCCGGCACGATTCCGCAACACCAAGTCTCATCTTCGACAACCGGTCGTTTTCCGCCAATACGGGTAATCAACCGCATGACCAAATAGGCAAAAGCGATTATCAACAATAGCGGCAGAGTGGTGGAAAACACGCCGACTCCACCGTACAGCCTAAAGTAGCCAACGAGCGCGGCCGAACTTGGCAAATCAAATAACTGCATTTTGTCAATGACAGCGGCAAAAAAATCACCGACAGCTCCGGGAAACAATCCGATTAACAAAGCCGCTGCCAATAAAAGCTGTGGCGGCACCAGCAACAATTTTCCACAATTCGAAAATCGCGGATACTCGCTGCGTGGTGTCCCTAAAAAAGTTACGCCCGCCAACCGGCTAAAACTAACTACCACCAAAGCAATAGTTGCCGCAAAAACAAACAACGCAATCAACGCTAATAGTTTCCCAACTGCATTAGGCAACACCGTGGTTAGCGAAACAATGCTTTTGAACATCAGCAGTTCACTAATAAAACAATTAAACAACGGAACTCCGCATATTGCAGCGCCGGACAACACAAAAGTCCAGCCGAGTTTGGGAAAGAATTTCATCAATCCGCCCAGTTTCTCAATATTGCCTTGTCCGGTTTGCTTAATCAACGTTGACGCGCACAAAAATAGCGAGCTTTTTATTAACGCGTGATTAAATGCGTGCAACAATGCCGCCGCAAAAGCTAATACTGCCAGTTGATTGTAACCCAATATTTTATAGAATAACGCCATGCCAATCAGTGCAAATATCAAGCCCATATTTTCAATGCTCGAACAGGCTAAAATTCGTTTAATTTCCCGTTCGCGAATTGACGAGTAGATACCGTATAGCGCTGATAGCAAACCAAAACCAATGACCACCAAGGCAATCGCGTATGAATCGAACACGCAAAATTGAAAAGCGAACCGTATTAAGCCATATAACGCCATCTTCAGCATTACTCCGGACAGCAGTGCGGAAATATTCCCCGGTGCGGCGGCGTGTGCCGCCGGTAGCCAGCCATGCGCCGGTACAATACCCGCCTTAATCGCAAAACCGATGAACGCGAACGTAAATATTGCCGTTGCGGTTTTACTGTCAATCAACGCTAGTCTATAGACTGAAAAATCAAAACTTTGATAGCAAGAATATAGCAGCGCAAAGGCGACGATAATAAACACTGCGCCGATTTGCGCGGCGACAAAATATAGCCAGGCAGCGCGATTGACTTTGCCGTCGCCATAGTTGTGATTAATCAGCAAAAACGTCGAAAGCGCCATCATTTCCCATACAAATAGGAATTCCAACGAGTTATCAACCGAGAAAATCAAAAACAGTAATAGCAGAAATAAATTCCCAAGCGCCGCAAGCCTCCGCGGGTTCTCGTTTTGTTTAATAAATTTTGTGCCATAAACTGATACCACCACACCGACTACGCTCGTCAACAACAAAAAAAACGCCGCCAACGGGTCAATATTAAGAGACAACCCGCCATACACCGCCGTCATATTTACGCGTAAAGCCAGTTCAGCGCCAAACAACACTGTTACCGCTGCAATCCCAACAACCAATGAACCAAACGCACCAAGCAACGCCGAAAATAGTAGCGCCCGGCTACTCAACACTAACGGCGCCACTATTGCCAATATATATGCGCTGATAATCGTTACCAAAAGATAGTCGGTCATAACTTGCCTTTCTGTAGGTGTTCTGTTATTGAAACACCTTACTATTCTACCAAATATCCCCGCTGTTTTCCATGAATACCCGCAGTAATTACGAGTTTATCAGCAATAGCTAAGCAATAAACTAACCCGCGCACGAAAGATAACACCCAATTACCGATTATAGACATCAATTCGACCAACAATTAGTTGCTTTTTATTATTTGTCATGGTAACATATCCTAGTAAATTTGCAAAAGGAGGTGAACGTATGCCGAACATTAAATCATCCATCCGCAGTGTAAAAACCGACGCCGGACGTCACGCTGCAAACGTTTCCGTTAAATCCGCCGTTCGAACAGCTACACGCAAAGTCAACGAGATGGTTGCTACCGGCAAGAGCTCCGAGGCCAAAGACCTCCTACCGGCTACTGCCAGTATTATCGATAAAGCTGCCGCAAAAGGAATTCTTCACAAAAATACCGCTGCGCGCAAAAAATCGCGTCTGGCAAAAAGAGTCAAAGGATAATCACGAATTTGAAAGGCTGTACCGAGACGTAAGTTTCGGTACAGCCTTTTTTTGTATTTTCTTTCGCGACAACTCTAGTCAATTACCTGCAACAGCAACAATCCCCAGACCACTGCTGAAAGTATAATCCGATAATAGGCAAACGCCGCCAGTTTTTGCTTGTTCAAGAACCGCATAAACCAGACTATTGACAGGTAGGCAAAGATGAAAGCTACAAGGAAGCCAACCGCCAGCACCATGATGCCATTGCCGCTCAGATGTCCGGCCATTTTCAGCATATCGTAACCGCAGGCCATGAACATTAAAGGCACCGCGATTATAAAGGAAAATTCTGCCGCCGCGGTTCGGTTGAGCCCGAAGAACAATCCCCCGGCTATCGTTGAACCGGAACGGGAAAATCCCGGCCAGAGCGAAAAGATTTGAAACAACCCGACGTAAAACGCCTGACGGATGGTCAAATGCTCGACATCCAGCGTGCGCGGATTGGGATTTAACTTTTCGGCAGCCAGCATAATCAGTGCGCCGGTGAACAGTCCGATAATTACGGTGTACGGGCTAAACAGATATAGCTTGATATATTTGTGTGCCACCAACCCGACCAAACCTACCGGAACAATGCCGGCCAGCACATGCCAGATCGTTAATCCGTTAGTCGAAACCAGCCGTTCCCTGGTTGCCATTGCCCGAAATTTGGGCCAGTACAATATCAGCACCGCCAGTATTGAACCGAGCTGGATAAATACTTCGAATAGTTTGGCGGTGTCGGCGCCAACAGTTTTGTTGAAATCAATCAGGTGATCGACGATTATCATGTGTCCGGTTGAAGACACCGGCAAAAATTCGGTCAATCCCTGAACAATTCCAATGATTATCGCTTGAATATATTCCACTGACATCTCCTACAATATAATAGTAGTCATTTTAGTAGTCGCCGAAACACACCCCGATGGAGCGGGCATCAAATACCAATTCGTCATCTACCGGCACCGTGCGGGTTTTTCCGGCTACGAAGGATATCGGCATCCGCACAATCTTGTTTTGTTTCAAAGCCACCATTTGATCGAAATCACCATCGAGAACACAGCGGGCGGCTTCTACGCCGTAACGGGTGGACAGTATCCGGTCAAACGGTGTTGGCTCACCGCCGCGCTGGGTGTGGCCTAAGATACAGGCACGGGCTTCTTCACCGGTTAATTCTTCCAGCTCTGCGGCAATAATATTGGCAATTCCGCCTAAACGTTTGGATTCAGCGCTGCCTTCGACCATCCGGGCGACAGAAACTTGACCACCCAACTGATGGGCGCCTTCAGATACACAAATGATTGTATATAATTTGCCTTTGGCGCGGGACTGCTCGATTTGCTTGACAATGGATTCTAATTTATAAGGAATTTCCGGCAACAAAATTACGTCGGCACCGCCGGCGATCCCGGCATGTAAGGCAATCCAGCCCGCCGTCCTGCCCATAACTTCGCAGACCATTATCCGGTGATGCGACCAGGCGGTAGTATGCAGACGCTCCAGCGCCTCGGTGGCAATGGCGACCGCGGTGTCAAAACCAAATGTTCGTTCGGTGCCGGGAATATCGTTATCGATTGTTTTCGGCACTGCTACAATCTTGATACCGGCCTCGGCAAGTTTCCCGGCCACCGTCAGCGTGCCATCGCCGCCGGTACAAACCAACACTTCGATGGCGTGGCGTTTTAGATTTTCGACGATTACCTGGGTCATGTCGACTTTAACTTTTTTGCCGTCTTCAATGACCTGATACTCAAATGGATTGGTGCGGTTGTCGCTGCCCAAAATCGTGCCACCGAGCGCCAGAATTTTCTCAACGACTTTTTCATCGAGCTGCATAAAATCGCAGTCGATCAGTCCTTTGAAACCATTTTTGATACCAACAGTTTCAACATCTTCTGCCAACAATGTTTTGACCAAAGCGCGAATAACCGGATTCAATCCCGGGCAGTCGCCACCGGCGGTTAAGATACCAACCTTTACGGGTCTTTTCATTCTATTACTCCTCCTTCTGCGAAAACCGTGCGAAAGGCAATGCCTTTCGCACGGTAGCGTTACCAATTTGGTTATTTAATGAAGTGTTTTGCCAGCGTGCTGTACCACGGCAGACCGTCTTTGAACGTCAAATTCGGTTGTCCCTCGATAAGCGGGCGGGCGTATTGGATGAATTCTTCGGTAACGTTGTTGCCCTTTTCGTTTATCATACTGCGCGGCACTTTGTTTTCGACGTTTGCCACCCGGCTAAGCTCGATGCTCTCAAAAGCAATTTTATATTCCGGTCCCGGTTGGCGAACCATCTGCACCATTACTCCGGAAACTCCGGCAACTGCCAATTCGACAGCCCGTTTGCCACAGCCCCAAGCTTCGTTGACATCGGTCAGGCTGGCGCAGTGCGCGCCGGCGCGTTGGGCCGAAGCCGGCAATACTACCCGGGATTTTACGCCGATTTCGCGGTCGAGAATTTCTTTTAAGGTGTTAGCACAGCCGCCCAATTGGGCGTGGCCAAAAGCGTCGAGTTTACCGCTTTCGCCGATTAATTTTCCGGCGGCTGTGTGAATGCCTTCGGATACTACAATCATCGCCCGGCCATGTTCTTTGTACACGGCGGCAACATCAGCAACAAAATCAGCAATGTGAAAATCAACTTCCGGCAGGTACACCAAGTGCGGTCCTTGTCCGGGGTAATCGTTGCGGTTTGCCAACGCTCCGGCGCCTGCCAGCCAGCCGGCGTTCCGGCCCATGGCTTCGACGATAACTATCGGGGTAGTCGGCAAGTCGCGTTGGTCGATGTCAGTTTCAGCAACCATCGTCGCCAGATATTTCGCTGCTGACGGATAACCCGGGCAGTGGTCGGTAAACGGCAAATCATTGTCAACAGTTTTTGGGATGCCGATGCAAACCAAATCATAACCCATTTCGATTGCCAGTTTGTTTACTTTATCGGCAGTATCCATCGAGTCATTGCCGCCGGCGTAGAAAAAGTAGCGGATGTTGTATTTTTTGAGCGCGTGAATAACCGCTTCATAATCGGCTTTGGTTTTTAGTTTGTAACGAATCGAGCCAAGCGCCGCGCCCGGAGTGTGTTTCAAATTGTCAATTACAGCCGGATCCTCTTTGCGGATATCGAACAATTTGTCGTTCATCAAACCCCAAATTCCACCCTCGGCGCCATAAATCTCATCAAAAATGTGATTGTGCATCATCGCTTCCTGAATTGCTCCGCAAACACTGGCGTTAATAACCGCAGTCGGTCCGCCGGATTGCGCTACCATGACATTTCCTTTAACAACAGCCATTGAATACCTCCACAAAATAATATCGGTTTGATTATAACATATTTATTACACACACAAAAGAACAGATTTATTTTTTGTTAATCAGTGTTGATAGCTATTCAAAAATTGCTCACGAAACTCAACAAATTTGCCGTCAATAATGCTCTGGCGCATCCGTGCGGAAAAATCAATCAAGAAATGTAAATTGTGAATCGTCAACAGCCGCAATCCCAGCAACTCCTCGGTTTTGAACAAATGCCGCAAATAAGCCCTGGTAAAATTTCTGCAAGTATAACAACTGCAAGTTGCTGATAGCGGTGAAAAGTCTTCGGCGTATTTGGCGTTTCGGACCACCAACCTGCCGGTCTCGGTCATGGCAGTGCCGTTTCGTGCCACCCGCGTCGGATATACGCAATCAAACATATCGATGCCGCTGTACACCGCTTCAACCAGTACGTCCGGCGTGCCTACGCCCATGAGATAACGGGGTTTATTGTCCGGCAGTAACGGCGCGGTGTGTTCGAGGATTTCAAACATCATCGCCTTTGGTTCGCCGACCGACAGGCCGCCGATGGCGTAGCCGGAAAAATCCAGAGCTACGATGTCCCGAACGCTTTGTTCGCGAAGATCGCGAAACATTCCCCCCTGAACAATGCCAAATAGCGCTTGCTGCGCTGAGTCGTGCGCCCGCAGACAGCGATCTGCCCAGCGGGTTGTCCGCTCAGTCGATTTCTGAACATAATCGCGCTCAGCCGGATAAGGAATACATTCATCAAACGCCATCGCGATATCCGCGCCCAACGCCTGCTGCACTTCCATGGACACTTCCGGGGATAAAAAGCATTTACTGCCGTCGATATGCGAGCGAAAATGCGCTCCCTCCTCGGTAATTTTCCGCATTGCCCCCAAACTGAACACTTGAAAGCCACCGCTGTCGGTAAGCAACCCGCCATCCCAATTCATAAATTTATGCAAGCCCCCGGCTTTGCGGATTAACTCCGGTCCCGGCCGCAAAAATAAATGATAAGTATTGCTCAGGATGACTCCGGCATTCATTGCCCGCAGTTCATCCGGTGTCAGCGTCTTAACCGTTGCCTGAGTACCGACCGGCATAAACATCGGTGTGGGGAAACTGCCGTGAGCGGTGTGCAATATCCCGGCACGGGCGTTGGTATGGTTACATTTGGCAACCAATTCATAAGTTACCGGCGCTTTTGCCATATTTTCTCCATCAAATAATTATCCCCGCAACGCAAGCGCCCGGGGATAATTAAAAAAACATTTTATTCGGGAAGGAGCTTTAATTAATCAGCGTCTTCTAGTGGCTGCCTTGATAAACTTCGCCCTTGATCGGGTCAACCGTAACGGTTATTTTATCCATTATCAAATCGGTCGCTCCGGTCAAACCGGCGATTACCGGGATGCCATGGGAAATGCCGACGATAACCGCCGCGCTCGACAATGCCGAGTCTTCACAGATTATTGCCGAAGCCCGGGCAGCGTAGGAAGCATTTTCCGCGGTGAGCGATTTTATTACCAATATGCGCTTGTCTTCGAGTTTGGTGCGCAGTTCTTCATCGGAATGACAGACGCAAGTTGTGCCAACCGCCATTTTATGACCGATGCCGATGCCCTTGAACACGCTTTGTCCGACTTTTTGTACCCGAATCATATTGGTGCTACCGGTTTTGCCAATCGGCACTCCGGCGGTTACAACCACAGTATCGCCGTTTTCACACAATCCTTGCGACAGCGCGATACTGATAACGTTACTAACCATCTGGTCAGTATATTTCCAAGCCGAACCTTTCAACGGATAAACTCCCCAGATTAAGGTCATTTTCCGAAGCGGACGGTCGTTGGGCGACACCGCGACGATACAGGCTTTTGGGCGATATTTGGAAATCATCAGCGGTGTAAATCCGGATTCACTCGGTGAAATAATGATTTTGGCACCGACTTCCTGGGCGATGGAAACGGTGGCATGGGAAATCGCCATTGTAACATTTAGTTCCTGGTCGCTGATGCCTTTTTGCGCCAATATCTCGTTATATTTTAACGCCTCTTCAGTTCGGAGCGCAATCCGCGACATCATCTCCACGGCTTCGACCGGATACATTCCGGCTGCTGTTTCGCCGCTCAACATTATCGCATCGGTGCCATCCATAATTGCATTGGCAATGTCGCTGGCTTCAGCGCGGGTCGGGCGGGGATTGGTTATCATGGATTCCAGCATCTGAGTTGCGGTAATTACCGGACGGCGGGCTTTGTTGGATTCCGCGATAATCATTTTCTGGATAATCGGCACATCTTCGGTCGGCACTTCGACACCCAAATCACCGCGGGCGACCATGATACCGTTGGCTTCCTGGATGATTTCCAGGATATTGCGGACTCCGGACGCGCTCTCGATTTTGGCGATGATTGCCATATCTGAATTGACTTCTTTTAGCACCGCGCGAATGGCGCGGACATCTTCGGCGGACTGCGTGAACGAAGCCGCGATAAAATCCATGCCTTGCTCAACGCCAAACAGCAAATCGGCTACATCGCGCTCAGATAGCGGCGGTAATTTCAGATGGGCTCCGGGAACGGCTACCCTTTTGCGGTCGCCGATTACCCCGTCGTTCAATATTTCAGTAGTTATCTCGCAACCGGCAATAGATAGTACTTTCAAGGAGATCAATCCGTCGGATAGCAGTATCACATCACCGATTTTTACATCTTCGTGCAATTTATCGTGGGTGGTTGAAGCCCGTTTAGCAGTGCCTAATACATCCTCTGAGGTCAAAATGAACTGCTCGCCGGCTTTCAAGGGCACTTTGCCGCCATCGAATAATCCTAAGCGAACTTCCGGACCTTTATTATCCAGCATCAAGCCAATCGGCGCGGCTAATTTGTCGGACGCTGCCCGTACCATGGCAATCCGCACGGCATGTTCTTCATGTGAACCGTGTGAAAAATTGAACCGCGCGACATTCATGCCGGCTTCAATCATCTTTTCAATAATTCCCGGTTTGTCAGTACTCGGCCCCATCGTGCAGACTATTTTCGTTTTCTTACCCATAACAAGCCCCCTTCAATTTATAAACCAATCAGAGTTGTTTTTCTGTCAATAACATTTTAACTACTTGACAGATTTTATTCAACCTTTAAGTTGTCTTCTCCAACGATTATTTGTAATTCCGCGAGCAACTGTGGATTGACCTGAACCGAATTGCTGCAATCCAGCCGAAAAACTTTGTTGTTAGGCAGATAGATGATGACCGGCGTGCAGCCTTTATAGTTGAGTAAAATACTTTTGAGCGCCGTTAGGTCGGCAGTGGCCGATTCACAGCGAATTTTTAGAATTTTCTCCGTAGATTGCAGTTGTTCAATATTGTCGGCAATTATTTTGTCTTCGTCACTGCTGCGGGATATTTTACCGCAGACGGTGATGCGGCTATCTTTTTCCAACAATCGTTGAAACAATTCAAATACTCTGGGAAAAACCACTACTTCGATTTCGCCGCTAAAGTCTTCGAGCCCGATTATCAGCATCGGCTCACCGCGCTTGGTGGTCAGCCGCTTGTGCGCCTTGACAACTCCGGCGACCCGGACGCTGCTGTTTTCCGGCTTGGTTTGGCTAACTATTGCTGCTATCCGGTCAAGATATTCAAATTTGCCGCGAAACTCATCTAACGGATGCCCGGAAAAATAATACCCGACGGTTTGTTTCTCCAGTTCCAACAAATGAGTAAGCGCGTATTCCGGCAAATCGGGTATTGCGATGGTTTGGGCTTTGTTTAACTCGGCGTTATCAAACAACGACATCTGCCCGTTCGCCTGCTCACGGCCGCTTGCCTGCGCCCGCTCTAACGCCGGTTCGACAATTGCCTGTAACTGCGACCGCTTCAAACCAAAGCTGTCAAAGGCGCCGGACTGCACCAGACTTTCCAAAAGTTTTTTATTGACACTGCGCAGGTCGATATTCGCCAAAAATTCGCTGATGTCAGAAAATTTACCAAACCTGTTCCGCGCTTCAATTATGGAATGTATCGCCGCCTTGCCGACGTTTTTTATCGCGCTTAAGCCCACACGGATGGCATTGTCTTCGACCGTGAACCCGCTGTCGCTAAAGTTGATGTCCGGCGGCAGCACTTTGATAGCCATTTTCCGACAGATTTCCACATAATAGCCGACGTTGGCGTTGTCGCTCATCACGCTCGACAGCAACGCTGCCATGTAGAATAGCGGATAGTGGGCTTTCAGGTAAGCCGTTTGATAAGAAATCATCGCGTAGGCCGCCGAATGGGACTTGTTGAAGCCATAGCCGCTAAACTTTTCAATTAACTCAAATACATAGGTGGCAAGCTCACTGTTGTAGCCGTTTTTTACCGCGCCATCAATGAAATTTTGCCGCTGGGCAGCTAACACCTCGAGCTTTTTTTTCCCCATTGCCCGCCGGAGAATGTCCGCCTGACCAAGTGAAAATCCGGCCATGACATTGGCAATCTTCATCACTTGTTCCTGATAGAGCATAACCCCGAAAGTTTCCCGCAAAATCGGTTCCAGTGTCGGATGCAAATAATCAACGGCTATTTCACCGCGGCGGCGTTTGACAAATTCGCTAACCATCCCGGATTTTAAAGTTGCCGGGCGGTACAGCGCCAAAATCGGAATTATATCCGAAAAACACTGCGGCTGGTAGTCTTTGACCAGCTGGGTCATACCGCCGGACTCCAACTGAAAAACACATTCAGTATCACCCCGACAGAGCATCTTTGCCGTCAACTCGTCGTCCTCGGGGATGGCGTCAATATCAAAATCAGCGCCGCGATACTGATGAATCAACTTTATCGTGTCGTCGATTATTGTCAAATTGCGCAATCCCAGCAAGTCCATCTTCAAAAAGCCGAGGTCTTCGATAACATCCTTGTCGTATTGGGTAACGATATCGCCATCCGGCGTTAATTGCACCGGGATGTAGCTCGCCAATTCGTCTTTGGTAATAACCACCCCGGCGGCATGTACCGATGAATGGCGTGGCATTCCTTCGATTTGCAACGCGAAATCAATTATCTTCTTGGCGCTGGAGTCGGTGTCATACAGCCGCTTTAAGTCGCCCGCCTCGGCAAACGCCTCGGTTATAGTGATACCCGGACGGGTGGGTATGAGTTTGCAAATCCGGTCGGTGTCGGCAAATGAATGATTGAGCACCCGGCCGACATCTTTTATCGACTGTTTGGCAGCCAGTGTGCCAAAAGTCGCCACCTGCCCGACGTGTCCGGCGCCATATTTTTGGTAAATATATTCGATGACTTCGCCGCGCCGGACATAGCAAATATCGGTATCAATATCCGGCATCGTCACCCGCTCGGGATTAAGAAATCGCTCGAACAGCAACCCGTGTTTGATTGGGTCAATATTAGTAATATGTAGTAAATAAGATACGACGCTGCCAGCCGCCGACCCCCGCCCCGGACCGATGGGAATGCCTTCATTGCGGGCAAAATTAATAAAATCCCATACCACCAAAAAATATCCGGCAAAGCCCATGCGAAAAATCATCTGCAATTCTTCTTGCATCCGGCTGCGCGCGGTTTCTTGGGAAATATCCCGTCCGGCTGGGTAACGGGTGCTAAAAGCTTGCTCGCATAATTCGCGCAACAAGACCTCGGCTGATTTTCCTTCCGGCAGCGGGTATTCCGGCAACTGAATTTTCCCAAATTCAAACTGCACATTACAGCGCTCGGCAATGAGTAAGGTGTTGGTCAATGCCCGCGCAAATAGCTCATCGGGAAACAGCGCCGCCATATCGAACCAGGGTTTCAACCATAATTCCGACGTATTAAACTTCATCCGGTCGGTGTCCGTGATTTTCTTTCCGGTTTGAATGCACAATAATATATCATGCACTTCGGCGGACTGGCGGTCGATATAGTGCACGTCATTTGTCGCAACCATTTCAATTCCGGTACGGCGGTGAATCTCTACAATGCCGGCATTTTGTTGAACTTGTTCAGGTAGATTGTGGTTTTGCAGTTCCAAAAAAAAGTTGCCGGCACCAAACAGCTGTTGATATTCCCGCGCCGTTTCGGTCGCGCTCTCCAGATCACCGCGCCCGATTAACGTCGACAGCTCTCCCGCCAGACAACCACTGAGCGCTATCAATCCGCCTGCATACTGCCGGAGAACGGTCTTGTCAACGCGCGGTTTGTAATAAAACCCTTCGACATGTCCGATAGATACCAACTTTATCAAGTTTTGCAGACCACTGTTGTTCTCGGCGAGCAACGTCAAATGATGCCCGGCATCTTGCTCACGGCCGTTTTTGTCAAAGCGGGTGCGCGGCGCAACATAAACTTCACAGCCGATAATTGGTTTGATGCCGTGAGCGATACATTCCTTGTAGAACTCAACCACTCCGTACATCGAACCGTGATCAGTGATGGCCAACGCCGGCATCGCTAACTCCCGGGCGGCTTGCACTACCCGCTTTATCCGCGCTGCTCCATCTAACAGGCTATACTCGCTATGGACATGTAAGTGAACAAATTCTGGCATATTTCCTCATGAAACAAAACCCCGACTATCTTTAAGTCAGGGTTTTGTAATTACAAATTATGTTTTTTCTTGAGTTCGTCAATAGTAAACGCCGAGCTTTGTCCGGTAAATTTCTTTTCCACACTGCTGTTTTGCAACGAAAACATGAATGTTTCAGCGGCGATTTCGGCTACCGTCCCGCCGGCAAAAGCACGCGCGCCGTCCAGATAATCATAGATTCGCCGCCGGTCAGCGCTGGTTGCACCGTTGAGGTTGACCAACAAACAGTTGTTACGCCGCAAATCCGCCAATAACGACGGCGCCTCGATAAAATCACGCGGATTTTCAATGCGGATTTTAACCCGTTCGCCGTTTGGTTTGTTTACCGCTGTCAGTTCAGTTGCCACTACGGCAATATCGTCCTCGGCCGGCATAACCCAATTTTTTACTCCGTTAAAAATTCCCATGCACACCTCTATTTCAGTTTAGTAATCATTTTGTTGAACACGTTGTGCAGTTTTTCCAACCGTCGCGCCACATCAGCGGTGCGCGTCGGGTCTTTGGCAACTAGCGCTTCAACTCGCCGGCGAAAATCCATATAGTCGGTCTCGACCAGCACAAAGTAGTTTTGCAGCTTGTCGGACGTTGCTTCCGGCATAACAAAATCGGAATGGTCGAGCGTCCAGCTCAAACCAGCGATATTGGCCGAATCGCCTAAATCCGGCGCCATCGCGGCGTAGCCGAGTAACTCGGTGATATCTTTGGCAAACTGGGTGGCGACTTCCGGTTCGCCATGCATGACAAATACGTTGGTTGGCGGTTGTTCAAAATGCTTTAACCAGTCCAGCAATTCATCACGGTCGGCGTGTGCGGAAAACCCTTCAAAATTAAAAATTTTGGCTTTTACAACAATTTCTTCGCCGACTATTTTCACCAGTTTGGCGCCTTCCAGCAACCGCCGTCCCAGCGTTCCCTCGGCCTGATAGCCCATAAAAAATACGCCATTACGCGCCGACCACAGATTGTGCTTCAGGTGGTGTAGAATTCTACCGGCATCAGCCATACCGCTCGATGAAATAATAATCTTCGCGCCGTCAAGATCGTTGATGCGCTTGGAGTCTTCGGCGCTCACCGCAATCCGCAAGTCAATATCGCCGCCGGCAATTATTTTGTCTAGGCGGATGGTAATTTTGGCATCATCGTCGTAAACTTCCGGGTGCCTGCCAAATATTTTTGTGGCGGCAATGCCCAGCGGGCTATCTAAAAATACCGGCACTTTAGGAATTTTCCCGGCGCGCATCAATTTGACTAAATAATACAACACCAACTGTGTTCGTCCGACGGCAAACGCCGGGATGACACAGTTGCCGCCCTGGTCAATTATTTCATTGAGCGCTTTGGCTAATTCTGCTTCTTTGTCGAAGGAATCACGGTTACGCAAACCATAGGTTGACTCAATAAACAAATAATCAGCCTGTTTGATATATTCAGGGTCGCGAACTATCGGTTGATGATACTGCCCCAGATCACCGGAAAATACCAACTTGGTAGTTTTTGCCGCTTCAGTTATTTCGATTTCAGCAATCGCCGAGCCCAATATATGTCCGGCATCACGAAAGGTCAAACTGACGTTGTCGGCTAATTGTTCACGGGCTGCATAATCCAATGGCAAAAAATGGGTGAGCGTGCGCTCGGCATCATGCACGGTGTATAGCGGTTCGATGGGTGTTCGTCCCAATCGCCGACCTTTACGGTTGGCGATTTCAACATCATGCTCTTGAATATGCGCCGAGTCCGGCAACATTATAGCGCTCAATTCGGTAGTCACGGTCGTTGCGAATATCTTTCCGGAAAATCCTTCTTTGACCAGTTTGGGCAATAACCCGGAGTGGTCGATGTGCGCGTGCGTCAACACGACAAAATCTATCGTACTTGGTTTGAACAAAAAACCGCGATAGTTCAACTGCCGCACATGCTTTGGTCCTTGAAACATTCCGCAATCGACAATAAATTTGACGGTATCGGTCTCAACCAGATAGCACGAACCGGTAACGGTTTTTGCCGCACCGCAAAACGTGACTTTCATCTAAAACTCCTCCGAATATATCCTGAGCGGAATAATATCCAATCTGAGGCTTTCAATGCAATAACTTTCCGGTTCTTCGATGTTGCCATAATAAGCCAGCGTTTTGCTGTCATTGGTAATCGAAAAACGGAATATTACATCCATATCAAAAGAAACCGAATCATAACAATACGAATCACCGACCGGCCGCTTTCGATAAGGATATTCGCGTAACATTGGCGCAAATAAATGACTGGCAGTACGTTGTTTCATCATATCATCAAACAATTGCATCGAAGCGCGGCTTTTTGTCGCCGCCGGTACTATTTCGCTATTCTTGCTAATAAATTTATCGCCATCCGCCAAGAAGTGCAACCGCACATTTTCGACCCGGATAAACGGTTTAGTTTGATCCCACTCAGCCTCAGCCATGTCGACAACGACAATACCGTTATCGCCGACAACTTCAATGTTGCCATTGGTGTCAAGGGTCATGCCGGTGACCTCGCCCACGCCGTAACCAAACCGCTTGCCGGCATCGAGCATCGCAACAATCAACCGACCGATGCGACCGCGCTTGACCATATGCGGATCAATTATCGCATCTTTCACAACGCCCATACCGCCGACTAACGCTAAGTCGTCATAACGGTTATAATCGTGCAACGCGCCGGTATCAGCGCCTTTGACATAATAAAGCGAGGTAAAACTAACGCCGCTAATCAGCATCGGATTACACATCATTGCCGCGCCGCTGCTGGTGCCGGCAATCACGCCGCCATCGCGCCATTTTTTGAATATCGCTTCGAGCGCCGGGGTTGGATCACCATGACTATTGAAAAACGCTTCGATTACCCGATTCTGGTCGCCGCCGGGAAAATAAAAGCCGGTACATTTTTCCAATTGCTCTATAACGGCGCGGTCGTAGACCGCTTCTTTATAATTGCAGTCTTCCGGCGCATTGGTGACATCGATGTTGACGGCATACGGCGTGTCTTTGGCGCCGAAATTTGCCGTTCCAAACGCCTCGAAGTCCGCGACATATTCGATGCCGGTTGCCTTGGGGTCGATATTACTGGTGTTGATAATACCAACTAACGCGGTTGCGCCGCCGGACAATTCAATGATTTTCGGATATATGTCCTTATGTTTGTGATCGGGCCCGCCACCAATCAGCATGACCTTGCCGCTGGAATCAGCCGCGCCAAAATACCCGGCAACATTGAATAACTGCTGTTTGTCGTTTTTGCTCTTTTCCGTCAACGTTGAATGACCAACGATTTTGATGCTCCGCTTGCCGCGAAATTTCACTCTCATAATCCTATTCTCCTATAACTTTTACTTCGGGGAATAAATCGACATCAAATTGCTCCTTGACTGTCTTTTGGACATGACTTATCAAGCCGAGAATATCACTAGCTGTGGCACCGCCGGCGTTGATAACAAATCCGGCATGTTTTTCACTCACTTGCGCGCCGCCTAGCACAAACCCTTTTAATCCGGCTTGCTCAATTAACGGACCGACAAATTTACCCGGCGGGCGCTTAAAAGTCGAACCGGCGCTTGGCATATCTAATGGTTGTTTGCTTTCGCGCTGGAGCGTTAATTCGCGCATTTTAGCG
>JBAXTZ010000021.1:0-54990 GCA_037129925.1 Bacillota bacterium
ATAGCCAAACATCGTAGTTGATTGCGCGACATCAACTCCGGCCACGCCCAATCGATACGGTACTAATACCGCGTCAACTCCCGATGCGAACGGCAGCATTAGCGAAGTCAGACAAACCGGCAATGCCAAAATTACAATACGCTTTATTACTGCAAAAGCCGATTCACGGGCATGCGTCTGAACCAATATTCCGTCTTTACGCCGTTTGTGGAAGTAATAGACTAATAGCACGATAAATCCTGCTACAGCGCCGGGCGCCGCGCCCAGACTGGCGCCCATCGCGCCAAACTCCAAACCATACTTCAACAATATTGCCGCCATGCCAATCATGAAAACTACCCGGAATAATTGCTCAAACATTTGCGACATCCCGGTTGGTTTCATGTTTTGCAACCCTTGAAAATAACCGCGGAATACTGCCTCCAACACCACAAACAATAGCGCTGGGGCGAGCGCAATCAACGCCCAGTAAGCCCGGTCATCTCGCAATATATGATAGTCAATCGCCCAGTGCGCAAACAAGTACATCAACACGCTGAGAACTATCCCGAGAACTGATAGCACCCGAAGCGCAATGCTAAATATCCGTTTGGCGCCGTAATGATCGCTCATCGCTGTCTTTTCTGCAATCATTATCGCGATTGCCGCCGGAACTCCGGCAGTTGCCAAACTGATGGCCGCGGTGTAAAACGGATAGGCGAAGTTATACAATCCAAGCGCTTCAGCCCCAAGTAACCGCGCGAGAATAATTTTCCCAAGCGCCCCCATGACTTTTACTATAAGACCGGCGATTGTTAAAATCGCCGCGCCTTTTAAAAATTTGTCTTTACTCATAACTATTAAACACTAAATAGTGTTTTCAATGTCCTCCCAACAGACAGATTTTGCCAGCTTAAAGCCATTGAACGAACTGGCGCTGGCCGCAGTATAGGCGCCGGTTATCGGAAACAACAACACATCATTCATCTCTAAACGCGGGGTCTTCACATTGCTCAACACAACATCAATTGAGTCGCAACTTGGCCCGGCAAAAGTCGCCTTAACCTCCGGGCGGTCCGAAACAGTAGTTTCAAAATTAAATTCCCAATGATCAAACATTTTAGCCGAAAAGCTACCATAAATTCCCTCATCGAGAAAATACCAAAGCTTGTCATTCTTGACAACATTAGCGATAACGCTGGTCAAGAGATTTACCGCCGTTCCACAGATATACCGGCCCGGCTCGCACCATATTTCCGTTGTTGGAAATTTCTTGCGAAGCGCGTAGGCAATTGCGTCAAAAGTATTTACGACGTCAATACTTGCGCCTCCGGCCGGAACGGGAAAGCCGCCGCCAATATCCAGCACGCGAAGTGTAAATCCATCCAAGGCAGCTACGCCAAATAGTCGTTTGCAAGTTGCTATGCCTTGAATATATGGCTCTATGCTTAAAGTCTGGCTACCGACATGAAAACACATACCAATAACGTCGAGTCCCAGCTTTCGCGCCCGGCGCATCAAAAACAATGCTTCCTCCGGATAACAACCAAATTTGGAGTTCAAATCGACCAGCGCCTTGGGATTGTCGACCCGCACCCGCAGTAACACTTGTGCCCCCGGTATGACCGAGGCCATCTTCTCCACTTCAATATCGGAGTCGTAAGTCATCTTGGTAATCCCCAGTCGCTTGGCAGTGTTCAGGCCGCTCCAAGTTTTTACCGGGTTGGCATAGACAATGCGCTCCGGCGCAACACCAAGTTCGGCGAGCAACTCCATCTCCCCGTCCGATGCCACGTCAAAACAACTGCCGTTATCAATTAATTGTCGCAATATATTTATATCCGGATTTGATTTCATTGCATAATGAATTTTTATTCCCGGAATATGTTTCATTAGTAAATCATAGTTTTCTTGTACTTGATTACGGGACACCACCAACACTGGTGTGCCATATTTATCAGCTATTGGTTGTATAGCTTCTTTTGGTAGCTTGAAAAATTGTTGCATGCACTATCCTCACTATGTTATTTCAGGTTGATTTTAACACATATTCCTGTAAACAAAAAGAAAAACAATGCCCCCGGCAGCGCCGGAGGCATTTATTCAGGCTGATTCACTTATTTTCACTGTTCGTCCCTTATGCAGCTCTAATTTGGGCTCAGCAGTGCCATTAACTACCGCTTCAGAAATAGTATAGCGCTTTACATTTTTCATCGACGGCACTTCAAACATTATGTGCCGCATTATCGTCTCAAGTATCGAACGCAAACCGCGGGCTCCGGTGCTAAGTTTAATTGCCTTAGCGCAAAGCGCGTTCAAAGCGGCATCGTCAAATTCCAACTCCACGCCGTCAAGTTCAAGCAGTTTTTGATATTGCTTAATGATGGCATTTTTCGGAGTGACAAGAATGCTCTTGAGCATTTCAATAGAAAGTGGTTGCAACGGCACGCAAACCGGTAACCGTCCGACTAATTCCGGAATCAAACCATAGCGCATCAGGTCATCCGGCGTTACTTTCTGCAATATCTCGTAGTTGTTTTTTTCGTGAGCTGTGCCAAGTTCCGCGCCAAATCCTAATGACTTCTTGCCGGTGCGGTTGCCGATTACTTTTTCGATACCATCAAAAGCGCCGCCACAAATAAAGAGAATATTTGTAGTGTCGAGCGTAATAAATTCTTGGCTGGGATGCTTTCTGCCGCCTTGTGGCGGAACATTAGCAATAGTTCCCTCAAGAATTTTCAATAGCGCTTGTTGTACACCTTCGCCGGATACATCGCGAGTTATCGAAGGATTTTCCGATTTGCGGGCAATTTTATCGATTTCATCGATGTAAATTATCCCCTGTTGTGCGCGTGTTACATCCATATTGGCATTTTGCATTAACTTTACCAAAATGTTTTCAACATCCTCGCCAACATAACCGGCCTCAGTTAATGTTGTCGCGTCGGCAATAGCAAACGGAACATTAAGAATCCGTGCCAGTGACTGCGCCAGTAACGTCTTGCCGCAACCGGTCGGGCCAATTAATAATACATTGGATTTTTGGATTTCAACGTCGTCATCTTTTTTGCCAACATTACCAATCCTTTTATAGTGATTATACACCGCTACCGATAAAGCGATCTTAGCATCATGCTGGCCGATAACATATTGATCGAGAATTTCTTTTATTTCTTTAGGTTTTGGCAATTTATTAGTCGAAGTTTTCTTTAGTTTACTAAACTGTTCCTCGTCAATAATACCATTACAAACATCCACACATTCATTGCAAATATAGACATCTGGTCCGGCTACCAGTTTATTTACTTCATAGTGGTATTTTCCGCAAAAACTGCAGCGTGGGTTGTCAACGTTTTCATTAAATTTCATTATTACCGCTTTTCCATAACCTTGTCAATCAAACCATATTCTAAAGCCTCGAACGCAGTCATATAGTTATCCCGCTCGGTATCGATATCGATCTGGGCTTCAGGTTTTCCGGTATGCTCTGACATGATTTTGTTAATCAATTCGCGTAACCGCAATATTTCTTTAGCTTGAATTTGAATATCTGTAGATTGACCCCGCGCCCCGCCTAACGGTTGATGAATCATAATTCGGGAATTTGGCAACGCGTGCCGTTTTCCCGGAGCGCCGGCACACAGCAACACTGCCGCCATGCTTGCGGCCATACCCACACAGATTGTAACTACATCCGGCTTAATATAGCGCATCGTATCATAGATTGCCAAGCCATCATATACTACGCCACCCGGACTATTAATATACAAAAATATATCTTTTTCCGGCGCCTCGGCTTCGAGAAACAGTAACTGCGCAATAATCAAATTGGCAGAAACGTCGTCGATTGCTCCGCCCAAAAAAACTATCCGATCGCGAAGCAACCGCGAATAGATGTCAAATGAGCGCTCGCCGCGTCCGGATTGTTCGACTACTATTGGTACAAAATGCGACATATTACCTCTTTACTATGCTTTAGCGCTGGTCAATACAAAATCGCGGGCTTTTTTGAAGAGGATTGATTCACGTACTTCTTCGAACCGGCCATTTTTGCGCAATAGCGCCGCAGTTTTGTCGGCAGTCATTTTGTGTTGCGCAGCAATTTTTTCCAATTCCTCGCCCATTTCCAAATCACTTACTTCAATATTTTCAAGCTTGGCTATTGCTTCCATCGTCAACTCGTATTTCAGTGTTTCCGCAGCGCCTTCGGTATATTGGGCTTTTAGCGCTTCCAAGTTAGAACCGGTATATTCAAGATATTGCTCGATTTTTATGCCTTGCCCTTCAATACGGCGGGAAAAATCGTGCATCATTTCTTCAGTTTTGTCTTCAATCATCTCTTGGGGAATTTCAACTTGGGAATTTGCAAGAACTATTTTCAGAACGGCGCTGTCAAACTCTCGCTCAGCCGCTGTTTTAGCGTTCTCCGACAATATTCGACGCACGTCTTCACGAAATTCAGCGATAGTTTCAAAATCGCTGGCATCTTTAGCAAACTCGTCATTAATTTCCGGCAATTCTTTTCGTTTAACGTCATGAACCGTTACTTTGAATACTGCCGCTTTTCCCGCCAACTCTTCTGCATGATATTCTTCCGGGAATACAACTGTGACATCACGAACGTCGCCGGCTTTTGCGCCAATAATCTGCTCCTCAAACCCAGGAATAAAACTGTTTGAGCCGATCTCTAGCGGATAACTCTTGCCTTCACCGCCCGGGAAAGCAATGCCGTCGACAAAGCCTTCAAAATCAATTACTACTGTATCGCCTTTTTTAACTTCGGTTTCCGGTTCGCAAACGATCATGTTGCCAAAACGATTACGAATGTTTTCAATATAGGCATCAATCGCTGCTTCAGTAATTTCCTTGGTTTCAACTTCTACTTTGACATTCTTGTACTCGCCTAAAACCGCTTCCGGTTTTACTATTATGGTTGCTTTGAATTTTAACGGTTGTCCCTCGACCATTTCAATCATTTCAAATTCCGGGCGAGCGACGATTGCTAATTTCTCATCCATTACCGCTTGTTTAAAAGCCGGAACAGCTGCTATCTCATAGGCTTCTTGCATCAAAGCTTCGCTGCCGACATGTTTCTCCAAAATTCTTCGCGGCGCTTTTCCTTTGCGAAATCCAGGAATATTTACTTGCTGAGCAATTTTTGAAACCGCAGTATTAACTGCTTTGTCAAATTTCTCAACTGAAAGTTCAAAATTAATTTCCACTTTGTTGTTTTCCAATTTGGTAACGGTAGTTTTCATTTAAATCACCTTTCAAAGTTTATTTATACGGTTAGGTATGTTAGCACAAATAGTCTGATAATACAAGTGGTCGATAAAGCGCTCAAACAATTAACGCCGCGCGTATGTGCTCAACGGTAACATTTCTGATCGCGACAATTTTATTGCGACTGGTTTCACCACCAACTACAGTTACCGCGCTCTTGGGCAACTTAAAATGTTTTGCGACGAATTCGCACAGCACCCGGTTAGCTTCATTATCTACTGGCGGCGCAGTAACGCTGATCTTCAAAGCGTCCGCAAAAATTCCGACAACAGCGTTTTTTGAGGCTTTGGGTTGAACGCGCACCTTAAGTGTGACATAGCCATCACCCTGTTTGATGTCTAACATAATTTAGTTGCTAAAATAGCGTTCGATAACTTCTTGCTGAGCGCCCAATAACGCTCGGAAATTAGCCCGAAACGTAACTGCTTCTTGCTGCAACCGCAGGTATTCGGCATTTAGATCGCGCACCCGGAGTTCAGCGTTGGCGATCTCAGTACGGGCAGCTAATTCCGCTTCTTTACGCAACAGCTCACATTCTTTATTGGCATTCGTCCTGATTTGTTCAGACGATTTTTGCGCCACGAGTATTGCATTGTGCAAAGTGTTTTCCATTTGTTGATAATAGTCTAACTTCATCCGCATTGATTCCAACAAATCGCGCAAATCATTATTCTCTTTTTGAACTTTGTCAAATTCTTTGCCAATGCGCTCGACAAAATTATTTACGTCTTCCCGGCTAAAACCGCCAAATATACAACTTCGAAAACTTTTATCTTCTGCCATTATTTATCCACCTTCTAAATATCAACTAGCACTTAAATGTAGCGCTTCAATTCAACCACCGTGCGACCTTTTTTAGTTTGACCACCCACGGTGACAACTTCCATCCGTCCGCGTCCGCGCATCGAAACTATATCGCCTTGCTTAAGATGGGCAGCCGGACTATCGTTTTCTTTCCAATTGACTTTGACGCGCTGCGCCTCGATTTCCTCTGCCATCTTGGTTCTTGACAGACCAAATCCGGCTGCGGCTAAAATATCCAACCGCAACGATGCGACAGTCGCGCGAATATCTTTCACACGTTCCTCTTTTTGTAAAGAATCGGTGTTTTCAACTTGCGACAATTCCACCACCGCGCCACCAATACGCTCAGCTTGCAACAAAGTGAATTTTGCAATATTCTTTTCAAAAAAAACTATCGCCTGATAATCGCCGGCCGGAACGACTATATCGCCCATCATTTCGCGTTTCATGCCTAACGCCAGCAATCCACCCAATACATCCCGATGATTTAAGGAATAATGCCGCTTGTCCCATTTTATTCCGATGGCAACTATTTCCGTATCCACCATATCGGCTGCTGCAAAGTCTACATGGGAAAATATTGCCCGCTCCCGCTCGGCTCCTTGATAACCACCGTCAGCGCGGAGGCTGATCTTGTCATAGTGGGCGGCCACCGTTTCGGCTATTTCCATCGCGGCAGGATCCAAAAATTCACTTATGCGAAATCGCCGCAACTTTATCGCAGCTTCTGCCAAGTCGCATAACCGCGCCGCCAAATCGCCCTCGCCATTGGAACGGAAGTAGCGAATTATTTTCTCTCTATCGCTCATTTATTAACTTACCTCAGTATTTTCCGGCGCAAAGATAAATACACTATTGCCAATGGGCTTCGCAACACCGTTAACGGCATATACCGCGCCACTTAGAAAGTCGATTACCCGGCGTGATACTTCCGCTGACGATTGTGAACAATCCAAAATAACCTGTTGATTTTTTTTGATATAATCAACTGCACGCTGTGAATCTTCAAAATGTTGCGGTTGAATTACGGCGATATTTACTCCGGTAACTGTAGGCGATATTGGGCTTTCGTAAATCGGGCGTTCAACATCCGCCGGACGTGCCGGGGTTGGATTGTTAAACATAAAAGTCACCGGTTCCGGTTGTTCGATTTGCTCTTCTTCAACATCTGCTAATCCGAGCCATTTCCATAGTTTTCCAAACATAATTCCTCCAAATTTATATCAAGTTTCGTTCGCCAAAAATCGCCGTTCCGACACGCACTACATTGGCGCCCTCTTCAATCGCTATCGTAAAATCTCCGGACATCCCCATTGACAACATATCAAAATCAGCTTTTTCTGCTACTGGTTTCAATTGATTAAACAGATTGTTCATTCCCGAAAAATCGCTCCTAGCTTCCTCGGCAGTATCGTAAAAAGGCACAATGGTCATCAATCCCCGCACCGCGAGGCTGGGTTTTGCCAAAGCATATTCCAACAACTTACGTGCAGCGTCGCCACTTACGCCATACTTGCGTGGCTCGTTGGCAATATTTACTTGTATCAACACTTGCTGAACTTTGCCGATTTTTTCAGCCTCTTCAGCAAGCGCGTCGACCAACCGCTCGCTGTCTAATGATTGAATCAATTGAAAGCATTTAACAGCCTGTTTTGCTTTGTTGGTTTGCAAATGACCGATCAAATGCCATTCAAGCTCTTGCTGTATTTGAATTTGCTTAGCGCGAGTCTCCTGAATCCGGCTTTCACCAAAGCAATTCATTCCGGCAGCATGAGCTGCGATTATCGCTTCGGCCGGGTTGTTTTTGCTGACGGCAATCAGTCTAACCGCGCCGTTATCAGCACGCCTCATGCTATAAGCTTGCGCTATCTGGCGTTCAATTGTTTTTAAATTATTAACTATGTTATTTTCCATAGCTGATATTATACAAAACTCACTGCGATTTATAAAGCTATTATTGCCGCATGACGACCGGTTTTTCCATTTTCTTTGCGATATGAATAAAACAAATCGGTATTACAGGAAGTACACAGTCCGGCGCAACTAATGTTTTCTTCCAGTAACCCAACGTCCAACAATTGCAACTTGTTTGCCAACCACAAGTCGATGTTGTATTTTTCCAATCGTTTGCTAATTAACAAATGACTACTGGTTTTGAACCGTTCATAAAAACAATCTGCCACAAGTTTATCCACTTCAAAACAACACTGCCCGATTGACGGCCCGATTCCGGCTACTATTCGCGACGGGTCGCAGTTGTAATTGTCAGTCATTAGCCGGACTGTTTTCGCGGCAATTCCGGCTACCGTTCCTTTCCAGCCGGCGTGCGCAACGGCTGCAACCGCTTTATCCGGCGCATACAACAATATCGGCACACAATCCGCAAATCCGCACTGTAGAGCCACATTACCGGTATTGGTAAGCATCGCGTCGGCAGTCTCAGCATTAATATCGATATTGATGCCACAGCCGCATTTTTCCTTAGTAATTTCGATTATCCGATCGCCATGCACTTGATTACAGACAGTCAAGCATTCAGCATCGATAGCCAAAGCTTCACAAAGCGCCCGGCGATTGCTGATTACATTATCGCGGTCATCTCCGACGGAAATTCCAAGATTCAGCGAACTATATTCGCCATTACTCACGCCGCCGATCCGGGTGGATATTCCATGTTTTACCGCGTATTTATCAAAATTTCTAAACTTGCCAATTTTCACACCGTCGACAATAACAAAATAAAACATCCTACTTACATACTCCACATTTTTTGCAGTCCGCAAAACAACTAGCTGAATATTTTTGATTTATGGCTGCCGCAAGCTCCATCGAAAAAAAATGTTCATTAACTCCGCAATCAATATGACTCCACGGCAATTGTTCCGCTTCTTCAAATCCGGATAGTAACTTTTCGCTACCAATACCATTGGCCTTCAGCACTCGTTTCCAGGCTTTGAAGCCGCCATATTTAGCCGCTTCAACGATCAATTTCGCCATGCCCCGGTCGCCTCGTGCCAGCATCGCCTGTACGGCGGCTTGACGTAAGTCTTCTGTTTTTAGTTCCACGCCTGGCAATTTGGCGATTTCGGTTTTTAAGTAATCATAACGTTCGCGCAAAACAACGCTATCGACATAAGGCAATCGCTGGAAAGGGGTATGCGGTTTGGGTATAAATGGATTAACGCTCAATGTCAATCTGCCGCGTGGTGAATTGGACTTTACAATTTTCACAACCGCCGCGCTCAATTCGACAATTCCTTGAATATCTTCGAGCTGTTCAAACGGCAACCCAATCATAAAATATAATCGCACATTGGGAATTCCGGCACTGGTCGACCGCTCGACCGCAGAAATAATATGCTCGCGGGTTATCGTCTTATTAATAATCGCCCGCAGCCTTTCAGAACCGGCTTCCGGCGCAAAGGTAACCGTCTTATGTCCCGAAGTTGCCAACGCATTTAACATGACATCACTTACCGAATCTGCCCGCAGCGATGCTACTGAAAAGTTTATTTTGTTGACCAACAAATGCTCGCACAGCTCGTCTGCCCATGGGTAATCCGATATCGCGCAACCAACCAATCCAACGCGAAGATTGTCATCCAGTGGTTGCTCCAGCGCCGTTTTAAGCAGTTCCAAATCACACACCCGCGGTGGTCTGGTGCAATACCCGGCCATACAAAAACGACAGTGCCGACCACAGCCCCGGGCTATTTCCAGGAGAAACATCGACGAAAACTCTGTGTCTTTGGCAACGATCGCGCTAGAAGCAGGTGGCAGTGTTGAAAAGTTCTTTTTTGTTTGTCGTTCGACAGACTGTTTTTCGAGCGTCGGAACGTACACCCCGGGGATTCCTGATAACTCAATTAACAGTTCCTGACGGGAAAATTTTTTGTCCTGACCAGTATAATGGCAATCCAATATTTCATTAATAACATCTTCACCTTCACCGATGACAAAAATGTCGAACAAATCGGCGATCGGCTCCGGATTGGCTGTCGCGCAAGGCCCGCCGCCGATTAACAGCGGTTGATTTTCAGTTCGTTCGGCTGCATAAATCGGCATACCGATCTGTTCAATTATTTTTACGACATTGAAATAATCCAACTCAAAACTAAGCGTCAAACCAATAAGCGGAAAATCACGCACCGGTCGGGCGGTTTCAATAGTTTTTAGCGGCCGCAATCCGGTATCGGCAGTGCGTTCTTCAAGAAAAAAACGCTCACAGGCAGTGTCGCCACGAGCATTTATCGTCTTATATATTACCTGTAATCCCAGATTGGACATACCGCAAAAATAATCATTGGGGAATCCCAACGCAAAACCCCGTTTAACGCCGGGAATTACTTGCGGAGTGTATTTTTCGACATATCTGGGCGCTTTATTGTTAGATTTTATATTTTGGCGCATCAAAACTCCACCGTGACTGTTTGCTTTTCAACAATGCTACGTTGTACATCAACGATTCGCTGATTTCGCGAACCCCGGAAAGCGATTGAGAGATCGCGTTCCTTCTCGAGATACGGTCCGTCAATCAGCCAATCAGTTAATTGCAGCAGTTCGCGAACAGCATTATTCTCCTCGGCAATTCGCAACAAATCTTCATACACAAAACCAGTAAAGGTCACTAAATCATAATTTTTGACGAATTTAACATAGCGGGCAATTGTCAGTAGCTGCTCCGCTTGCAGCATTGGTTCGCCGCCGCTAAACGTTACGCCGCGAATTAGCGGCGCTTCATCAATGAGTTTCATTACTTGTTCCTGCTTCACTTCAGTTCCGCCACTTAAATCATGAGTGTCCGGATTGTGACAACCGGGGCAATTATGATAACAGCCTTGACAAAACAGTACCAACCTCAACCCCGGTCCATCCACTACACTTTCAGTAATAATTCCGGCTATCCTTATCGACATGACTATCAACCAGTCCTTTTCGATTCAGTTCACAGTGCGCAGCGCACAGTTTACAGTGATACGCTGAACACTTACAACTGACTACCGACAACTGAGATTACATATCTTTACTGTAACGTTTAATTGTTCTGTCTAGCAGCACGCGCCGCTTACTGGCTCGTCCGCACGCCGGACATTCATCATTGGTAATAACTCCGGTGTAATTGCAACCGGCGCAAAAATCAATTGGGAAATTGATGCCGGCATAGCCGATGTCGCATTTCCGCATATGCCTAAGCAAGTCTTCCACCGCAGTATGATTGTGAATCGGCGGCGACGAAAACTCGATATAACTGATATGTCCGGCATTGGCGTACTTGTGATAAACCCCCTCGCGGCGGATTTTCTCATAAGCGCTGATTTTGTAAGATACCGGGATGTGAAAGGAATTGGTGTAATAAGCCTTGTCCGTAACACCCGGCACTTCGCCAAAATCTTGTTTGTCAATCTTGACAAACCGGCCGGCCAATCCTTCAGCAGGAGTAGCCAACAGCGTGTAGTTCATGTGCCGTTCAGCGGCAATGGCATCCACTTTATCGCGCAAATATTTTACAATATATTCGCCTAATGCTTGGGCTTCTTCATCCTCGCCGTGATGTTTGCCAATAAGCGCTATCAGCGTTTCTGCCAATCCGATGAACCCGATTGAAAGCGTGCCGTTACGCATTGCCGGTTCAATGCTGTCGTTAGGTCCAAGGTTTTCCGAGCCTAAATAGAGCTTCTGGCCCATTAGAAACGGCATATCGCGAACTTTTAACGTCGCTTGAACATCGTAGCGATGTTTTAATTGATCAGCTGATAGCAAAATTATTTCATCTAGTAACCGATAGAACTCACTTATGTCGCCCTTAGCTTTGAGCGCCACGCGCGGTAAATTTATCGTTGTAAAACTCAAATTGCCCCGGCCATCCGAAACAGCCGGACCGTTTATATTGGCAAGCACCCTTGTCCGACAGCCCATGTACGCGGCTTCATCGCCAAACGGCGCGTTAAATGAGGAATCCATAAAACTAAAAGTCGGATTCAAGCGTTTGGATGCCACGCGAATTGCCAGCTTAAATAAATCATAATTGGGATCTTCCGGATTAAAGTTAACGCCTTCTTTCAACCGGAACAATATGTTTGGAAATACCGGGCTTTCGCCGCGTCCTAATCCTTTTTCGTATGCCAAAAGCACACCTTTGATAACAGCGCGACCCTCCGCAGTAGTATCACAGCCTAGATTGAGACTGGAAAAGGGCACTTGCGCCCCGGCGCGGCTATGCATACTATTTAAGTTGTAAATAAAAGCTTCCATGGCTTGAAAGACTTCGTTTTCATCGGCATCTTTCATAAACGGCGCCATATCGCGGTCAAAGTTGGCAAACGACTGCCCGCCGTGCATATCGTTTTGCGAACTCTGGAGAATAATGGCCGCCAACGCTGTTGCCGAACCCGGACGCTTAGGTGGACGGATATAGCCATGACCGGTATTGAATCCTTCGTGCAACAACCGTCCAAGCGGAATTTGCACGCAAGTTAATGTTTTGGCATAAAAATCCAAATCATGAATGTGAATATCACCGTTAGTATGTGCCTTGGACATATTTTCCGGAATCAGCCGATGTAAGTAAAATGCGCGGGATGCCGCCGACGCTATCTGCAACATTTTCGCCGACGGTGAATTGGAAATATTGGCGTTATCCCGGTTAGTTTCGACCAGTATCTCTGCCACTGCATCCATCAAATCAGATTTACCTTCACGCACCCGGGTGCGATAGTCGCGATACAGGATATAGGCTTTAGCCGTTTTCGCGTGACCGCTTTCAATAAGAACCTTCTCGACCGCGTCCTGAACTTGCTCGACAGTGAATGGTTCGCCTAAAAACTTGTTTTTTAAGTATTCCAGCACTTGCAACGTCAATTCCAACGCCTGTCGGCTGTCCTCGCCGCCTACTGCTTTAGCCGCCAAAAATATTGCCTCGGAAACTTTCTTTGTGTCAAATGGAACAACTCTACCGTCACGCTTTTTTATTGTTGAAAACATCATTCCTCCACACTGTTTTTCTTGCTAATCCGCAATGATTTCACTATTGAAACGAAATCGTCAATATTTTCAAATTTTTGGTAGACCGACGCAAAGCGCACATAAGCTACCAAATCTTTCTGCTGTAGCTGATCGAGAATGATATCGCCAATCTCAGCGCTGGTAATTTCTCCGGCAATGCGGTTTCTGGCCTCTTGCTCAATGGTATCAGTCAACTGCTCGATACTATCGATGGACAGCGACCGCTTTTCGAAGGCTCGCACCAACCCATTGGCGATTTTCGCCCGCTCAAACCGCTCCCGTTTACCATTTTTTTTAACGACCAAAAATGGCACCTCGTCAACAGTTTCATAAGTAGTAAACCGTCGTGAACATTCCAAACATTCGCGGCGCCGGCGTACCGAGTTCTTTTCTTCGGCAGCGCGAGAATCAATGACTTTTGAATCAAAATAACTGCAATAAGGACAGCGCACATACCCTCCAGTAAAACATAATAACGTCCGAAGACGGTTATCTAAATAGTATTTCAATCGAATATTTTCTACATATCGTAGTTGCAAAATGAATTATACACTATCTGTTGTGTAAAGTAGATGGTTTTCTTGGAAATAATTAATTTTTCTAACTTCAATATTTTTACATTCGAAACAACATTTCCACAAAAAAAAGACTGCGCAGATATTTCTTCTACACAGTCTAACATTTCTCATGGTGGGCCCACCTGGGATCGAACCAGGGACCAACCGGTTATGAGCCGGTTGCTCTACCGCTGAGCTATAGGCCCGAAATTGGCTCCTCGAGTAAGACTCGAACTTACAACCCCGCGGTTAACAGCCGCGTGCTCTACCATTGAGCTATCGAGGAATATCATTTGCTGACGAGATGATATTATAATCAAGTATTAGCGTTTCGTCAATACTAATCGAGAAAATCGCGAAGTTTTTTACTGCGGGTCGGATGCCGCAATTTGCGCAATGCCTTGGCTTCAATCTGACGAATACGTTCGCGGGTAACGCCAAAATACTGACCGACATCTTCTAAGGTGCGCGATTTGCCGTCGTTTAAGCCAAACCGCAACTGGAGTACTTTTTTCTCACGATCGGTTAGCGTTTCCAACACCTCGCCAAGTTGCTCCTTCAGCAGCACATAAGAAGCTTCTTCGTTTGGCGCTAAAGCATCTTGATCTTCAATAAAATCGCCCAAATGCGAATCTTCTTCCTCGCCAATCGGTGTCTCTAACGATACCGGTTCTTGAGCAATTTTCATAATCTCGCGAACTTTATCCTCGGTAACGCCCATCTCCTTGGAAACTTCTTCAGTAGTCGGTTCCCGGCCAAACGTTTGCAATAAGTGTCTTGAAACCCGCATGAATTTGTTGATAGTTTCGACCATGTGCACCGGAATACGGATTGTGCGGGCTTGGTCGGCAATCGCCCGGGTAATTGCCTGACGAATCCACCAAGTTGCATAGGTGCTGAATTTAAAACCTTTGGTGTGATCATATTTTTCTACAGCTTTAATAAGACCCAAGTTGCCTTCCTGAATTAAATCCAAAAACAACATCCCGCGGCCGACATAGCGTTTGGCAATGCTAACAACTAAGCGCAGATTGGCTTCCGCCAAATCGCGTTTCGCCTCTTCATCACCATTTTCCATCCGGATTGCCAAAGCAGTTTCTTCCTGAGATTTCAGCAATGGCACCCGTCCGATTTCCTTGAGGTACATCCGCACCGGGTCGTCAATATTGATACCTTCCAAAAATCGCACATCTATTACGGCTATTTTTACGTCTTCATCTTTGATAATCTTTTCAATTTCTTCCGGTTGCGGGTCTTCATTGAGTGTCTCAACCAAAGTAATACCTTGCTCGTTCAACGACAAATAGAGACTCTCCACCTGTTCCGGCGGGAAATCATCGGTTAAAAAATCGTTTAACTCATCATATGTTAAGCGATTATTATTCTGTTTTGCTCTTTCGAATATTTCATTTATCAACTGGGTATTTTCCAGTGTCTCGGCCATTTTCGCACCCCTCTCGCGGGTCATTTTTTTCGGATTTTTTGGAGTTCGCTACTAATTTGTGTGACTATATGTAACTCTTGCTGATATTCATCCGAACCATTTTTTTCCAATTCTCCGGCGTGAATAATGTGTTGACGTAATTTATCGCTTAAATACTGCTCGTAGATCCGGTCAATAAGTTGTCCGATAACTACCAGCGGATTGTCTGATTCGCTGTCGCCATCCTTTAGTAATATTTTCGACAACAAGAACGAGTAATTTGCATTGAGCTCGGACAAGGCGTGGACTTCAGCAATTGTAAAAGAGTTGTTTGCGCTGTATATATTATACAAAGATTGCCAAAAATCCTTTATTTTCTCCGAAGAAAAATGAAGTTTTTCACTTTTTTCACAAATAGCCGCACGGGTTGTTTGGTTTTCGATAAAATGCCGCAACAACTGCCGTTCCGTTTCATTTATTTCCGGCATTTGCGCAAAAGCCACCTCACGAACTTTGTCGCCGACATTACGCCGTCGGTTTTCCACCTTGCGAAGTTTCGCGAACTCTTCGCGAATAAGCTTTTCGTCTAACCGCAACCTGCCGGCAATCGCGGCAAACTGTTGTTCCAGTTCTAGCGGCTGGGCATACTTGCAAAAAAACTGCAAAATCCGCTCCAACGCGCTCACCCGACTGTCCAGTGAATCATCCTTTTTTTCAGTTAGCGCTGCCTCGACTACGTAGTCAAGAATTCGGTCAGCGGCGGTTAATTGTTGGATAAATTGCTCTTTACCTTGGGCGCGAATGAACTCATCGGGGTCTTTAAAGTTCAATAGATTCACCACCCGCACTCGGGCTCCGGTCGGTTTAATCAACTCATACGCCCGCATTGTCGCGTTTTTTCCGGCCAAATCGTTATCATAGCACAGATAGATTACTGTTGCGTATTTAGCCGCCAAAGCCGCTTGGCGCGCCGATAGTGCTGTACCCATTCCGGCAACGACGTTTTCTATGCCATTGACATGCAAGGTGATTGCATCGAAATAGCCTTCCACAATTATCAGTTTTTGTTCTTTACGCGCCATTGCCTGCGCGATATTTAACGCGTATAAACAATTCTTCTTACTGAACAGTTCGGTGTCCGGGGTATTTAAGTACTTTGGTTGAACATCCTGCATCGCCCGTCCGCCAAAGGCGATAACGGCATCGCGCAAATCAACTATTGGAATCATTATCCGATTGCGAAACGAATCCAGGGTGGCGCCGCGCTGAGTTTTTAACGCTAATCCGGCTTTAACTAATATTTCATCAGCAATCCCGCGTAGCCGGAGCGCGTGGCAAAGCTTATCCGGCGCCGACGGCGCGAAACCGATTTTAAAGCGTTTGATTATTTCTTCGGTAATACCGCGTTGATACAAATATTCCAGCGCTTCTTTGCCATATGAGGTATTCAGCAGACAAGAGTGAAAAAACTCGGCTGCCAACAAATTGGCGTTCTGCACCGCTTCACGTTGTCGATCGGCAATAGTATCCTGCTTGGTCTTCTCGGGAAGCTTTACGCTGACCCGCTCGCCGAGTAGTCGCGCAGCTTCAATAAACGGGCGGTTCTCGATCTTCATCAAGAAAGTGAACGAGTCGCCGCCGGCTTGGCAACCATAACAATAAAACATCGACTTTTCGGAGTTAACCGAAAAGGAAGCGGTTTTTTCGTTGTGAAACGGGCAACAGCCCCAATAACTCCGCCCGCGGCGTTTCAGTGTGACGTACTCGGAAATCAGACCGACGATATCGGTTTTGCTGCGAATTTCCGCTATTGCGCTGCTAAAATCAGCGTTATTCGACATTTTTGTCTCCAACGGTTTTATATGTAATTCGGATATTTTGCCGGCACCAGCAACTGTTCAAATCTGCTAATAGCATAAATATCTGTCAGTCCGGCGATGTAATCCACCAAAGTACGTTCAAGACCGTATATTTTTGCGCGTTCACTATATTCATCCGGTAATAATTCAGGTTGCTCAAAATAATATTGATAGAGATTTTTGATAACATAACGGGCTTTACGGCGGTCGGCTTCAAGACGCGGTGAATCATAGACGTTGGCAAACATAAACGCCCTAAACTCAAGCATCGCTTGATGAACAAGCTGCGATTGAATTATTTCAACTTTATCAATAGAATTATTAATGATGTCGCTCACCATGACCGTAATCATACTCGACGGGTCAGCGCCCATCACACTTACCACGGCTTGCGGTAAGTCGCAGGCAGTCAGCATCCCGGCACGCACCGAGTCGTCAAAATCATGGCATAGATACGCGATGCGATCGGCTATTTTGACCACCTGGCCTTCTAACGTCAGCGGTTTGATGTTCCCGGTATGATTCAAAATACCGTCGCGCACTGCCAGTGTCAAGTTCAGGCCACTGCCATTTCGTTCCATGGTGTCCACCACCCGCAGGCTCTGCTCGTTGTGATTGAACGTTCCGGCTATTTCGCGCAACACCTGTTCGCCAACATGCCCAAACGGCGTGTGTCCGACATCATGACCGAGCGCGATCGCCTCAACCAAATCTTCATTTAACAACAACGCCCGGGCTATCGTTCGCGCAATTTGCGACACTTCCAGACTATGGGTCATCCGCATCCGATAATGGTCACCAGGCGCAATATACACCTGAGTTTTATGTTTCAGCCTTCGAAAAGCTTTCGAATGAATAATCCGATCCCGGTCACGTTGAAATTCTGTCCGATATTCGCAAACCGGCTCCGGATGAACACGAATTGCGTTTAACGCTTTTGCCGCATACGCCGATAAATTCCGAAGCTCATTTTGCTCACTCTGTTCCCTGATGATCATGCCACAATCTTGTCAATAGTAAATAACTTATCCGCTAATTCACGAATGGCAACCAACAGCGCCAACCGGTTTTCGCGAACTTTTATATCCTCGACCATAACCATGGTATTTACAAAAAATTCGCCAATTTCCGGAGTGATCTCACAGAGTGCATCAAGATAATTTTGCCAGTCAGTATCACGGAGCGCTCCATCGCACTTTTTCTTGACAACTTGATAGGCTTTATAGAGTTGTTTATCGCTTAATTCTTTATACAACGTTGCCCGCAATAGTTTTTGTTCACCGGTCTTGGAGATATTAGCCACCCGGGTATAGGCTTCGAGCAGCGCCGGAAAATTTGCGTTGGTCAAATTCGTCTGAACGGTTTGGGCACGCGCCATGATGCTTTTGGGATAGTCAATTCCCTGTTGCATAACCGCTTCAATAACATCATAGCGTATTCCACGTTCCGTCAGCATGTTTTTTACCCGCAAGGCAGCAAATGTCGTTAAATCAGCGGATATTTTTTCGTCAACTACATTGAGCAACTCCAGCGCAAAATTTACCAATGCACCAAAAGCAATATTGAGTTCGCCATCGGTCAACATCAACACAACGCTTAGCGCTTGTCGCCGTAAGGCATAGGGATCTTGCGAACCGGTGGGAATCAGTCCTTTAGAAAAACACGCGCAAATATTATCAATCTTGTCAGCAATACTGACAATAATACCGGCTTCGGACTGCGGCAACTGATCACCGGAAAAACGCGGATAATAATGCTCGCCGATTGCCGCGCAAACTAATTCTGGCTCACCACTGGCACGAGCGTAAACACTACCCATTAAACCTTGCAGTTCGTCAAATTCGCCGACCATCCCGGTCAATAAATCCGCTTTGCAAAGGTATGCAGCGCGGTCGACTGCTTCCGCATCGGCTTTTTTCATGCCAATTGAATTGCAGATATAAGCTGAAATCTTCCTAATTCGTTCGGTTTTGTCCAAAATCGAGCCTAAGCCCTTTTGGTAGACAACATCCGCCAACCGGGGGACATAAGCTGCCAGCGGTTGCCTGCGGTCTTCATTGAAGAAAAACTCCGCATCAGCCAATCGCGCCCGCAGCACCCGTTCATTTCCCTTGCGAACAATATCCAGCGCGTAGGCATCGCCATTACGCACCGCGACAAATTTATTTAACAATGCGCCGGTTTTATCGCGTAACGGGAAATAACGTTGATGCTCTTTCATCGGCGTTACTACTGCTTGTTCCGGTAATTGCAGGTACCGTTCCTCAAACTCGCCAACCAGCGCCGTCGGGAACTCGACGAGAAAATTAACTTCATCGAGCAATTGCTCATCAATTTCTACCTGGGCGTCAATTGCCAGCGCTGCCGCGGTAATTTGCTCGCGAATAAGCTGTTTGCGATAATTTTGATCAACAACGACTGAATTGTTCCACAATTGCTCAAAATAGCTTGCCATAGAAGTGACCGGTAATTTACCGCTCGATAAGAATCGATGTCCGTAAGTATAATTAGCGGATTTAATGCCGGCAAACTCAATATCAATTAGCCGATCGCCAAATAGCGCAACCAGCCAATGAACCGGTCGCACAAACTTGGCGCCTTCCACGCACCAGCGCATCGTCTTTGGAAACTGTAAACCGTTGATCAAATCCAAAATTATTTGCGGCAACAAATCCCGAGTAACGCCACCTTTGACAATCTTCAACGCATACAAATAGCCGTCGCGCTCGATTAATTCATCCGGCGCAACGCCTTGACCACGGGCAAATCCGATAACTGCCTTTGACCAATTCCCGTCGTTATCTTTAGCAATTTTCGCCGATGGACCTTTATTGATGCTCTCGCTGTCCGCTTGCTGCTCGGCCAATTCTTTTATCGCCAAAACAATTCGCCGCGGCGTGCCAAATGTCTGTAATTCGCCAAAGGCGATATTGTCTTTTGTGAAGCGTGCAACGGCGTTTTCTCTTAGTTGCTGCAAGGTACTATTCATAAATCGCGCCGGAATTTCTTCAGCGCCCAGTTCGAAAACAAAATTCTTAACCATTTTTTGCCTCCTTAATAAGCGGAAATCCCAGTTTTTCCCGCTGTTCGACATATACCTGGGCACATTTACGCGCCAGCACCCGCACCCGTCCGATATAACCGGCACGCGCGCTGACACTGATTGCCCCCCGGGCATCCAACAGATTAAAGGCATGTGAACATTTTAAAACATAATCATACGCCGGCAACACCGCCGCTTTATCAATAATTCGCGTGGCTTCGCGCTCATACTTATCAAACAATTCAAATAACATCGTGGCATCGGACAGCTCAAAAGTGTACAGCGATTGCTCATATTCATTTTGCCAAAAGACATCACCGTAACTTACGCCGGCAGTCCATTCAAGATCGTAAACATTTTCCACGCCTTGCATGTACATCGCCAGCCGTTCCAAGCCGATGGTAATTTCTACGGCAATCGGATTGCAATCCAAACTACCTACTTGTTGAAAATAGGTGAACTGGGTAATTTCCATACCGTCCATCCAAACTTCCCAGCCCAAACCCCAGGCGCCAAAAGTCGGATTTTCCCAATTGTCCTCAACAAAACGAATATCATGCTCGAGCGGATTGATTCCGATAGTGCGTAAACAATCCAAATAAATCTCCTGAATATTCAACGGCGCCGGTTTCATAATCACCTGATATTGGTGATGTTGGTATAACCGGTTAGGATTATCGCCGTATCGACCATCTTTAGGACGGCGGCTGGGTTCAACGTAAGCGACGTTCCACGGTTCCGGACCAAGCGCCCGTAAAAACGTCGCCGGATTCATTGTACCAGCGCCCTTTTCTACATCATAGGGCTGGGCGATAACGCAATTATGTTTTGCCCAAAAATTCTGTAAAGTCAAAATTAAGTTTTGAAAAGTCATGTTTCTTGCTCCTGTAGTGATTTTTAGTATTCAGTTACTCGCCGGAGATGAAAGCGTTCTCGACATAATTTATTTGCGGCGGCTCAAATTCATCGAACACTTCGGCAATGTCAAAGCGGACATCAATAGCATCATACAAATTGTTTTCTATCAGATAATGCTGCGCGGTGCGCACGATTTTTTGGCGCTTAGACCGTGTTACCGCCTCAATCGGACTGCCACATTGATTGCCGCTACGAGTCTTCACTTCGACAAACGCCAAACAACCGGGATATGGCCGAGTGATGATGTCGATCTCACCCTGCTTACACCGGTAATTTCGTTCAACTATATCATTTTTGCGCTGGCGCAAAAATTCAACCACCGTATTTTCACCAATATTTCCATGGTCACGATTGTTTATCGGCATTTTAAGCTCCTAATATAGCACACGTTCAGCTGTTTGTCCATCTGGCAATGACTTCGGCAACCGGCGCAAAAGTTCGCCGATGATATTTGGTCGCGCCATACTTATGTAGCGCGTCCAGATGCACCATTGTTCCATAGCCCTTATGCGCGGCAAAACCATACCGTGGATCAAGCACATCCAATTCACACATTATCCGGTCGCGAATGACTTTCGCGACAATTGACGCGGCGGCTACGGTCGCGCTCTTGCTATCAGCCTTTTCAATTGCCAATATTTCCGCATAGCGAATATCCGGTAGCGGCATCGCATCACTAATAATCGCTTGCGGTTGTACTGCTAACGAATTTAGCGATTGATACATAGCCTGTCTCGATGCCTGATAAATATTAATTTCGTCGATAACATCTGACGCGACTACCGAGTAACTGACAGCGATGGCTTTCTCATAAATAATTTCAAATAGTTGCTCGCGTTTGGTCGCCGATAATTTCTTCGAATCATTCAGCCCGCTAATTTCGCAACCGAGCGGTAATATTACCGCAGCCGCGACGACCGGCCCGGCGAGCGGCCCGCGACCGGCTTCGTCAGTACCGGCAACCGGCAATAATCCCCGCCGATGAAATTCGCGTTCATAGCTGTACATGTCCTGCAACCGAATACGTTCAGTTTCCATTTTCAGAACGCGGCGATAGTACTGCAATAATAATTTTTTTACGCTTTCCCGGTCGTCTTGAGCAAACAACTCCAGTATTCCAAGCGGAACGCCTGGGGAAATCAACATTTCTTTTACTTCGCTGACACTATAATCATTAGTCGTACTCATAACATCTCTTTTCAATTTTCCCTTGACAATCATCCGCAATAATAATAAAATATGCTTTGTCCTCGGGGTGTGGCTCAGTTTGGTAGAGCGCTTGGTTCGGGACTAAGAGGCCGCAGGTTCGAATCCTGTCACCCCGACCACTAAGATAATCAGTAGCGTTTGCAGTACTTGCAGACGCTTTTTTTATATATTCGCCATGCAAACAAAAAATCCTGCCGAGGCAGGATTTTTATTTATTCAAAAGGAATTCACGAATTAAATCGTAGAACTCTCTGGCGATTCCTACTTGCTCACGCGCTTGTTGAATATCGGCAATAAAAATATCTTTGTAATCGCTTTCGTTTCTAAGCATTTCAGAAAGTTTTATTATACGTCCGTATTTACGGTCGAAAATCTCTGTTTTAATATATCGCATATTAAATTCAGATATTACGCCGGAGTGTCGCGGTGAATCAAAACCATCTAGCGCCAACACAGCTCTCATTGCATGAAATATTGAATAGTACGAACGATTTAAAGCCTGATTAAATTTATCGTGTTCCATCAATATTTCAGCAGTCTCAAGATCCGACAATGACTTGTCTAGTCTGTGATTAGACAGTACCTTATGCTGCTCGGTCATATAAAACTATTCCTTCACGTTCGATGTTTTTATAAAAAGGTATTACATCGTTCCATATTTTTAATTCGTCTAACGATTGCAAAATAATACAAAAATCTATTCCGTGTTCTAGCGACAAATCCAAGCTGATATCGGCAATTAAATTTCTAATACCCCTCAACTCACTTAAGTCAGATAAATCAACAATCGCCATAATGTCAACATCAGAATCGAGCCGCGCTTCGCCACGAGCATATGAACCAAACAAAACCACTTTGATCAATTTTTTTGTCAACTGACCAACCAGTTTATTTACTATTTCGTTTCTGACAACAGGCGTTATTTCAACAATCATGACTGAACCTCACTACCAAATTATACCATTTATGCGTACACTTGCAAACAATCAGACCGAACAATCTCTCTATTCGCGATTATTAGCTACTTTTTCGTGAGCCGTGAAGTTTATTTAGCACCAACCAGTAGACTTATTCTAGAGCCATTAAACGCACAATGCTTTAGCAGCTTTCGAAGCTGCTGACTGATATTGAAAAATTATCCATATTCGCATAAAAACCTCGCATCGGCATTTTGCCCCGCGAGGTTTTTTGTATTTTATTTGCCAAATTACGCATCGCAGAGTAATTTCAAATCGTGCAACATGTATTGGAACGAATTTATTCCAGCATCGCGTGTCCGGAGTTCTTGGCGATAATATTTTTCAACATCAACGCTGGAATTACGCTTAATAGCGCAATTAACGCCAACACCATAAATGTATCGTCAAAGGCGAAAATATAAGCTTGTTTTATCCGTAACATACTTAGCAAACTTAATGATTTCAGTTTTGCCGCCCACGCTCCGTCGCCGAGCAACTGAAACTTGTGCTGCATCATAAACATAAAGTTTTTCGAACCAATATCCGACTGTTGCATATTTTCCGCAATCCGTTCAAAATGCAGTTTATAGCGATTGTCTAGTAAAGTGGTTAAGAAAGCGATACCGAACGAACCGCTGATTTGCCGGATGACGTTATTCAACGATGATGCCCGGCTTATTTTGTTCATCGGCACCGAACTCATTCCTAACACCGTTATCGGCATCATAAACAAGCCCAGACCTAAGCCGCGAATGGCACTTACGATCATGATGTGTTCCCGGGAAACATTTGCATCAAAATACATAAACGGTAATGTTGCAAATCCCAATATCAACAGCCCGGCTATTCCCAGCGGTTTGGCGCCGATTTTGTTGGCAAGGAGTGCCGCGATCGGCATTGATAGCGCACTGACGGCTGCGGCGGGAAACAGCGTTTCTCCCGCAAGCATCGCCGAGTATCCCAGAACGTTTTGTAAAAACAACGGCATCAAAAACATTCCGCCGTACAGTGCGATAGTACCAATAAATACCACGATTTGAACGAGTGAAAAATTCCAGTCGGCAAACAACGATAAATCCAACAACGGCTCATCGGTGTGCAACTCACGATACACAAATGCCAGCAAACTAATTACAGCAACAAAGAATAATCCCAGTATATATGCCGATCCCCAGCCCTCGGCGTTACCACGGCTAAATGCCATCAGCAAGCAAAACATACCGATAGTGGAAGTCACGAAACCTGGTAAATCAAAAGCTTTACCAGGATGTTTTTCCGTCTCGGACAACAACATAAACGCCAACAAGAAACCCACGATACCAATTGGAATATTGATATCAAAAATCATTTGCCAGCTCCAGTTATCAACCAGATAACCGCTTAATGTCGGACCGATCGCAGGTGCAATCAACGCCGATATTCCCCATACTCCCAGCGCCATATTTCGCTCGTGCTCTTCGAAAACAAGATAAATTAGCGCCATTGTTACCGGCATAATCATGCCGCCGCCGACCGCCTGCAGTACGCGAAAAGTTATCATCGAGGCATTGCTCCACGCCATGCCGCATAACGCTGAGCCAATCGTAAATACCAGCAAACTAAACAAATACATATTCTTGGTGCCAAAACGGTCACACAAATAACCGGTCGCCGGCTGTACGCAACCCATTGACAGCATATAGGCAGTAATAATCCATTCCGCGTCTTCAGTGTTTACCGAAAACGCCGCCATCATATGCGGCAACGCTACATTGACAATACTGGTATCCAATATTGCCATAAAGCCGCCGATTGTAGTAACTGCCAAGGCTACCCATTTATAGGTTTGTGAATATTTCATAAGTGTTCCTATCAGTTAGGTGCGTTTATTTTGACGGTTACTGACATTCCCGGACGGAACACCAATCCGCTGTTGCTTGGCACCGAAATCTTTACCGGTATACGCTGAGTAACTTTTGTAAAACTTCCAGCGGCATTTTCAGTCGGAATTAACGAAAAAGATGACTGCGTTGCCGGCAAGATACTCTCCAGCTTTCCGACAAATACCTTACCAGGATAAGCATCAACCGTAAAATTGACTTGTTGACCAACTTTTATGCGATACAAATCATTTTCCTCAACATTGGCCTTAACCCAGATGTTGCTCAAATCAGCGATATACAGTAACGGCTGTCCGGCGGCCACAACTTCACCGATATTAACCGCCTTCAAGCCGACGAAACCGGCAGTAGGTGCCATAACATTGACATAACTAACACCGGAATTGGCCGAGTCCAAAGCGCCCTTGGCTTGTTTGGCAAGATCAGCGGCGGCATCGATTTCTTGCTGACGGGCACCGGCTTTGGCAAGATCAAGTTTTGATTTTGCATAATCCAGACCGCCAAGCATCGCCAAATAATTCGCCTTGGCCTCGTCATCCTTAGATTGCGGCACAGCGCCTTGTTTGACCATTTCGCTCATACGGTCATATTGCAATTTGGTATATATTACCAATGCTTGAGCTGCGTCAACGGCCGACTGAGCAGCCTGAATTTCCTGAACGCGCGCGCCTTCGGCAGTCGCTCCAGCTTTAGCAGTAGCCGCAGAAAACGCAGCAGTAGCTTGCTTTTGTTGATTAATTAAATCGACCGGGTCAAGTTCCAATAATAATTGTCCGGATTTTACCGAGTCACCATCGGCAACTAACAATTTGATTACTTTCCCGGAAACTTTCGCGCCGACTGCGGTGATATTACCTTCAATACGGGCATCATCCGTGGTTACATAGTGACTGTAATCGTAATACTTAAAACCACCATAAATTATTCCGACCAGCACTACAACTACTAATAGTGCGAGAATTACCAACTTCGATAATTTACTTTTCTTTTCGACTTCGCCCACAGCTTCCTCCTATACGACCGTATATTCCCAAAATATAAAAAAACGCCGCTAGCGGCGTGAATTGTTCTGGCGGAGAGAGTGGGATTCGAACCCACGAGGACTGATTAGGCCCTACACGATTTCGAGTCGTGCGCCTTCGACCGAGCTCGGCCATCTCTCCAACCTGCGAGCGTTATTTTACCGCACTTTCCCAAAAAACTCAAGCAATATTTTTCGGCAATCGTCTTCCATGATTCCGCCGACCACTTCCGGTCGATGATTTAAGTTGTTGGCAAATGGTATGCCAAACCATGAATGAACTGCTCCGGCAACGCTGTCCGGCGCACCATACACCAATCGCTTGATTCGGGCATTGACTATGGCACCGGCACACATCGCGCATGGTTCCAATGTCACATACATGGTTGCGTCAGTTAATCGCCAAGAACCAAGCGCCGCGCAAGCAGCTCTAATGGCGACAATTTCTGCGTGAGCAGTCGCGTCGTGCAACTGCTCACGCAGGTTGTGTCCGGTTGCAACGACTTTATCGCCAATAACGATAATCGCGCCGACCGGTATCTCAGATTTTTTTTCGGCAATACGCGCTTCGACAAGCGCCGCTTTCATATAATAATAATCATCCACCGCGCATTATCCAATCATATCAAGCGACATTTTGCATGGCTTCGTCCATTTTTTCAACTACGCCGAACACCTCAGTAAACCCGGTGATATCGAATACTTCAAACACAAGTTCATTCATACCAAACATCGCCATTTTTCCGCTTATCGACTGAACTTTGTTGAGTGTTTCCAAAAAAACTCTTATACCAGCGGTTGATACAAATTCATTGACTGAAAAGTCGAAAACAACTTTTTTGCGACCTTCGATAGCAGCATTGATTTCACTTTGCACATTGCCGGCATTGCCGCTGTGAATTTCTTTTGGCAAGCCGACTATCAATGTATCAGCATTTGTCGTTAATACTATTTCCATTTGTTACCTCTGCTCATGTTTAATCTTGATTCTAGGAATATATAATAACACATCAGCTCAGATTTACCAACAGCCGCATATACTGCTCGTTGCGCTGCTGTAATGATTTTAACAACGCCAAGGCAATTTGCGGATTGTTTTCAATCAATGCCCGCATCCGCCCGGCCGGTATCGCCAGTGTCAGCAACTCGCCCAGCTCCGCTTCAATAGTGTAACCGGCATTGGCTTTTTCCAAAACACTTTCTAAACCAAAGAAATCGCTTTTTTTCAACATCCCCACAGTGCCGCTCCAGCCGCCGGCCGAGCGCCGGCTCAGACTGGCAAATCCTTCCATGACCAGATAGAAGAAGTCGTTTGGCTCGCCTTCCCAGATAACATCGCGGCGATTGGCGTACAATCGTAGTTCGGAAACCCGCGCCAATTCTTTAGTTGCCGATTCCATGCCTTTAAACAACACCATTTTGGATAAAAATTCGACCCGTTCACGCAGCGCTAATTCTACCATCCGGCGCATATCTATCGCGTCCGGTTGCGGCCAGACAAAGCCCAATTCGTCGAGTATTGCATTTGTCCAGTCACTGGTCACCTCGACTTCGGAGTTTTCACCATCGGCGGCAAGCAGGTCCATGTGTGTTAAAATATTTTCGATATGCACCCTGAACCCCGGTTTGTCGAAGTGCTTAATCAGATGGTCGATAAAGTCGGCCGCGGCTAAGGCTTTTACATTTAAATCCAACTGACTATCCGACAGTATTTCCGCCATATCCACCCAGTTTGGATTGAACAAATGGTAGTTGGCGTTGGCAAGCGCACTCCGACCGGCAATTAAACAGATGGCATCTGCCAGGCAATCGACATAGGAAAACTCTTCCATCGCCATTTCTTTTGGCGCTGCACCAAGATTAACGTAAGCCCGCAATTTTGCAAAGAACGCGTTTTCGTCAATGTTTTCTTGCCCGATACCACTTTGGCTATCGACGACGATATTGCCAACCCGGAAAATATTGGCAATCAGACCGCGCTCGCGGGCGCTTTGAATTTCTTTTTCCGCCAGCAGCTTAGTATCCAAATAGACGTTTTCATGGGTTTGCCCAAGATCAAGATCGAACTCGGTAAACAGCGCTTGCGCAGTACCGGCGATTGCTCCTTCTGCCACCGAAACTGTGGAAATATGCTGCAACGGGATGTGTTCGCCGGCAAATTTTATAATTTCCAACACTGCTTGCACATTGCTACTATAAAATTCTTCATATTTGCCAAAATGCCGCACGTTCGCCGCGGTGTGAAAGATGCAATCCACAATAGTTTGTAGCTTGTGGTACTCTGATTCCTGCAACCCAAAATTCGGCTGTTCCAAATTGCCGCAAATTACAGTTACGCGGTTACTGATTTTGGCGCTGTTTTCACTGCCAAAGTACCAAGTAAGTTTCTCGTTCAACCGTGTCCGCGCAGTTTCAACCGATGATCCGCGAATAATGGCGTAAATACGTGCCGAACTATTATTTGTGATATTGTTCAGTAAATGCGCGCCCAAAAATCCGGTAGCCCCAGTTACCATTACCGCCTGCCAATTGGCTTGCTCGGCAAAGTTTTTCGGTTGTAACTTATTTATCTTAGCGTGATATTGCTGTCGTTTGGCTGCTATCAGACTGTCTTCCGCTTTGTCCTCAGCATCCGCTGGGTGCTGTAGTTGCTCTTTTAACCGCTGTAACGCCGTTAAAAGATTATTGGCGACCGGTTTGGCGATTGCGGCAAATTTTCCCAGTGTCTGGTGCAGAAAAATGTCGTTGATGGTTACGGCAAACTGGATATTGAGCTTGGCCATGACCGATATCGCTTTAATCGAATTGCCGCCAATGTTAAAGAAGTTGTCGTTAACACCAACGTTTTCAACCCCCAGCACTTCCTTCCAGACCTTGGCAATGGCTATTTCTGCTGCTGTTGTAGGCGCAGAGTATTGGTCACGTTCCGCCAATTCCGGGTCTGGAAGCGCCCGTTTATCAATTTTGCCGTTGGCGGTCAACGGAATTCCATCAAGGCGCACAAAATAACTAGGAATCATGTAGTCCGGTAGCTCCACAGCCAGTGTTGTTCGCAAATTTTCTTCAGAATAATCTGACGTGTTATGCATTACTACATAGGCAATCAAAAACCGTTCATTTCCGGCTTGTTCACGATCGATTACAAAAGCATCCTTGACAATGGCAATTTTTAATAACTGTTGCTCGATTTCGCCCAACTCAATCCGATAACCGCGAATTTTTACTTGTGAGTCAATCCGTCCGAGAAATTCAACGTCACCGCTTGGCAACCAGCGCGCCAAGTCGCCGGTGCGATACATCTTATTATAGCCGCTGGCCGCTGGCGGTTGGTTGTCGGTTTCCGGTGTTACACCAGCCGCTAGCCGCCAACCGCCAACCGCTTTAAGGAACGGATTAAGAACAAATTTTTCCGCCGTAAGGTCCGGCCGATTCAAGTATCCGCGCGCCAACTGATCACCAGAAATGCACAATTCACCGGGAATTCCGATTGGAACCAGGTTGTTATATTTGTCGACTACATAGAGCTCGGTGTTTGCCAGCGGTTTACCTATCGGGATGTTTTCATAATATTTATCAACTGTAAATGCAGTTGCCGAGACGGTGTATTCTGTCGGTCCGTATTCATTAACCAACCGATAATCAGTACGACAATATTGCCGCAATTTATCGCCGCCGGTCACAAGAGTTTTTAAGTACTTGGTAGTCGCGAGCGCCATAAACTGCTCACAAAACTGTGTTGGCAAGTTAATGATTGTTATCTTATTATCATCCAAATATTTCGCCAGTTCCACTGGTGACAACCGTAATTCATCAGGCACGACAAATACCGTATTGCCATACAATAAGAACGGATACATCTCCCAAATGGATGCATCAAAACCGAAACCGGAATAAGTAGCCGATCGATCACTAGCCTCAATATGATGATAGTGTTGCACCCAGGCGCACAGATTTACTAAGTTGCGGTGTTCGAGCAACACCCCCTTGGGTTTGCCAGTTGAACCACTGGTGTAGATGATATAAGCCAAATTGTGCGGCGCTACAACCCGGTCTGACCTCATTGCTGAACAGCGTTCGAGTTTTTCCAAAAACTCCTGATTATCTAAGGCCATTATCGTGCCGCTATAACCATCCGCCTTGGCCAGTAAATTTTCATGAGTTAACAGCACCTTAGCGCGGCTGTCCTCTAACATATAGCGCACACGGTCTTCAGGATAATTGGCATCAATTGGTAAGAATGCTGCTCCGGCTTTTAACGCCGCGATACCGCAGATAATAATGTCAGCAGAGCGGTTTACCATTATCGCGACGACGTCCTCTAACTCTGTCTGAGCTTCAATGATTACTCCAGCCAAACGATTGGTCAGCTCATCAAGTTCTGCATAGCTATATGTTTTGTCCAGATAAACCACCGCCGGTTTATCGGGGTGCAAAACAGCTTGTTCGGCAAATAGCTGTACTACGGTTTTGCCCCGCGGATAAGTTAGTTTACTTGCATTAAATTGGTTTAATAGCACCACGCGTTCTTCCGGAGTTAATATTTCAATTTCGCCGATAGTGGTGGATGGATTAGCAGTTATCGCTGTTAATATTTGCGTGATATGCCCACCCATCCGCGTTATCGTTTCCGGTGTAAACAACTTGGCCGAGTATTCAAATGCTACAACAACTGTGCCATCCTGTTCGCCTACTTCCATTGTAAGATCAAACTGCGAATTGTCGTCGCCGCCTTCCCATGGCGTGACCGCTAATTCCATAATATCAGCGTTTTTGTCAAAACTGCCATAAGAAAACATCACGTCAAACAACGGATTGCGGCTAGAATCGCGCTTCAAGCCCAATTGATTGATTATTTCTTCTAACGGATAGTCTTGATTATCTACTGCCGCCATCGACACCGTGGCAATCTCAGCGATAAACTGATGCCAGGTCTTGTTGCCGACTGGTTGCGCCCGTAGCGGTAAAGTGCTGACAAACATTCCGATCATTTCTTCTAATTCATGCCTGGACCTGCCGGAACTCGGCGTACCAATCACAATATCTTCCTGACCGCAATATTTAGCTAACAAAATGTAAAAGGCGCTCAAGAACAGCATGAACATCGTTGAGTTTGTTTGCGCGCCCAGTAAGCGGATTTTTTCCGCTAATTCCGCCGCTAGCACAAACTCATGGGTAGCGCCCTCATAGCTACGCAGTGGCGGACGCGGGAAATCAGTCGGCAAATTCAAAACCGGCAAATCATCAGCCAAGCTATTCAGCCAATATTGACGCATCAGTTCGTAATTTGGCGAAGCCAGCAGTTTTTGTTGCCAGACTACGTAATCGCGATAGCGGAATTGCAACGCTTTCAGTTGATTGCCAAAATACAGATCGAGTAATTCACGCATGAATATCTCTGCTGACATCCCGTCAAATACGATATGATGAATCGTAAACAAAAACAAATGTTTTTTTGACGAAAAGCGCACTAATTCGACCTTAAACAGCGGCGCTTCATTTAACTTGATTTCTTCGGAAAATTCACTGATCAACCGGTTTATTGCCGTTGTTGAATCATCTGAATAATCCCTGATTGTGCGCTTGAATTTTATTTTGTCATGCACCAGTTGAACCGGTTGACCATCACGCAGTTCAAAAGTTGTTCGTAACGATTCATGACGGTTGACCATCGCTTCTATCGCTTTGCCGAAGCGCTCGCGATTTAGTTCACCTTCCAGAAAAAACGCCAATGGCACATGATACGCCGAACCCACACCGTCCATATTATTCAATATGAACATCCGGTTTTGCGCCGGTGCCAGCGGATAGTATTCCCGGTCTTCAACTCTGGCAAGCTCCAGTTCGCCGTTCGCCTCAAACATCCGTTCGGATATTAACTGCGCTAGTTGGCGTACCGTTGCATTTACAAAAACATCTGCCAAGGGAATTTTCACGGCAAATTCCTGATGAATTCTGCCGACCATGGTCGCCAGTTTTAACGAATGTCCGCCCAGATTGAAAAAATTGTCCGTCGCGCCAATTAATTCGACATCCAGCAGTTCCTGCCACAGTTTTACAAGCGAAGTCTCGACCGCGTTCGTCGGCGCGACATATTGGTTCGAAGACTGGCTTACCGGTTCCGGTAGCGCCCGTTTATCGATTTTCCCGTTAGCCGTGAGCGGAATTGCTTCAATCTGCATAAACCGCGCCGGAATCATATACTCTGATAATTGTTCTGCCAGTTGCGAGCGCAATTTTTCAAAATCCAGCTGTTCGGGACTGACTACATAGGCCACCAAATACTGCTCGCCCCGGCTGTCGGCTGCCACCGTTACCACAGCATCGAGAATATCGTGGCAATTTAGCAACTGTTGTTCGATTTCACCTAATTCAATCCGATAACCGCGAATTTTGACCTGTTGATCGATACGACCGCAAAATTCGATATTGCCATCCGGCTGCCGGCGCACCAAGTCACCGGTGCGATACATTTTAGCGAAAGCTGAGTCGCTGCGGTTGGCTGTTGGCCGCTGGAGGTTGTTCTCAGACGTTGCGCTAACCGCCAACCGCAAGCTGCCAGCCGCCGAACAAAACGGATTGACGACAAACTTCTCGGCAGTTAATTCCGGGCGCCCTAAATAGCCGCGGGCAATTTGCACGCCTGCCAGGCAAAGCTCGCCGGCAACCCCTTCCGGTTGCAGATTGCCCCAGCGATCGACTATATAGCAGGCAGTATTAGCCAGTGGTTTACCAATCGGAATATTTTTGTAGAGTTTATCAACCGTGAACGCCGTCGCCGAAATCGTAAATTCGGTCGGACCATATTCATTTACCAATTGATAACTGTTCGCCTGGAACGAACGCAATTTATCGCCGCCGGTTGTAATCGAGCGCAATTGGTTGGTTGTGGCCGTTGCCATAAACTGTTCACAAAACTGTGTCGGCAAGTCAGTCAAAGTTACGCCATGTTCGTTAAAGTAGTCATTGACTTGTTCCACCGATAACCTGATTCCCGCCGGGATGATATGCAGCGTTGCGCCGCGCAAAATAAACGGTATCAGTTCCCAAATGGACGCGTCAAAGGAAAATCCTGAATAAGCCGCCATAACATCGTTTTCTTGTACCTGATAATAGTCCCATATCCAATACACAATATTCATCAAGCTGCGCTGCTCAATCTGTACGCCTTTGGGTTGCCCGGTCGAACCGGATGTGTAGATAATATAAGCTAATGATTGCGGCAACGGCAGGTTATTAATGCACAAACCCAGACTATCCGCTCCAGTAGCCGCGATTTCATCAATGATGATAATGTTACCGGAATAGCTGCCAACCTTGTCTATCAATTTCCGCTCGACAATAACGCACGCCGCCGCGCTGTCCGTTAGCATATACTCAATGCGGTTTTGCGGATAGTTTGGATCAATTGGCAGATAAGCGCCACCAGCGCTCATAATAGCAAAGGCAGCAATGACGATACTGCTGGTGCGGCCACTAATTACGCCGACCGGTTGCTCGGAACGCAGACCGACTGCGGTCAGCTGATTGGCTAGCAACCGTACAGTATTGGCTAATTCGCTATAGCTATAGCTACGATCTTCAGCCACTAAGGCAATCTTATCGGGGTAATTTGCTACACATTCGCCAAACAAATCAACCACTGTGCGCTCATGATCATAATCCAACTGTTTGCCAAATGAACTTTGACTGATTTGTAATTGTTCAGCAACCGGCAAAATATTCAACCGCCCGACTACACTATGCGGATTGGCAATAACCGCAGTTACTAAACTGTGCCAATGACCGGATAATTGACTAATAAACTCCGGATGATACATGCTGCTATTATAGCTTATCCCGATTTGTACTTCGCTGCCCGGGCTGATTATTACTCCAAAATCAAAATTGATGCGGTCGTAACCATCCAATTCTTTGATGCTATAATCGCGACTCTCGTCCACATCGCCTTCCGGCATATTTTGAAAAGAAACCAGATGACCTAATAGCCTATTTTTCAGATAGCTTTGCGCCTGAACTTCAGCCAGCGACAACCAATTGTAAGCCTGGGCAGCCAACGACTGCTGTTGAAGATCGTGCAGCAAACCACTAAAAGTTTGCTCGTCTGAACAGTGTACCCGCACCGGTATTGTGTTAATTGTAAGGCCGAACATCCGCTCGATACCGTCAATTTCCGGACGCCGTCCGGAATCAACATAACCAAAAACAACATCACCGCGATTGTTATAGCGCATCAGCAGCACTGACCACAGCGCCTGTAACAAAGTGCCCAGTGTAACCTGTTGCCGAGCGGCGATTTTACGTAACGCGGTGCTGTTATCCAATCCCAGACTGAATTGCGTTTCCTGAAACTCCGCCGTCAACCCGTCACCGGCCAATTGCACTGGGATTATTGTTTGTTCATCACAACCGCTCAAGCAGTCATACCAATATTTTTTTGCGGTCTGTACATCTTGCCGGGTTACCCAATCTACGAAATTACGGAACGGTACCGCCGGCAAGGCATCGGCTAGCACGGCGCTCGGCTTGTCAAAATAATTGTCAAACAATTCCTGAGTCAGCAACCCGTTGCTCCAACCGTCAATAATGATATGATGGGTAGAAATTATTACTCGCCAGCAACCAGAATTGATTTGTGCCAGTGTCAATCGCAACAACGGCGGACAGCTCAAATCAAATCCGCGCTTGCGTTCGAGCTCGCTCTGCCGTTCAGTTGCAATTTCGATTTCGTCAGTTGACAGCACCTTCCAATCTAGCCAAGTTAGCACGGTATCACAATCAACATTTTCTAATACCACCTGTCGGGTCTCGCTAATTCCATCAATTACAAAGGCGGTACGCAACACCGCGTACTTGGCGACAATTTTGGCAAAGTGTTGTGCAAACTCGCTAACGTCAATTTTTCCATTCAGCTCATAGATTGATTGTTCAAAATAGGCGCGCGGATCAGTGGAAGCCACGAACAACATACCTTCTTGCATCGGTGTCAATGGATAAATATCCTGAAAATTATCGGTGTATTTAGCTTGGATAACATTAACATCCTGTTGACTAAGCTTGCTACCGGCAAAATCGCTGGGAGTAAATTCACGCGTCCGGCCGACACAATGCTCGACAGTTTCTTGGAGCGCCGCCTGATAGTCGGCGAGGAATTGGCTAATCGTAGCTTTTTCAAACATATATTTGTTACAACTCAGCCAAATGTGCAGTTGACCGTTTTGCAGCGCCAACGAAACATACCAAAGATAATCATTTGGCGTTGATAAGCCGATATCATCGCCGATGCCGATTTCGGCCAACATCATCCCCGCCGCCACAGTCGGCTCGTCAGTATTGTTTTCACCAAGATAGTTGAACTCTATTTCTACCGGCAGCCGGGGTGGCAAGTCGGCAATCAATTCGGCTGGTGTAAGCTCATGCAAGACATCGTAGCCGATACCATGATTCGGCACCCGCCGCACCGCTTCCTTGACCGCTTTGATCTGCATACCGATATTAGCTTCTGCCGACACCAGCAACGGATAAGCCGCGGTAAACCAACCGACCGTCCGGTTAATGTCCAGTTTCAGACCAATATCTTGACGACCGTAGGTTTCCAGCGTTAATGCCGTACTATTCAACGCACCATCGCTCCACGCGTAAAGCGCCCGGGCAAAACCAGCCAGCAACAATTCTTCCGTTTCGGTGTTATACGCCCCATGACAGTTTTTCATTAAAGCTTGCGTAAATTGCTCGTCGAGTATTAGCTCGCTTACGAATAAATCCGCAGCGCGATTACTCGCAGGTTGGTCGGTAATTTTCGGCAGTTTCGGTAATTGCGCCGCATCGATTGTCTTCCAATAGGCTTTTTCAGCGAGTAGCTGGCTTGATTTGGCGTACCCTGACATCGCTTCAGACCACTTTTGAAACGAGCAACCGCGTGCCGCCAATTTCATCGGTTGTTTGGTCTGCAATGCCAAATATATTTCATTGAAATCATCGGTAATAATCGCCCAGGACACGGTATCGACCACCAAATGATGAATAACCAACGCTAGATAGTCGGCATCCGGCGTGCTGAACAACCCGCACTTCAACAACGGCCCGGTTTCAATATCAATCGAACTTTGTAAGCGATTAGCTAAGGTTGCTATTTCAGCCTGCAACTCAGCAGCGGTTGTGGCATTACAACTAAATGTCGTCAGCGAAAACTGCTCACCCTCGCCGATTGCGCGATTGCGCCCGCGAATGTTAACGCCATCAAATTCAAACACCGCTCGGAGCGCATCGTGTTGATTAGTCAGTATTTTCAGGGTCTGTTCAACCAACTGCTGATCAATCTTGTCGGCAAATTTGTACAATGCCGATTGATTCCAATGATTGCGATTGGGAATGTCTTGCTTGAAAAACCAACGTTGAATTGGCGACAGCGCCAGCGCTCCGCTGACCGGCTCATCCAATTCTATTGTATCGATATAACTGACAGTCGCGGCGAATTCAAATAAAACCGGTTTTTTCAGAAGCCACTTAACTTCGGCACTGATACCATTGCGCTTTAAACGCGAAACAACTTGAATGGCTTTGATTGAATCGCCGCCCAAGTGCAGAAAATTGGCATTGCGACCGATTTTATCGTTACCGAGCAATTCCTGCCAGATTGCGGCGACGGCAATTTCTTGTCGGGATTGCGGCTCCTGGTAATCAGTTTCTTCCATTGACATTTCCGGTAGCGGTAGCGCCCGGCGATCGACTTTACCATTAGCATTAAGCGGGATTGCTGCAACCGCCAGCCAAACTGATGGAATCATATATTCCGGTAGCTCGACCGCGATACTTGCCGCCAGTTGTTCAGACGCTATCTCGGTCTCGGACACATACCAGGCGCACAAGTATTTATTGCCGCCAACACCGTCCAGCGCCAGCACTACCACGTCTTTCAACGCCGGATGTTTTAACAATTGCTGTTCGATTTCACCCAATTCAATTCGATAGCCGCGAATCTTCACCTGCATGTCAATCCGTCCAAGATATTCCAATTGCCCGGCATCATTCCAGCGCACCAAATCACCGGTGCGATACATCTTATTATAGCCGCTGGCCGCTGGCGGTTGGTTGTTGGTTTCCGGTATTGTACCAGCCGCTAGCTGCTTACGACCAACTGCTTCAAAGAACGGATTATCCACAAATTTCTCTGCTGTCAAATCCGGGCGGTTCAAATAACCACGCGCCAGTTGAGCGCCAGCGAGGCATAGTTCACCGGGTATGCCCGGCGGAGTCAGCTGATTGTTTTTATCGACAATATAGGCTTGACAATTTCCCAGGGGCGTACCAATCGGGATGTTGTCGTACTCTTTGTCAACGGTGAACGCCGTCGCGGATACCGTGAACTCGGTCGGTCCATATTCATTTACCAAGCGGTACGGACGCTGATGATAAGTGCGCAGCTTATCGCCGCCGGTTACTAATGTCCTTAAACTGGATTGGGTAAACTGTTCCACATATTGTTCACAAATCTGGGTCGGCAGGTTAACAATGCTAACTTGGTGTTTGTGAAAATACTCGTCTAATTCAGTCAACGACAACTTCATCTCTTCCGGAACGATGTGTAACTCAGCTCCGGTTAATAAATAAGGATACATTTCCCAGATCGAGGCATCAAATCCAAACCCGGAAAACGCCGCTGTGCAGTCCTGGTCAGTTAGCGCGTGGTATTGCTTTACCCACGCGCACAGATTCAATAGATTACGGTGTTCGAGCAGCACGCCTTTGGGTTTTCCCGTCGAGCCGGAAGTGTAAATAACGTACGCCAAATCAGCGCCGGTTATCGACTGGCAGATGCTAATTAACGGTGTTCGATCGACCGCCGCAAACTTCATCAACCCGGCATCGTCCAGATAAATTATTTTACCCGGATAGCCGGAAAGTTTTTCAGCACAGCGCTGTTCTGTCAACAATACTTTGGCGCTACTATCCGCCAAAATATATTCGATGCGATCCGCCGGATACTGCGGATCAATTGGTAAAAATGCCGCGCCGGTTTTCAATATTGCTAATTCGGCGATGACAATCCGCTCGCTCCGTTCTAACATTACCGCGACAATATCGCCCAGCGCCACGGTATTGAGCAGTTCCGACGCCAAAACATCGGTAACGTCTGCCAATTCCTGATAAGTAAGCTTGTTACCGGCAAATACTACCGCAAGCTTATCGGGAAATTGCTCTACTATCGTTCGGAAGCGCTCCGGAACGTTTTGTTCGACAAACTGGGTCATTTGGGTTTGGTTATAGAGATTTAACAACAAATCGCGCTCATCAGGGCTGAGCATGACGATCTCGGCCAATTTTCGTTCCGGACAGCCGACAATATCCTTGAGGATGTTTTCCAAGTGGCCGATCATGCGCTGTATCGTTGCCGGCTTAAATAAATTAGTCGAATATTCGATTAGGCCGCTCAAGCTGCCATTATTCTGTTCTTCAAGTTCCAGCGTCATATCCACCTGTGAATAAGCGCTGTTTAAATTGAGCATTTCCACTTGAACGCCTTCTAGTACCGGGTCTACCGAATCAGTGTTTTGCAAAACCAGCATAACATCGAACAGCGGGTTACGACTGACATCACGGTACGCAGTCGTTTTTTGCGCAAGGGTACTAAATGGATAATCCTGATTATCATTGGCCGCCATTACCAATTGAGCAACCGTTTTCAGGTAATCCTTAAAAGTCAAATCGGCGTGAGGATGACTGCGCAACGCCACCGTGTTCACGAAAATGCCCAACATATCCTGGGTATCGCTATGAGTGCGCCCGGCAACTACACTGCCGACCGTAATATCATCTTGACCGCTATAGCGGAACAACAATATTTTGTAAGCGGTCAGCACCAACATGAACAACGAAACGCCGTTATCAGCAGCCACGCGTTTTAAGCCGGTCAGTAACTCGGCCGGCAAAGTGAAAAATTCGCGTTGCCCCTCAAACTGTTGGGTATCCGGTCGGGGAAAATCATAAGGCAGATTCAACGGTACGATTTCATCAGAGAATTGTGCTAACCAAAATTGCTCCTGCTTAGCCAATTCGCCCGCTTGTCCAAGGCTCCAATGCGCGTAATCGCGATATTGCAACCGTGGCGTCTCGAGCTGATTGCCGCAATATAACTCGCCAAGCTCTTGCCAAAACACCGCCAATGACGAACCGTCCATAATTATATGGTTAAAGTCGACCAATAATATTTTGCTGCCGTCAGCCACCTCGGCCAGTCCCAATCTAAATAACGGCGCCACCGCCAAATCAAAAGGTCGCACAAAGCGGGCGGCAAGCTCCGGTAATTGCTCCACAGAATCAACTTTAGGCAGCAGATTAAGCTTATACGGCGCTGCCATTACCGGCAAGACTTTTTGCAGTGTCTGCCCATCCGCATCTACAAAATAACTACGCAAAATCTCATGCCGTTCAATCATCTTCTGCACTGCCATTTCGAAGCGCTCTACAGAAAAATCTCCGGTCAGCTGATAGGCAATACTGATATTGTAGGCTGTCCCGACATCACCCATTTGAGCCAATGCGAACATACTGCTTTGGGCAGCTGACAATGGCGAAGAATCGCCGGTTGTTGTTATCGGGATACTTTCGAATAACTTAGTGATTTCAAAATTTACATTCTCTACTAAAGTCCGGACAGTTGGATATTTAAAAATATCCGGTAACGCCACGCGAACGCCCAGTTGTTTTTGAATTCTGGCCTGCATCATACCGGCGCGCAATGAATTTCCGCCAAGCAAAAAGAAATTGTCATCAATTCCCAGCTTAGCAACATTTAAAATGGTTTGCCAGAGTGTTACTAGTTGCTGTTCAATATCGTTACGCGGCTCGACATAGACTGCTTGCTCGCCTTGGGTGAATTGGGGCTGCGGCAACGCCCGCCTATCAATCTTGCCGTTCGCGGTCAGCGGCAGTTCCGGCAAAAACACAAAATAATCCGGCACCATATATGTCGGAAGCAATGTAGACAGATGATTTTTTAGTTGAACATCATCTACCGATTCGTTTTCCCGCACTACAAACGCGCACAGCGTTTTTTCGCCACTGCCGTCCAGAATATCTAACACTGAAACCGTTTTAACCGCCGCATGTTTGTACAACGCCTGTTCAATTTCACCAAGTTCAATCCGGTAGCCGCGAATTTTTACCTGAAAATCAATCCGACCCAAGAACTCGATGTTGCCATCTTCCAGCCAGCGAACGCGGTCGCCGGTACGATACATTTTGGCGAAAGCTGTGTTGCTGCCGCTGGCGGTTGGCGGTTGGTAGTTTATTGCCGCTGGTTTGTGGCGGCTGGCAGCTGGCAGTTGGTGGTCGATTGCCGCTGGCTGCTGGTAGTCGGTCTCCGGCATTTCGCCAGCAACTAGCCGCCAACCGCCGGCCGCTTTAACAAACGGATTATCGACAAACTTTTCGTCTGTCAACTCCGGACGTTGCCAATAGCCCCGCGCCAGCTGCCGACCGCTAATACATAATTCACCGGGTACGCCGACTGGCAGCAACTGGTTGAATTTATCGACGATATACGCTTCGGTATTCGCCAGCGGTTTACCAATCGGAATGTTTAGCACATTCCCCTGCACTTCATAGGCGGTGGCGGAAATCGTATATTCGGTCGGTCCGTATTCATTCACCAAACTGTAGGGAACCTTGCGGAAAGCATTGAGCTTGTCACCGCCGGTCACTAACCGGCGCAGACTGTGATTGTCGCACAGCTCCATAAACTGTTCGCAAAATTGGGTAGGTAGATTGGCAATAGTAATGTTGTGATCATTAAAATATTCATTGACCGCCAGCGGCGACAAGCGGATGTCGTCAGCAATTACATGTACAGTTACACCGGCAGTCAGGAACGGAAATATTTCCCAAACTGACGCATCAAAGCCAAAACTGGAATAAAAAACGGTATTGTCGTTTTTGGTAACATTGTGAAAATCATGATGCCACAAACAGATATTGACCAGATTGCCGTGGGTTATCATGACCCCCTTGGGTTTGCCAGTCGAACCGGAAGTATAAATCATATAGACTAAATCATCCGGCGCAATCGTCGGTTGGACAGTGGCTGTTGCCCAATCCAGCGAAACTGGAATATTACAGCAATATTCATTATTCATGAGTACGGCGAAATCATCTTTGGCGATACTATCCACAAGTTGATGGACGGTATCCAGAAATATTATCATTCCATTATAGTCGCCGACTTTATCCAGCAATCGTCGCTGGCAAAATAGCACCTTCGCCTGACTGTCGGACAACATATATTGAATCCGCTCATCCGGATAATTCGGATCAACCGGCAAATAGGCGCCACCAGCCGTGACAATGGCAAGCGCGGTCGGTATCATTTCCAGACTGCGTTCGCTGAGAATTCCCACCAACTCGTCGCGCTGTACTCCGCAGGCTTGGAGCAACCGCGCTAATACTTGCGCATAGCGTTCGGTCTGCGAAAAAGTCATTGCTTGATTTTTGAACACTAGCGCGTTTTTATCCGGATTACTTTCAACCTGCTTTTGCCAAAGTTTTATCAGCGTTAAGGTCTCGTCATATTCAGCAACTGTCGCGTTAAATTGATAGCGCACCCGGTCGTGTTCCGCTGCCGTCATAATTGCGATATTCTTTATCTGACTGTCCGGATTAATTATCACCGACTCTAACATTACCATCAGCCGTTGATATAGTGTTGTTATCTCGGATTCGGAAAAGTTTTCGACCTGATAGTCAAACGCCAGTTCCAGACGATCAAACCGCGCATTGGCGTTCGGATCGATATAGAGCGTCAATGGCGAAACGTCACAGTCGACACTCAGCCATTCCGAGCGCCAAAGGTTGCGGGCCGGCGGGATCTGGACAACGTTAATCGCCGCTATCTCGCCAGTCTTCAGTTCGGACAACAAAACATTGTAAGGAAACCGCAACCGGCTTTTAAATATTTCATGCAACAGCCGATTTTCCTGGCGTAACAATCCACTAAAACTCCCAGAACTGCTACAATCAACGTTCAGCGGTATCGTGCTTACAAACATTCCGGCGGTAGCCCGGGCAACTTTTGACAATCTGCCATGATGCACCGTAGTGACAACCGCCCGCTCAGCATTGCTGACGCGAGCTACATAAATTGCGACAATATTTAACAGCAACTGGTAAACTGTAGTTTTATGCAAACGGCAGAAAGTTTGCACCTGGCGGAATATATTTTCATTAAGCTTAAATAGCGCCCGCTTTGTTGTTATTGAATTTTTCTTATACGGGCTGAGCGCGAGAATCGCCGGTTCTGGCAGCTCAGCACAAGCTTGTAGCCACCAATTCTTATCGGTTTGATAGTCAGCAGATTGCGTGTATTCCCGTTCCGCAGCCAACATTTCCAGATAACTACCGGCAATGTCCTTGTATCCGGATACAATCGCTTCTGCAGCGATTCCGGTTTCCAGCTTGCGATATATATCAGCCAACCGCTCGGATAGCAGTTGAAATGACCAACCGTCAGAAATCAAATGATGCATTTTCATGAATATTCCAGAAATTTCACTACCGCCAGTTCGCAACAATGCAAACTGATATAACGGGCGGTCACAAAGCTCAAACGGCTGACAGGCAAGCGCTTTCAGCTGTGGCTTAAAATCAAATTCGTTACAATCAATTACGTCAATAGTTATAGCGCAATCGCTTGACAGATATTGCATGTAATCGTCTTGAAGCGTAATCCTCAATTGCAGATTGTCCGATATTGAAACCAAGACACTCAACGCTTCAGTCAAGAGTATTCCCGAATAAGGTTTATCAAACCAAAACACCACGGCTAAATTATTAACCGGCGTGTTTGGGTAACACAACTCATTGTGCAGAATTCGTCGCTGAGCCTGGGAAAGTTCATACAATCTGTTCATAGTCCCCCGCAAATATATTTAATATTAGTACTCTAAATCCTCAACCACTTCAATGTTTTCCCGCAACCGTGGCATTCTAATCACGAACAACGATAACAACAACGCTCCAATTCCGTTGGCAATTAATACCGCTTCAATCGACCAATAGTCGCTGAGCAGCCCGACCATCATGTAAGACAGCGGCGACATCCCGGCGGCAACCGTACTCATCACACCGAAAAATCGCCCTTTAAGCTCTTGAGGTACTACATACTGAAACATCATAAAGGACATTGCCATTAGCGTAGCAAATAGTCCGCCGATAAAAAATATCAAACCAGCCATCAAGTAGCCATTGGTCGCCAGCCCCAATGCGACCATAAATCCGCCCATGCAAAGGGCTGCAGCGGCATAGGTCGGATAAAACCGTTTAAATTCACTTTTGAAACTCAACAATACTGCGGTCAATACTGCGCCGATGGAAAGTGAAGTCTCAAATATCGCAACCCAGTTAATTGTTTCGTGCAGTACCCCTTTAACCAACATCGGGATTAATATAAATATCGGCACCGTGAAAAAAGTTTCCAACGCGTAAACAATCGCGTACAAATACAACGGTCGATTCGAAGCGATATATTTCAGACCAATTTTCAAGTCAGCCAAATAACTCTTATCCGGCTCAGCGTTGTCCTCGTCATATTCGTCAGCTTCGTTATGTTCTATCGGCTTTAACAAATCAGTCTTTATCGAAAACAAAAATGCTACGCCGACTGCGTACAAAACCAAATTGAATAGCACGGCATGTTCCATCCCAAAAGCTGCAATCATCGAGGCGCTGATGACAGCGGCAAATATATTGGAAAATTCAATCGATGACGACTGAATAGTCGTTGCTTGGGACAAATGTCGTTCGTCAACCAGCGAACCAACTGACGCGCTGATACTGTCTTCAAATTGCGGAACGAAACAGCTCATGCAAAAGCTCAGGATAACCAGATAGGCAAACTGCAGCATGTTGCCCTGCATCAGCAGCCAGATAATTGTCACAAAAAACAATTGCATTACCGCGCCGATCAACATACACCATTTCTTGTTATAGCGGTCGACTATCGGCCCGACAAACGGACTTAAGAATAAAATCGGAATAGCCTCCACGGCCATCAACAGTCCCAACCATTTACCGTTCTCGCCATCCTGAGAAATAATCCACCAGGCAAAAGTTATCGCAAAATAGCGCTCGGCAATGGCTACCAGTACATCGCCAATAAAAAAGTTGCGAAAATTCGGGTATAAAAATAACGGATGATCAGCTAATTTTTTAAACATAATCACTCCTAAAATTAATTTCTGTAAATATAATTCGACATCGACATGCGTTTTTCCTGCCGGTAGTCAAGTTAAAGTGTTTTCGCCAATTCCCAGACTCGCTCGCTCAACGCATTCATATCCTTGACATCGCGCTCATAGCTATAGGAAATAAGCTTTCGATTTTCCACAATTATTTTCCCGTTGCAAATTACCGTCTGAGTATTCATCGGCCCGGCAGCATACACAAGCGTAGCATAGCAGTCGAAATTAGGAATCATGTTTGGCGATTTGGTCTCGATGACGATTACATCGGCATATTTACCTACTTCCAACGAACCAATTTTATCTGCCATTCCCAATGCGCCAGCGCCACCAATAGTCGCCAACCGCACCACTTCTTTGGGCGTAAGCAGGGTATTGTCGCCCCGGTTAAGTTTAGTTACCCGGGCCACATAGCCCATTGCGTTATAAATGTCCAGCGTATTTGAACTCATCGGGCCGTCAGTTCCCAAGCCGGTGCGAATGTCATATTTGATAAAATCCAACACCGGCGCAGTTCCGGTTGCACCTTTAGTGTTAGCGATCGTATTGACCGATACAGAGACATTGTATTTTTTGAGTAGCGCTATATCGTTTTCATTGACATGGATTACATGCGCGGCATAGAGTTTGTCATACAGCAAACCGATACTTTCTAAATACGCCACAGTCGATAGCTGGTTGGGATTAGCGGCAAATTTATTTTGCACCCGTGCGGCCTCATCTTTGAATTCATCGACATGCAACAATAGCGGAACATTATATTTCTGCGCCAGCGCCTGACACTTTTTTAATTCATCCGGCGAAACGGTATACACCGAGTGCGGCGCGACCGCAGGTGTTATTAATTCGTGACCGGATTGGTAATTTTTGATAAACTGTTCGGCATAATCCAGACCACCATACACCACTGGTGCGTCGGGCGCGGCAAAGCCAATCACCGTTTCACCGAGCACGCCGCGAATGCCTACCGCTTCGGTGGCTTTGGCCATCTTATCTTCAAAATAATACATATCGCAATAGGTAGTAACGCCACCCATCGCCATTTCGATCGCTCCGTGAATAGTCGCGGTGTAGACCATGTCTGGAGTAACCAGCTTGGCTTCGAGCGGAAAGAAATATTTGAACAACCGGTCCTTTACGCCATTCTCGCCCAAACTGCGAAAGGCCACCATCGGCACATGGGTGTGGGTATTAATCATCCCGGGCATGATTATCCCGCCATCGGCATCGACAATTTTCTTAGCCGTGTAAGTTTTCAATAGATCGCTATTACCGACTGCCACAATTTTCTTGTCTTTTATCGCCACCACACCGGACTGATATTCTGCCAGTGTCGCATTCATCGTCAGCACTGTGCCATTTTTGATTAAAATATCCACTTGTTCGGCAAAAGCTAGTGGAGAGAGACCGACAATGACCGCCAGAATAAACAATATTACTCTCATGCTAATTTCTCCAACCCGGACGAACCAATACATGGCTCTTCACAATACCGCGATATTCGCCAAAATCAACGATAACGTGCCACCAACCGGGATGTGGCACCGTCAATTGTAGCGACGACTGGTCGGTCCAACCGCCGCTATAGTTATAATTAGCGCCATTTTTAAAATTCGCAAAGTTCTCGCTGTCCACCAGATGCACCGTAGCCGCCCCGCCCGACAGCGAGACGATAACGGCATCGCCGCTTGCTAATTGTCCAATATCATAATATTGAGATTCCATATTTAAACCATCCTTATTTTTACTTTCGCTATGTTTTAAGCATTGCCCACTCGTGTTTATCAACGGTTATCCATAATAAAGTTACATTCGTTAAAAAACAAAAAATCCTGCCAATCGATACGATGCTGCGCAGAATTTTTCGCTATATTTCCATGGTTTCAGCGCCAACCAAGCACTCATAGACAAGTCACGCTTAAGCCGCATAAAGTTCGCTACCTTCTGCAACATAGTATGCAATCATCCTACTTTTATCTGCTAATTCTTCTGGTGTTAACGTAATAACATCAACTGGAATTAAAAATTCTCTTATTAGCTTGGTTATTGCGCGTTTTATGAGCAAGCTTCGTTCTTGACGAGATTTTCCAATAAACATTTTCGAAACAAGTGCAAAATCTAAATCGCTGTCGGCAGTCATTTCCTCTCTTGCACCCGATCCAAATAAAATTAGTTTTTCAACAACAATTTTATCCATATTCAAATCGCATAAAAAAACGTCGGCTATTTCTCTAATTCTTGCTTTATCCACAATATCACGTCCTTGCTTTTCTTAATAATATCCGCAGTTACAGCTTCAGGAAATTCTTTTTGCATCGCCTGCAATTTTTCAGGATAACGCGTTGCTATAGAGGCATCGTTTAACAAATACACATTATTGTATAAATCGTCCGGAATTTTATTTTCTAACTGCATTGCAAAATATATCAAATTATGACTTTTAGGCGGCATTTGAAGTTTCTGCTTTGTGAACAACGCTTTCAATGCTTTCTCTACCGCTAAATGGCACATGAAAACCGCATATATATACTTTCGCGATTGAAACAACGCATCGGCAACACTAATGTCGTAATCCGATTGTAACAACCACTCAACAATAGGTTTCATATTTCACCGTCCAAAGATATTCAAACTTATTTTACTCTTTATTATCATGTCTTTGCAACAAAAACGCTATAATGCCTCCGTTTCAATCATTGCCCATTCACCGATAGTTACAAAACCTAGTTTTTCATACAACTTGCCAGCCAGAGGATTTTCATAAAATAAATATAGCTGTTTGCCTTCGCCTGTTAGCGTCCGGCAGAGTTCACGCATACAAGCTTCAGCCAAACCCTGACGGCGATATTCCGCACGACAGCACACCGAAACAATAACCGCCGATTGTGCGCACTCGGCGGCGGTAGCCGCGCAAGCCACAATTTTCCCGTCCTGTTTGACAATAAAATAGCGTGCTTCGCCCTTTGCCAGAGTGCGTTGATAGCGCTCGACAATTTCCCCGGGACAAAAGCCAAACTCCACGCTAACCAGCAGATCGTCAATCAAGGTGCTATCCTCAAGCGTTGCCGCTTCCACCGCAATCGCTGTTTGCTGCACGCTATGTTGTTCACTGCTCAATTGCATGTAGCGCTTAACCTGCAACTCGCTACCCAAACTCACTGCAAGTTGCTGCATAAACTCCTCTCGCCCGCTGACTGATTCATAATCGCGGTGTTGCTGTAAAATCGTCAAAATTTTTCTACTATCATAGTCTGCAGCGGCGCTAATGACAAAAAACTTTTCATAGCGCTGCAACACCGCCAATAATTGACCAGATTGCGAAAAATCGCCCCAGCTATCTACGGTAGCTGACGCAAAACCATAATTACAAATATTGCCAACACAAAAAGCATTAAATTCAGTAGTTGCCAAAAACTGTATGACAATATTTCGGTCAGGTTCTGCCAGTTTACGTATCATACTTGCTTCCTCAATCAATCCGCCAGATACTCGCGGCTTTTTCGGCAATATGGTTCTGTCTTGAATCTATTTTATTTTCATCCCAGACTTCATAATGCTTCGCGATGCTACTAGTTATTGCAAATTCACTTTGTGAATACACAGCTCTTTTAACGAAATAACCGGCATTGCCGAGATCACGATTGCTTGATGAATCCAGAATTGTCATATTACCCAATCGATAAATTAATCGATCTTGTTTTTCTTCCGGAATAGCATTCCAGTCCTCGGAAGGATGTTCCGGCAAAATGTGTTCCAGATTATATGTTGCGCTCTCAAAATCAAAATCATGCCCAGAAATTGCTTTTTCAAGGCTAAACAAAATATATCTAACCACTTTTTTATTGCGACTATTTGTCGTTTTAAATTCCTTCTCGGCAAAAGCTGCGACAAACTGTTTATCACTCGGATAAATGTTATTTAAAGCATTTAATACATCATTCTTGTTTATGTATTTACGTTCCGATATTTTCCAAGCAATATCATTGTATACCCCTTCCTGGTCATGGGTAGGAAGGCTACAAATTACGTTATAGCGCAACGAAATAATTGCAACCGCTTGAATGATTTTCGTAAAACTCTTTCTGTCCGTTTCAAAAACATTTTTGTGCCACGCCAAAAGCATTGCTAATGGTTGTTTTACATTAAACATGGCTAATTGTTTTAACGCTGCTTTTTCCTCGTGATTCCAAAGCTTATCTTGAGGATCACGCATTGCCGCATATATTGCCGCGCTTGCATCCAAATCTCTAATAAGTGAAAAGGCGTTCTCTCGAGTTAAAATTCTTTTTCTAATCGTCTTAAACAAGTCCGCTTTACGAACAAGTTTGTTGCGACTGTTCCAAAAGACTCGTAAATATTCCGGAAAACTCTCACTGCCTAACAATCCGACGATCGTCTCCCAACGATCTTCCAACGATTTAAGTTCCGTTTCATGAGTATCTGCTGAACTAACGATAGAAAACAGATAATTTTTCAGCAAATCAGTTGACGACAGTCTGACACCACGCGCATTAAGAGTCTCAAAAACTTTAAATGCATTGAGTTCATCATTGACAGTAATTACCGTGAAAAACAATTTATCAACGAGACTGTCAATAAACGCAGCCAGACTTTTCCCGCTATCCTGCTTGTGACCGGCATACTGTTTTATTTTGTCCTTGAACCAAAAAAAGGCTTTTCTAAGTTGATGCTCGGACAAATTAAGATTACGCTGCGGAAGTTTGTCAAGCGTTACCAAATAGTTTTGATAATATTTATTATTATGCCGATTAAGTTCTAACTTTGAACGGGAAACTAATGTAACCGGATCAACAAAACCGATATAACTGCTTAATAGTTGCTTTTTGCGTTGCACATTATCATCTGCATCAAGGTGTGCTGCCACCAAATCATCAAGATACCCTAAACAGCTAAGAATCATAATACTGATCGTCGTAATCCGCTGCTGCCCGTCAATAATATCAAATCGTTTATGATCAGACGATTGCAAAACCAAATAGCCCATATAATGAGCCGTTTCGCCATCAGCTTCATATAGTCCCAAAATATCCTGCCAAAGATCATCCCATTCATCTTCTGTCCAAGAATAATCTCGCTGAAACGGTGGAACTCGGTATGTCAAACCATTGCCAAGTAATTGGCGAAAAGTTTGGTTGACTGTATTAAAATTCATCGATGACATATACAATTCTCCTCGTAACACAGCAGTCTATTTCCTAGAAAAAAAAGCCCCGCCGCCGCGGGGCATACATACTTTTACAGATTATAGAACGCTTCCAATGATTTGAGAATATACCAATGATCCTTTACGCCGCCCAGTTCGCGAATGGAGTGCATTGCCAGAATCGGCGAACCGATATCTACTGCACGAATATCCAAGTGCGTGGACGAAATCGGGCCAATAGTCGAGCCGCCGACTAAATCCGAACGATTGACGAACCACTGCACCGGCACGCCGGCTGTTTGGCAAATTTGCGCATAAACCGCGCCGGAATCGCTATCAGTTGTATAGCTTTGACTGGCTGCCAGCTTGATTACCGGTCCACCGTTTAAAACCGGACGATTAACCGGATCATGCTTGTCACCGACATTCGGATGCACCGCGTGCGCTAAATCAGCAGAAATCATAAAGGATTGGGATAATGCCCGCAAAAACCGCTCCCTGCCGCCACCGGCGGAAACAACAATTCGTTCCAACACATTTGCAAGAAACTGTGAATCGCCGCCCTGTTTAGTTCGACTGCCGACTTCTTCATTGTCAAATGCCACCATGACGTTTGTCGCGCATGTACCAGCACTATTAATTAACGCCTTAATCCCGGCATGAACCATAGCCAAATCATCCAGTCGTCCACTGGAAATAAACTCACTGTCAAGACCGACAATACAGCCCTTTTCGTATTCATACAAAAATAAATCATAATCCAATATATCTGTGGCAACTACGCCCAGTTCAGCGGCAACAGTGTTTAACAAATAATTGCCCTTTTCCAGCGATTTATTGATATGCCCGAGTAACGGCAAAGTATCCTTCTGCAAATTAAGTTCCACGCCTTTATTTACTTCGCGGTTCATGTGAATGGCAAGATTGGGAATAATCATCAGTGGACGATTAATATTCACCAAAGCGGTGCGTGGATTAAGAACGTCGTCGCTTTTCAACATCACCCGTCCGGCAATTGCCAGCGGCCGATCCATCCAGGTACTGCGGATTGGTCCGCCGTAAACCTCGGTGTTCAAGCGCACATAACTGCCTTCAACTTCCATTTCCGGTGCCGGTTTGATTCTAAAGCCCGGCGAATCGGTGTGCGCGCCAACGATTTTGAAACCATAATCTTCGCAAGCCGCGCTACCAACAACAAAAGCAATGAGTGCCGAGCTGTTCTTGGTGACAAAATACTTGCCACCAGCTTCCAAATCCCAGCGGTCGGCTTCATAGATTTCGAAAAAACCTTCACTCACCAGCGTTTGTTTTACTTTAGCCACTGCCTGGAATGACGTAGGACTGTCATAAATAAAATCAATCAATTCCTGAGCCAACACTAATTCTTGTTCCATAAAATCCTCCGAAAATAATATAAAGCTATTTTATCACAATCAGCTAAAGAAAAAAAACAATTGTGTTATAATATTGCCAATATTCAGTGAAAGGCATTAACTATGTATTGCAAAAAAACAATCGGCATAATTTTAACCGCACTGTTAATCGCGGCACAGTCCGTCACTTTCGCCGGAAAACCGGATCTGGTTACACTAACTTGGAACGATGACCCGCAGACCACACAAGCAGTTAGTTGGCGCACTGATGCCAACACTCTAATCGGATTCATCCAGTATTATGAATCTAGCGACTTCTTTAGCTCGGCAATTGCAACCAACCAAGTTCCTGTTCCCTATAACCAACTGGCTACTAATGCCGGACAGTTCAATATATATTCCGGCAAACTGTCCGCGCTTCGACCAAACACAAAATATTATTACCGGGTCGGCGACGGCCAGGATTGGAGTGCATTGAGTAGTTTTACCACCGCGCCGGGCAGTATTGCACCGTTTAAATTTTTGCTGTTTGGCGACTCACAGAGTGTGGATTATGGCATCTGGGGAAAGACCGTACAAAACGCCTACCGCACTTATCACGACGCGGCTTTTTTCATCAATGTCGGCGACCTCATCGATGTTGGCGACGACTATAAACAGTGGTTCGCCTGGCTGAAAAACGCCCAAGGCGTTATTAACAACATTTCCTGTATGCCGGCAAGCGGCAATCACGAAAACTATAGTATTACCGCTAAACTAAGCTTGCCGACCGGCTTTCACAACCTGCTTGCCCTGCCGCAAAACGGTCCGGACAAGTTAAAAGGCATCACCTATTCATTCGACTATAGTAACGCCCACTTTATAGTGTTAGATACTCAATACGGCGAAGAAGCCAACCTTGTGCCAAATTTGCTGCCGCTCCAAGCAGCCTGGCTCGAACGCGACCTCGCCGCTAGCGACAAAACCTGGAAAATTGTAGTTATGCACCGGCCACTCTACAACAACACCCGCGCCGAATCGCATCCACAATTACGCACGGCTTTTGCGGCGTTGTTTAGCAAATATCATGTCGATGTAGTCTTTAATGGTCACGATCACGTCTATGCCAGGACATTTCCATTACTTGACGGCAAAGCCACCGACAACGCCCGCGGCACAGTCTATGTAAACTGTGGTCGCAGCGGTTCCAAAAAACACCCGCTTGGCATGGTTGCCACTAGTCTCGATGACAGCTATTATAACCCCGTTGATCAACCAAACTACGTCGAAGTCGAAATAACCGACACCCGCTTCGCCTTGAAAGCCTTGAAACAAGACGGTGCTGTGATTGACACGTGTGTGATTCAAAAGCCGTGGAGATAGCAAAAAAATACGCCCGAGCCGGTTTATTGGCTGGGGCGTTTTTCATTACTCGTATTTTTTCCAGTCAGCCATAAATATTTCCGTCAACTGCGCGACGATTTTCGGATTAACCGAGATAATTCCCAGTTCCCGATTGTGTTCAATCGAGTTGGTGGTCATATTTATTGAACCGAGTTCGGCAATCGTGCCGTCAACGATATAGACTTTGGCATGAATATACAGATTCTGTTTACTGGCGGTAACCACTTCGACCTTAACCTGATGTTTGCGCAGATATTCAATCTCGCGCAGGTTGCCGTCCATATCGGAACAGATTACCCGGACATCAACACCGCGGTCGCCGGCATCGGCAATATCCCGGCACAGCCCTTCATTACGGCTATTCAAATCGCCCATTTCCTGTTGGTAGGAATACAGCGTTTTTCTGGCGCTCTTGATTAGCGCCGATAATTTTTCGCGGGCATTTACCGGCGAAAACACCAGGCTTTGCGCGGTAAGCTCCGGCGTAATCCGTGTCTGGTCAGCGGCGTTTTTCCAGTCGGCCTCAAAGACCGCCACAACATCTTTTACCTCGTCGGCTTCGGCGGTAATAATCGCGAAATCGCGGGTGCCAGAAAAGTAACTGGTCTTCTTGGTATCGACATAATTAAAAGTACCGATAAACGCTTTGTTGTTATCAATAATTGTAGTTTTTTGATGAGTATATACGAATTTTTTTGTCGCCACCCGGTAATCAATCCGGTTGCTATCCAAAAAAACCTTCGCCCATTTTTCATAACTGTTGGCCTTGTTGAAACCGTTGATGATTACCCGAACGCTAACCCCGCGCTTTTTCGCCGCAACCAAAGCCTCGGCGATATTAGCCGCTTTGTCTTTGCTATCATCTTCCAGTTCATAGACAACAATGTCAACCGACTGCTTGGCGCTGTTTATCAAATTAATCAGTGGCAGCTTACCATCCTGCGGCATTACTACCAGTTCTTGCGAAAGTTGCAGCTGGTTGACGTTCGGTTGCTGCGTTTGCGTATTTGGATTGTTGACACCCGGCTGCTGGTCGCAACCGGAAAAGCTCAACGCTATTACGATTGCCAAAAGGAATGAAGTTATTTTTTTGTTCATATTATGTTTTCAAAACCTCTGCAGCTAAATTTTTTCAAGCAAGTCAATTTAATATCGATCTGACCCAATTTACCTCGTCACCTAAAAGTCGAATAAATCTTTTATGGATATCAATTCCAGCCGCTCATCTTTTTTAGCAATATCCAAGAGCGATTTTGTAAACCCGCCTTTGGAGAAAATAATATAGCGTTTGTTTTCAACTTTCTTGAACAGCTCACTCTTGCGCATCAATTCAAAAAACATTTTTTCACTGGCTTTTTCATTGCGCCATTTGCATTCACAAAATAGCGCATTTGTCCCGGAAATTGCAATGATGTCGATTTCTTCCTGGCACATTAACTCCGGGTTGTTGCCCCACCAGTTGCCGATATCGTCGTAAACAAACGGCAATGATAAGGTCCGGTTACGGCGCGACAAATATTGAATACAAATTGTTTCAAATATTTTTCCGGTGTATTCCGCAATGCACGGTTTGACTTTATGTTCGACAACATAGCTACCCATATCCGACTCGATATTTTTGATATTGTTTGGAATAAATTTAAACCAAAATCGAAACAAGTTATCGCTCAATGTGTATATGCTATTTCGGCTTTCCTTGTTAAGCAGTGGTCGCTTTTTTTCGACTACATGCAGCGCAACCAGCGTGGCGATGTATTTAGCGCATTTTTTGCTATCTTCACCAATTTTAGTGGCAATTTCGTTAAGCCTGGTCGAACCGGTAGCAATTGCGGTGATGATGCTGTTATAAAGCGCTGGCTCGCGCAATTCTTGCTTTAACAGACTTTCCGGCTCTTCGAACAGATGTCCGTCCGGACGAAAAAAATTCATGCCCAAGCTGTTCCAAAAACCACCTTCTCGCGCCATGTTTTGCAAATACTGCGGTACCCCGCCCACAACACTGAACGCGAGAATTTTTTCTTCCAGAGAATAATCGGGGAAAAACTTGGCGCTATCAAAATAATCAAACGGCTCGATTTTAAATTGCGCGGTTCGCCGGCCATAAAGCGGACTTTCATAACCCAGTACTTGATGTTCCATAAAACTCATTGACGATCCGCAAAGGATAAGAAACAATTGTGACGGCATCATTTTTGTATCAATAATTTTTTGCAATACCGATGAAACCGACTGATCGCCGGACGCAATGTAGGGATATTCATCAATAGCGAGAATAATCCGCTCATCTTTTGCCTGAGCGGCAACATATTCAAATGCTTTTTCCCAGTTTGGAAAAACATCGAGATATTTTCCCGCTTCGGGAAAAATCTCCAAAATACTTTCAGAAAAACTGCGCAACGCGCCAGTGTTATTCTGTTCGATCGCAATATAAAAAATATGCCGCTTGCCCTGACAAAATTTATTAATCAACGCAGTTTTGCCAACACGCCTGCGACCATAAATTACCGCCATTACAAAGCCAGCCCGCTGATATAAGCGTTCCAACTCGGCGAGTTCACGCTCTCTGCCAATAAACATACAACCTCGCTAAAAAATCCACTCACGAGTAGCCTACTCATGAGTAGATTGTATGATGAAGATCGATATTTGTCAATAATTAACAGGAGTCTCATTCTACCAAGGCATTGCCGACTGATACTCCTGCACAATTCACGCCCAGGAAAAGCGCTGGAATTGAGTAATTCAAAATACTGCGGTTTTTCGCCAGCTAATCCGTTAAAATCAAACTTTATGTATAACCTCTGCTTTCGCAGCATACTTTTTTCTTGATAAAAAAGTAGCCAAAAAATCAAGCGCCGTACTCGTGTGTCCAGATAAGTTGAACAGTGCTAACAGGTGGAAGT
>JBAXTZ010000022.1:0-54648 GCA_037129925.1 Bacillota bacterium
AAAACTGCCCTTGTAGTCATCGACTTGCAGAACGGCATAGTTGGGCGAACTACGGCACCGTACACTTCGGATAGCGTAGTAAAAAACGCCGCGGCGATAGCCGAAGCGTTCAGAAAAAATGATATGCCGGTATTTCTTGTCCGGGTATGTCCGTCAGCAGACGGCAAGGATGCACTGCATCCGGTTGCAGATACGGCGTTGCCGATTCAGGCACCACCGTCGGGTTATGCTGATATTGTTGCCGGACTTAACCAACGGCCGAATGACTTTGTTATTACCAAACATCAGTGGGGAGCCTTTTACGGTACTGAGCTTGATTTACAACTGCGCAGACGCGGGGTTACAACTATCGTTCTCTGCGGAATATCTACCAATATCGGCGTGGAGAGTACTGCCCGAGTTGCCTATGAATACGGTTTTAATCAGGTGTTTGTTGAAGACGCGATGGCGGCGATGTCTGCTGAAGAGCATTTGCACACCGTTACCAAGATATTTCCACGCATTGGACTGGTGCGGGCAACAGCAGATGTGCTGTTGGGGCTTGCGGAGTAATCGCTGTTTATTAAATCGATGGGAGGAGCTGTTTTATGGCTACCAGAATTTACTATTTCACGGCAACGGGCAATAGTCTGGCTTTAGCGCGGAAAATGCTTGTCGGGTTGCCGGATGCTGAACTTGTTTCTATTCCAAAAGCTATGAGGAGCGGTTCATTTGAGTGCGACGCCGAGGTTGTCGGTTTCGTTTATCCGTTGTATTATTGGGGGCTACCGGCGATTGTGCGCGAATTTGCGACAAAGATAAGACTAAGCAAGGTTGAATATGCTTTTTCGTTCATCACTTCTGGCGGGCCGTCGCCTGGTTTTGCTGCGCAACAGCTTAACAAGTTGCTAGCGGCTCAGAATGTTTCGGTTAACGCTTTTCACGCTCGGTCAGTTGCGAATTACATTGCTATGTACAATATCGCAAGCGATTCCAAGCGCGAAAAGATTTTAATTGCCGCTCGGAAAAAAGCATTAGTTGTCGCCGCTCAAGTTAACAATCGTTTGGTGCAACCACCCAAGGCGGGCGTTTTTGGAGCTTTGATTGGTCTGTTGGTTGAGCCGCTGTTATACAACCGCTGGTTGAAAAATGTCCGGTTGAAGGATAAGCGGTTTTGCGTTGATTCCGGTTGTGTCAACTGCGGTCTGTGTGCAAGAATATGTCCGGTTGACAATATTGTTATGCAGGATAAACCGCAGTGGCAAAATCACTGCGAAGAATGTCTTGCCTGTATCCACTGGTGTCCGACACGGGCCATCCAAATTGGCAACAAAACTCGAACCCGCGCTCGCTATCATAACCCGGATATTACCATTAATGATATGCTGGCCGCAAAATAGTTGATTTTCGCACAATGACAGTTCTGTATCGCATAAATACCGAGTAGCCTTGTCGGCACGGCATAAATGGTTGACTAAGGCTAGTCGGCGCGGTCGAGATACCATTTTCCGTGTTCATCGACAAAATTGATTACTGATTTTGCCGCTAAAGAATACTTATCCTCGACTGAAATTAGGATAAACTCTTAAATCTCGTCAACTTGCCCGTAAAGCAAGTGACGAATAATATAAAAAAACAACCTGGCGTTAGCTTTTCAGCTACCGGTAGGTTGTTTTTATCTATGTTACAGGCGTTGCAACTGCATTGCCTGATGAATATTGTAGTAAACTGGTTTCGTTTCAAAAAGATTCTTATTTCAAGTTTTGCATCAGTGCGGCATAAGCCATTTGCATCATTGTGTTGTTCATAGTAACCTCCAGTTGGTTTATTTGTCCGGTACCGGGAGTTTTGCTGGTGTTTCCTGACAAGTTGAATTATACGCCTTATACTGTGTTATGTCATTTCGGGCAGTTTGGGTTGGTGGTGGCTGGTTGATGGTGGTTGGGTGTGGTTACGCGCAGGCTGATTGGTTATTACTTATCCTCGCTTTATCTCGGTTATGCCGGGGTATGCTTGGTAATGCGAAAAAAGAGTAGAAATTTCCAGGAAAGAAGGGAATAATTATTAGGAATTTCGGGGTTTATTTAGCTTTTGGCCTTTAAAATGGTAATAGTAGTTTGAGATTATCTGGTTATATGCTATATTTGCTTTGGTAGTTGAAATGGCATTAGGTGTCCAAAAAATGCTTCAAAGGGGTGCGGTATACAGTTGTGTTGCACAAAAAAACACTGGTCAAAATTTTTTCCGAAGGAGGAAGTGTGAAACGGATCATCGACATCATGCAAGGTGAAATGAAAAAAGTATTTGGTGCTTGCCTAGTATTTTCGTTTATCGGCGTATCTAATGCGTTTGCTACTTCGGCGGAAGAATTTAACCCGGCTGATCGGGGTTGCATGGAAATAACGTATTTTCTCGGTGTGGTGTTGATTGTTGCGATAATAGTGAATCTGTCGCTTGTTATTTGGGTGGCAAAAGATGCTAAAGCTCGTGGATGCGGGGTAGTTGGTTGGGTAATTGCATTTTTGCTGTTTGGGTTGATCGCTTTAATTATTTATAAATGTTCTCGTCCCTCGGGAAATCTTGTGAAATGCTTTAACTGTGGGAAGAAAAAGCTTAACTCAATGCGCATTTGTCCATATTGTCATGCAGAAAAAGATTGAACCGAATAAAGCGCTTATCGTTTTATTTTGCCTGTTAGTGTTTTGTATCATCGAACAAGTATATGAACTATCGTATGTTGATGTAGCTAGTCGACCATCAACGGTTGCTTATGAAAATTTGATTTTTGCGGTTTACAAACCGTATGTTAGTCCTGTTTTTGCAAAAATATCTCTTTGCAGATTATCACCAACTTGTTCTGAGTATTCAGCTCAAGCAGTTAAAAAATATGGTATTTACAAAGGCGGCTGGTTGACAATAAAAAGGCTTGGTAGTTGCAATTCTGCAACGCCAATGGGTACTGGTGATAAGGTTCCTGAAAATATAAAAAAGCACATCCATCTTGCGCAAATTACTTGCTGTGGTAGATGTACTATTTATTCTCAGCTTTGATTTATTATCTAATCCGGGACGGTGACGGTGGATGGTTGGCGCAAGCTTCGACCAGGATAACGCTAGGGCGGGAACCCGCTATGCGCAGAAATGTGTGGTGGCGGGCTTTTTTTGTGTGTAGCGAAACTTTGGAATTCATAGTATAATTTCACAATATTGGGAGCGTTATTTATGAATTCACACCTCAGAATTGGTTTTGGTATCGGTTTTTTGCTGTTTATAGCTATTGTAACAGCTTGTTTTGTGGTGAAAATTGTCAATCAGAATGATGATGCAGCCATCAATTTGCAACCAATCGAGAGAAATACGGTGCCACTAGCCATTCAAATTACGCGCGCGCAAATAACTGATGTAACTGATTTAACGGCGCAAAAATATACCGTTATTGGTAAATGGATGATCAATACCAGCAAGCAGCCCAATTATCCGGCCGACTGGATTTCTCAAAGCTATCCTGACCCCAGTGACGGGAATATTAAAAAAGCGCTCGTCGAGCCTATAAACATTATGATTATTGACCGGGTTTCAAAAACGGAGCAGGAAGCCATTGAAAAAATTGACAGCGAAACGAAAAAAGCCGGATACTTGCGGTGGATTTTGCATTCCGCCGGCTACAAAGCATTTATTTTTAATGACTATCATTGGCAATTGTTCAATGGCGGTTTATTAAACGCAACCTGTTACCAAACCAAATCCCCGTTCGAGCCCAACAACCATGGACGGATATTCGGTCCGGTGCGTGTCAATGATTTCTGGTTGTTCACCGCAGCTTTTTCGCGTGAAAAATTGGGGTTGTTTACCGGCAAAGTCGTTACCCATGATTATGTTTCTTTCTTGTATGCTGCAACTGATTTTGCCGACCAGATGAATAACGCGACGGAATATAAGCTTAAAGGGAAAATCGCCTTGAACAACATCATCAAACGCAGTGACCAGTTCGTCGGTGATCACGATGGTTGTGCAATTATATTGGAGCGAAAATATTAGGACCACCTGCGCAACCAGCGTTAATAGTTATGCTGATTGTCCAGGTGGTCTTTGTTTACACTCAAAAATTTTCCAGCAAGTCGTTTTGCAAAATAATCCAGGATAGTTAGCAGGTTGGTTTGGCTGGGCTATTTCTTCGTAGCTTTCCAGGCGTCAACCTGTTTTTGCATCTCGGCAAGCATTTTATCCAAGCCGGCGGCTTTTAATTTATCTTTGAATTCTTTTAGCGCCGGTTCGGTGTCGACTGAACCGCTCCGGAGTGAGTCGGCGTATTGTTCGACAACATTGCGGACGGCAGCCACTTCGTTTTGCACCGGTTCAGGGTTGAAGGCAAAACCGAACGCCGGTGAAACTTTGGCGGCTTTAAGATGGGCGGCCATTAACTCCCATTTATTCGCCGGTTCATCTTCGGTAACATAGGTTATCAGGGGGTTGCCGATTACCCAGCTGGCCATGATGTAGTTGGTCTTGCCGAGCGGCGTGATTTTGATAATGTTATCGCTGACTTTGACATAGTGCTTGCCTTCGATGCCGTAGCCGATAAGGTTGCGCAAGTATTTGTCGGTGTTGAGCAGGTTGAGGAATTTCATTGCCCGCGCCGGATTCTTGCTGGTGGCACTAATCGCCATCATCGAACCGGAAATCGTGTCCGTTGAAATTAACGCGTATGGCGCGGCCGGTTTGACGACCAGTGGCAGTTTGAAAGCCCGTTCGTCATCCGCTTTGGCGAGCGGATCATAACCTAGTATCATTCCGGCGCATTTTCCGGCTTTGAAAGATTCGTCGCCGCCATCTTTCTCTTTGAAAGTGAAGCCGCCGGTATAAATAGCCCGGGCATCCTTGATAATATTGATATATTCCGGATCATCGTACTGGTTGATTATCTTGCAGCTGGCATCGTCGACGCGCACCGCACCCGGGATACTGGAGTTGAAAATATAATCGAACTTTTCGCGGCCTTCGAGCCAGCTGACATTGCGGATGCAAACCAGTTTTGGGTTATCACGCTGAAGCTCTTGGAATAGCGGTATCAGGTCGGTCAGGCGATATTTTCCGGTAAAATCAAAGTTATATTTACCGACCAGGTTATTGTTGAATACCCAGCCGGCCTGGACGGCGCCGACGGCGGCCGGAACTGCATAATTTACGCCGTTAATCTTGGTGCCCTCAAACAGCAGCGGGTTCATGGTTTTCAGCAAATCCCCGCCATACTTTGGTAGCAGCTCGTTCATCGGGAAGAACAAACCTTTGGTGGCGTTGCGCTTATAGTCAAAAGTCCAACCGCAGGTGAACATCATGTCGATAGGTTCGCCAGACTGAATGGTGGTGCTGACTTTCTGCTCGTAGCTATCGTCGCTCATGATGAGTTTTACGGTACAGTTAAGTTTTTGTTTGGTGTATTCGTTGACTTTCGCCATTACTTCGTCAATATCCTTCGGCGGCGTCCCGATGGTGTACCAAACTAGCTCGACTGGTTTGGACTGATCGTCTTCGATGGTTGCGGTTTCTTTTGAACCGCAGCCCGTCAGCATTGAGAGTGTGCAAAGCAACGCCAGCAGTGCGAAAATTTTTTTCATGAATCCTCCTGTAACAATAATGTAAGCTAACTATTCGCTCAATCATTACAAATTCCTGCCGTCGGCAGAGAAAAATACAAAAAGCCGGAAAATAATGATTGACAGGATTAACGTCTAGTTGACAGTTTGCGGTGGAGACACTGAGAACTGCAAACTGATAACCTAAAACTGAATCAGTACAGCCCGGCGGTTTACGGAGTACAGTGACAACACGGTACACGTGAACTGCGGCACAACTGACAAAAGAAGAACCAGCACCGCGTGATGAACGTTGGGTTGGTTTTTTTGTTTAAACTATCAAAAACATATCGCATAATATTTAAGAAATGTTTCCGTGAAACATTTCTTAAATAACCTGTTATAAGATGACTGCGGCGAACAACTCAGGAAACTGTCCTCGAAGAAACTCGATATCGGTAGAATCTTCGGGGTCGTAGATGCCAGCAAGGATTGAGGTTGCTGGTCGACCGGAGAATTCTACTAACTCTGTCAGCCATTTTAGCGTGCCGACATCGTATTTGTTGCGGCGCATAAACTGCACGAGTGCTTCAATCGCTTGATTGATGTTGCCGCTTTGACTGCAGAGCAAGCCCAGCCGCCAATAGACGGTCGGTTCTTTCCACTTAAAGTCCAGCCATTGGTCGCCGCTGTATTCGCTGTTTAAGCGGAGGCTTTTCTGGAAACTATCAATGGCCGCCTGCGGATTGCCGCGTCGCTCATCATACAACGCCCGCCAATAGTATATTTCCGGGTGGTCAGGAAAGCGGCGGATGACATCGGCGAATTCGGCTTCGATTTCCGCAACACTGAACTTGTCCGGGTGGTTATTCATGTATTCGATAATCAATAGCGGCGGTCGGACGGCTAGGGTATAGCCCTGATTGCGTTCGAGGTCGCGGTTTTTTGCCAGCACCGCAAATTCGTGGGCTTTATCCCACTGGCCGAAGCTGACGTACTCGTTGGCGAGAGTGATGTACAGATAATCGGTTATCTTGCCCTCGTGAAGATTTTTTTCCAAAAGCTTGAGATTGCGCCCGGACTTATCTTTTAGTTTTTCCGGTGCAAAACCGTAGTGATGAATGGTAATTTCTTTGTGCAGATAACCGGATAAGTACTGCTCGCCGAAAAACAACATTTCATGAATGTTGCCGACCCAGTTGATATCCGGACGGTTGCGATAGATTTTGCCGGTGATAGTATCGGCGAAATTGGTGGCATCATAGTGGTTGATTTCGCGTACCATAATCATGTTGACATCCGGTTGGTCGTGATAGCGTTCAATCAGCGCCCGCACATTGGGCGTGCTGGCTGCGTCAAACCATTGGTCGGCATCGAGAAAAACAATCCAGTCACCTTTAACTTGAGATGCCGCAAAATTGCGGGCTGCGGCAAAGTCGTCAATCCAGTCAAAATGGCGGATTTCTGCGCCCAGCCCGCGGGCGATTTCCACAGTGGCATCAGTCGAACCGGTATCGACGACAATCATTTCATCCAAGAACGGCAGCATACTTTGCAGGCATTTGCCGATAGCTTGTTGCTCATTTTTGGTAATAACCAGACCACTAATAAACATTTCTTACCTCGTGAACATACTAACGCTAAATTCAGTGCCGGCGGCGCCGATAAAGACGATATAGGCACCGGGCGCGAGCAACCCCGGTTGCTGACCGTTTGCCAAGCTATCATAGAGTAAGTCGCCGGTATCGGAGAATATCGCGACTCGGCTGTTCAATGGCAAGTATGGCGTGAAGATGGTTGGCTCAGCTATGCGACGAACTTCGTTATAGCCGCTAGCGCCGATTTTGACGGCAACGTTGGCGAGCATCAATGGCAGTGCGGTAGCATCAGTATATTGATAACCGCTACAGTGCAAGGTGCTGGTGCCATCTTGCAGAGTAATTCGAATGTCGGCAAGGTCACTGGCGTAGGGTAAAATTATTTTCGCGGTGTTACGATCCATTAATCCATAGGCAGTGACTGCTTTTCCGTTCCCTACGGCAATAATGCCTTCGATATTGGGAACGACCTCTGTTTTTATAATTACCGGAGATGCAAGGTCTGTCGAGCCTAAATTTTTCGGCACCCAGATTTTGTCGGCAAAGGCGGCAGTATCTACCGGTTGCTTCGTGGCGTTGAGTTGCTGATAATACACCATCGCGCCCGGCATCGCCGAGGATTGTGCCATGAGAAAATTTTGATCATTGGCTGCTGCAAAAAACAGGCTATAGTCACCTTTGGCAAAAAACAAATTGTTGCCGGTATAGGCAAAAGCGCCTTTTTCGCTAAATTCACCATTAACTAATACTTCGCGACTAAGGGTGTTTTCATTGAAATCCAGTTTTAGCCGGATAATATTGCCGGCTGCCCCATATAATCCCTCATATTTGCTTAATTCCTTGGGAACAGCAGCGTTAGGTTTGGGCAGTTGCGGAGTTTCCGGCGCAAGTTTCATCAGCCCTTTGGTGGCGAGCGCCGATTTTAGAATAGCAGAATTTATGGCGGATGCGCTGGCGTGACCGGATAACAGCACCACGACGGTTAATTGCTCAGCTGGTACAGTGCGAATCTGGGTCGAAAATTCGGCGGTGCCGCCGCTTTTAGATAACACCGTCAGGCCTTGAAGGGCATAATCGCCTTCAGCGACGTCGTCCCAACCCAACCCGAAGTGGGTCATAGGCGTGCCAACCGGCGCGGTAAACGGCGCGTATTGGGCGGATTGAAACTCTTTTAATGAGCTTGCGCTCATCAATTCGCCGGCAAATAAACTCTGCGTGAAGTAGCACATATCTGTCGCTGTCGATGTCAGACCACCCGAACCGAGGGCGCTGACATATTCGATCGGATACAAGTAGCCGCTATCGGCAGCAAAATCATGGGCGATATTGAGATTGAACGGCTTAAAACCGGCGCTGGAATTGTTCATGACGGCGCGGCTAAAGATGTTTCGTTCTATATAGTTAGCGTAACTCGTTTTAGCTACCCGTTCGACAATTGCCTGGGCCAATGTAAAGCCATCGTTGCAGTACACACTGATTGCGCCAGGCTGACTTTTCAGATAGCCATTTTGCAGCAATGCAATGGTTTGTGCGATGTAGCCGGAGTTGTATTCTGTGCTATCGGCGAGAAAATAATTGGTGCCGGCAATACCAGTGGAGTGATTTAACAGCATTCGCACCGTGATTTGCTTGTAGCGGGCATCTTGCATTTTGAATTCCGGCAGATAGCGCGTAATTGGCTGGTCGAGCGCCACCTTGCCCTGATCAACCAACTGCAAGATAGCCGTAGTCACAAACAGCTTACTAATCGAACCGAGATTAAACTGGGTATCGTTGGTGGCGGCTTCGGAGCGCGCCCGGTTGGTAATGCCGAATGCCTCTTGGTAAACAATAACGCCGTGGTCCATAATGGCAACTTCGGCATTCGACGCTGCGCCGTTGCCGAGCGTTTTCCAGAGCTCATTGCGGGCAAGTTCGATGGTGGACTGATAAGAACTAGCAGCCGCGCCAAAGCCGATGGCACAAAGCGAGAACAGCAATAAAGTGCAAGACAAAACAATCTTTTTAAACATACCGGCAGCCCTCCAGATTTGATAGATAAATCATAGGATAATTTGGCGCTAAAAGCAAGTGCTGACGGCTGTCGGGTCAGAGCCGGGTTGTTTTTTTTCTTGACGCTGTCCGTTGTCGGTGTTAAGCTAAATCGTAATATAGTAAATTACGATTTAGCTTATTTCGGAGGTCGAGATGTTTTTTGCCAGAGAAACTGAGCTTAAACAATTAGAGAAACTCTATGCGCGCAGCGGATTTCAGTTTGTTGTAGTGTATGGTCGGCGTCGTATTGGTAAAACGACATTATTAAAGGAATTTTGCAAAAATAAGCCGGCGGCTTTTTTTGTAGCACAAGATCATAGCGATGCGATTAATCGCCGCGACTTTACGCAGATTGTTATTAATGAATTTGGCAGTGCAGACATGGCGATAGCCAATGATTGGGGTGCGATTTTTCGACATATTGCGCAAATTGCGACCACCCAGCGGATAGTGGTAGTGCTAGATGAATTTCCCTATATTTGCAATAGCAACCAGAATATATTGCTTATAATGCAAAAGGCTGTCGATGAATATTTGTGTAACACTAATTTGTTTTTGGTAATATCTGGTTCATCAGTAAGTTTTATGGAAAATGAAGTGCTGGCACATAAAAGTCCGTTATTCGGACGGCGCACAGCTGCTTTTCAAATCAAGGGGTTTGATTATAAACAAAGCTCGCTGTTTTATCCGCGATTTAGTAATGAGGATAAAGTGCGGGCGTATGCCGTCGTGGGTGGTGTTCCGCAATATTTGCAGTTCTTTGACGATCAATTGAGTTTTGCGGATAATGTTAAAGAAAATGTCATAAACAAAGCATCTTATCTGCTCGATGAACCAAAATTCTTGTTGCGTCAAGAACTACGGGAACCGATGATGTTCAATACAGTGATTGAGGCAATCGCCGGAGGCGCTACACGACTAAATGAAATTGCGACCAAATCAGGTTTGGCAAACGATGCTTGTTCGACATATTTACGGTCGCTTATCGAAATGCATATCGTTTTAAAAGAAATACCGTTTGCTGAGAGTGCCAACTCCAAGCGCACGCGGTATAAAATATGTGATAATATCTTTCGCTTTTGGCATCGGTTTGTCGCCAAGAGTTATTCCTTGATTGAGCGTGAAGCCTATGATTTGGTGTATGATGAATATATCGAACCGCACTTAAACGAGTTTTGCGGCGCAGTTTTTGAAGAGGTAGCGATTGATTACTTGCACGGCCTGAACATCAAAAAGGAGTTACCTTTTATCTTCACTTCAATCGGAAGATGGTGGGGCGCAAATGTTGTCGATAGGCGCCAGGAGGAAATTGACATCGTAGCTTCTAATGCGAACAAAGAATATTTGTTTTGCGAATGTAAGTGGCGAAACGAAAAAATTGGTAGCCGGACATTGGCCGTGCTTGAACAGCGCGCTTCAAACTTTAATGCCACGAAGAGTAACTTTGTGTTATTCGCTAAGACGGGTTTTACCGAAGAATTAATAGCATCGGCTCAGTCGAGAGCCGATGTATTGCTAGTTGAATTGGCGGATATGTTTTAGCGCAATATAGATTACTCCTCTTAAATTAACTCTGCAGCAATGCAGAGTTTTTTTGTTGATTTTTGAGGTCATGCAGGGAAATGTCCTTCGTTTGGCGAATTAAGTTAGCAGAAATCGAGGTGACTTTATGCCATTAAGAATAATCTGCGGCGCTGCCGGAACCGGAAAAACTTATCGCTGTCTCAGTGAAATAGCTGAATTTTGCAAAAGCGACCCGCTTGGTGCGCCGCTATATCTGCTGGTGCCGGAGCAGGCGTCGTTCGAGGCGGAAAAGCAGTTGGCGGCGATGTGCGGCGGCGGGTTCATGCGTGCCGAGGTGTTCGGGTTTAAGCGGTTTGCCTTGCGGGTTATGAATGAACAAGGAATGAACGCCAATAGCCTCAGCGACAGCGCCCGGCGGATGGTTATCAGGCGTTTACTGCAACAAGCCGAACCAGAGCTTGTCGCCTATCGCAAAACCGCCAAGCACCACAGTCTTGCCGATGAATTGGCGGCATTGTTTCGGGAATTAAAAAACTCAAGCGTTACGCCGGGCGACTTAATGGCGCTCGACATAGGCGAATGTCCGGAAAAAATTCAAGATATTCGGCTACTTTATAGCCGTTGGGAACAATACAAAACTGCCAACAATTTCGCCGACCCCGAAGATTATCTGCTGGCGTTACCGGCTGCGGTCGCGAAATCGGCGCTACTTGGCGCTGCTCGACTCTGGATTGACGGATTTAGTTTTTTTACGACTGCCGAATTACGAGTTATCGAGGCGTTATTAGAACAGGGCGCAGATGTTACCGTTGCTTTGTGTATTGACGACCTTGCCGCCGAGTGCGGGGATGATACCGAATTGTTTCACCAGCAATGGCTGGTTGTGCAGCGGTTGCAGGAGAAATTCACCCCTGAAATCATTCGCCTGGTTAAGCAACAGCGGTTTGACAATCCGGACATTTGCGTTATCGGCGCGGTTCTGGCTGGCGAAGTTGAAAACACTAGCTTGCTCAACCGCGCTAAAACGGCGATTGTCAAAGCCGATAATAAATCCGAGGAGGCAGACTGGATTGCCAGAGCGATAATTGGGTTGGTGCGAGATCATAATTTGCGCTGGCGGGATGTCGCGGTAGTCGGACGGGAAATTGAAGGCTATCGCGGTGTGCTTGAGGCAGCGTTCAAGCAGAATAACATTCCCTACGCTTTTGACCAGCCGCGCTCACTCGCCAAAAACATTATCAGCGATTTTTTGCGGGCAGTAATTGACATCCGTCTGCAAAACTGGAATTATCACGCGGTCTTTTCAGCGGTAAAAACCGGACTATTTGAAGACGCCGAATGTATTACAGCGGACTTTGATATTTTAGAAAATTACGTATTGAAATACGGACTGCGCGGCACCCGGGCGTGGCACAGTAACAACGATTGGAATTATGGAAGCGAAGACAATCAACGTATAAATCTCGCCCGTAAGCGCATCGTCGCGATTGTCGATTTGTTTTGCGGCTACAGCGCCAGCCTGACAATAAAGCAGTATATCGAGCGGTTGCAAAATTTGTTAGCGGCGGTAAATGCCGCGGAACGGGTCGAGCAACTGGCGGTTTCCCGGGTGGCTGGCGGCGATTTGGTTACTGCAGCCGGACATCGAAAAGTAATCGCGTATATCGATAACTTGTTTGCGGAAATGATTGAGGTAGCTGATGACGTTCCGCTGGCATTGGAGGATTTTGCGGTTATCCTTGCCGAAGGATTGGATGCGGCGGCGATTAAGCTTACGCCGCCGGGGTTAGACTATGTGGCGGTTTGTGCAATTGATCGGATGAAAATGCCTGAACGCCAGGCGCTGTTTTTGTTCGGACTGAACGATGGTGTAATTCCGGCATACGGAACGGACACGGGAATATTGACGGTTACTGATTGTGAACGGTTAAAGAAAAACGGTGTGGATGTTGTTTTAAGTTCCGCCAACCGGTCATTTACTGATAAATTCACTTTCTACGCCGCGCTGATGCAAGCCCGTGAATATCTCTATCTTTGCTATCCGGTTGCCAATAATGACGGCAAAGCGCTCAGCTCGTCGTTGCTATTAGAACAGTTAGCGAGTAACGTCGGGTTAAGAAAAATCAGCGCCTCAAAATATGCGTTGCTGTGCGGACTAGGTACCTCAAAGCAGCTGGCGCTGGATTATTTCTCGTCTAAAAAACGGGCGCTGGCGGAACTTGCCCGGCTGGTTCGCGCCCGGGTCGATATTGGCAATGATTTGCCGCTGTGGGCTGTCGTCTATCAAAACGCCATTATCGACAATAACTGCTGTTTGGCGGCGTTGGATTATACCAATAAATCCCAGTCCTTAACTTTGGCACTGGCGGCAAATTTTTTACAAGACGGCGGAATTGTCAAAGGCAGCGTCAGTCGCTTAGAAGCTTTTATTGGCTGCCCGTTTAAGTATTTCGCACGCTATCTGTTGAAGTTGCAGCAACGGGAACAGCACGAGCTCGAAGCGCTGGATGTCGGCAACGTCTATCACGCGGTTTTGAAAAACTTGGGCGAGCGGTTTGTGGACGGTTCTAGTAAACTGAGAATTGATAATGTGGGACGGGAACTATTACTGCGGGAATGTCGCGAATTGTTTTTCCAAGAAACCGCAATGCTTAAGAATAAGTTGTTTTTGAGCTCCGGTTACAGCGAAAATCTTCAAGAGCGGTTATATAAGCGGTTTGAAAAGGTGGTATTGTTCTTCGCGGATTTTAGCGCCGACTCGCGGTTTAAGGCGGCAAAGTTGGAGCAAAAATTCGGCGATAACAGCGATTGGCAAGCGTTAAAACTAGCCAAGGACGATACGCTAATTGTTTTGAACGGAATAATCGACAGAATTGATAGCGCTAATATTGCCGGTCAAAATTACGTGTTGGTTGCGGATTATAAATCAGCACAAATGAAAATTGATCTCGTAGAATTCTATCACGGCGTGAAGTTGCAATTGCCAATGTATTTGAGCGCGGTTCAGGAAAATATGCCGGACAGCATCGTCGCGGGAATAATGTATATGGGAATGAAGGATGACCGAATCAGCGTAAGTGGCTATGATGGTGCTGATGCTGTCGAGGAGCGCTACAAAAAGGCGGTCTTTCAGGGGTTGTTTTCCGACGTGGCGCTAGATGAACAAACTGCGTTGCTCGATTATATCGATCAGCCGCGTCCGCAAGTCGGTAAAGGCGATAGCAAATATAAGCATATTAATGTATCGGCGAAAAAGAAAACCGGAAAAAACGTCCGCCCGAAAAGCGATTTCGAATTGTTAATGGCAAACGCCAAACAACAGGCGTTGAAGGCGGCGGCGGAGATAAGGTCCGGCAACTGCTCGATTACACCACTAGAATACGATAACAAAAGCGCTTGCGCCTTCTGTGAATATAGCCCGGCATGTTTGTTTGATGTCAAATTAGCCGATAAGCCGAACCTGCTTGAAAAGGTCGATAAAAAACAACTGTTTGAATTGTTGCACAATCAATTGACGGAAGGCGGAAAAGTCGATGTTGAATAATTATGAACAATATAAGCCAGTCGATACCGCTGCCCGAAAAATCGTCCAGGAGCATTTCGGAAATAACTTGTTGGTTTCAGCGGCAGCCGGTGCCGGAAAAACATCGTCGCTGACCAAGCGGGTGGTCAACCGGCTGATGGGCAAAAATTACCAGTCGCGCTGTTCAATCGAGCAGATAATGATGGTTACGTTTACTGATGCCGCGGCAAAAGAAATGCGTAGCCGGATTGCGCTCGAACTCGAGCAAGAGGCGGTTCGCGCCAAGGCTGATGGCGACCGTCCGCTCGAACGGCATCTGTGCCGGCAACAGGCTATGGTCGGCCAAGCCTGGATTTCGACAATTCACTCGCTCTGCCTGCGGCTGGTAAAACAAAACTTTCAAATTATTGGCATCGATCCGCAGGTGAAATTGCTCGATGACATCGAAGGTAAATTATTGCGTCAGGAATGTATCGAAGAACTATTAGAAGAATGTTACGAACAAGCCGAACCGGAAATATTCCGACTGGTAGAATGGTTTTGTTCGGATAAAGGCGATGGCGGATTACATTCGGCAGTATTTGATTTGTTTGAATTTGCGTCCAATCGCAAAAATCGCGACCAATGGCTGGAGCTGGCGGCATTAGAATTCTTTCCGGACAATGATGATTTTGCCCGGTCGGTATGGGGCGCTGCCTGGTATGAACAGCTACGCGAAAACCTGTTAAGCGGTCAGAGCAATCTTAACGCGGCGCTGGAGCTAGGTCGAGACGCGGCGATGGAAATTATTCCGCCCAAATGTGCCGCTGATCTGATGCTTGTCGATGAATTGCTCGCCGCCTGTGTCGACAAAAATTACCTGCAGCTACGGCTTACCGCCCAGTCGTTCCAAAAAATTGCCTGGGGCGGGACTGGTTCGGCTGGTTTTACCCATAATGGTAAGGATGCCAAAAAAGACAAGTCGGCGTATGATGAAATAAAGGCGCTTTACAACCGAACGGCGGAAGATCTGACCAAGCTTCGCGACGAGCTGGTGTTGGAGCAGCCGGAATTAACTTCGCGTTTCCAAAAAAGCCGCCAGATAGTTCAGCAGTTGTGTGCTTTGACGACAAAATTCATTGCTAAATATGATGCTGCCAAAAACAAACGCGCCGGCATGGATTTTAACGATCTGGAACGCTATTGCCTCAACCTGCTGCAAAGCGCGGCAGGGGGCAGCGTGCGCGCCGAATTGGCGGATAAATTCATCGAGATAATGACCGATGAGTATCAAGATACCAACGAAGTTCAAGAAGAAATCCTCGAATTAATTTCCGGTGGTCAACCCAAACGGTTTATGGTTGGCGATGTCAAGCAGAGTATTTACCGGTTTCGCCAGGCTGAGCCAAAAATATTTACCGAAAAGTATGATCGGTATTCGCCCATTCCGGGCAGTATCGAGCAACGGGTGGATTTGTCGCTGAATTTTCGCAGCCGTCCGGAAGTGTTAGCGTCAGTCAACGCGGTTTTTTCGCAACTAATGTCCAAAGAATTCGGTGATGTCGATTATAACGCGGCGGTTACGTTAAAACCGGGATTTCCGCCCTACCTTGCCGACGTACCGAAAAATGCCGTAGCCGCCCATGCCGAAATCTATTTAATCGACAAAGATAAAGATAAAGATAAAGATAACGCTGACGGCGAAGCGCCGTTTAGCAAACCTGAAGTCGAAGACGAAGAAGAAACCGCGCAAAGCACTGCTGCCGAGGCGCAAATTATTGCCGACCGGATAAATGGGTTGATGTCCGAACGTCCGTTAATCTTTGACAAAGCAAGCAAAGCTTGGCGTGAACTGCAATACCGGGATATTGCCGTTCTGTTGCGCTACAACAAGAATGCCAGCGTTATTGCCAATTGCCTGCGCAATAACGGCATCCCGTGCTTTTCCAGCATCGGCGATGGTTATTTTTTGGCATTTGAAGTTAAAATTATTTTGGCGCTACTGGCGGTAATTGATAATCCATTGCAAGATATTGAACTAGTTGGCGTGTTGCGGTCGCCGTTATATCAATTCTCCAGCGAGGATTTGGCAAGTGTCCGGCTCAAAGCCGAAGGTTTTTTTTGGCAGGCATTGCAGGTTGCAGCACGAGAAAACACCCAGCTTGGCGTGAAGAGCAAAGTCGTGGTGGACGCGATAACTGCCTGGCGGGAATTGTCCAAGCAAATCCAGATTCACGAGCTACTCCAGGCAATCTATGACGACACCCAGTTTTACGATTATGTTGCCATGCTACAATCCGGCGATACCCGTCAAGTAAACTTGCGGTTGTTACAGGAGCGGGCGATCCAATATGAACAGAGCAACTATAAGGGGCTGTTCCGCTTTATTAATTATGTCGGGATGTTGAAAAAACGCGGTCACGACTTGAGCGAAGGCCGGGCGGTATCGGAAAACGCCGATGTCGTCCGTATTGTGAGCGTTCACGGCAGTAAGGGCTTGGAGTATCCGATTGTTTTTTTGCCGGAATTGGGTCGGGGATTTGGTGGCAATCGCGAGGGCGGCTCACTATTTAAGTTGCACAAGACTTTTGGAATCGGACCAAAGTTTGTCGATGTCGAAGAAAACATCGTTTATAATAGTTTGGCGTATGATTTTATCAAAGACCAAGACAAACTCGAATCCATGGCCGAAGAATTGCGCGTTCTCTATGTAGCGATGACCCGCGCCAGGGAAAAACTAATTCTTATCGGGCAGACCGCCGGCAACGCCCAACTGCAAAAGAAAATAACTGAAAAGTGGCCCAAAGCCGAGCGGAAAGCAACTGGCGGCTTGACAACCGCAAGCGCCTGCAGCGCCGGGTCGTGGCTGGATTGGCTCGGGATGGTGTTGTGGCGTGATGCCAATGACCGAGCTTCTTTAATCGATTGGGAAATTAACATAATTCGCGCTGATGAAATTAAACTAGTCCAACCCAAAGTCAGCGGTAGCGAGATAATTCAACAATTAAAACAAAGTCAGCCGACCGTCGAAGAACGGCTACAGGTAAATTCGTTGCTAGAATTCAAGTATCCCCGCGTTCAGATAGAATTAGCGCCAAAAATAACCGTAACCGAGCTGAAACGCCGGACGTTAGCGCCGGAGGATGCGGTTGAGGAGTTATCAAGTAGACCTGAGTTATCAGGTTGTCAAGTAGCGGGTAGGGAAGCACCTATGTGTGCGCCCGGGTTCTCTGGTAGGGGCAACCCCCTGTGGTTGCCCGACGGGTTAAATGCGAATGGTGAAACGTTGGATATCGAAACACGAATGCTGAGCGGGCAGCTGCTCGGCACCGCTTATCATGAAATTTTTCAGCGGCTGGATTTTCAGACTTCAGATTATTCAAGTGAAATTGAGCGGGTGATTGCCGTTGTAGTTCAGCAAAATGTCGTAACCGCGGCGGTTGCCGAAAGAATTGATCGCAGCAAAATCGCCGACTTTCTCGGCAGTCCGCTTGCCAGACGGGTGCGAGCGGCAACGACAGTTCGTCGGGAACAGCCCTTTGTGCTGGCGGTTTCGGCCAGTGAAATTGATGCGACGTATCCTCCGGATGAGCAGATATTAGTACAAGGAATAGTCGATTTGTTGTTGGTTGAGCCGGATGGAAAGGTAGTAATTGTCGATTACAAAACGGACAAGGTGACCGAATCGGCTGTTCTGGTGGAACGCTACGCCACACAACTGCGCTATTACGCGCTGGCAGTTGAGCGCATTACCGAACTGAAAGTGGCAGAGCGAATAATCTGGCATGTGCCGATGGCGCGGTCGGTGGTGTTGTAAATCGTAATAATCTTAAATGTGTGGTAAAATTGTGGGTACATGGAGCGAAACCATGTGTGTGCCTAGGGTTAGCGAATAGAGAAAAGGGATAGTTCGAGAGGATGCTATGGAACGATTTTTTAACGCCGAAGGACCGATAAAGCCGGATATTCATTATTATGTGCCAATGTTGGAGCGGTTCCATTCACATCAAATAACCGCGCTCATTGAGCAACAGAAATATTTCCTGATGCACGCGGCGCGGCAGACTGGCAAGACCAGTTGTTTGCTGGCATATATGCGTTATCTGAACGCCGAGGGCAAATATAAGTGTCTGTACACCAATGTCGAGAGCGGGCAGGCATCGCGCGATAATGTCGCAGAAGCGATGCGGGCTATTATGTCCAATCTGGCAAAAGATGCTTTGTTGCAGATTGGCGATCCAGTACCGCAGAAACTGATACGCGAAGGCCTTGTCGATATAAACGCTCCGACGAACGGCATGAACAACCTGTTGTCATTGTGGGCGGCTCAGTCAGAAAAACCAATAGTGTTACTCTTAGACGAGGTAGATGCATTAGTGGGCGACAGCTTAATATCGCTATTGCGACAGATTCGCGCGGGTTATTCCAATCGTCCGGAGACCTTTCCACAGAGTATAATACTGTGTGGAGTGCGCGATATTCAGGATTACCGGATCCACGGTACCAAAGAGGTTATCACCGGAGGCAGCGCCTTTAATATCAAAGCTGAATCGCTTACGATGAGTAACTTTTCTGAAGCGGAGGTGCGTTTTCTCTACCATCAGCATACTTTAGCGACCGGACAACAGTTTGAAGACGCGATATATGCGCAGGTTATGGAATACACCGGCGGACAACCGTGGCTGGTTAACGCACTGGCGTATGATGTATGTTTTCGGGAAGATGCTGGCAAAAATCGTTCCACGCTTATCAATGTGCAGATGTTTGCCGATGCCAAAGAGCGGCTGATTTATTCGCGGCGCACTCACCTTGATCAACTCATCGACAAACTCAAGGAACCGCGAGTGCAGCGGGTAATCGAACCGATGCTTGTCGGCAGCACGCTGACGTTTATTGATGAAGACGATGTACAGTATCTGATTGACCTCGGGTTGATAATCAGAGATAATACCGGTTTACGGATTGCCAACGCTATTTACCGCGAAGTCATTCCCCGCGAACTCAACCGGATATTGCAGATAAACCTCGACAGCCGGGTGGAACAGCCGCCGGTTTGGTATTTGGACAGCGCCGGCAACATCGACGAACGACGAATGTTAACCAGTTTTCAGGAGTTCTTTCGGGAGAACGCCGACATCTGGCTGAAGATGACCAATTACGAAGAAGCAGCACCGCAATTATTGCTACAAGCCTATCTGCAGCGGGTGATAAACGGCGGTGGTCGGGTACAACGTGAGTACGCGCTCGGACGCGGGCGGGCGGATTTGTTGGTCGAGTGGCGCCATCCCGATTACCAGCAAAAAATCGTCATTGAACTCAAAATCAAATATAACTCGCTGGAGAAAACGCTGCAAGACGGATTGGCGCAAACGGCGGAATACATGGAGCGCTGCGGCGTTAGCCACGGCAACCTGTTGATATTTGACCGCACCCCGGGAAAATCTTGGGATGAGAAAATATTTATCCGCGAAGAAACGGTCAATGGCAAGACTATTACGATATATGGAATGTAAATCTACTAAATCGTTGCGCTAGCAGGACCATCCAGAACAGCCTTGGCGTTAACAATTTATTGAGCCAGTCAAATTTGAGCGGGAGGTAGTGCCGGTGAAGAAGCGAATTGCACTTATTTCGAAGCTGCTGCCTGATAGTGAAATTCTTGGTGTGCGTCTATTGACTAGATCAAAAATCTCGATATGCTAGAATAGTAATAACAAACTTAAAAGCGAACGAGAAAATGATGAACAGTGAAATGCGAGTAGGGATCCTATGGTTGCCCGCTGTGCGAAAAGTTAATTATTGAATTGGAGAATATTATGGCTAAAATTGCGTTCATGGGCGCCGGTAGCACGGTGTTCGTCAAAAACATTATTGGTGACTGCATGTGTGTGCCGGAGTTGAAGGGTTCCACAATCGCTTTATACGACATCGACCTGAATCGGTTACAGGACTCGCAGTTGATGTTAGAAAACATCAACCGTAATTTGAACGCTGGCATGATGATCGAGACCTATCTGGGAGTTGACAATCGCCGCAAAGCACTCGTCAGCGCCGATTTTGTTTTTAACGCCGTGCAGGTTGGTGGTTACGAGCCGTCCACGGTTATTGATTTTGAAATTCCCAAGCGCTATGGTTTGCGTCAGACCATCGCCGATACTTTGGGAATCGGCGGTATTTTCCGGGCGCTTAGAACCGTGCCGGTATTGTTGGATTTTTGCCATGATATGGAAGCGGTCTGTCCGAACGCCTTGTTGCTCAACTATAGCAATCCGATGTCGATGTTGATGATGGGCGTATTTCGTGGTAGCGGTGTCAACGCGGTTGGTTTGTGTCATAGTGTTCAATCCTGCGCCGGAACACTCTTGGGGCATTGCGGACTGAACGAAAAATATCCCAATCCCACTTGGAAAGTAGCCGGAATCAATCATCAGGGGTGGCTGCTGGAAATACGCGACGGACAGCGCGATTTGTACCCGGAAATTACTGCCAGATTAACAGAGCTAGCCGCAGAAAACAAATTACCAGAGTGGGACTTGGTGCGGCTGGATATGCTGAAAAATCTCGGCTATTATATCACCGAATCGAGCGAGCACAATGCCGAGTACAGTCCGTGGTATATCAAGCACAACTACCCGGAACTAATCGAACGGTTCCGGATTCCGCTCGACGAGTATCCGCGCCGCTGTCGCGAACAGATTAAGGGTTGGAACGAAATGCGCGACCATGCGCTACATTCCGATAAAATCGAACATCAGCGTACGGGCGAGTATGGCTCGCATATTGTGGAAGCCGTTGTCAATAACCGTCCGTATACTTTCGGCGGCAATGTCATGAATAGCGGGCTGATCCCGAATTTGCCAACAAAAGCCTGTGTCGAAGTTATGTGTATCGCTGATGGTAAAGGCATTACGCCGGTATATTCCGGCGACTTGCCGGAGCAGTGCGCGGCGGTGAATAGAACCATGATCAATCCGCAGATTTTAACTACTGAAGCGCTATTGTCCGGCAAAAAACAGCATGTCTATCACGCGGCGATGCTTGATCCGCATACTGCTGCCGAGTTGTCAGTCGACGATATCAAGAGTATGTGCGATGAACTATTTACGGCTCACGCATCGATGCTACCGCAGTTTCGCTAACAACAGTATTTTCGAACAGCTAAAGGAGGGAAGCTATGTTTGGTCAGACTAAAACGCACAATGATGAGAACATCAAAGGTTGGCTGTTCTTTGCGCCGTTTGCAATTTTGGCAGCAGTGTTTTTCTTTATCCCGTTAATCGGGTCGTTGTTGCTGAGTTTTCGCGAGTATTCATTGCTAGACGGCAGTCCGTTCACCGCCGGACGCTGGATCGGGATACAAAATTATGTTACGGCATTTACCGATCCGACTTTTTTGAAAGCGCTCGGTAACACTTGCTTGTATACCGTCATAACCGTACCGGCAAAACTGATTATCGCGCTGGGATTGGCGTTGGTCTGCAATGCCAAAATCGTCAAAGCCAAAGGTTTTTTTCGTACGGTGTACTACTTGCCGACGATTACCTCATCGGTTGCGATATCGATAATATTTCTCTATTTGTTTAAAGCCGACGGACTGATAAATATGGTATTGTCAAAATTTGGCATCGCCGAGATTGCCTGGTTTTATGAACCCAAATTTGCGTTGCCGATTATCATGGTCATGGCAACCTGGGCGGCGGTCGGGTTTTATATGGTTATATTTTTGGCCGGTTTGCAGTCCATTGATCCGACGTTGTATGAAGCCGCCCAGATTGACGGCGCGTCGGAGTGGCGGCAATTTCTAAATGTAACGCTGCCGTGTTTGAAACCGACAATATTTTTCAACCTGGTTGTGGCAATGATTGGCTCGTTTAACATTTTTGATTTTGCCTACATTATTTCCGGCGGCAACGGTGGTCCGGCCGATTCGACGATGACGATTGTGCTGTATTTGTACCAGAACGGTTTTAGCTATTTGAAAATGGGCTACGCCAGCAGTATCGCCTTTATATTGTTTGCGATAATTTTGGCGCTGACTTTTGTGCAAAAGCAATTTTTCAAAGAAGAAGAGTAGGTGAAATATGAATAGAAGAGATAGCGCCATCAGAAAGAATTTTGTTCGGGTCTGCTTTTATATTTTAATCAGCGCCTACGCGCTCATCGCCTTGTTTCCGTTTGTCTGGGCGTTTATTACTTCGCTCAAACCAACCGCCGATGCCAACAATTTTAGCATCCCGCTCGATAAGTTGTCGTTTACAAATTATATCTATATTATGAAAGAGTTTCCCTATCTGCGTTGGTTTGCCAATAGCTTGGCAATTTCTTTGGGGATAACGGTTGGCAGCATTATTATAAATTCTTTTGCCGGTTACGCCTTGGCGCGGATGAATTTCAAGGGTCGAAAGACGATGTTTTGGCTGGTGCTGGCGATGATGATGGTGCCTGGGCAAGTGCTGTTGGTGCCGCAGTATGTCATTCTGGCCAACCTTGGTTGGGTGAATACCTATCAGGGGCTGGTCGTGCCGGCGCTATTTAGTTGTTTTGGCACATTTATGATGCGGCAGTTTTTCTTGAGCGTGCCGCGGTCGCTGGAAGAGGCGGCGATGATTGATGGCGCAGGGCGGTTTACGATTTTTTGGAAAATTGTATTTCCGCTGGCAAAACCAGCTGTCGCGGCACAGTTTATTTTGACATTTGTCGGCGTGTGGAATGACTTTCTCTGGCCGTCGCTGATTGCCAAACGCCAGGAGATGTACACGCTGACTGTCGGCTTAAATTCATTTTACAGCCAATACACTCAGTACTGGGATCAGATTCAGGCCGGGGTAATGCTGATATCGATTCCGGCAATAGCGATATTCATTATCTTCCAGAAACAATTTGTCGAAGGTATGACGATGGGAGCGGTAAAGGAATAGCCAAGATGGCGAGAGAGGTGTATAATTATGCAACGCATGTTGATAATCGGCGCGGTGCTGGCTGTCGCGATGATGGTGTTTCTGTCAGGATTAGGAACGGAAATCGGCGGAAACAAAGAAACTAAACTCTATATTGGCTGCTGGTCAGCTTCGCCGGTGGAAACGGATTTAATCAATCGGCAGATAGCGCTGTTTGAAAAAGCGCATCCCGGGGTCAAAGTCAAACTAGAGACGGTAACCGGCAGTTATGATACCTACATCCAAACCAATATCGCTGCCGGAACTGAGCCGGATGTCTTTTATTTGGAACCTCAGGAAACCTATGTCTATGCCTCGCGCGGTTTGGTGTTACCGCTGGATAAATATATTCCCAAAGAAATAATTGACGATTTCTATCCGAACTTGCTCGCAGCATTTAGCTATGATGGTCATGTGTATGGGTTGCCAAAAGATTTTAATCCGTTGATTATGTATTATAACAAGGAAATGTTCAAAACCGCCGGTATCGTGCAGTTTCCTAAAACCTGGACTGAACTGCTGGCGGCTTGTGAAAAACTAAAGCAAGCCGGAGCAACTGGGGCGCTTGGGGATAGTTTCCGGAAACCGATGATTGTTGATTCGTTTGTATATCCCTATATCGTTCAGGCCGGCGGGCAGGTCTACGACGAGCAGGCAAACAAGTTGGTTTTTAACAGCCCGGAGTCGCTTGCCGGTTTTAAGTTTTTTTATGAGACGTTGTTTCGCGATAAGAAATACGCAGCCGAAGCCAAGACGCTCGGATCGAGTGGCGGCATCGGTGCATTGGTGGAAAAGAAAACCGCAATTGTCTGTAGCGGCGGTTGGTCGATGACCGGGTTGCAACGCATGGCGCCGGATTGGGATTATGGCACGGCAGTGTTGCCGGCCGGTAAACAAATGGGCGGGATAATGTTCACTACCGCCTATGCGATTGGCAAAAACAGCAAACATCCCGAATTGGCAGCTGAACTCATTCGCACTTTAACCGGACCGGAATGCGAAAAAATGACCGCGGCGGTCGGGTTGGCAGTTCCGCCGCTAAAATCGCTGGAACATTTTTACCGGACTACCTATCCGCGCTCGGCGCCGTTAGTGGAAATGACTCCATACTGTATAACCAATACGTTTGGCAAAAAAGCCCGCTTGGTTATGAATGAAATTGATAAGGTGACTGGCAAGTTTGTCGCCGCCCCGGAAGCCGACATAGCACTGGCGGTCAATCAAGCCTACGAAACTATCAAGAAGGCCGATGCTGGCGACAAGGAATATAACTGGTAACGGTTGGCAAATACCGATTAAAGACAAGGAAGGTTGCGAAATGTTTAGAAAATGGTTTTTGATAGCAGCGCTATTGATGCTAGTTTGTTCGACGGCACAAGCCGAGACCAAGTATATTACCGCTTCCGGCGAATATACAATGGGCGAGGGCGAAACAATAATCAACGCTAAAGACATGGCGCTGAGACAGGCAATGCGGTCGGCAACCGAGCAGGTCGGCGTGTATGTGGAGAGTTATTCGAAGGTGTCTAACTCGCAACTCACACAAGACGAGATTAATGTAATGTCCTCGAGCGTAATGGAAATAGTGAAAAAAGAATATGCCGACCCGCAAGCGGTGGGCGGCGGCTTCCGCTATGTATGCACAATCACTGCCAAGGTGACCACCGATAGCATTGACATGTTAAGAAACAGCAGGCAGCTCAAGGCCGACCAAGGCGCTGAACGTTATGCCCAGGAACAAAAGCAGATGGCTGAGTTGATGGCGCAATTGGCGCTACTTAAGACCGAGTTGCCAAAAGTTAAAACCGAAGAACAAAAGCAAGTCTATGTAACGCAAGTTACCCAATTGTCGCAAAAAATTAACGCGGTCGCCCGCGCCCAGACCAACCTTTCCGCCAAACAGTGGTATGACACAGCGGTAGAATATAGCAGCAAGGACAACGCGTTGGCGATTAATATTCTCAACAAAGCAATAGTCATCGACAACGAATATTACGCCGCGTATATAATGCGCGGGGATCTGTATGCCACAGAGGGCAACAACAAAAAAGCCGCTGCCGATTACACGGCGGCAATCAAGCTCGAACCGCGCGATGTAAAAACAATCGACAAATTATTTGCAATTCATACCGCCGACGGTAATCTACAAGGATTGATACTTGATTATGATCGTTTAATCGGTATCGATGGAACCAATGCTGATTATTATGCCAAACGGGCCGCGTTATATGGCGCTACCGGCAACAATAAACAAGCTATCAGTGATTACACAACTGCCTTGCAATATACTTCGGCCAAAAAAAATATCTATATCGCCCGCGCGGAAATTTACGAAAAGCTGAAAGACAGCGAGGCGGCCAAACAGGATTACTATAATGCCTATGCCCCGGAGCTTACAGCGCGAATTAATGCCAATCCTAACGATTACGAGGCCTTTTTGCAGCGAGCCGATGTATTGTATCGCAATAATCGCTTGGATTTGGCGCTCGCCAATGTAAATTGGTTCCTCAAAACCGATGCCGAAAACGAACAGGCGCAATTATTGCGTGCCAGGATATTTTTGGCAAAACAAGATTACGAGCAGACGATTACCGTTTGTAACGGCATCATCAATACCAGCCCGCTGCAAAAATCAGCCTATGATATTCGTGCGAAAGCCAATGCGCGGCTTGGCAATGCCGCGTTAGTCGCCCAAGACAAAAAAAGTTCCGATGCCTTGAGCAACATCGCGACGCTGACAGGACATAGCAGTTGGATTTATGCAGTGGCTTTTAGTCCGGATGGTCAAAACGTGGCGAGTGGCAGCGCTGATACGACTGTCAAATTGTGGAATGTTGCCAAGCGGAAATGCGTGGCAACTTTGTCCGGACATGGCGCGGCGGTTAATTCGGTAACTTTTGATCCCAGCGGCAAATATCTCGCAAGTTCTGCCGATGACAGTATGATTAAATTGTGGGATGTCGCAAGTTTACAATGTGTAGCAACGTTAGCAGGACACGGCGCGCATGTTTTGGCGGTAACGTTCAGCCCGGATGGCAAATATTTGGCGAGCGGCAGCGAGGATAATACCGTTAAACTCTGGGACATGACCAGTAAACAGTGTGTGGCAACTTATGCCGAACATACCGGCGCGGTAAATTCTCTCAGTTTTAGTCCTGACAGCCGATATTTGGCAAGCAGCGGCAGTTCTGATAAGTCGATTAAATTGTGGGATATTGCCCTTAGTCAATGCGTGGGTACGCTGACCGGAAACGCCGATAAAATTGAGGTTGTGCTATTTAGTCCGGACGGAAAATATCTTGCCTGTGGCAGCGATGATGAAACAGTTAAACTGTGGGACGTAGCCGGTCGCCAATGCATCGCGACCTTGACCGGTAATGCGGAAAAGATTTTATCATTGGCCTTTAGCCCGGACGGCAAATTTATCGCCAGCGGCGGTGACACCAATACAATCCGGTTGTGGGACTTCAGTAGCCGGCTCAGCATCGCGGCACTATCCGGACATACCAGCGGGATTAGCGCGGTAGCCTTTAGCGCCGACGGACAATATCTGGCGAGCGGCGGTAGTTATGATAAGAGCATCAAGCTGTGGGACATAGCCGGCATCTACTAGTGGTAAAGCAAAAATATTTGATGACAAATAGGCTGTTAGCCAGTAAAATAGAAGCTAGATTTTACAAAGTGGAGGAAACTATATGAAAGCATCTTTTAAGTTATCGGCAATTTTGGTCTTGTGTTTGTTATTCACCGGATTGACCGGTAGTATCGCCTTGGCTGAATACTACAATGATTATTCCAACAACAACAGCGGTTTCTACGATCCGCAACAAACACCGTGGAACCAGGGAAACTTGAACAGCAACAAAGCTTGGATTGGCTTTGGTATCGGCGGGTCGACTATGAATGTCAACGGCCCGGCGCAGAATTCTGGTATTCCGACATCCGGTGTGGTCGGCACGATTGATTTTGGTTACAAATGGACCTATGCGGCAGTGCGTGCCCAATTTAGCGGTGCCAGCGTATCGTCGACCTGGTATAATGTGCTACAACCTTGGCAGCAGTACTCATACACTGTCGGAGCCTATACTTATGATTTTCAAGTGTTAGGTGTTTTGCCGATCGAAAAAATGGCGGATTTATATGCCGGTATCGGTATTGGCGGTTTGAGCCTGGACTATTCCGGATATATTTCTAACGGCTGGAGTGGCGCCGTTGGCTATGCCAGCGCCAGCTACTTTAATGTACCGATTTCGGTCGGTGCTGATTTTGCCCTTGGTCAAAATATCGCCTTGAACTTTGACGCGACTTACAACATGATTAATGGCGGAAACGATGCGCCGCAATCTTACACCACTTATACCGGTGGCGTAAAGTTCATGATGTAATTTCGTCGTTAAACTATAATTAATGCAGGTCGGATTGGCGGGTGCAGCAATGCTCGGCTGACTCGGCCTGTTTTTTTGGACAAGCGGATATGAGGTGGGTGAGATAGCTGTGCGGGATTATTTGTTAAAACGGTTTGCGGTGTTACATAACCGCAATTTTCGGTTATTTTGGCTGGCGCGGGTTTCAACAGCGCTTGCCTATCAGATGTTGACGGTGGCGGTCGGCTGGAAGATGTACGATCTGACCGGCAGCACTTTTTATTTGGGGCTGGTCGGGTTAGCGCAGTTTTTGCCGATGCTGGTCTTGTCGTTGGCGGTCGGACAGATTGTCGATGGTTTTGATCGGCGCAAAATCATTCGTATCTGCCAAATATGCGAGGCGGTAGGCGTGTTGCTCTTAGCTGTCGCAAGCTATGGGAATTGGCTGACTAAGGAAAATTTACTGGTAATTGTATTCGTGATTGGCGCGGCACGAGCATTTGAATCGCCGGCATTGCAGGCATTGTTACCGGGTTTAGTGCCGGAAAAAGTGTTTCCCCAAGCCATCGCGTTATCGTCTTCGTCGATGCAAACAGCCACGATTATGGGGCCGGCGTTGGGCGGATTGTTATATGTGTTTGGCTCAGCGGAATTGTTTATCGTAATCGGGGCGTTATATTTGACTGGTAGCTGGTGGATCGGGCGGTTGGCTGCTGGTCCGGTAGTGACGAAGATGCCGGTGACGCTAAAATCGGTGCTGGCCGGTATTCATTTTATCCGCAGTAAACCACTGATTTTGGGGGCGATATCGTTAGATTTATTTGCAGTACTGCTCGGTGGCGCAACGGCGCTATTGCCGGTGTACGCTCGGGAAATTTTGTTAATCGGTCCGCTGGGATTGGGCATACTGCGTTCAGCGCCGGCAGTCGGCGCGCTGGCGATGTCGTTGGTTTTAGCACATAGTCCATTGCAGCGCGCAGTTGGTCAGAAAATGTTTTACGCGGTCATTTTGTTTGGAGTGGCGACGATTGTCTTTGCGGTGTCGCGCTCGTTATGGTTGTCGTTATTGGCGTTAATGTTGCTCGGAGCTTCGGATACTATTAGCGTAGTGGTACGTTCGTCACTGGTTCAGCTAAACACCCCGGACGCGATGCGCGGCCGGGTGAGCGCGGTGAACTTTATGTTCATCGGCACTTCCAACCAATTGGGCGAGTTTGAATCAGGGATGCTGGCATCACTGATGGGTACAGTGCCGTCGGTAGTGGTCGGCGGGCTGGGGACAATAGCTGTCGCTCTGCTCTGGATGAAATGGTTTCCCGGATTGCGGCGGCTGGACAGTTTACAACCGCTGTCCAAAAACCAGTCTTGATGGTATAATGTGATGGTTAAAGGTTGTCATGAAGTTGTTAAAGGTGAAATGTTGAGTAGTACAAGGGTGCAGTAGTGAAATTCTGAGTAGTGACGATATGCACTACCAAGGCTTTTGACTACCCGCATTTTGACTACCCGCAATTTCACTACAACAGTTTTTCACCACGAACCTTTACCTTTTAACCTTTGCCCTTTAACTCTTAACCATTCACATTGTTACAAATATTTTGGAGGACGAGAACATGAACAAGCGGATTTTATTGTTAACAGTACTACTAATCGCATTGGTCTTGGTAAGCGGCTGCGGTTCGAGCGGTCAAATTGGCATGGTAGATATGCAAAAAATCATGACCGACAGCCCGAAGGCCAAAGCGTTGCAGGCACAGTTTGACACCAAGCGCAATAGTTTAGTTGGCGCGGCCGATGCCGCTGGAGCCCAAAAAGAGTTAATGCAGCTTGGTCAAGATTTGGAAAAACAGATGCAGACCGCGCTTACGCCAGTTCTGAACGAAGTAGCGAAAAGTCACGGATTTACCGCGATTGCCTATACCGGTGCGTTGGCGCAGGGCGGAGTGGACGTAACCGACGAAGTAGTAGCCAAGCTTAAATAAGGCTGCTGAAAAACGCGCCTCGTATCTGCACATTTTTGAGCAACCCACTCGACTGCTTTACAATTTTACCACTTTATCACGACCCAAGACGTGCTACTCGACAACTCAAAGGAGGACGCGATGATTTTTCAGCGAAAGAAATGTTCTTTAGTAGTATTAATTTTCCTGCTATTGTTGGCTTTCGGGGGCATGGCTTCGGCTGATGTTGCCGTGGGTATGGATATTACCACGACTGCCGTGGTGCCGATGGCGACACCGGTGAATTATTTTTGGTGGTCGGGGTCGTACATGGCGCCGGGTGGCTACGATGTTACCTATTACTCGCCGGGATTTTGGTCGATGTCCTATGATCCCTATGGTTATTACGCGCCGTATGGACCGTATGCCCCGGTATGGTACATGGGGCCGGTAGAGCCGGTGATGGTTGTCAGTCCCTGCTTTGTCTGGATGAGCAATCCGTATTATTATCATAATAATGGTGTAAACGGCGTGGTGGTCTGGGGTGGCGCTGGTCATGGCGGAGCGGTGGTGTGGAACAATGGCTGGAACCACGGCGGCGCATCTTGGAACAATGGTCACGGACAGGCCTGGAACAACCACGGTGGCGGCGCTGTTTGGAATGACGGTCACGGTCAGGCTTGGAATAACCATGGCGGTGGCGCTGCTTGGAACGACGGACACGGCGCTGCCTGGAACAATCATGGTGGCGGTGTTGCTTGGAACACTAACAACAATCATTATAACGCTAACACCAATAACGGTTTATTAAATAAAGGTACTCCGTTGGATAAAAATCGCCCGAATATTAACAATCAGCAACCGCGTAACCAACAATCGGAACCGCGGCAAAATCAGCAGCCGCAGCATAACCGTCCCGTAGAACAGCCAGCTGCACCGCAGCAAGAGCGTCCGACACCAAACCAATCCCGTGCTGATGACGGTATGCAAACTGACCGCACCGACAACGCGCCAGTATATCATCAGGATAATCAAGGCGGAGGCGGTAATGATGACCGTCCGCAGTTTAACCGGCCGCGTGAACAAGCCCCGCAGGGCGGCGATGACCAAAAAATTATCTTCCCAAGGAGATAGTATGCAAAAAATCGTTTCTAAAGCAGTACTGATAGTTTTCCTAATCGCTATCGCAATGACCGCGACAGTAAGTTCTGCATCGCCAATAGCCAAAGTCGAGACCAAACAACTAACCAGCGCGCTATTAGCTCGAACTGTGAATTACGATGTAATATTGCCAGCCGGTTATGACGACAGTAATTGGCGCTATCCGGTGCTGTATTTGTTGCAAGGGTTAGGCGGCCATTATGACAGCTGGATAATTGCTACTAACGTCGCAACCTACGCGGCTAAGCACAAACTAATTATTGTTTCGCCGGAGGGCAACGACGGTTGGTGGACGAACAGCGCCACGGACAAAAATGATAAATATGAGAGTTATATCATTAGCGAACTGCTGCCGTTGATTGATAAAAGCTACCGCACTTTGCCATTTCAAAAGTATCGTGGCATTGCCGGATTGTCGATGGGTGGCTATGGCTCGCTGAAGTTCGGCATTAAGTATCCGGATAAGTTTGCTTTTGCCGGTTCGTTGAGCGGCGCGCTCGACGCGGCGACTGCACTAGAGACTGCAACTAGTCAGCCGTGGACTCCGGAGATGTGGGCATTTTGCAAGCCGTCGCTAATGAAGGTATTTGGTATTGCCGGTAGCTCAACCCGTGTTGGTAACGATGTTTTGAGTTTGTATCGCAATTACCCGACGGAGAAACTCGCGGCATTGCCGTATATTTATTCAGACTGCGGCGTCGATGATCCGTTTTTTGCCGCTAATCTGGAATTTACGGCAATTCTTCGCAATCGGCAAATCCCGCACGAATTCCGCGAACGGCCAGGCACGCACACTTGGTATTACTGGAACGAACAAATCAATGATGTGCTGACAATCGCTGAAAAAACACTAAAAGACTAACAAAAAAGCCGCTCCTGCTTGCGCAGGACGGCTTTTCGTTGTACTACGCGCATTTTCACCATTAACTTTTCGCTATTCACCTTTCGCCCAGTTTAGCGCTTTTACAAACCGTGCGCCCCAGGCATCTTCGCAGTGATAGCAGCGTAACTTGTCAACAACCAATAATACATTTTCGGCGCCAAAGCAGTCGCAGAAAATTGTTTTTAACTGGTCGCAGCGGTTTACCATATCTGCGTCAGTCAATCCGGCGATGTCCTGGCAGGAAGCTTCTTTGGTGCCGATGTCCATATATACCCGAACGTTAGCTGCTGGCGGCAAGGTCTCGACGTAAGCCAAGTGCTGCTCATAATCGACCTCGGCGGCGAACGAAAACAGTAGAAACTTGGAAAAAACATCACTACGCTTCATTCCGGCAATAGCGCCGTTTGCGCCAAGTGACGAACCGCCCAGCAGTCGCTGGTCAGCTGTTTGTTCACCGGTCAGCTCCCGTTCAATATAAGGAACGATTTCATTGATAATGCGTTCGATAGTGCCATCGGCATTTTGCGCGAGCGAATAGTCGAATTCGCGCTCCCGACCGTGCTGAATACCCACGATGATGGTCGTGCTGTCTTTTGCCGCATCTAGTTTGCTTTCTAAACCCCAAGTGCCGTATGCCGATGTCCCGATATCAAACATGTTCTGCCCGTCAAGCATATAAACAGTGCTATTAGCCGGATTGCCGCGCTCCCAGCCCGCGGGAATGTAGACCCATATTTTCAAGCGGAGCGCCATAGCGTTTCCGCGATAGATTAGCGAGCCGCATTCGGTAGTGCGGACAAGTTTGAATTTATCAGTGGCGAATAACCAGTAAAAAAAGTTGCGAATGCTAATAAATAGATTTTTTGTCAATTTGTTTTCTCCTGCTTGCCTATTTTCCGACAAGCTGTTATTCTACAACAAAAAGCGTGGCGAGTAAAGGCGATAGCGCTGTAATCGCCCAAAAAACGAAAAAATATGAGGTGAGCGATGAAATTTATTAAAACCAACTTTGACAATGCCTGGTTGATTGAACCTAATTATTTTGCCGACAATCGTGGCGCATTTATGGTGCCATACGAAAAACGCGAATTTGCCACGCAGGGAATAACCGGAGAATTTGTCCAAGATAACTACTCGCTATCGGTGCCGAAGGGTACGTTGCGCGGTTTGCATTTGCAAAAACCGCCGTTTGCCCAGGCTAAGTTGGTCCGGGTCACGCGGGGGGCTGTTTATGATGTCATAGTCGATGTTCGAGCCGATTCGCCGACTTATCTTAAATGGCAGGGTTTTGAGCTGACTGCCGACAACCGCTTGATGCTGTACGTGCCGCGTGGTTTTCTCCATGGTTTCTGCACCCTCACAGAAAACACCGAGTTTACCTACAAGGTTGATAACTTCTACAGCCCGGCGCATGAAGACGGCGTAATCTGGAACGACGCGACCCTGAACATCGACTGGCCGGTAGTGGCGCCGATATTGTCGACGAAGGACGCGGTTCTGGGGCAGTTGGCTGAGCTTGTGCTATAATGGAAGCGCAGGTGTAAATTATGAGAGTACAGAATTTGAAGGAGTTTACCACGGAATACAAACATGGTAGCGACTGGGGGCTGTTGTTGGGAGAATTTCTGGATGAGTTTTATGCGCACCCGGATATAAAAGCTTTAGAGTCCGAACCAGAATTAATGGATGAAGAAAAGGATGCTTATATTGCCGCGATCGCCGAGCATTTAGCAAGACGTTTTGGTTGGAGTGCTCCGGACTGGACAAAAAAACAAAATCGATTTTTGCATAAACCGCTGTTTGTAAACGGCGGCTTGGAAAGTTTGAAGGCGTTGCTATTAGTGCAAAGTCCGGTGGCTTTCAGGCGGAGAATGATATTTGTGGATGATGAACATTTATCGAGGGTATGATTAGCAATAATCGTATTCCGCCCAAAGTAGTTTTTGGTATCGAAGAAATCATGGAACAGATGGCGATAGCGACTTAATCGCTCCACCATTCAACAGCGGGTATTGGAAAACTGCAGAATACCAAAAACGCTTGTTTGGGGAAAATGTTTGTATAGGCTGTATTGTTCGACGTTCTGAGCGCCGCGCAAACGCTTCAAACGCCTGTTCAATGATATTTGCAACTAACTGTGTTATAATCGGCAAAAAATAGTAGGCGTACAATTGCTGCGCTGAGGTGAAAATGACGGAATCTGAAATAAAAAAAATGATAAGCTGCGGCGAAGATTCGCGAATGCAATTCAAACGGCAATTCGACAGCGCATCGGCTTTGGCGGCTGAGATAGTGGCTTTCGCGAATAGTCTTGGTGGAGTTATTATAGTTGGCGTTGATGACAACGGGACGATTGTCGGTTTGACCGACGGCAATGTGCGAAATTTTAATCAATTTCTTTCTTCCGCCTGTTCTCAAAAAATCGAACCGGCCTTGCAAGTTTTGACGCAAAATATCATTGTCGACGACAAGTTGATCGTTGTTTTGGAAGTTCCTCGAGGAAATAACAAGTTTAATATTGCTAACGGTGCAGATGTGTGGGTTAAGTACGGCGCCGACAAGCGCAGAGCAAAGCGCGAGGATATGCAACGGTTGCTGCAAGAGTCTTGTAATTTATTTGCCGATGAGCAGCCGCTAGAAGGTAGCACGCTGAGCGAACTTGATAAAGACAAGTATCTGCCGTTTCTGAAAAAACGACTCGAGGGCGAAATTCAGCCGGAAGCGGCGCCGAGTTTTTTATGTGCATTGAAAGCGGCAAATCGAACGGGTGAAGTCACATTGGGGGGATTGCTGCTGTTTGGCTATAGTCATAGCGAACGGTTGCGGCTCTTTGGTATTGGCGCGGTTGCCTGGTATGGTATCGATCTGGCTGGCAATGATTTTCGTGACAGCGAAGACATCTTTGGCAGTGTGCGCAAGCTGTATGCAGATGGAATGGCTTTCATTAAACGGCAATTGCGTAAAGTTCAGGCGCATCCTAATTTTAACTATGAAGGCGTAATGGAAATACCCGACGATGCTTTGCAAGAAGCCTTGGTTAATGCGATTGTCCACCGGAACTATTTTGTGCAGGGTAAAATTCGCGTCATGGTATTTGACAACCGGGTGGAAATTATCAGTCCGGGCGCATTGCCTAACTCGCTCGATGTTGATAGTATAAAGCTCGGTATGCACATCCCCCGCAATCCGGTGTTGGTATCCTGCATCCGCGATATTGACGGAATCCCCTATCGTGGCATGGGGACAGGTATCGCGCGGATTATCCGCGCTTGCGCCGAGCAGGGCGTGCCGGTTGATTTTATCAACGAAATCGAAATTAATCAGTTCAAAGTTATTTTCCATCGAAAACAGTTGGATTAGACATTACCGCTTTAGCCGCCGGGTGACTGTTCAATAACGAAACGGAGCCGTGTGGAAAATTTTATATTTCTGCACGGCTCCGTTTTATCCAAAAAACTGTAGGAGAATGTTGTGAATTATCATAAACAACCGTTCGAACAGGTAGTGGCTGATAAACAGTCGGATCCTGTTGGCTTGTCTGCGGCAGATGCGGCAAAACGGCTGCTAAGCCATGGACCAAATTCGTTGTATGAGGCTCCACCCGAGCCGTTATGGCGGAAAATGACGCGGCAGTTTAGCGACCCGATGATTATTATGTTGATAATCGCTGCGGCGATTGCCGGGTTGCTACAGGAGCCGGTGGACGCGATTGCGATTTTGGTTATAATTTTGGTTAATGCCGCGATCGGTTTTTCCCAAGAGTATCGCGCCGAAAAAGCAATGCTGGCGTTGAAAGGTTTGGCTGCTACTCATTCCACTGTGCTGCGGGACGGGCAGCCGCTGGAAATCCTGTCCGAAAATATCGTGCCGGGTGACATAGTGCTGATAGAGACCGGACAGTTTATTCCGGCGGATATCCGGCTGGGTGATGTACAATTACTGCGGGTGGATGAATCGGCATTGACCGGTGAATCCTTGGTAGTTGAAAAAACAGCTCAGCCACTGGAAAATGATGTGTCGCTTCCCGATCGGAAAAACATGCTATACAAAGGCACAATTGCCGCCTACGGACGCGGTGGCGGGGTGGTTGTTGCCACAGGAATGGCTACAGAATTAGGCAAAATCGCGCAATTGCTAAACGAAACTAGCGTCTCGGCAACCCCGTTGCAACAGCGGATGCAGGATTTTGGACGAAAAATTGGCTGGGCGGTGCTGGCGATTTGCGCGGTTGTGCTGGTATTTGGATTGTTGCAAGGCGAGCCGCTGTTTAAAATGCTTTTGACTTCGGTAGCGCTTGCGGTCGCGGCGATACCCGAAGCGCTACCGGCGGTGATTACTGTCGCGCTGGCAATCGGCGCCAAATGCCTTGCTAAGCGAAACGCGTTGATTAAGAGCATGCCTGCGGTTGAGACTATTGGCTCGATTACTTATATTTGCAGTGATAAGACGGGAACATTGACGCAAAATATAATGACCGCTGTCGAATTTTCTCCGGTAGATTATCAACAGCTGTTTATGGCGGCAGCGTTGTGTAATACGGTCCGAAGGGCAGCTGACGGGTTGTTGGGAGACCCAACTGAAACCGCATTGTTTGATGCGGCTATGCAAAAAGGTTTTGAAAAGGCGAATCTCCTAGAGGAATACCCGTTAGTTGCGGAGTTGCCGTTTGATTCCGAGCGAAAACTTATGAGTACGATTCACCGCGCCAACGGGCAATATTTGGTAATGATTAAAGGCTCTGCCGAAAGCGTGCTGTCGATTTGCGGCGCAGAAGACGTTGCTTTGCGGGGTAAGTATTTTGCCGAGGTTGAAAAACTTGCCAACGACGGGCTGCGGGTAATTGCCTTCGCGTACAAATATCTCGCGGAGCTACCGCTGATTATTACAATTGAAACCATTGAAACCGGAGCATGTTTCTCTGGGTTAATCGGCTTGATTGATCCGCCGCGTCCGGAAGCTCGGGCAGCTGTCGCGTCCTGTCATGCCGCCGGAATTATTCCGGTGATGATAACCGGCGACCATCCGCTGACAGCGCTTACGATTGCAAAGAATCTTAATATTGCTAATAGTGAATCCTTGGTGTTGACCGGAAAAGAACTGGGCGAATATAGCGATCAGGAGCTAGATGCGATTGTGCTGAAAACCAGGGTGTTCGCACGCGTCAGCCCGGAACAAAAACTGCGAATTGTACAGTCTTTGCAACGGCTTGACCAGTTTGTCGCGATGACTGGCGACGGGGTTAACGATGCTCCGGCGCTAAAAACCGCGAATGTCGGCATTGCTATGGGCAAAGCTGGCACCGATGTGTCCCGTGAAGCAGCGCAAATGATTTTGTTGGACGATAATTTTGCGACTATTGTCAATGCCGTTGAAGAGGGCAGACGGATTTTTGACAACATCATCAAATTTATCCGCTACATATTGCCGAGTAATGCCTGTGAAGTTTTGGTAGTATTTCTGGCGCCATTTTTCGGATTGCCGTTGCCGCTGTTGCCAGTGCAAATTCTCTGGGTAAATCTGGTAACTGACAGTTTGCCTTGCCTGGCGCTCAGTCTTGAACCGGCAGAACATGGAATCATGAATAAGCCGCCGCGTCCGCCGCAAGCCGGGGTGTTTTCCGACGGAACGGGCAAATATATTATCGTGGTCGGAATCGTGCTGACGGCAATACTGCTCGGGATGCAGTATTTCGCTGTAAACAATTCCGGGTCACACTGGCAGACGATGGTGTTTTCCACACTGTGTTTTGCACAGCTGGCGCATGCTTTAGCGGTGCGATCGCGAACCGAATCAATATTTGCGATTGGATTTTGTAGCAATAAAACGATGCTATTCTCGGTATTTGGTTCGGTAATTGCGCAACTGGCAATTATTTATTTACCACCACTACAGCTGATTTTCAAAACCGAAGCATTGTCGCTCGCTGAATTACTGATTGTGGTTGCGATATCATCAGTAATATTTTGGCTACTGGAAATCTGGAAGTATTTTTGCAGAAATCATAAAAGTCAAAATTCGGCAATCACTGCACCCGTTTGATAAACCGGTTATATACCGTCTGCTGGATTTTCAGCCAGTCGTCTAGACCGAGTTTTTTGAGCGTATCGGTGTAGGTTTTCCAATCGTTATCATTATTGGGGTCAAGTTTACCAGAGATGAATTTATCGCGCATTTCGTTTTTGTAGGTGCCAATGTCGGTGGATTTGGTGCCGATGGCATTGTATTCGTCGGTGTTATACCACATGAACGGCTCCCAGGAATATTTCGGGTTAGTCGTTGCCCAGATTGCTTCGACTGCGCGCCCCTCAGCATTATTCAGGGCAAATTCTACTGCGCCGTCCTGCAGTGTCATGTCCGGTTTGCAGTATTTTGAATAAGCCACTGCCGGCGGATATTTTGGATCCTTCATAATCAAATCGGTATAGGACTTGCTGCCGTCAGCATTCTTGACGAAAGTCTTGCCTTCGATGCCCCAGTTAAAGAGCTGCAATCCATCCGGGCCGTACATCCAATCCATACCGGCGAGAATTTTTATCAGCCGCGCCTCATCCTGGGTAGTGAGCGCAAAGCCATAGGGCTGAGCGACTCGTTTGGTGGTCGAATTATATTCGCGCGGCACGGATTCATTGTTATAGGTTGGATAAGGGATAGCAACAAAGTCGATTTTCTTGCCGAGCTTTTCCGAGTCCATGATATAGGTTGAGAAAACACCCCAGTTATCGACGTTACCCACGGCCTGATTATTGAGTACGTGTTTTTTGGATACATCGGCGCTGCTGGCGAAAAAATCCGGGTCGAGCAGTTTTTCTTTATAGAGCTTATTAAACCAAATTAATCCCCGGCGATAGTTGTCGGTAGCCGGACCATACTGCACGGTTTGTCCGTCGTCGGCCAGCATAAAATCATCGGTTGCGCCAAAACCGTACAGCCATTTGCAGGTACCCCAAGTGCCGCCGGTCAAACCAATGAAGTCTTTGCAATCCGGTAATTGGCCATTGGCGGCCAATGTTTTCATTTTTGTTAACAGCGAATATAGCTCGGCATTGGTTGTCGGAAGCGGTAGCGCGGCTGCCGCCAGCCAGTCTTTGCGGAGCGCCATGCCTTCGAAAAATATTTTGTCTTTGGCAATCCACGGCAGATAAAATAGTTTTCCGTCTTCGGAATACATTTGCGCTTTCAAACGTTTATCAGCTTGCAACAGCGCGTAAAAGTTCGGCATATGCTTTTCTAAATAGGGAGCGATGTCGACTATTTTTTTTGTTTTAGCCAAATCGAGCAGTCGCTTACTCGACCAGCTATTCCAGACAAGGTCAGGTTTGTTGTCGCCGGTCATCAGCAGATTGAATTCTTCGCCCATGTCGCCGTGCGGATAAAGGTACTCCAGTTTCAGACCGGTAGTTTTGGTGAATTCTTGCATCGCCATGACTTCACCCGGTTTGCCACCCCAGGCCTCTTCGGAGCCGGCATAAATCCACATACGAATGCTATCCGATTGCGGTTTTGCGCCGCAACCACTGATAATTAGCGCAAAAACGACAATCAGGAACAGACTGATCAGTTTTTTCATAGACACTCTCCATCGATTTGATACTATTTAATTCGCTGTAAATTGAAAAAAACCTGCTTTTTTCCAAAAAAACCAGCAAGACTCGCCACGGAAAATCGGAATAGTGGTATAATGTCCTGATAAATTGCTAATAGCAGAGGTAACATGAGCGGATTAACGATAAAAAACATTCAAGCCACGGCCCAGAACGGCGCGGTTTTTACACGGGGAATGCTCTATTTCCAAAAAAAACGCGTGCGCAGTCTGCGCGAAAGCAACCAGGGAAAATCCTATTCGGCCAGCGTCATCGGCACCGAAGTATATGCTGTCAGTATTTCGCTCAATGAAAACGACACACCGGATGGTTATTCTTGCGATTGTCCGGCCTATCGCGGTTTCAAAAACGGCGCCTGCAAACATATAGTGGCAACGCTGTTTGCGATTATGGATGATCCGCAAAAGCAACATAACGTCCAAGCTGCGCCAACCGCAACCCCGGCGGAAACATCAGTCCCGGCTCCGGCACGCAAGACCGATAGCAACACCCGCATGTTTTTGCGGTTTTTTTCGGATTTGGCAACTGCCGAGCAGCCGGTTGACGAGCTGGATGTTGAAAACCAACCAGAACTGTCAATTTTTGAATACCAGTTGATTCCCAAACTGCATATCAGCGCCGGACGCTGGGTGAATCCAGCGATGTATGTCGAGTTAAGTTATGGCTCGGAGCGTTACTACCAATTGCGCGATATCGAGCGGTTTGCCGAAGTTCTGCACAGTAATCGCGACGAGCAATTGTCCTTTGGCAAGTATGGCGATTTTAATCCTCGGATTACTCAGTTTGATCCGGTCAGTAAGCAACTTGCCGATTGGTTAAAGCGCTATTTTGTCGAAGAATCCGGACGCAACAAGGCGTTGCAGACCTACGGCGCAGCTGGCGCTATCCGTAAAGACCAAGTGCGGTTAACCCCGTATTGGCTAAACGAGTTCATGAAGTGTTTTGTTGGCGAAACATTAGAAATAGTTGTTGCCGGTAACCTGTTGACTGTTACTGTTGCCGAAACCCTCCCGAAGCTCCGGCTGGCAGTTGAGGTCGTTAGCGGTGGCATTGCCTTGATTTTGGCAAGTGACCAGGAAATATTGCGGGTTCTTGATGCAAATTATGGTTATATGCTCGCTGAAAAGACGATTGCAAAAATTCCGGTTGCCAAAATCGCGATTTATGAGATGTTGATAAACAATTTCTATTTACGGCATAACCGCCGCATTGAAATCGCCAACAGTGAAGTGGCCTTATTCCTCGGCGCAGCGCTGCCGAAGCTCTCGGAAATTGCCGATGTACAAGTAAGTCCGGATATTTTGGAGAAGTACTCCAAGCATTCTTTGGAAACTAAGGTATATTTAGCGGCAAATGGCAGCTTTATTGAAGGTAATCTGCAATTTTCCTATGGTGGTCACGATTTCAATCCGCTAATAACTCGTGTTGAACTGGAAGTTGACGGTAGAATTCTATTGCGTGATGCAGCCGCTGAAGCTAAAACTATCAACGTTTTGAAGAAATATGGCTTTTACGAAAATCACTCGTTATACCTGCTCTCCAATGAAGACGGAATGTTGAAATTCCTCGAACGGGGGATTGCTGAATTAACGCGCACCGCCGAAGTATATGGTGATGAGAGCTTGGCAAAGCTCCGTCCGCGTCAGCCCAAGAGCATTCGCTCGGCAGTCAGCGTTGGTGACGGCAATTTACTGGAACTGGCGGTGGACTACGAGGACTCGGAAATTACCGAGCTGGTCGCTTTGCTAAACGCGCTGCGGCAAAAGAAAAAATATTACCGGCTAAAGACCGGGGAATTCGTGTCCTTGGAATCCGAAGAATTGCAGGAGTTTGCTGATTTTCTGCACGGTTTAAACATCAGCGCCAAAAGCTTAATCGGAGGCTCGGTGTCACTCGCCAAGCGCCAAGCCTTATATCTGGATTCTTTAGCGAACAACACCGCCGGACTACAGTTGGAGCGCGCCGCTAATTTCAAACAACTCATCCGGGAGGTAACAACGCCGCAGAATATTGAATATGCCATTCCGGCAGAAATTAACGGTACCTTGCGCGAATACCAACATACCGGATTCAAATGGCTAAAGACGCTAAACAACTACGGCTTTGGCGGAATTCTTGCCGATGATATGGGATTGGGTAAAACTTTGCAAGCGATTACTTTGATGCAATATGACGCGCTGGAAAAAGCCAGTCGACCATCGCTGGTTGTCGCACCGACCTCGCTGATTTATAACTGGCAAAACGAAATCGCTAAATTTGCGCCCAATTTACGAGCTTTGGTCATCGCCGGAACCCGCGCTAACCGCGCGGAGTTGTTGCGGCATATTGCTGACTATGACGTAGTTATTACCACCTACGGACTGCTGCGTTCCGATATTCAAGATTATGAAAAAGTGGTGTTTGGCAAATGTTTTATCGACGAGGCACAACATATCAAAAATCATTCCACGCTAAGCGCCAAAGCGGTCAAGAGGATTAAAGCCCAAGGCTGTTTTGCCCTGACCGGCACGCCTATTGAAAATTCGCTTACTGAATTATGGTCGATATTTGATTTTCTGATGCCCGGCTATCTTGGACTGCACGGCGATTTTGTGGATAAATATGAGGCGCCGATTGTAAAAGATAATTCTCAAAAAGCGCTTGCTGATTTGAAAAGCAAGGTTCAACCGTTCATTATGCGCCGCTTGAAAAAACAGGTGCTCAAGGAGTTGCCGGACAAAATTGAGAGCATGTCGGTCAACGAAATGACCAAAGAGCAGCGCAAAATTTACAAAGCCTTTATGCTCCATGCCCGCAAGGAACTGGAAAGCGAAATCCAAAAGAACGGTTTTGCCAAAAGCCAGATTGCAATATTAACGTTATTGATGCGGTTGCGGCAGATTTGTTGTCATCCGGGCTTATTCATGGAGAACTTTCAAGGCGAAAGCGGTAAACTGGAGCAGTTGTTGGAGATACTTGACGATGCCTGGAGCGGCGGGCACCGGGTACTGCTGTTTTCCCAGTTTACTTCAATGCACCAGATTATAAAAAGCCGGTTGCAGGAGCGCGGCATAGAATTCTTCTATCTCGACGGCAGTACGCCTGCGAAAGAGCGGATGGCGTTAGTAAATCGATTCAATGACGGGGAATGCAGTATCTTTTTGATTTCGCTCAAGGCCGGTGGCACCGGCTTGAATTTGACCGGCGCCGATGTGGTGATTCACTATGACCCGTGGTGGAATCCGGCGGTCGAAGATCAGGCCACCGACCGCGCCCATCGTATCGGTCAGAAAAATGTTGTTCAGGTCTACAAAATGATTACCAAAGATAGCATCGAGGAAAAAATCTTCGAGTTACAACAAAAAAAGCGCCGACTAATCGACGCTGTTATTGAACCAGGGGAGACGATGTTGAATAAGCTGACTGAAAGCGAGATTCGGGCGTTGTTTGAGTAGCGGTTTCGTCTGCTATTGTCCGGATTTTTGCAGGACATCTTTTAACGATCGGCTATACTCGGTTTCGTAGCTGCTAAACTGCTGATGGCTTGATCCACCAATAACTTGGTCCAGAAAATCAGTCGGCTGTTGAATTGTGGATTGCAGTTCAGTGATAGAAAAAACGTATCCGGCTTGCGCTACATATTCAGATTGTTCAGGAAGTTCCATGTTTTCCACCTGACTGCGAAAGTGTTGATCGGTATTCATGCGGGTCAAAAACTCGCGGGCAGCATTTAGTGACATTATTATCAACTCCTTTTGTACGGCGTTTTTAAATATATTATGGGACATTATAGACGAAAATTATATTTTTGTTGGCTGACCAATTTTGTAACCCAAACCATAAATTGTTTTTATATAAGACTGTCCGGGCGCGGCATCCGCCAGTTTTTTGCGCAAATTCTTGATATGTGAATCAATGGTGCGGTCGAAACCATCAAATTCATCGTCACAAATCAGCTCGATGATTTGCTGGCGGCTGAAAGTGCGGTCAATACTGTTCATGAACAATTTGAGGATTTTATACTCCATCGCGGTCAACGGTAAAGTGCTGCCGGCAATTGTCGCCGAAGCAGTAGCCAAATTGATGGATAAATTTCCGATAATAACGGCACGGTTGTCCGGAACTGAACTCGTTTTAGCGCCGGAATACGCTGTGGTCATTCTTATCAATGCCGCAAGCCGGGCGCACAGCAACTGGTAATCACCGCTAGTTGACAGGTAGGCATCGGCACCGGCATCAAGCGCTCTAATTTCATCGGTTTCACTGGGATAGTTGGTAACGATTATCCGAATGAAGCCGGTTTTTTTTCGTAACGCGCGGCTGATTTCACAGTTGCGGCCCAGTCCAAGCGCGCTATCGATAACAACTAAGTCCGGCGAATGTTCGCGGCAGGCAACGCCAAAGTCGACGTGATTGTCCGCGATAACGCCGGTCACGCTGGACGGGAAAATTTTGTTAAAGACGGCGTTGCAACGACCAATGAACAGGATAGTTGGCGGCATCGAGCACCTCCGTCGCCAAAATTATTTTTGGATAGGTAATGACAGCTAATCCGGGCAAATATTTGTTATACCGATGGTAACCGGTCACGGGCATAATCCAGCAGTTTTGCGCCATAGGCTTTGTCGGCGTCACTGGTGCTGCTGTTGACAGACTTTTGTAAAGTCGCCATCGATTCGTCGCAGAACTGCGCGTAGCGGGGGTCGTAAAAATCAACAATACCGCGGTTGCCGGCGACGGTGTCGATCGCCCCGTAGATCCGGTCAAAATCTTTGGAAATGCTGGCATCTTCGTCAGCGCCGCCGGTCGGCGCAGTAACCTTAAATCCGGTTATTCCTTGTTTGCTGCCATAGTACTGAACGGATACCGCGCCGCCGTCAACGCGGTCGAGGTCGTCTAACGATAATCTTTTGTCTGCCATAGTTTCCTCCAAATTATTAATGCCGGGTACGTTCTCTAGGTATATTCCCGGTAGTTATTTATTGCTGAATCATCAAAGGCATTGATTTTAGTTGTTTGTCCGGTTGCGCTCGTTTTTCATCGCCGCGTTAACAAATTTGATATCCAACCCGAAATGCTGCGATATGAACATGGCCGCGTTGCCGTCATCATTACAAAATTTCTTTATTATAGCGTTGGCATTATCCATGTCATTCGGGGCATCGAGTATTGCCTGATATTTGGCGTTTCTACTGCCACCGCCGGCCAGTTCCAGTTCGGTGAGGGTCAGAATTTTTGATTCCGAGGATAGTCGTTCTTTGGACATGATAGATTACCTCCTGATTATATAACAGTTTACTGTTTCTGCAACCTTTTCGAATGGCATATTCAACTTGAATAATGAATATCCGATTTTATCAGATACGAAACTGTGATCTTATGTTCCCAGAATGCGCTCCGCCAATGTCGCTAATGTTTTTTAGGATATTATCAAAAGTTCCCATCGTGTTGCTGAGATGACATATATTGATTTGGTTGTTTGCGGTCAGACTCTCTTGTTGGCTTTTTAAATTCTCCAGTTTGTTGTATTCTTCGCTTGGGCGGGAAACATGGCTTACTTGATTGCGGATAGATTCCATTTCTGTACGAATCGATTGTGTGGAATCACGACCGCCAACGGCTTGCTCCAAGTTGTCAGGGGTTAGATTAGTGCGGGTGGTGTTTTTGATGTTGTTCATTTTTTATTGCCTCCGGTTATTTTTTATAGCTTTATTATAACTGGCAATTGTGGATAAATTATGGAGACGGATTCGGCGTAATAAAAAATCACAGTTGTGGATTTTAAACGATGATGATTTTATCATCAATCCGGTAATATGCAACTGTAACTTTTGAGAATCCTGCAAACTATGGTTCGAGCCGCTTGATAAACTTAAATTTATCGAAATCTTTGTCAAATGTAAATATTTCAGCAATCCCTTTGTACGAGGCCGCGCTTGCGATCACGCAATCTGACCAGTCAACATTGAACTCCGCAAACAGGCGCAACGCGTCGATTGCCAGTTTGCGATTATCAACGGCAATATTCTTTTCCATCAAGAGAATTGACATCAGGGAAGCTGTTTCAGAGTTGCTGACCCGATATACTTTTGTCATAACATAAACAACGTCATTCAAAGCGGCGTCCGGCAAATATAGTGTTTCCTTTCCGGTTGATACTTTTTCAAAAAGCAGCTTGCAGCGTTCGTACTGGGTTTGATTATCAGCCAGAAGATAACGTAATACAATGTTGGCATCAATTGCTCTCATTAATACCTTCCTGCTCCTTCGTCCATATTGCGGCCAGCATAGTTTTTTCTTTTGAATAATCACCGAGGCCGGACACTTTGTCTTTCAATGCTCCTGCCAAGTCAGTAATTTTTGGGCGAAAAACGCGTATTTCCGCGCTTTCGCCATTTACTTCAAATTGAAGAACGTCGCCAATTTTTGCCGCGATCGCTTTACGAACATCGGACGGAATATTTATTTGCCATTTTGAGGAAATTTTTGCAGTCGACATCTGTCCTCCTAAGATAATTATTTTCCTAAGCAAATTATATAGCTTAGCTAGTTGTTTTGCAAACTATCTAATTACATCACCGGAAAGTTCGTTTTTCACGAAAACAAAGCACCTTCGGCAAGGAGAATACGCCCTCACCAATATGACTATTTGATTACCGAGATTTGGGTTACACTGTCGGTGATTTGACTGTTCACATAAGCGCCGTCGCTGGCTTGTGCCAAATCTTCAGGATTTTACTCTGTTCTCAATCGAATATTTCAATTTACTGATGATTGCCACTTGTTTTCCAAATTAGCAACGCTGTTCAGGTCAAACCTTCCAACCGTTTGAGTAGCAGTCGGCGGTTAAAAAAATGGTTGTTATTCACAAAATCACCTCGCGGATTAGTGATCAGGAATACAAAATTTCAAAATACAAACGTTACTGTTCAATATTCGCTATGAGGTGAAAATAATCCTGCACTGCAGATAAAAAATAGCGCCGTTATGGCGCTGTCGGAAATATCGGCTATTGGTTCCCTAGTCGTCATGGTGTCATCTGATGTTTCCCATAATAGTGGAGTTGGTCAAATGTTCCGCTTTAGCTGCATTAGACTTTTTTTCCGCAATAAAGTTCACTAGGATGAACCCCGCTTGGTTTGCGCCAGTGATAGACTCTATTTCAGCGTGTAATGATTCCAGCTTTGTTCGGTAAGCAAGGTACTCCTCGCTTCCGTGAGAAAGTTGCTCCATGGTGACACGGATAGATGCCATCTCGGGTCTTATCACATCGTTTATATATTGATTTTTCTTGTATTCTTCCTCAATGCTACCGCTGCCGCCAACGGCTTGCTCCAGATTCTCAGGGGTAAGACTGGTGCGGGTGGTTTTTTTGCTGCTGCTCATTTTTTTGCCTCCTGTTATTTTTTATAGCTCTATTGTAACCGGCAATTGTGGATAAATTATGGAGACGGATTCGGCATAATAAAAAAAACGTATTTATTGGTTTTCAACGATGTGTGTATTGCATACACCCTCACTTCTATGACGATGGATTTAACATTAATTTGCAATGTGGTTGATTGGATTACTCGCGCCCCTCAACCAACGCGATTTCCTCAGCCGTCAATCCGTACAACTGATACACCAGCACGTCAATCTCGCGGTCGAGGCGGTCACATTCAGTGCGGAGCGCGAGGATTGCTGCGCGTTCGCTGTCGAGATAGTCGAACAGTCCGGCTTTCTCGGTAACAGAAAGTTGAATTTTCTGCTTGGCAAATTCTTTAGCAACCGTCACATTGTCGTTGGTGTGCCAGTTTTCCAATTTTGAGTTTGTTGATACAAAATAATTTTGACAGACAAATCGAAGGGTTTTTGAAACAAGCTTCCACAATTCGGTTTCTTTTTCACTGCGGAGCTTAGCTGAATTTTCTAACGAGTCATTATTATCGACCCGGCTAACTATTGGAAAAGTCTCGACATAAATTTTTCGCAACTCAATTCTTCCGCCTTCATCAACATCACCCAATGCTGAACATATCTTCGTCAAAAACCACCAAGCTAATTTTGAAGTGAGTATTCCAACTAAACTCATAGGGACACCAGAAATAAAGAATGATTTATCATTTAAGTACATTCCGCAATTGTCAAAAGTAAATCTATTTTCCTTCGAAATTATCGGCCAGACAATTTTAGGTTGTTCAAATTTTGCGTAATAATCGCACGCACGCAACTCCCACCAATATTGCCCTTGGTCATAACGTTTTTGTGCTTTATCTGCAAATGGTTCAAGTTTACGAGCAATCGCCGGATACTTGTCGCACAATATTTGCCACGGTTCTTTATCACTAGCTTGTTTTCTCGTCCAGCCACTAGGAATGAGTATCAGCCATTTTCCGCTATCGCGAACATGATAGCGACGCACATCATCGCCGACCGCGAAAGGCTTGATAATCTCGGCGCTGCTGTGGTGTTCGGCAATCAGCCGGTCTTTCGTTGCGGTATCAATTACGAACGCTTCATTCAAACCAGTCTTAATGCCGTAATATATTTCACCGTTGACGTATTCACCGAGCGGTACACCGGCAGCCTTGATTTTCGCCATTAGCGTCAGTGACCGGCTGTCGGTCAGATTCCAGCCGTCATCCTGCAATGCCTCAACCGTAAGCAACGATGCCTGCTGGCTGACCCGTTCCGCCAGCATCGCAAATACCAAATCTTTTACCGCGAGAAACACAAATTCGTCGCTACTTGATAACTTGATTACTTGACAACTTGATAACTTTTTTCGTGTGACAAATATCGCCGGAAACGTTGAGGCGTCGGCAAATACTGGCAACTCACCGAAATCAATTATCTGCTTAATCTCGGCGTTCTCGCGCAAATAGCGGCGCAGGTTCGCGCCGTAACCGGCTTTCATAAATTTGTTGCTGCTGATATAGCCGAAATAACCGCCGGGTTTCAATAGCTTGTGTCCGAGTTCGAAGAAGTACACGAACAAGTCGGCAGTACCGGCGTAGGTTTCATAGTTCTGCGCCAGATAAGCTTTTACTTCCGCGCCTAATAACTCTTGCCGAACATAGGGCGGATTGCCGATGACCACATCAAATGCGGCTGGTGAATCGAGGTAACGCAGCGAATCGACACAGATAATGTTATCATCCAGTGTCGTGAGCTTTTCGCTGCGGTTAGCGGTCTTAAGCCACAACGACAGTTTGGCGATTTCGACTGCTGCCGGGTTGATGTCCATACCGAACAGGTTATTGCGGAGGATGCTCTCGTCGAGCCGTCCGAAGCCGCCGCCCAGTTGTTGCTGACCGACACGCAGTTCATCGAGCTGAACGTTGACCTTGTCGCCTTCCTGCTTTAGATAGTCAAATGCCGCGTTCAGAAACGCACCCGAGCCGCAGGCCGGGTCGCAGATGTGGATGGTTTCCAAAATATTTTTGTATTGTTCCCAATAACCGATGTGAGCTTTCAGTTCCGGTGTCGGTTTGTTCTTGCCGCGTCCGGCGTAATATTCTTTCAGCTCCGGCAACGCGCCTTCGCCCAATTCGGCGCGCCGTTCTGCCAGCCAGGCGCCGATAGTTTCGGCGACGATGTACTGCGTCACCCATTTCGGGGTATAGAACACCCCGTCGCGTTTGCGTTTGCTGATGGTTTCGTTTTCACCGAGCGCGTCAAAATCATTGAGACTCTGCTCGAAAATATGACCGAGAATATCCACATCGACATCGGTCGCAAAGTCATAGTCCGAGATATCACTGAACTGGGTGAGTATTTCGTCGCTGATAACGATATTGTCGAGAATACTGTCCGGCGCAAACAAGCCGCCGTTGAACGCCGGGATATTTTGCGCGGCAAAGCCTTTGTCAATCGCCTGAAACAGCCCGCGTAACTGGCGCCAAATTTTGTCCGGGCTGAAATCAAATGAACCCGTTGCGGTCGCTACGACTTTGCGGAAAATATTGTGCGGCAGCAAACCGTTATCCTCAGCAAAACAGACGAATACCAGCCGGTCGAGCAGTTTTTGGGCGGCGATTTTCAACGCTCCGCGGTCAAAACTTTCATTATTAGCGCAAATATCAGCAAATACCTTGCTGCGGAAACTGTTGTATTGCTTATAAAAAGCGTTGGTAATATTCTTTTCTTCCTGTTCGTTTTGGGCATACAGGGTATCTACTAGCGAAGGCTGCAGTTGTTCGATAAGATTAGCGCGTGATAACAGGTACAAAAACCGCTTCAACTGCTCGTCATCATCGAGCGCAGTTACCAAAAACTGTTCATACTTCAACGCGCTGCCGTGATGATACAGCCGGATTTCCCGAAAGTTGGACACAATCACCCAATGGCAGTTGCTGCCGGATTTTGGCGCGTAAGAAAACGCCTGCTCCACCGGTGATAATTTGCTGTCGCGTTGCTGCTTCTTGTCCAGATCGGTCTTGGCATCTTTCAACTCGATAACCACGCGGATGTCCGCCAACCCGGCCGCAAAGAACCCCAACGCGCCGTCGGCGGTCGTGCCGTCGGCTTTGGTCTTCTGCTCCTGGGTAATATTCCAGTCATCATTGCCATAACGCTGCTGATAGCCCAATATCTCGACAAAGAACTTATTGAGAAAATCACCCTGCACCGATTTTTCGGTAGTCTTCGCCAAATCGCTGTTCTCGATCGAATATTTCCATTTGCTGATAATCGCGCGCTTGCGCTCCAGATCATTAACGCTGTTCAGGTCAAACGCCGACAGCCGATTCAGCAGCAGGCGGCGGTTAAAAATATGGTTACTGTTCACAAATTCACCTCATGGATTAGTGGTCAGGAATACAAAATTTCAAAATACTAACGTTACTGTTCTATATTCGCTATGAGGTGAAAATAATCCTGCACTGCAGATAAAAAACAGCGCCGTTATGGCGCTGTCGGAAATATCGGCTATTGGTTCCCTAGTGGTCATGGTGTCATCTGATGTTTCCCATAATAGTGGATTTGGCCAAATGTTCCGCTTTAGCTGCATAAGACATTTTTTCCGCAATAAAGTTCACTAACTCTATTTTAGCGTGTAATGATTGCTGGTAAGCAAGGTAATCCGCGCTTCCGTGAGAAAGTAGTTGCTCCATGGTGACACGGATAGATGCCATCTCGGGTCTTATCACATCGTTTATATATTGATTTTTCTTGTATTCTTCCTCAATGCTACCGCTGCCGCCAACGGCTTGCTCCAGATTCTCAGGGGTAAGACTGGTGCGGCTGGATTTTTTGCTGTTGTTCATTTTTTGCCTCCTGTTATTTTTTATAGATCTATTATTACCGACAATTGTGGATAAATTATGGAGCAGAATTTGGAATGTGAAATGTCGGAATAGCGGTTACTGCCTTTCCTGATGCTGGTAAGCCAGTTCGTGGGCCTTCTTGAGTTTCTTGATAACCAATAGCGTAAGCAAACCGGTTATTACCAGCGTTATGCCGCAGATTCCGAACAGATGGTAATACTGCCGGGCACATTCGCCGACATCGTTTACCTTGTCCGCATCGACACCGAAACGCGCGGTTAGCAGCCCGGAAACAAAACTTCCGAACGATATCGAAAAGAAAAACATACCCATCATGAAGCCGGATAGTTCCTTGGGCGCCAGTTGCCGCACCATCGAAAAACCGACAACGGATTGCATGATGTCCGAATTGGCAAACACAAAGAAAGCTACAGCCATAATAAGCAGCGAGCCGCGCACGCCGCCGACGGCCATGAGCGCTTGATAAGCAAAAATCAGGAAGCTCGTTCCCATGACAAACAACGAGATCGTGAATTTTACCGGAGTGGACGGTTCTTTGCCGCGTTTTTCAAGATATGCCCAGAGTTTGTCCAACAGCGGTGCCTGAATAATAACGAAAAATGGCTCGCAGAAATTAACAATAAAGGTTGTTGGCAGCTCAAATCCAAAAAATGATTTATCGATGACCCGGTCGATAAACAGCACCAGCGAATCGAACATCTGACCGTAGAGTACACAAAATATTGCCGAGAAACCGACATATATCGCAATCGCCGGAATAGAGTATTTATAAAGTTTGTCATGACGATATTGCAAATAATACTTAAACAGCGCAACGATGACAATTATGGTCAACATCGCCATCAGGAATACTGCGATGTTCTGGAACAAAAACAATACCGTTACCAGTGCTACCGAAGCAATTAATGAGCCATAGACCACTAATTTATTTTTTCCGATACCGGCGGTCGCGAAATGATTTTCCGCCAGGCGCAGATGCTTCATGCCCAAAAGATAGATAATCAGACCGATAGCCATACCGCCGGCCGAAAGCGCAAATCCGGCATGCCAGCCGACCTTTTCCGCCACTATTCCGACAAATACCGCGCCGATGCTGCCGATATTGATGCCCATGAAAAAGATGGTGTAGGCGCGGTCAATTCGCGGGTCGCCGTCATCATACAGCTGCCCGACCAGCACTGATACCGATGATTTGAGCAAGCCGGTACCGACAACGATTACGGCAAACCCGAAATACATCAGTGGCAAGGTCTTGTCAACCAGCAGAATTACGTTGCCGGCGAGGATCATCATCGCGCCGTATTTTACCGCGTTAACCTGGCCGATGAATTTGTCCGCCAGCCAGCCGCCTAACAGCGGCGACAGCCAGGTAAATGCTGAATAGGAACCGGCGAGAATTCCGGCCTGGGCATCGTTAAAGCCGAGCGCCTTGGTGGCGAACAAAATCAGTATCGACATTATGCCGTAATAACTGAACCGTTCCCACATCTCGGTGCTAAACAGATAGTATAGTCCGCGCGGATGACCTTTCGGGATAGAGATTTCTTTGTCCATAATCGTCCTCATTTCCGGCTAAGCCGTGTAGTAGTTGACAGTCATATAGTATTATTCGACGTTATCGCGAATATTCCTGCACGGCAAAAAAAAACAGCGCCGCTGTGGCGCTGTAGGCAAATCAAGACAATTTTTTGACAAGCCGCCTGATTGCGTTGCTGCTAATGGCAACCGAGGTTTATTAGCGGAATTGTATCTGCGATTTTGCGTCATCAGTGTGCGCTTTCGCCGCATCTCCGACCATTTTTTTGCAATTGTCGCTATTTGAATCTCTGCTGTTATCAGCTGCCAGCAAGAGCTGGTTTGCTGAAGTGAGGCTATCGGCAAATCGCAGCGATTCAAGCTGCAAAGCAAGAATATTGTACTCTTTGCTGTCTTTGGGAACCTGCTGCATTTTGGTGCTGATAGAATCCATGTCGCTCTGCAAAGTTGTGGCAACATCAGCGCCACCGACAGCTTGTTCCAGTTCTGCCCGGTTTAGTCCGGCTGTAGCTTCTTTGCTGTTCATGGCAGCCTCCTGTTGATCAACGGAATTGGATACCGTTTTTCACGCTATCCGCATGTGCTCGCGCGGAATCAGTAACCATTTTTCGGCAATTGTCGCTATTGGACATTCTGCTGTTGATACCAATCATAACCAATTGGTTGCTGGAAGTTAAGCTATCTTGTTTACCTTTTAAACTCTCCAGTTGGATTTGAAGTTTGCTGTACTCTTCGCTTATGCGAGAAACATGGCTCATCTGCTCGCGGACAGCTTCCATCGCGGGTCTTATCACTTCGTTTATATACTGATTCTTTTTGCCTTCCTCGGCAATGTCAGCACCCAAGTCAGAACCGCCAACGGCTTGTTCCAGGGTCTCAGTGGTTAGATCGGCAACGGTTCTAGTGTTCATTTTTGCTCATCTCCTATTATTTTTTTGGTAGCTTAAGTATAACAAGCAATTATGGATTAATTATGGAGATGAATTCGGAGTTTGTAAATAAAAATCGAATATATTGATTTTCGATGATTTTACTTTGGTTTACAGTGCCGACGGCCTCGCTTTTCAAGGGGCTTTTCAATTTTGATTCGCCAAGAGGATTCAAATTACGCATTGCTGAGTAATTTGAATCCTGCAAAATAATTGCATTACTTGAGCAGTGCGAGAAATTATGGTACGTTTGCTGATCGCGCAGTTCGCCAAGAACAACTAATGCCTTGCGTAATGCGCGGTTAGGAACGCTGAGAAAGCGAACTATCGAGCGGTTTTCTATTTATGTATGAAGTATTTTATAAATGTAGCACAATTGTAGCAAAACTGTAGCATAACTGTAGCAAAATCGTCACACAATTGTGACATTAGGCTGTTATACTTAGAATATAGGACATACAAATTACCAAACCTTTTTGCATAACAGAATTATCGTTGGAGGAAATCTGAAAAACATGAAAGCAATAATAATCACTTTGGTCAATTCATTACTATTTAGTCAATCGCCAATTCGCCGTTGAGCTTTTGAGCAGCCGGTGAAATTAGAAAAATAAGCAAAAATACAAGGAGCCAAAATCATGTGCGTAAGCAAGCAAACGATCGAAACAGTTTATAACCGATTCCGGCTATTGCGCCAAGCCGCCGGATGGACATCGGCGCAGGTGGCAGCAGAACTGGGCGTGTCCCGGCAGACGATAGTAAACATCGAAACCAAGAAAACCCCGTTCTCGAAAATGCACTGCATAGCGTTTATGGCAGTATTGAACGAACGTAGCGCCGAAGTGCCGGATTTGAAGAAAATTGTTAAGGCAGTGTTGGCGGGGTGAATATGAAAAAATATCGAGATTCCAGCGATTGAGCAATCAATCAGCCACACAAAACGCCCCAGCCACTAAACCGGCTCGGGCGTTATTTTTTTGCATTACGCAGGGCAAATACTTGTCACAAGCCGCTAGCGGCTGGCGGCTAGCAGCCAGTTAGCGCATAGCCCTTAGAACAAGTTTGCACGGAGTACGGCGCTTGATTTTTTGGTGTAGTTTTTTATCAAGAAAAAAGTACGCTGCGACAGCGTATGCTGCATCGCAAATTCTTGCGAAAAATTAAAACTTGTGTTTTGTCGGTAATATGATAATGCTGGCATAACAGCTAATGCGTATCAGCTTTTCCAGATAAGCGTGAACCGCCGTTTGAGCATCGTCTTGCAAAGCGCGCAGCCAGTCTTATACAGTAGGGCTAGCGCCGCCAAATTCTATCGTAAATTTCCGATAATATCTTCCCTTGATTTTTGGTGTTTAGCCAACATATTACTCGCCAGACTGTCCGCCTGATTGTATGTACTCATTAGCTGCTGTAGCTGTAAATGTTCCTGGTTACTGCGAGTAATGTATTTTTGTTGTTGTCCGGAAAGGGCATCCAGTCGTGAAGTAAGTCCGGCGAGCTTTTCGGCATAGCCTGCGCCGCCGCTACCGAATTTTCCAAGTTGTTCCATTTCATTCCGGATAGCGTTTTTTTGGTCTTCTAAAGCGGTGATTGAGCCAAGGCTGGCCGCTAGATCTTGAATTAGGGCAGTAGCGCCGCCGACGACTCGCTCTAGGTCTTCAGGTGATAGAGCGGTTTTTATTTCTTTGGTGCTCATAGCCGCCTCCTGTTGAAAAACAATAATTGTGATAGTGAGAAAGTGACATACTCCCACCACCTAAGAGGTGGGGGCTTCTTGGGAAGTGCCGACTAGTGTCAGCATTATTACCAAGCTATCCCCGTTTGCCCAACGGTTCGATT
>JBAXTZ010000023.1:0-53150 GCA_037129925.1 Bacillota bacterium
AGAGCGTATCCTTGGTAAGGATAAGGTCACCGGTTCAATCCCGGTCATCAGCTCCACGGCGGCGTAGCTCAGTTGGCTAGAGCAATCGGTTCATACCCGATGGGTCCGGGGTTCAAATCCCTGTGCCGCCACCAACAAAACTAAAAACCTCGCTTTTGCGAGGTTTTTTTATTTGCATTGCAATTTTAGTTGTGCTACAATACTTTCGTGATTTTCTATAGTTCGAAAATAAATTTATATTCATTTAAGGAGGCACAACCAAAATGGCAAAGAAGAAGTTTGAGCGGACAAAGCCGCACGTAAACATTGGAACTATCGGACACGTTGACCATGGCAAGACGACCTTGACAGCGGCTATTACGAAGGTATTAGCAGGCAGAGGCCAGGCGGAGTTCATGGATTACGCGTCGATTGACAAGGCACCGGAAGAGCGCGAGCGCGGTATTACGATTAATACAGCCCACGTAGAGTATGAAACTCTTAAGCGTCACTATGCCCACGTTGACTGCCCGGGTCACGCTGACTATGTAAAGAACATGATAACTGGCGCCGCTCAGATGGACGGAGCAATATTGGTAGTATCGGCAGCAGACGGCCCGATGCCGCAAACCCGCGAGCACATCTTGTTGGCGCGTCAGGTAGGCGTACCGGCAATGGTAGTATTCTTGAACAAAGCTGATATGGTCGATGACGAAGAGCTGTTAGAACTTGTTGACATGGAAGTAAGAGAATTGCTTTCGAAATACGAGTTCCCGGGCGACGAGATTCCGATCATAAAAGGATCAGCATTGAAAGCCTTGGAAGGCGACGCCAAATGGATTGGTTGCGTCGACGAGTTGATGGACGCGGTTGACAGCTATATTCCGGAGCCGGCACGGGCAATTGACCGACCATTTTTGATGCCGGTCGAGGACGTGTTCACAATTACCGGACGGGGAACGGTAGCAACAGGCCGGGTTGAGCGTGGTAAGGTAAAAGTTGGCGAGACGGTAGAAATCGTCGGATTCAACGAAAAGCCGCGCCCGGTAGTAGTAACCGGAGTAGAGATGTTCCGGAAGTTACTAGACGAAGCATTTGCCGGCGACAACGTCGGTTGTCTGTTGCGCGGCGTAGAGCGCAAAGACATCGAGCGCGGCCAAGTATTGGCAAAACCGGGTTCGATCAAGGCAGCAACGAAGTTTGAAGCTCAGGTATATGTATTGAGCAAAGACGAGGGCGGACGGCACACGCCGTTCTTCAATGGTTATCGTCCGCAGTTCTATTTCCGGACAACTGACGTAACCGGAGTAGCAACATTGCCGGAAGGAACTGAAATGTGTATGCCTGGCGACCATATCACTATGGTAATCGAGCTAATCACGCCGATCGCATTGGAAGAAGGATTGCGGTTTGCAATTCGTGAAGGCGGACGCACCGTCGGCGCCGGAGCAGTAGCGAAAGTACTTCCAAACAAATAATTTCTCCGTATAGACTGGCTGTAAGCAGGCGGTTATTTACCGCCTGCTTTTATAATATAATGAAATATTGCTTGACAGAGAAAAGCGCTTATGATAAAGTACATTAGTGCCGTTATTGGCAGGTGATTTTCTATTTGAAAAGAGGTGTCGATTATGCGTAATGCAGTTACTTTAGGTTGCACTGTATGCAAAAATCGCAATTATCAAACCAATAAGAACAAAAGGAACGATCCTGATCGTATTGCTTTGAATAAGTATTGCAAGTTTTGCAAAAAACACACCGAACACAAAGAGACAAAATAGTCTGTTTGTGAGTGTGGTACTGTAGGGGTATAGCTCAATTGGTAGAGTAGCGGTCTCCAAAACCGTTGGTTGCGGGTTCAAGTCCTGTTGCCCCTGCCAGATAAATTTTGGGAAGTGAATAAATGGCTAATATTGCTGAAACAACAAAAAGGGGTTCCCAAGTAAAGAAATTTTTTCGAGACATCCGCGCGGAGTTAAAAAAAGTAGCTTGGCCAACAAGAAAAGAGCTGCTGTCTTATTTTATGGTTGTCTGCGTTGCGATTGCGATTGTTTGTGTGTTGTTGTGGGGACTGGATGCTATTTTCGGTTTTCTTCTTCGTCCGATACTCAAATAGAAAGGCGTAGTTATGGAAAACGGGATTAAATGGTATGTTATTCATACATACTCTGGCTATGAAAACAAAGTTCAAGCTAACTTGGAAAAGAAAATCAAAGCATTGGGGTTAGAGGACAAAATTGTTCGCGTTTTGGTGCCGATGGAAGAGAAAACCGAAATCAAGGGCGACAAGACAAAAACCGCAATGAAAAAGATTTTTCCGGGTTATGTACTCATTGAGATGGAAGTGACTGACCAAACATGGTATGTGGTCAGGAATACGCCCGGAGTTACCGGTTTTGTCGGTTCGGGTAACAAACCGATTCCGTTGTCGGATGAGGAACTGTCGAATCTGTTGCGCGTGATGGGTCTGGGAACCGATGTGAAACTTGGTTTTGAATGTGGTGATTTGATTGAAATTATCGAAGGTCCGTTCATGGGCATCCGCACTCAGGTGTTAGATATTCTTGATGGTACAGTCAAGGTTAACGTTAACTTGTTCGGTCGCGAAACTGCGGCAGAACTTGATTATAAACAAATCAAAAAAATTGATTAACGGTAGGAGGTGATACAATGGCAAAGAAGGTAACCAAAATTGTTAAGTTGCAATGTCCTGCCGGAAAAGCCACTCCAGCTCCACCCGTAGGTCCTGCGCTTGGACAAGCCGGAGTAAACATTATGGCGTTTGTTAAGGAGTTCAACGAACGAACTGCTAAACAAGTCGGACTGATTATTCCAGTTGAGATTACAGTTTTCGAAGACCGTTCTTTCACGTTCGTTACCAAAACTCCGCCTGCAGCAATATTGCTGAAAAAGGCTTGTGGTTTGGAAACGGCATCGGGAGAACCGAACAAGAAAAAAGTGGGCAAAGTTACTCAAGCGCAAGTTCGCGAAATCGCTGAAAGCAAAATGGTCGACTTAAACGCGGCTAGTGTTGATGCGGCAGTGCGAATGATCGAAGGAACGGCGCGTAGTATGGGCATCGAAGTTGTTGCCTAACACTCCGTGCAGCTGTGGGAGGTTTTACCGTTTACCACATTAGGAGGAAAATTTGGGAAAGAAATTTACTGATGCAGTCAAATTATTTGACCGCGATAAGCTTTACGAGATTGAAGAAGCCTTTGATCTTGTGAAAAAAACTGCAACAGCAAAATTCAACGAAACTGTTGAAGTGGCTGTTAAGTTGGGGGTTGACCCTAAGCACGCTGACCAGCAAGTTCGGGGCGCGGTTGTATTACCGCATGGAACCGGAAAAACTAAGCGGGTTATCGTTTTCGCAAAAGGCGAAAAAGTAAAAGAGGCTGAAGAAGCCGGCGCTGATGTAGTTGGCGCGGAAGATTTGGTTGCTAGAATTCAAGGTGGTTGGCTGGATTTTGATGTGGCTGTTGCTACGCCGGATATGATGGCGTTAGTCGGTCGTTTGGGTAAGGTACTCGGTCCACGTGGATTGATGCCGAATCCAAAAGTCGGTACAGTTACTGCCGATGTTACTCGAGCTCTTAACGAAATCAAAGCTGGTAAGATTGAGTATCGCACCGATAAAGCCGGAAATATTCATGCTCCGATTGGTAAAGCATCATTTGATGCCGATAAATTGGTCGATAATTTCCGCACACTTATCGAGACGCTGGTCAAAGCTAAACCGGCGGTAGCAAAGGGACAATATATTCGCAGTGTTGTTATCAGCACCACGATGGGTCCTGGAATACGCTTGAATCCGTTAAAGGTTAGCGCGAAGTAAATTTGAAAACAACAGCTATTCTGGCTAAAAATAAATATTGGCTCCAGACAGCAGGTGCGATTTTCGCTTAATGGCAGTAGCCGCCCGCCGAGGCCGGAATGGTAAGAGTGTAACTCTATTCGGCTCGTGGATAATACCGCGAGCTTCATTTTTTATAAGGAGGTGCAAATTATGGCAATCATTAGACCGGAAAAACAAGCGATCGTCGTTGAACTTAAACAAAAATTCAGTGCTGCTAAAGGCGCTGTGCTTACTGATTATAAAGGATTGACCGTCGCTCAAGACACAAAGCTGCGCCGCAAAATGCGCGATGCTGGTGTTGAGTACCGCGTCATCAAGAACACGATGGCTCGCCTTGCTGCTGACGAACTCGGTATCACTGGCATGTCCGCTATCTTAGAAGGAACGACTGCAGTTGCATTGTCGTATACCGATCCCGTAGCTCCTGCGAAAGTAATTTCGGAATTCGTTAAGGAAGTCAAGACCTACAAAGTAAAAGGCGGAATACTTGACGGAAAATTCATTGACATTGATGGCGTAAAAACACTCGCTAATCTACCATCTCGCGATGTCTTGCTCGCAATGGTTTGCGGAACTTTACAGGCGCCAATCGCCGGTTTCGTACGCGCTTTGCAAGGAAATATCAGCAATCTCGTTTACGCGCTAAATGCAGTGCGTGAGCAAAAAGAAAACTAATAATAATGGCTATTGCCTAAAATTTTGGAGGAAAGAATGAACAGAGAACAATTTATCGAAGCTATTGAAAAAATGACCGTGTTGGAATTGGCTGAATTAGTCAAAGCCCTTGAAGAGAAATTTGGCGTTAGCGCTGCTGCTCCTGCTGCCGCTGCTGCCGCTGCTCCTGCTGCTGCCGCAGTTGTTGAAGAGCAAACTGAATTTGACGTAATTTTGAAAGGCGCCGGCGCTGCTAAAATTGGCGTAATCAAAGTTGTTCGTGAATTGACCGGTCTTGGCTTGAAAGAAGCTAAAGATTTAGTTGATGCTGCTCCTAAAGCAGTAAAAGAAAAACTGAGCAAGGCTGATGCTGACGCAGCAGCAGCAAAGTTAGTTGAAGCTGGCGCAGACGTCGAAGTTAAGTAATTTAGTTGGGGGGGGGTGAGCGATTGTTGATTCACTCCCCATTTTTTACATTAAGTTAGGTTGACGTATGCAAAATTATGGTATACAATAATTCAACGCTATTGCACAATAGTGTTACTATGCTAATTTTGGCGGAAACTTAATAAGGCAAGCAAGGTTATTTGGCCTTGCTTATTTTCGTTTGTTATTTATCTGCCAACAAAAGCGGTTATGAGGTGATGTATCTGATGCTAACACCCGTAAAAACTGGAAGCCGGACTCGGTACAGTTTCTCTAAAATCAAAGAACCGATTGAAATGCCAGACCTGATAGAGGTGCAAAGAAATTCGTTTGCACTGTTTTTGCAAGAGGGTCTGCGCGAAGTAATGCAGGAAATTTCTCCAATCAAAGACTTTTCCGGAAATTTTGAACTGGAGTTAGGCGAATTTTCTTTAGGGGAAGAAAAACATCCGGAGATTGAGTGCAAAGAGCGCGACGCCACTTATTCCGCGCCGTTACGAGTAGTAATAAAACTGCGGAAGCGTGGTGAAGATAACGAGATTCTTGAAAAAGAAAAAGAGATTTTCATTTGCGACTTTCCACTCATGACAAAAAACGGAACTTTTATAATTAATGGCGCTGAGCGAATTATCGTCAGTCAACTTGTGCGTTCGCCGGGATTGTATTTTGACCGGACCGTCGATGTAAACGGTAAAGCGGTTTACGATGCCAAGTTGATTCCCAATCGCGGCGCGTGGATTGAATTAGAGCAAGATACTTCTGATATTGTCAGTGTTCGAATTGACCGCGAGCGCAAGTTCCCGGTAACGATATTTCTCAAGGCGATTATTGACGGAATAACCAATGACGAGATTCTCGAACTATTCGCAGGCGATGAGCGAATTCGCGCAACTTTAGAAAAAGATGCAGCGACTAATCGCGGCGAAGCGTTGTTGGAAATATATAAACGCATGAAACCGGGTGAGCCGTTAGTCGAAGAAAATGCCGAGGCTCTGCTAAAGCAGTTGTTTTTTGAAGAAAAGCGCTATGACCTGGCGAAAGTCGGTCGCTATAAGATTAACAAAAAACTTAATTGGAAGCGCAGGATATTCGGGAAAACTTTGGCTGAGGCATTATTTGACGAGAAAACCGGTGAAGTGCTATTAGAGGCCGGACACGTTATTGACGACAAGGCCATTGAGTTAATTCGTAAAAGCGATCTAATTAAGGGCAAGCAGTTTTTCAGTTGTATGGTAGTTGCGCCAGACGGTATCATGACCAAAATATTCTGCACGGTCAATGACGGTGAAAATGGCGGGAAATTATTGACTAAGGAAGATTTAATTGCCGCGGTTAACTATCTGTTGGCGCTGAATGATGGCGTTGGCAATGTTGACGATATTGACCATCTTGGAAATCGTCGGCTGCGGTCAGTTGGCGAGTTGTTGCAAAACCAGTTTCGGGTCGGGTTGGCGCGAATGGAACGGGTTGTCCGCGAGCGAATGACCACCGTACAAGACCATGACGCAGTAACGCCCGAGGCATTAATCAATACACGGCCGGTTGCCGCAACCGTAAAAGAATTTTTTGGCTCGAGTCAGTTGTCGCAGTTTATGGATCAGACGAACCCGTTGAGTGAATTGACGCACAAGCGGCGGCTGAGCGCGCTCGGACCGGGCGGTTTGAGCCGGGAGCGGGCAGGATTTGAAGTCCGCGACGTTCACCACTCACATTATGGCCGGATGTGTCCGATTGAGACCCCTGAGGGACCAAATATCGGGCTGATTGGTTCACTATCGACATATGGAAAAGTTAACAAATACGGGTTTATTGAGACACCATACCGCAAAATTGATAAGAAGAACAATATTGTTACCGAGGCTGTTGACTATCTTTCCGCTGATGAAGAAGAAGAAATGATAATTGCCCAGGCTAATGAGCCGTTAGATGAAAACAGTTGGTTTGTAAATGCACGGGTTTCTTCCCGGCACGGTCACGATGTTTTGTTTGCCCATGCTAATCAGGTAGACTACATGGACGTATCACCAAAGCAGGTGGTATCAATTGCTACAGCGATGATTCCCTTTTTGGAAAACGATGACGCAAACCGCGCGTTAATGGGCGCAAACATGCAACGTCAGGCTGTTCCGTTGATTCGCACTCAAGCTCCGTTAGTCGGAACCGGTATCGAAGGCAAAATTGCCAATGACTCAGGTGTTTTGGTGCTTGCAAAATCAGAGGGTACAGTCGAAAGTGTTACAGCCCATGAAATAGTCGTAAAGGCTCTTGACGGTGAATTACAAAAGTACCATTTAAATAAATTTGTGCGTTCCAACCAAGGAACTTGTATTAATCAAAAGCCGATAATCTTTAAGGGTGATAAAGTGGTTGCCGGTCAGGTTTTGGCCGATGGTCCTGCGACCGACCGCGGCGATCTGGCATTGGGCTATAATATTTTAGTAGCGTTTATGCCGTGGGAAGGCTACAACTATGAGGATGCCATTCTTTTATCGGAGAAATTAGTTAAAGAAGACATTTTCACCTCGATTCATATCGAGGAATACGATTGCGAAGCGCGTGACACCAAGTTAGGCGCCGAAGAAATAACCAGGGATATTCCAAATGTTTCCGAAGATGCTTTAAAAGATCTTGACGAGACTGGCATTATTCGGATTGGCGCCGATGTCCGCCCGGGCGATATTTTGGTTGGAAAAGTTACTCCGAAGGGTGAGACTGAATTATCGGCTGAAGAAAAGTTGTTGCGGGCAATTTATGGTAAGAACGTTCGCGATGTGCGCAACACCTCATTAGAAGTGCCACACGGTGAAGCCGGGAAGATTGTCGATGTTAAAGTGTTTAGCGCCGACGGTGGCGATGATTTGTCACCAGGAGTTAAGCAGATGGTGCGCGTATATATCGCGCAAAAACGCAAAATTTCCGAGGGCGATAAAATGGCCGGACGGCACGGGAACAAAGGCGTAGTTTCGCGAATTATGGCAGAGGAAGATATGCCTTATCTGCCGGACGGCACACCGGTACAAATTGTGCTCAATCCATTAGGCGTTCCGTCACGGATGAACATCGGTCAAATATTGGAGACTCATCTTGGCTGGGCGGCACATGCAATCGGATTAAAGGTTGACACAAAGGATCCGGGATTGAAGGAACTGTTTGAAAAGCTGGACTTGCGCTCAGATGCCCCGGTAGAGACTGGAACAAATGGTGTATATCTAGCTACACCGGTTTTTGACGGAGCGACTGAAAAAGAAGTGTTCAAATGTTTGGAGGCTTCAGGATTGCCACCGGTTGGTAAAACTGTCTTGTATGATGGCAGAACTGGTGAGCGGTTTGACAATCCGGTTACAGTCGGGTACCTGTATATTTTGAAATTGGCTCACTTGGTTGACGACAAAATTCACGCCCGCTCAACCGGACCATACTCACTAGTTACCCAACAGCCCCTTGGCGGTAAAGCCCAGTTTGGCGGACAACGGTTTGGTGAGATGGAAGTATGGGCGCTTGAGGCATACGGCGCGGCCTACACGTTGCAGGAATTACTAACAGTTAAGTCTGACGATGTTACCGGACGTGTCAAAACCTACGAAGCAATTGTCAAAGGCGAAAACATCCCTGAGCCAAGTGTTCCGGAATCCTTTAAGGTTTTGGTAAAAGAGCTGCAAAGTATTGCGCTCGATGTCAAGATATTAAACGAAGAGGGACATGAAATTTCTTTGCGCGACAGTGAGGAATACGAAACCAGTCGCGAACAATATCGTCCGGCGCGAGTGGCGGCAGTTGCAGAAGAAGTTAGTTCCGAAGAGCTGGAAATTGAAGATATTATTGTTGAAGAAGATTTGGCGGAATTGATGGATGCCGAACAGGTCGTGGAAAAAAATTCCGATTCAGACGAAGAATAAAAATAATTGAAAGGAGCCACACTCCTTGTTAGATGTAAATAATTTTGACTCAATGCGAATAGGTCTGGCCTCCCCTGAAGGAATACGCAAACTGTCTCATGGTGAAGTAGTAAAACCGGAGACAATTAACTACCGAACACTTAAACCGGAACGCGACGGATTATTTTGCGAGAAGATATTTGGTCCGACCCGCGACTGGGAATGTCATTGTGGAAAATTCAAGCGAATTCGCTACAAAGGTATTATTTGCGATCGCTGCGGTGTTGAGGTAACTCGCTCCAAGGTTCGTCGTGAGCGTATGGGGCATATTGAGCTGGCAGCGCCAGTTTCGCATGTGTGGTATTTCAAAGGAATTCCAAGTCGAATGGGCTTGGTATTGGACATGACGCCACGGGAATTGGAAAAAATTCTCTATTTTGCTTCATTCGTTGTTATTGACCCGGGTGAAACGCCATTGGTTCGCAAGCAATTGCTGAGCGAAATGGAATATCGCGAATATCGTCGCATCTATGGCGATGCTTTTCGTGCCGGAATCGGCGCAGAAGCGGTTAAAACGCTGTTAGCTGAAGTCGATTTGGAACAAATGACCAAAGAATTGCGTAAAGAGTTTGAAACGGCAACCGGACAGCGGAAAAACCGCGCCATAAAACGGTTGGATGTGACTGAGGCTTTCCGTCGTTCCGGGAATAAACCGGAGTGGATGGTGCTCGATGTCGTTCCGGTAATTCCACCGGAAATACGGCCAATGGTTCAGCTCGATGGCGGACGTTTTGCAACCAGCGATTTGAATGATTTGTATCGGCGGGTAATCAATCGCAATAACCGCCTAAAGCGGCTGCTATTACTCTGCGCACCGGATATAATCATTCGTAATGAAAAACGAATGTTACAGGAAGCCGTGGATGCTTTGATTGACAATGGTCGCCGCGGACGCCCGGTAACCGGCCCGGGTAACCGGCCGCTGAAATCTTTGAGCGATATGCTCAAAGGTAAACAAGGACGGTTTCGGCAAAATCTGCTCGGGAAACGGGTTGACTATTCCGGACGTTCAGTTATTGTCGTCGGCCCTAACCTGAAACTCAATCAGTGCGGCGTCCCAAAGGAAATGGCCTTAGAATTGTTTAAGCCGTTTGTAATGCGGAAGCTAGTCCAGAAAGAGTTGGCACACAATATCAAGAGTGCTAAGCGCATGGTTGAACGAATGCGACCGGAAGTTTGGGATGTGCTCGAAGATGTCATCCGCGAGCATCCGGTCATGCTAAACCGGGCGCCGACTTTGCACCGGTTGGGAATTCAAGCCTTTGAACCGGTATTGTCCGAAGGACGGGCGTTGAAAATTCATCCATTGGTTTGCGCAGCTTATAACGCCGATTTCGACGGCGACCAGATGGCCATTCATGTGCCGCTTTCGGTGGAAGCCCAAGCTGAAGCCCGACTGTTGATGATGGCAACTAACAATATTTTATCACCTAAAGACGGGAAACCGATTGTAGCGCCGACCCAGGATATGATTTTGGGAATGTACTATCTGACCATTGAACGCGATGATCAGAAAGGCGATGGACGCTTCTTCTCGGATTCAAACGAAGTTATGATGGCTTACGACAGTAAAGAAATTGAACTGCATGCCAAAATAACTTTGAAAATTCCTGGTCGGGGTTTGGTTCGAACAACATGTGGGCGTTTGATATTCAACGAAGTATTGCCGCTGGAAATGCAACAATATGAAGCTATCAGCGCCGAAGAAAAAGCTGCGGGCAATATTAAAGCCGATTGGCGTTTAGGAATGCTGATTGACAAGAAAAAAGTCGGACGATTGGTTTTTGATTGTTATCGAAAACTTGGCGGCGAACGAACGGCCGTGGTGCTTGACGACATCAAACGACTTGGTTTTTCATTTGCCTGTCGCGCCGGAATTACGATGGCAATCGACGACGTTAAAATTCCCGCTGCCAAGCAAGGAATACTTAAAATTGCCGACGAAAAAGTAACGAAGTTTGAAAACATGTTTCGCCGTGGTCTGATGACCGAAAACGAACGCTATCGTAACGTAGTTGAGATTTGGCGTAAAGCTACCGATGATGTTACCGAAGAGTTAGTTAAGAACAATGACCAGATGAATCCGATTATGATGATGGCAAATTCCGGAGCGCGCGGTAGTATCAACCAAACTCGCCAGTTGGCGGGTATGCGCGGACTGATGGCCGATACTTCCGGAAAAACCATTGACGTGCCGATTAAGGCAAACTTCCGTGAAGGTTTGACGGTACTGGAGTTTTTCACTTCGACACATGGAGCGCGAAAAGGTCTGGCCGATACCGCGCTACGAACTGCAGACTCAGGTTACCTGACCAGACGTCTGGTCGATGTAGCTCAGGACGTGATTGTTCGCGAGGAAGACTGCGATGTTGTTGGTTTGAGTATTCAGCGCGAACGCAACCATCTGTTAAGTGAGTATATCTATGATAATTTCGCCCACGTTAGCAAAGTTCTCGATGAAGACGTTTTCCATCCGGAGACCGGAGAATTGTTGATAAGCGGCGGGGTGATGTTAGATGAGGCCCATATCGACTTGATCGTTCGTTCGAATGTTACGGATATTTTCGCCGATGGCGAGGGTATTTATATCGGCGAAAGCGTAAAAGCGTTAATCATTGGAACGCTGATCCGGGAAATGCTCGGCAAAAAAACCGCCAGCCCGGTGTTGGCTTTCGATGATAACGGTATAGAATATGTGCTGATAAATGAAGGCGTAGTGCTTAAAGAGGCCGAGTTTGAGCAAATATGGCTGCACAATGTCCGGGAAGTTGTCGTGCGCAATAACAATATCAAAGGAATCGAAGTTGTCGCCATCAAGGACAAGAGCAAATTCGCATCCAGCCATAAGGACATCGTCAGTCTCAAAGATCGCATAGTTGGCCGGATAATTGCCGAGACCATTGTAAATCCGGATACTAAAGCGGTAATCGCAACGATTAATGAGGACGTAACGGAGGCAATGGCCGATGAGATTATCAAATATCGGGATCGTGTTAGAATCAGAACTATTTTAACTTGTAAATCACGACATGGTATTTGTACAAAATGCTACGGCAGAAACTTGGCTAACGGTAAAGCGGTCGAAATTGGCGAAGCGGTCGGAGTTATTGCCGCGCAATCTATCGGCGAGCCGGGAACCCAGTTGACAATGCGAACGTTCCACACCGGCGGTGTTTCCGGCGTTGACGACATTACCCAGGGTTTGCCGCGGATTGAAGAATTATTTGAGGCGCGTAAACCGAAGCGTTGCACAGTGCTTGCGGAAATCTCCGGGGCAATTACGGTTGAAGATATTAATGATTTGAAAAAAATCACAATTACTGCTGAAAACGGCATGACCAGAATTTATGCTGTCCCAGTCGGATCGCATATGGCGGTTAAGACCGGAGCAACAGTAATTGCCGGAGACAAACTGACCGAAGGCGCGATCAATCCGCACGATATTTTGAAAGTGTCCGGATTGCGAGCCACGCAAAACTACATCCTCGAAGAAGTGCAAAAAGTTTATCGGGACCAGGGCGTTGAGATTAACGATAAACATATCGAGGTTATCGTTCGTCAGATGTTGCGCAAGGTTAAAATCGAGGAACCAGGAACATCGCAGTTATTACCGGGTGAAAACATTGACATCAATGATTTTGAAGAAGTCAACGTCAGTGAAATTATCCGTGACAATGGTGAACCGGCAGTGTCGCGACCGTTGTTATTGGGAATTACCAAGGCTTCATTGGCTACTGATTCATTCTTGTCGGCGGCATCTTTCCAAGAAACTTCCCGAGTTTTGACCGACGCGGCAATCAAAGGAAAGATTGATTACTTGTTCGGTTTGAAAGAAAATGTTATTATCGGTAAATTGATTCCGGCTGGTACTGGAATGACGCGCTATCGGAGCATAAAAGTCATAAAAGTACGACCGGATAGAGAGGCCGATTACACTGCTTTAAAGTAAATAGTAAAAAATCGCCGTGGGTACGGCGATTTTTTATTTGACTTTGTCATTTTGGAATGATAAAATCTCTAAGCATCATTTTTGCTTTGGTACGCGCAAGCGTTGTCATAAAAAATCAGATATGACTTATATGAGAGGAGGTGCACAATATGCCGACAATTGGTCAATTAGTGCGCAAAGGAAGAGAAAAACAGGTTCGCAAAACAAATTCACCTGCATTGAAAGAATGCCCGCAAAAGCGTGGCGTTTGCACAAAAGTGTCGACAACTACGCCAAAAAAACCGAACTCAGCGCTTAGAAAAATTGCCAGAGTACGTCTTACTAATGGAATTGAGGTAACTGCCTATATTCCCGGAGTTGGACATAACCTGCAGGAACACTCTGTAGTTTTAATCCGTGGCGGTCGTGTAAAAGACTTGCCGGGCGTGCGTTATCACATCGTTCGTGGTTCGCTGGATACTGCTGGTGTTCAAAAGCGCAATCAGAGCCGTTCAAAATACGGTACGAAACGCGCCAAAAAATAATCGGAAATAATTTGGAAACAAAAAATTGGAGGGACAATATGCCAAGAAAAGGGCCTTCGCCTAAACGTGACGTGTTGCCGGATCCGGTTTACAACTCCAAGTTGTTAACCCGATTCATCAACAAAATTATGTATTGCGGAAAAAAGAGTGTCGCGCAGTCATTGGTTTATGACGCGTTAGACTCAATAAGAGCAAAAACCGGTAAAGAACCATTAGAAGTGTTTGAAGAAGCATTGAAAAATGTTATGCCGGCTGTTGAAGTAAAAGCGCGTCGCGTTGGTGGCGCAAATTATCAAGTACCTATCGAAGTTCGACAAGCTCGCAAATTAAGTTTGGGAATTCGTTGGATTGTGAGTTATGCGCGTAAGCGCGGTGAGCGTACTATGTACGAGAAAATTGCCGGCGAGCTTATGGATGCGGCTAAAAACACTGGCGCATCGATCAAGAAACGCGAAGATACGCACAAGATGGCAGAAGCCAACAAAGCTTTTGCACACTATCGGTTTTAGTATATTAGCCGCCGGCAGTTTTGCTTCCGGCGGCATAAACTTTTTTTGACAAATAGCATTTGAGGTGAAATAGTGGCCAAAGAAAACAATTTCCCGTTGGAGCTTTCGCGAAATATCGGTATTATGGCCCACATCGATGCCGGAAAGACAACAACAACTGAGCGAATACTTTTTTATACCGGGCGAGTACATAAGCTGGGTGAAGTACACGATGGCGCAGCAACGATGGACTGGATGATACAAGAGCAGGAACGGGGTATTACCATTACGTCGGCCGCTACTACTTGTATTTGGGATGATCACCGGATCAACATTATTGACACTCCTGGACACGTCGACTTTACGGTTGAAGTGGAACGGTCGTTGCGCGTACTAGACGGAGCGGTAGCGGTGTTTTGCGCCAAAGGCGGCGTGGAGCCGCAATCCGAAACTGTTTGGCGCCAAGCCGATAAATACGGTGTGCCGCGAATTGGTTTCGTGAATAAAATGGATATTGCCGGCGCTGATTTTGCGCGAGTAATCGACATGATGAAGACGCGATTAGGCGCGACTCCGATTCCTCTTCAACTTCCGATTGGTAGCGAAGAAACATATGTGGGTATGGTCGATTTGGTGGAGATGAAAGCATTAGTCTACACCGACGATCTTGGCAAGACGTCGGAACAAGCGGAAATTCCCGAGGATATGCGTGAAAATGTTGACTTACTTCGTCAACAATTATTAGATGTCGTTGCTGAAAGCGACGATAATTTGATGATGCGCTATCTCGATGGTGAAGATCTCACTGTTGAGGAGATCAAAGGAGCGCTGCGTAAAGCAACTATTGCTTGCCGCATTACTCCGGTGTTTTGTGGTTCGGCATACAAAAACAAAGGCGTTCAGCCGTTGCTGGATGCTGTAATAAATTATTTGCCGTCGCCGCTTGATGTGCCGCCAATTACGGCAATCAATTTGGACAATAACGAAGAAATAGAATGCAAGGTTAGCGACGACGAGCCGTTCGCAGCGCTGGCTTTCAAAATCATGACCGATCCTTACGTGGGCCGGTTGACGTTTATTCGCGTGTATTCCGGAAAACTAAGCAGTGGATCATACGTTTATAATGCCAATAAGGGCCGCAAGGAACGCATCGGACGGTTAATGAAGATGCACGCCAATCATCGCGAGGATATTGACATGGTTTCAACTGGTGACATCTGCGCCGTTGTTGGACTAAAAGATACTACCACCGGGGATACTTTGTGCGAAGAAAAACACGAGTTACTACTGGAGACAATGACTTTCCCGGAACCGGTAATATCGATTGCGATTGAGCCAAAAACTAAAGGTGACCAAGACAAACTTGGTATCGCTTTACAAAAATTATCCGACGAGGATCCGACGTTCCGGGTTCGTTCTGACGAAGAGACTGGTCAGACGATAATTTCCGGTATGGGCGAATTGCATTTGGAAATTATTGTGGATCGATTACTACGCGAATTCAAGGTTCAGTGCGATATTGGTAAACCGCAAGTTGCTTATCGTGAAACGATTAAGAATCGTGTTAAGTCCGAAGGCAAGTTCGTGCGACAATCCGGCGGACGTGGACAATACGGTCATTGTTGGATGGAAATCATTCCACAAGAACCGGGAAAAGGTTTTGTTTTTGAAAACAAAATCGTCGGCGGCGCTATCCCGCGCGAATATATCAACCCAATTGAAGCTGGTATCAAAGAAGCAATGGAGAGCGGTGTTTTGGCCGGTTATCCAGTTGTGGACTTGAAAGTAATATTGATTGACGGCTCTTATCATGAAGTCGATTCCTCGGAGATGGCGTTTAAAATTGCCGGATCAATTGGTTTCAAAGAGGGTTGCCGAAAAGCGCAACCAATCTTATTGGAGCCGTATATGAAAGTTGAAGTTGTTGTTCCCGAAGAATATATGGGTGATGTAATCGGTGATATCAACTCCCGTCGCGGACGTATCGACGGAATGGAAGGACGAGCCGGCGCGCAAGTTGTGCGGGCGTTTGTGCCTTTAGCAGATATGTTTGGTTATTCGACTGATTTGCGTTCTAAAACCCAGGGACGCGGCAATTATTCGATGGAATTTGATCACTATGCAGAAGTTCCGAGAAATATAGCTGAAACAATTGTAACAAAAGGTAAAGCATAAAAGAGAGGTAAAAAATGGCAAAGAAGAAATTTGAGCGGACAAAGCCGCACGTAAACATTGGAACTATCGGACACGTTGACCATGGCAAGACGACCTTGACAGCGGCTATTACGAAGGTATTAGCAGGCAGAGGCCAGGCGGAGTTCATGGATTACGCGTCGATTGACAAGGCACCGGAAGAGCGCGAGCGCGGTATTACGATTAATACAGCCCACGTAGAGTATGAAACTCTTAAGCGTCACTATGCCCACGTTGACTGCCCGGGTCACGCTGACTATGTAAAGAACATGATAACTGGCGCCGCTCAGATGGACGGAGCAATATTGGTAGTATCGGCAGCAGACGGCCCGATGCCGCAAACCCGCGAGCACATCTTGTTGGCGCGTCAGGTAGGCGTACCGGCAATGGTAGTATTCTTGAACAAAGCTGATATGGTCGATGACGAAGAGCTGTTAGAACTTGTTGACATGGAAGTAAGAGAATTGCTTTCGAAATACGAGTTCCCGGGCGACGAGATTCCGATCATAAAAGGATCAGCATTGAAAGCCTTGGAAGGCGACGCCAAATGGATTGGTTGCGTCGACGAGTTGATGGACGCGGTTGACAGCTATATTCCGGAGCCGGCACGGGCAATTGACCGACCATTTTTGATGCCGGTCGAGGACGTGTTCACAATTACCGGACGGGGAACGGTAGCAACAGGCCGGGTTGAGCGTGGTAAGGTAAAAGTTGGCGAGACGGTAGAAATCGTCGGATTCAACGAAAAGCCGCGCCCGGTAGTAGTAACCGGAGTAGAGATGTTCCGGAAGTTACTAGACGAAGCATTTGCCGGCGACAACGTCGGTTGTCTGTTGCGCGGCGTAGAGCGCAAAGACATCGAGCGCGGCCAAGTATTGGCAAAACCGGGTTCGATCAAGGCAGCAACGAAGTTTGAAGCTCAGGTATATGTATTGAGCAAAGACGAGGGCGGACGGCACACGCCGTTCTTCAATGGTTATCGTCCGCAGTTCTATTTCCGGACAACTGACGTAACCGGAGTAGCAACATTGCCGGAAGGAACTGAAATGTGTATGCCTGGCGACCATATCACTATGGTAATCGAGCTAATCACGCCGATCGCATTGGAAGAAGGATTGCGGTTTGCAATTCGTGAAGGCGGACGCACCGTCGGCGCCGGAGCAGTAGCAAAAGTACTTCCAAACAAATAATCTCTCCGTATAGACTGACTGTAAGCAGGCGGTTATTTACCGCCTGCTTTTAATAATATTTCGGGATACTACTGATATTTCAAAATATTTAGGAGCTTTTCTTTGAAAAACGGTAAAAAGAACGCGAAATTCACACAAAGTTGTTTACAAAATCAATGACTTGTGATAAATTATATAGGCGTTCCTTCGGGACGTCCTTTGTAGCGATGAGGTAGAAGGTGGCCGTACGGTCGCCGTCGGATTTTTTTTAGATGACACACCCGGCGGCGTTTACTTGCGGGAAATTTCTGCTTAGCCAAGGTCCGTTCTTAGAAATAGGGCAAAAGGAGGACATAGAGAATAACTATGGCCAAACAACAAAAAATCAGAATCCGGTTAAAAGCTTATGATCACAAAGCTTTAGACCTGAGCGCGCAAAAAATCGTTGATACAGCGAAGCGAACAAATGCGATGGTGTCAGGTCCGATTCCGCTTCCGACGGAGAAAAACATTTACACAATTTTGCGTTCTCCGCATGTCAATAAGGATTCGCGAGAGCAATTCGAGATGCGGACGCATAAACGCCTGGTCGACATTTTAGAGCCGACTCAAAAGACGGTTGATGCTTTAATGAAGCTTGACCTTCCCGCAGGCGTAGACATTGAAATCAAGCTCTAAGGAGGTGTGTAGAGTTCTCATGGTTAAAGGATTAATTGGAAAAAAACTAGGTATGACGCAAATATTTGCGGCCGATGGCAAATTAGTGCCAGTAACAGTTGTAGAAGTTGGTAACAACGTGGTTTTGCAAAACAAGACTGCCAGTAAAGACGGATATAACGCTGTACAGCTTGGTTATGGCGCAGTGCGTGACAAACTTGTCACGAAGCCTCGTAAAGGCTTTTTCGCCAAAATTGGGCAGACTCCGGTGCGCTATGCACGCGAAATTAGAATGACTGAAGCTCCGACTTATGAAGTTGGTCAATTACTTGGCGCAGATGTGTTTGCCGCCGGTGAATTGGTTGACGTTTCCGGAGTGAGCAAAGGTAAAGGTTTCGCTGGATGTATCAAGCGCCACAATTTTCATCGTGGACCTATGGCTCACGGTTCAAAATCACACCGCGAACCCGGTTCAATCGGACCGAGGATGTCTGGTGGCGGCGGTAAAGTATTTAAAGGCACACGATTGCCGGGACACATGGGCGCACAACGGGTTACTGTTCAGCGTTTGACAGTTGCCCGGATCGACGTTGACCGAAATCTGATTCTGGTAAGAGGCGCTGTGCCGGGTGCTAAAGGCTCATTAGTGATGATAAGAAACACTAAGAAGCCTGGCAAATAAGCTGAGCGTTAGGAGGAAAGACCATGCCAACAGTAAATGTGTATAACATGGCCGGTAGTCAAACCGGCGAAATAGAATTAAGTGAATTGGTATTTGGTGTTGAGTTCAACGAAGCAGTTGTCCACCAAGTAGTGAAAATGCAACTGGCAAGCTTGCGGTTGGGTACTCACAAAACCAAAAAACGGGACGAAGTACGCGGCGGCGGTAAAAAACCGTGGCGGCAAAAAGGTACCGGGCGAGCGCGTGCCGGTTCCATTCGTTCACCATTATGGGTGGGCGGCGGAGTTGTATTCGGACCACAGCCACGCGGGTATTCAATCACTGTACCGCGCAAAGTTCGACGATTGGCTCTAAAGTCAGCGTTGAGCGCAAAGTTGGAAGCTGGCGAGTTAATTGTAATTGACAGCATACAACTGGCTGAAATTAAGACTAAACGAGTGGTAGAGTTTTTGAATGCGTTTGACGCGCCGAAAAAAGCGCTAATCGTGACTGCGGATTATGATGAAGTAGTTGCGCGTTCGAGCAATAATATTGCGGGTGTTAAAACAGTTCCCTTTGATGGCATAAATGTTTTTGATCTGTTGCACCACGACAAAATATTGGTTGATCAAGCAGCGCTTGCAAAAATTACGGAGGTATATGCGTAATGGATAATTTGCGTGATGTATTAATCCGCCCGCTTGTCACTGAAAAATCAAACATCTTGATGACCGAAAACAAATATGTTTTCAAAGTTGCTTTAAAAGCCAACAAAATCGAGATTAGAAATGCCGTTGAAAAAATCTTTAACGTAAAAGTACTTGATGTGAAAACGTTAATAGTTAACGGAAAGATTAAGCGTATGGGCAAGACTGCCGGCTATCGTCCAGACTACAAAAAGGCGATTGTTAAGCTAGCTCCGGGTAATAGAATCGAAATATTCGAAGGCGTATAACATTTAATCTGCGGTTTTTGACAACGCGGCGAAAAAGCGTTGTGTTCCGTGGAAATTGAGTAGGAGGAAACTCGCAATGGCTGTTAAAAGTTTTAAGCCAACTTCACCATCGCGTCGCTTCATGACTGTTGCTGATTTTTCAGAAATTACTGCAACAACTCCCGAACGTTCGCTGGTAGTTAGTTTGAAAAAACACGCTGGCCGCAACAACCAGGGACGCATTACCGTGCGTCATCAAGGCGGCGGAAGCAAGCGACAATATCGTATTATTGATTGGAAACGCAACAAAGATGGAATTCCTGCCAAAGTAGCAACAATTGAGTATGATCCGAACCGTTCGGCTCGAATCGCGCTCTTGTTTTATGCCGATGGCGCAAAAGCCTACATTGTGGCGCCAAATGGACTGAAAGTCGGCGATGCTGTAATGAATGGTGTAACTGCCGATATTAAAGTGGGCAATTGTTTGCCGCTAAAAAACATTCCGGTTGGTACCGTAGTACACAACGTGGAAATGAAAATCGGCAAGGGTGCTCAATTAGTGCGTTCAGCCGGAACTTTTGCGCAATTGATGGCGAAGGAAGGCGATTACGCGTTGTTGCGGATGCCGTCTGGAGAACAGCGCAAAGTTCATGTAAACTGTCGCGCTTCGATCGGACAAGTCGGAAATTTGGATCATGAGAATGAAACAATCGGCAAGGCCGGACGGTCGCGGTGGCTGGGAATCCGTCCTGCCAATCGCGGTACTTCAATGAATCCGTGCGATCATCCGCATGGTGGTGGTGAAGGTCGTTCACCGGTTGGTCGAAAACATCCGGTTACTCCGTGGGGCAAATGCGCGATGGGAGCGAAAACTCGTCGGAAGAAAATTTCCGATAAGTTGATCGTGTCTCGCCGCACTAAGTAATTGAGGCGATGGAGGAAATATGTCAAGATCGATAAAAAAAGGACCATACGTTCATGCGAGCGTAACTAAAAAAATAGCTGCAATGAATGCAGTTAACGAAAAGAAAGTATTTAAAACCTGGGCACGCAGCTCAACTATATTGCCGGATTTTGTTGGACACACCATAGCGGTATACGATGGTCGCAAGCATGTTCCGGTATATATTACTGAAGACATGGTCGGACACAAATTGGGCGAATTTTCACCAACGCGAACGTTTCGCGGACATGGTTCGCGCACTGAACGTTCTACCACACTGAAGTAATTAGGGAGGAACAAACTGATGCAAGCACGAGCATATGCAAAATACATCAGAATTGCGCCGCGCAAGATGCGCATTGTTGCAAACTTGATTCGCGGAAAAAATGTTGACGAAGCGATTGCAATTCTGAAATACACTCCGAAAGCTGCTTCACCGGTAATTGAGAAATGCCTGAAATCAGCTGTCGCAAATGCCGAACACAACATGCAGATGGACGCGTCTAAGCTGTATGTTGCCGAGGCAATGATTGACCAAGGCCCGACGCTTAAACGCATTCATCCGCGTTCGCGTGGTCAGGCTTTCAAAATTCTCAAAAAGTCGAGCCATGTAACAATGGTAGTCGCAGAAAGATAGGAGGACGAAACTGTGGGTCAAAAAATAAATCCGCATGGTCTTCGGATCGGAATTATCAAAACATGGGATGCCAAATGGTATGCAGATAAAGATTTTGCAAAATTCTTGCATGAAGACATCAAAATTCGCAAGTTTTTAAAGAAAAAATTATTCGCTGCCGGGATTTCCCGTATTACTACCGAGCGTAGCGGTAATCGTATCAAAGTTACGGTTTTCACAAATCGTCCTGGTATGGTAATTGGTCGACAAGGCGCTGGAATTGAAGATATCAAAAAAGATATTGGTCAATTCACCGAAAAAATTGTTGATGTTCAAATTCAGGAAATCAAACAGGCTGATTTGGATTCGACATTAGTAGCCGAGTCAATTGCCGCTCAACTCGAAAAGCGTATTGCCTTCCGAAGGGCGATGAAACAAGCAGTCGGGCGCACAATGCGTGCCGGATCAAAAGGAATAAAAGTCATGGTTGCCGGTCGATTGGGCGGAGCTGAAATAGCGCGAACTGAGTGCTATCGCGACGGAAGTGTTCCTTTGCATACACTGCGTGCCGACATCGATTACGGCACAGCTGAAGCACATACAACGTTTGGCGTAATTGGTATTAAAGTTTGGATATACAAAGGTGAAGTTTTGCCTCAGAAAAAACTCGCTAAACGCGAAGGAGGCGAAATTTAATGCTGATTCCAAAAAGAGTAAAATTCAGAAAACAGTTTCGTGGTCGCATGACTGGTAAGGCCACTAAAGGCAATACCGTTTCGCATGGTGAATTTGGCTTAGTGGCCGAAGAGGCAAGCTGGATTACCAACCGACAAATTGAGGCTGCCCGTATTGCAATGACTCGTTACATTAAACGTGGCGGACAAGTTTGGATAAAGATTTTCCCGGATAAACCGGTAACGGCAAAACCTGCCGAAACTCGCATGGGTAGCGGAAAAGGTTCGCCGGAGTTTTGGGTGGCAGTGGTTAAACCAGGCCGGGTAATGTTCGAAATTGCCGGAGTTCCTGAAGCTGAGGCCAAAGAGGCATTTCGCCTTGCTGGTCACAAGTTGCCAATCAAAACCAGATTCATTATTAGAGAAACGGGTGGTGAAGTAAATGAAGGTTAAAGATATCCGCGAAATGAACGATGTCGAGCTCGTTGCAAAAATAGCCGGATTAAAAGAAGAACTCTTCAACTTGCGCTTCCAACTCGCAGTAGGGCAATTGGAAAACTCTTCCCGTATTAAGGAAGTAAGAAAAGCAATCGCACGGGTGAAAACGATCGAACATCAGCGCGAATTGAAAAAAGCGTAAGTCTGGAAGGAGGAATTGGTAACTATGGAAATAATCGAACGTAAAGTACGTGTCGGTAAGGTTGTAAGCAATAAGATGCAAAAGACCGTTGTTGTTGCTATCGAACGCACCGTTCCGCACCCGACATACGGCAAACCGATGAAGAAAACAAAAAACTTTAAAGCGCATGATGAAAACAATGATTGCGAAATCGGCGATACAGTAAAAATCATGGAAACACGACCATTATCGAAGGATAAATACTTCAGAGTGGTTGAAATACTTGCTAAAGTAAAGTAAAATATGCTAGTTGTTTAGTCAGCCGAAGGAGGAAATTCAATGATTCAGCAAGAAACCAGGCTGAAGGTAGCGGACAACACCGGCGCGAAGGAAATTCTTTGTATTCGTGTTATGGGTGGTTCGTTTCGTAGATATGCCAACATTGGCGACATCATTGTTGCTACTGTTAAAGATGCATCACCCGGCGGCGTTGTTAAAAAAGGTGATGTTATAAAAGCGGTCGTCGTGCGTTCAGCAAAAGGATTGCGTCGCCCGGATGGGTCATACATTAGATTTGATGATAACGCAGCGGTAATTATTAAAGACGACAAAACTCCGAGGGGCACTCGTATATTTGGTCCGGTAGCGCGAGAACTTCGCGATAAGGACTTCATGAAAATAGTATCGCTTGCTCCTGAAGTTATTTAGAGCGGAGGTGTCAAAGTGGCTGAAATTAAGAAAATGCACGTCAAGAAAGGCGACACAGTAGTAGTGTTGTCGGGAAAAGATAAAGGCAAAAAAGGCAAAGTGATTGAGTCCTTGCCTAAGACCGGTAAAGTAGTAGTAGAAGGCGCCAACAAGGTGAAACGGCATACAAAACCTACTCAGCAGAACCAGCAAGGCGGCGTTATGGTAAAAGAGGCAGCGATGCATTCTGCAAAAGTTATGTTGGTTTGTCCTGGTTGCGATAAGCCGACACGCTTGGCAAAAACGGCCTTGGCTAGCGGTAAAACTGCCCGTACTTGTAAAAAATGCGGCGAAATAATCGATAGCGAAAAATAATTGGGAAGGAGGGCTAGTAAATGTCAGCAAGACTAAAAGAAAAGTATCAAAAAGATGTATCTGGTGCATTGATGACCAAGTTTGGTTACAAGAGCATCATGCAAATTCCTAAAATAGAAAAAGTCGTTATTAATATGGGCGTTGGTGAAGCGGTTGCAAACGCGAAAGCGTTGGAGTCAGCGGTAGCTGATTTGGTAATAATTTCCGGACAAAAGCCGGTTGTTACTAAAGCAAAGAAATCAATAGCGAACTTTAAGATACGACAAGGTATGCCTATTGGCACAAAAGTTACTTTGCGTGGTTCGCGCATGTATGAATTTCTGGATAAGTTAATCAACATCGCATTACCGCGTGTGCGCGACTTCCGTGGTGTCAGCCCGAAATCCTTCGACGGTCGCGGAAATTACAATTTGGGTGTCAAAGAGCAGCTAATTTTTCCGGAAATCGAGTATGATAAAGTAGATGCGATTCGCGGAATGGATATCGTAATTGTAAGTACTGCGAATACTGACGAAGAGGCACGCGAGTTGTTAAAACTTCTCGGTATGCCGTTCGTAGCGTAAGGAGGGACAATGGCAAAGACGGCTTTAATTGAAAAATGGAAAAAAGATCCGAAATTTCCAACTCGTAGATATAACCGCTGTGAAATTTGCGGTCGTCCACATGGATATTTGCGCAAATTTAAAATGTGTAGAATTTGTTTCCGTACACAGAGTCACAAAGGAGCAATTCCGGGCGTGACGAAATCCAGCTGGTAAGTTGCCTGAAAAAGGAGGTTAATTGTTATGGTAATGACCGATCCGATTGCTGATATGCTTACTCGTATCCGCAATGCAAACACAGTAAATCACCCAGAAGTGGTAATGCCCGCTTCCAAGATAAAAAAAGCTATTGCCCAAATATTAAAAGACGAAGGTTTTGTTTCCGGATTCAGCTTTGCTGAAGATGATAAACAGGGTTCTTTGAAAATCGTTCTTAAGTACGGTGTAGGAAAAGCGCGTATAATCTCAGGTCTTAAGCGCATTTCGAAACCGGGATTGCGTGTTTATACAAAGCACGATGAATTGCCGCGCGTGTTTGGTGGCATGGGAATTGCTATTGTATCGACTTCGCAAGGACTTATGACTGACAGAGATGCTCGAAAAGGCCGTCTGGGCGGAGAAGTACTCGCTTACGTTTGGTAATTGTGAGATTCAGGAGGAAATATTATGTCACGAATCGGCAGAAAACCGATAGTAATACCGGCAGGCGTAACTATTGACATCGTTGATAACTTCGTCAAAGTTAACGGCCCAAAGGGTGAACTCAGCCGACAAATTAGAACTGAGATGCAAATTGAACGTGTTGGCGAAGAGCTAATAGTTACCCGGCCTAATGACAATAAATTAAATCGTAGTTTGCATGGGCTCTCACGAACGTTAATTGCGAACATGGTCGATGGGGTAACCAAAGGATTCACGAGAACGTTGATAATTGAGGGAGTAGGTTATCGTGCTGCCAAAGCCGGTAACAATCTCAACCTCACTCTTGGCTTCTCTCATCCGCTAATAGTTGAGCCACCTCAGGGAGTAACGGTTGAAGTTCCAGAACAAAGAAAAATTGTTATCAGTGGAATAAACAAAGAAAATGTCGGCGCTTTTGCTGCAAAAGTTCGCGGATATCGCGAACCCGAGCCGTATAAAGGCAAAGGCGTTCGTTATGAAAATGAAATCGTTCGCAGAAAAGCCGGTAAAGCCGGAGCCAAGGGTAAAAAATAGAGGTTGTTTGAGCGCATAGCAAAAACTATGTAATAACTCACAGCCGATAATAAGGAGTGAAATAATGCTGAAGAAGGCTGAAAAAAATGCCATCCGCCTTAAGCGCCATGGTAGATTGCGCAAAGATCTGGCGGGAACTCCGGCACGGCCGCGTTTGAATGTTTTCCGGAGTCTCAAGCATATCTACGCTCAAATCATAGATGATCAAAGCGGAATAACGTTAGTTTCCGCAAGCACTATGGATAAAGAACTTAAAAGTCAGGTAGAGTACGGCGGAAATATCGAAGCGGCCAAGGTAGTCGGCGCAGCAGTTGCAAAACGGGCGTTGACAAAGGGTATTAACACTGTCGTGTTCGACAGAGGCGGATATTTGTATCACGGCAGAGTGGCTGCTGTGGCGCAAGCCGCGCGCGAAGCCGGACTAGAGTTCTAATTTGGAGGAAGTAGATGGTCAGGATTGATTATACTGTATTGGATCTCAAAGAAAAAGTCGTATTCATAAATCGAGTTGCCAAGGTTGTTAAAGGCGGACGCCGCTTTTCGTTTTCGGCGCTCGTTGTTGTAGGCGACGGTAATGGTCATGTCGGTGTTGGTTTAGGCAAAGCAGGCGAGGTGCCAGAAGCTATTCGTAAAGGCGTTGAAGATGCCAAGAAGAGTTTGATTAAGGTGCCGTTAGTTAAGACCACAATACCGCATCTAATTATTGGAAAATTCGGAGCGGGTTCAGTTCTTATGAAACCAGCATCCGAAGGTACCGGTGTAATTGCCGGCGGTCCGGTTCGGGCAGTACTCGAATTGGCCGGTGTTAAGGACATTCTTACAAAATCGTTGGGTTCAGCGAATCCGGCCAATGTAGTTAAGGCTACTTTGCAAGGACTATCGCACTTGAAACGAATTGAAGATGTCGCCGCTATGCGCGGAAAAACAGTTCAAGAACTCTTGGGTTAACGGGAGGCGTTATGGGAAAAATAAAAATTACATTAAAAAAGAGTTTGATTGGCCGGCAAGAATCGCAGCGTAAAATTGTTGTCGCTCTCGGCTTAAAGAAAACTAACAGTACGGTTGTGCACGAAGATAATCCGGCGATTCGCGGTATGGTGCGCAAAGTTATACATTTAATCAGCGTTGATAATGTTGAGTAATTAGGGGGTAGAAATGAAATTACATGAATTGTCTCCTGCGCCCGGTTCTAACAAACAGCGCACCAGAGTAGGACGTGGCTTGGGTTCAGGTATCGGCAAGACTTCGGGGCGAGGTCAAAAAGGTCAGAACTCTCGTACCGGTGGCGGCGTGCGGCCGGGATTTGAAGGCGGTCAAATGCCTTTGTACAGACGTTTGCCAAAACGCGGTTTCCACAATAAGTGGAGCGTTGAATTCGCGATAGTAAATATTGCTGATTTAGATCGTTTTGAGGCTGGCGCGGTTGTTGATCCGGTAGCTTTGATTGAAGCTGGGATTCTGAAAAATGTAAAAGACGGCGTTAAAATACTTGGCAATGGCGATTTACTAAAAGCGCTTACTGTAAAAGCTCAGGCATTTTCCAAAACGGCATTAGAAAAAATTAGCGCCGCTGGCGGAAAAGCCGAGGTGGTATAACTTGTTTGCTGCATTGCAAAATGTATGGAACGCGGTTGAACTACGAAAAAAAATCATCTTTACGTTGATGATGTTTGCAGTTTTCCGTTTCGGGGCTCATATCCCGGTGCCAGGTATTGACTCGGCAAAACTTGCCCAGTTGTTTGGTAACAATAACTTGTTTGATCTTATGGACTTATTTGCCGGCGGATCGCTATCCAAATTTTCAATATTTGCGATGAGCATCACCCCATATATCAATGCGTCGATTATCATGCAACTCTTGGGAGTTGTAGTTCCGACCATTGAGCGTTGGGGAAAAGAAGGCGAAGAAGGCCGCAAGAAAATTACCCAAACTGTGCGGTACGGCACTGTTATCTTAGCGTTTGTTCAAGGTGTTGGAATGTCTTACGGCTTTTCAGCGGCGATGACTTTCAGTCATGGTTTCATATCACATCTATTGGTTGCAACGATCTTAACGGCAGGAACTGTGTTCTTAATGTGGATTGGTGAGCAGATTACTGAAAATGGTGTTGGTAACGGAATATCGCTATTGATATTTGCCGGAATCGTAGCGCGATTGCCTAGTGGGATATACACGATATTCGAGTATGTACGAGCCGGAACAATAAATATTGTCAGCGCTTTTGCTTTTGTAATTATGGCTGCGGCAATGATAATATTTGTAATTTGGATTCAACAGGGACAGCGGAAAATCCCGGTTCAGTACGCCAAGCGTGTTGTTGGTCGGCGAGTATATGGCGGACAATCGACATATTTGCCGTTAAAAGTCAATCAAGCCGGTGTTATTCCGATAATCTTCGCTTCATCAATTTTGATGTTTCCGTTAACAATTGCGCAGTTTACCGATATTAGTTGGATTAAAGCTGTAGCCGGATGGTTTGCCTGGGGTTCGGTGATGAATACCGCGTTTTACATATTGTTTATCATCTTCTTCACGTATTTCTATACCGCGGTTACGTTTAACGTACCTGAAGTTGCGGAAAATATGAAGAAAAATGGCGGCTTTATCCCTGGATTACGTCCGGGAAAACCAACGGCTGATTATCTTGAGCGGGTCATGTCCAGAATTACCTTGGCTGGAGCGATATTTTTAGCGTTGATTGCCGTCGTGCCAAATGCCATGGGCTGGTTGACCGGTGTTCAAGGAGTATATTTTGGCGGAACCGCGCTACTAATTGTAGTTGGTGTCGCGCTCGATACTATGAAACAGATTGAAGCAATGATATTGCAACGGCATTATCAAGGCTTCATGAAATAGGCGAGTAAAATATGTATTTAGTTTTGTTAGGTCCTCCCGGTAGCGGGAAGGGAACTCAAGCGCAGCGATTGATTAAGCGTTTTGATATTCCTCATGTTTCGACAGGCGCGGTATTTCGCGCCGCGTTTGACAGTGGTCTGGCGTCGGGTATTGAAGCAAAAAAATACATGGACGCGGGAACTTTGGTGCCGGATGAGCTGGTATTAGATGTCACACGAGAGCGCTTGTCACAGCCGGATTGCGCCAAGGGATTTATTCTCGACGGGTTTCCGCGCACTTTGTTACAAGGCGAAGAATTGGAAATGTTCATGACCGACTCCGGCAAGAAGCTGACCAAGGTAGTACACATCGTAATACCCGAGGCCAAGTTGTTGGAACGAGCCATTGGCAGAAGGTTTTGCAAAGTATGCGGAACAACTTATCACATTACTTTCAAACCACCGATTCGCGAAGGATTTTGCGACAAAGATGGCGGCGAGTTGTTTCAGCGTGATGACGATACCGAGGTAACGGTCAAACGCCGAATCGTTGAGTATCGAAAACTCACCTGGCCGTTAGCAGAATATTATCACATGAAGCGTATCTATGTTCCGGTAGACGGATTGCAGTCGATTAGTAAGGTTTTTGCTGATATAACGACTGTGCTAAAAATGGATTCGCTATGATAATGATAAAGACCGAAAAAGAAATCACGTCGATGCGTAACGCCGGAAAATTATTGGCGGAAACTTTTTTGATTTTGAAACAACACATCAAGCCTGGAGTAACAACTAACGAATTAGATGAAATAGTTCGCGAGTTCGTCCAGGCACACGCGGCGCAACCCTCGTTTTTAGGCTATAATGGTTTTCCTTCGAGTATTTGCGCATCAATAAATGAACAAGTTGTTCATGGTATTCCAGGGGATCGTAAATTGGTAGATGGCGATATCATAAGTATTGATATTGGCGTTTGTCTGAACGGATATCATAGTGACGCGGCTGCCACTTATCCGGTCGGAACGATTTCTACAGAGCTTGCACAATTGCTGACAGTTACCGAGCAATCGCTTCACCGCGCCATTGCTAAGGCGTTGCCAGGAAAACGCATCGGAGATATCTCCTATGCTGTGCAGTCCTACTGCGAAAGTTTTGGATACGGCGTAGTCGAAGATTTATGCGGACATGGTATTGGCCGGGAGCTGCATGAGGATCCGCCGATTCCCAATTTTGGCAAACCCGGAAAAGGTCCCAAACTAAAGCCGGGGATGATTTTGGCGATAGAGCCGATGATAAATATGGGATCAAAAGATGTGGATGTATTACTTGATAATTGGACAGTGGTCACCTGTGATGAAAAACCTTCAGCGCATTTTGAACACACAATCCTAATTACCGAGGGTGCACCAGAAATTCTCACAATTCTTTAGCGCGTGAATCGCGACAAGGAGGACATTTTCGTTTTATGGCGAAACAAGACGTTATCGAAGTAGAAGGGATTGTCACAGAATCGCTTCCGAATGCAATGTTCCATGTAAAATTGGACAACGGGCATACGGTGTTGGCGCACGTTTCGGGTAAAATCCGAATGAATTTTATAAGGATTTTACCGGGCGACAAAGTGTTGCTGGAACTTACGCCTTATGATTTGTCACGCGGCCGTATTACTTATCGGTTTAAATAAGGAGGATATTCGAGATGAAGGTTAGACCGTCAGTAAAACCAATCTGTGAAAAATGTAAAATAATTAAACGCAAAGGCATTGTAATGATCATTTGCGAAAATCCGAAACACAAGCAGAAACAAGGGTAGGAGGTGTAGGCACTTATGGCGCGAATAGCCGGTGTTGACTTGCCGAGAGACAAAAGAGTCGAGTATTCACTACCGTACATCTACGGCGTGGGCTTGACGGTCTCAAGGGAGATATTGACAGCTACAGGGATAAACTATGACACTCGAGTGAAAGATTTGTCCGATGAAGAAGTAGCAAAAATTCGTGAATATATTGACAGCAATTTGAAAGTTGAGGGTGATCTTCGACGAGAAGAACAATTGAATATCAAGCGATTGATTGAAATTGGCTCGTATCGTGGTCGCCGTCACCGTATGGGACTACCTGTTCGCGGACAGCGCACAAAGACCAACGCGCGTTCGCGCAAAGGTCCGCGTCGCACAGTTGGCGCTAAGCGCAAGAAGTAGGATAGGAGGAATGAATTTTGGCTGCTAAGAAAGTAGTAAGAACCAAGAGAAAAGAACGCAAAAATATTGAGCATGGCGATGTGCATATTCACTCAACGTTCAATAATACAATAGTAACTATCACTGATAAAACAGGCAACTGCATTGCGTGGTCAAGCTCAGGAATCTTAGGATTCAAGGGCTCGCGCAAAAGCACTCCGTTTGCTGCCGGCATGGCTGCTGAGGGGGCTTGTAAAGCTGCAATGGAACACGGTTTAAAAACAGTGGATGTATTTGTTAAAGGGCCCGGCCCGGGACGCGAAGCGGCTATCCGCTCGTTGCAGGTAGCCGGCTTGGATGTCGTTTCGATTAAGGACGTGACACCGATTCCGCATAACGGTTGTCGTCCGCCGAAACGCAGAAGAGTATAGGAGGGTATTATGGCTAGATATACAGAATCTTCGTGCCGTCTTTGCCGTCGCGAAGGAAGTAAATTGTTTTTGAAAGGCGATCGCTGCTATACTGATAAATGCGCGTTCACCCGTCGCGCTTACGCGCCAGGTCAACACGGACAAAGCAAGAAGCGTCGCACCAAAACTTCCGAATACGGAATCCAGTTACGCGAAAAACAAAAGGTGCGTCGCGTATATGGCATATTGGAGACTCAATTCCGTCGCACATTTGAAAAGGCTGACCGCATGAAAGGCATAACCGGTGAAAACCTGTTGGCATTACTCGAGCGACGCCTCGACAACGTTGTGTTCAGAATGGGAATGGCTGATAGCCGAAATCAAGCCCGGCAAATGGTTCGCCACGGATTCTTCCGCGTCGATGGTCGTCGCGTTAATATTCCTTCTTTCATTGTTAAAATCGATGAAGTGATAGCTGTTTGTGAAAACAAAAAAGATTCAGTTTTGACAAAGACAATGGGCGAAGCTATGGCAAAACGCAACAATCAAGTGCAGTGGTTGGAAATTGACGCACCGAATATGAGCGCGAAGGTTGCCCGTTTCCCGAGTCGCGAAGAAATCAGCCTGCCTGTTCAAGAACAGCTGATAGTCGAGCTCTACTCCAGATAATAGCAAAAAACACGACTGTTTTATAGCTGATAAAATTTTGGAGGGTATGTTTGATGAGCGAAACAAAAAAGCCAAAAATTGAAGTCAACGGCATTGATGAGACCAATACCTATGGTCAATTTGTGTGGGAACCGCTACCGCGGGGTTATGGAATAACTTTAGGTAACAGTTTGCGCAGAATATTGTTGTCCGGACTTCCCGGATCGGCGGTCAATGCAATCAGGATTGATGGTGTGTTGCATGAGTTTTCTACGATTCCTGGTGTTCGCGAAGATGTAACTGATATGATTCTAAATATCAAATCTTTGCGGTTAAAAGCCGAAGACGATGAAGCATTTGAATTGAGAATCGAGAGAAATACTGCCGGCGCTGTAACCGGAGCGGACGTGATCTGTCCTGAAGGCATTAAGGTGTTGAATCAAGATTTGTATATTGCAACTTTGGAAAAAGGCGCACAACTGAATATGAGTATGAGCGTTACTCGGGGTACCGGATATGTTTCGGCGGACCGCAATAAGAAGGTCGATCAGCCAATCGGAGAAATCCCGATCGACTCGATTTATACGCCGGTGTTGCGCGTAAAATGTGAGGTTACCGATACCCGGGTCGGAAATATTACAAATTACGATAAGTTGACAGTGGATGTATGGACTGATGGAAGTATTTCGCCGCGAAATGCAGTCGGACGGTCAGCGGAAATACTGGTAGATTACATGCAGCAAGTGACATCACTTGCCGGTATTCCTCCAAAAAAGGCGCCAGATGATGAAGATAATCGTCTTGGACGCGATAATTGTCCGCGTGTTTCGATTGACGAAGTAGAGTTTTCAGTTCGCGCACGGAATTGCTTGATACGCATCGGCATAAAATTCATGGATGAGTTGGGCAATTTGAGCGAGCAGGATTTGGGCAATATCAAAAACGCTGGTCGAAAAACCATCGATGAAATCAAGGATAAAGCCCAGCAATATGGGATTAATTTCAAAGCGAAATCTGAAGATTAGGAGGGGCTGAAAGTGGCATATAGTAAACTAGGACGAAACAGTAGCGCGCGCCGCGCTCTATTGCGTAGCGTAACTACATCGTTTTTGCGTTATGGACGGATTGAGACGACCGAGTCGAAAGCTAAAGTCGTAACCAAAACAATAGCGCATATGATTACACTTGGTAAGCGAGGCGACTTGCATGCCCGCCGGCAAGCGTTGGCGTTTATTACTGATGAAACAGTAGTTTCCAAGCTATTTGATGAAATAGCGCCAAAATACGCCGACAGAAATGGTGGCTATACCCGGATATATAAACTTGGTGTCCGCCGCGGCGATGCAACACAAATGGCGATTTTAGAACTAGTGTAGTAGTTGATCTTGCGGGGGGCGAGCAGGAAAATATTTTCTGCAGCCTCCCCACTTTTGTTTTGGAGCATAATGATAATTATTAATTGTGAAAATCTTACGCATGTCTACCCGGGGCGAGTGGAAAGCGACCGGGATGTTGTTGCGTTGAATAATATAAATTTAAAAATCAATAAAGGCGAATTTGTGGCGCTGCTTGGTGGAAATGGTTCGGGAAAATCGACCTTAGCCAAGCATTTTAATGCGTTGTTATTACCAACGACTGGAAAGTGCTATGTCGATGGCAACGATACCGCTGACTACAAAAAAGTTTGGCAGGTGCGCGGCGCCTGTGGCATGGTATTTCAAAATCCGGACAATCAGATAGTGGCCGCGATTGTTGAAGAAGACGTTGCTTTTGGACCGGAAAATATCGGTATCCCATCTGATGAGATAAAGCAGCGAGTGTCTGACGCTTTGGCGGCAGTGGGAATGACAGATTATCGCAAACATGCGCCTCATCTGCTATCCGGCGGTCAAAAACAGCGCGTGGCAATTGCCGGGGCTTTAGCAATAGACGCTCAATGCCTGGTGCTTGACGAACCGACGGCAATGTTGGATCCGGGTGGTCGAAGCGATGTTATGAAGACATTGCTGAAACTAAACGCCAATAACCATAAGACGATTGTTTTGATAACTCATTTTATGGAAGAAGCACTGCTTGCCAATCGCGTAGTCGTTATGAAAGACGGAGAAATAATTCTCGACGGAACGCCGGATTATGTATTTGCGCAAACGGCAAGATTGCTAGACGCCGGTCTGGAAGTGCCGTTGGCAGCTCAGGTTGCGGATGTTTTTCGGGAGAACGGAGTAGAGCTTCCAACGGGGATCGTCCGAGATAATGAGTTACTGGAGTTTATATGTCGCTAATAGTTAAAGACATTGAGTTTACGTATATGAAGAAAACGCCGTTCGAGCGAAAAGCGCTGCGTAACGTTTCGTTAACAATCAAAGAGGGAGAATTTGTCGGAATCATCGGTCATACCGGTTCCGGTAAATCGACGCTTATTCAGCATTTGAATGGTTTGTTAAAGGCTGACAGCGGCACTGTTGAAGTAGACGGCGTAAATATTGCCGATAAATCCAAAGCTGCTAAATCGGCGCGGAGAAAAGTAGGCGTAGTTTTTCAATACCCCGAGCAGCAATTATTTGAGGAAACCGTTGAAAAGGACATTGCTTACGGGCCGAAGAATTATGGAATCGACGCTGCCGGTGTTATTAGAAGAGTGCGCGAAGCCATGAATTTTGTTGATTTGGATTATCTCAAATATGCTAATCGCTCACCATTTGCATTGTCCGGCGGTCAAATGCGCCGGGTGGCGATGGCTGGAATTTTGGCATTGAAGCCCGATTACCTTGTTCTCGATGAACCGACTGCCGGATTGGATCCTCGGGGACGGCGGGCGATTTTAGAAAAAATCTCCCGGCTTCGTCAATCAACCGGTTGCGCAGTGGTAATGATTTCGCATAATATGGATGAGATTGTGCAATACGCCGAGCGGGTAGTAGTGATGAACAAGGGTGAAATTATTTTAAATGATGTCGCGGAAAAAATATTCATAAACGAGAGCGCTTTACGAGCTGTAAACATGGCGCCGCCGGAAATATATCAGTTGTTGAGCAAGGCTAACTCCTGTGGCTTACAAGCGGATGGTCATGCCCGAAATCGCAGTGATTGCGCAAATATTTTGCTTGCAGCTTACCGGAGGAAAATGTGTTAAATGATATAACCATCGGACAGTTTTTCCCTGGACAAAGTGTTGTGCACCGGCTAGATCCACGCAGTAAAATTGTCTTTTGTTTGTTTTTTATCGCTTCATTATTCGTAGCGAATTCCGCGGCGATATATGTTTTGGCAGTATTCGTTTTTGTGCTGGTAGCCATTGTTTCGGAAGTGCCGTTACGCATGGTAATAAAATCGATTAGGCCGCTGTGGCTTATTGTGCTGTTGACAATAGTTTTTCAGGCTTTTTCCGGGGACGGCGTGGTGCTGTTGAAAATTGGCAAGTTGGCCGTCACGCAAACCGGACTGGAAACCGGCGCATTAATGTCGTTGCGGCTGGTATTATTGATTGTAATGTCATCATTGTTGACGCTGACGACATCGCCATTGGATTTAACCGATGCGATTGAGCGGTTGCTCAACCCGTTTAAGCGAATTGGCGTGCCGGCACACGAAATTGCGATGATGATGACAATTGCTTTGCGATTTATTCCGACATTAATCGAAGAAATGGATCGAATAATGAAAGCCCAACAATCGCGCGGCGCAGAATTCACCGAGGGCAACTTGCTCAACCGGGCTAAGGGAATAGTACCGTTGATCGTACCGTTATTTGTCAGTGCGTTTCGCCGGGCTGATGAATTGGCGATGGCAATGGAGGCGCGGTGCTATCGGGGCGGCGAAGGGCGCACCCGGATGAACGTGTTGACGTTTTCTTTGCGGGACGCTGTGGCGGTGGTAATTGGTATGATCTATTTGTTGATAACGATTAGTATGCGCTATTATTTTGCACTCTAGCACTTGCGGTCAAGTGCTTTTTTTTGGGAGATTGATTTTGCGCAATATAAAATTAACAATTGCCTATGACGGAACAAAATATAGTGGTTTTCAAAGTCAAATAAACGCGCTTGCAGTTCAAGATGTGTTGACGCGGGGTTTGCAAAAAATATTTGGCGAGCCAGTCAGCCTAAACGCGGCATCGCGAACCGATGCCGGGGTTCACGCTAGCGGACAGGTTGTCAACCTGAGAACCAATGGAACAATCCCGCTCGAGCGAATTAAAGTGGCCGCGGCAACAGTTTTACCTAAGGATATTGTCGTAGTTGCGGCGGTGGAAGAATGTTTTGATTTTCATGCTCGTAAACATGCTTTGTGTAAAACCTATCGCTATCGAATCGTAGTCGAAGAAGTGTTTGACCCGTTTCGCAGGAATTATTGCTGGCAGTTGAATAGAAAACTAGATATTGCGGCAATGAACCGTGCTTCTGACCAATTAATTGGCGAACACGATTTTCAAGCGTTTAGTTCAATAAAACGCTCCGTTAAAACTACTGTCCGAAAAATATTCAGCGCTCGCTGGCAAGAAAATGACGACGAACTGGTGTTTACGATAAGCGGTAACGGATTTCTCTATAATATGGTTAGAATTATTGTCGGAACTTGTGTGGACGTTGGTAGCTCCCGGCGGCCAGCCAGTGATGTCAGGCTGATTATTGACAGGAAAGACCGTGGTTTCGCCAGTCCGACGGCCCCGGCGCATGGATTATGTTTGTTGAAAGTGGAATACTAAACTAGGAGGCTTTTTGCTAAATATTGTAGGATTGGGGCCAGGCTCCCCAGAGTTACTGACTACTGAAACTGTTAATTTGTTACTAAGCAGTGAAAAAGTTATATTGCGTACCGACCGGCATCCGGCAGTTGCCAAACTAATAGAATTAGGAATAGAATTTACTACTTGTGATCAATTCTATGAGCAGTTTGATAATTTTGAACAAGTTTACGCGGCGATAACCGAGTATTTGCTTTTGCAAGCGCAGAACAGCAATATTGTCTATGCAGTGCCAGGCAGCCCGATGGTCGCCGAGCAAACCGTACTGCAACTTAGAGAGTTTTCAAAAAAACATAACACCGGGTTAAGAATTCATTCGGCAATCAGTTTTTTGGATGAGTTATTTTCACGCTTGAAAATCGATCCGCTGGAGCACGGTTTAACAATAATCGATGTCAACGACATTTGGCAATTGCCGGCTACACTTAATACGCCGCTGGTGATTACTCAGGTATATGATGCCCGCACGCTGTCAGAGGCCAAGATATCATTAGCCGAGTTGTATGGCGACGAGTATCAAGTTATCTTTGCCGCCAATCTCGGTTTGCCAAACGAAATCATTGAACAGACAGCGATTTTTGAACTGGATCGAAACTTCACCGCCAATCACTTGACAAGTATATTTGTGCCGCGTACCGTTTTTTCTCAAGAAGCTTTTGATTTGCAGCAATTGACGGATATTATGGCCAGTCTTCGCTCCAAGGATGGCTGCGTTTGGGATAATGAGCAGACTGCTCTAACACTGCGCCGGTATATTATTGAAGAAGTTTATGAAGTGCTCGAAGCTATTGATGAAAAAAATCCCAACAAACTCTGTGACGAGTTGGGCGATTTACTGTTGCAGATAGTATTTCATGCTCGTATCGCCGAAGAAAATGGTGATTTTGCTGTTCAGGATGTTATCAACGGCGTGTGCGAGAAAATGATTCGCCGCCATCCGCATGTTTTTGGTGAAACGACAGTGCGTGACGCGGCAGAAGTGCTAATCAATTGGGAAAAAATAAAAGCCCGCGAAAAAGGTTGCTCGCGCAGTGTATTAGCAGGAGTGCCAAAAGGATTACCGGCGCTGATGTTTGCCCAAAAACTCCAGGAAAAAGCCGCGAAAGTTGGTTTTGATTGGCCAAGCATTATCCCGGTATGGGAAAAAATATCCGAGGAGCTAGAAGAATTGAAATGCGCCATCAGCAATCAAGATGTTAGCGAAATCGAGAGCGAATTTGGCGATGTAATATTTTCGGTTGTTAACCTTGGCAGGTTCTTGAAACTAGAGTCAGAAACGGCGTTAATTGCAGCAAATCGCAAATTCAGCCATAGATTTGAATATGTTGAGCAAAAAATAGCCGAAAAAGGCGACAAATGGCATAATTATTCATTGGAAGCTCTTGACAAACTTTGGGAAGAAGCTAAAATATAGTTAAGACAGTGTAAGCATTGCGGTGCAGGCTTTCGCTAAAATAAGGGAGGTTCATTTCCATGAACAAAACACAATTAGTAGCAGCTGTTGCGGCAAAAGCCGAAATGACTAAAAAAGCAGCTGAGGCAGCAATTAATGCTATGGTAACAGTAGTGGGCGAAACTCTAAAAGCTGACGATAAAGTTCAGTTAATTGGTTTTGGTACTTTTGAAATTCGTGAACGTCAAGCTCGGGTTGGTCGAAATCCGGCAACTGGTAAAGCAATTAATATTAAAGCAAGTAAAAGTCCGGCTTTCAAAGCTGGTAAAGCTCTTAAGGATGCTGTGAACGCGCCTGTAGCTGTTGCCAAAAAAGCCAAGAAAAAGTAATTAACTATTAAAACATCCGCGCGAGCGGGTGTTTTTTTTTGGATTTTTTGTCGGCGAAAAGGTATAATAAGCTTGAATTTTTATTAAGAGGAATAATATGCGTGAGATATTTGGAAAAACAGCAGATAACAGAGATGTATATCGATTTACTCTAACCAACGACCGGCATGTTTGTGTGCAGATAATTAATTTTGGCGCGACCATTGTTTCCATAAAAACGCCGGACGCCAACGGTGTGATGGCAGAAATAACCCTGGGTTTTGATAGTTGCGCTGAATGGCTCAATAATATCCCCTATTTTGGCGCGACCTGTGGCCGGTATTGCAATCGGATTGACAACGCTAAGTTTAGTTTGCTTGGCAAAGAATATCATTTATCTGTAAATGATGGTAAACACAACTTACATGGCGGCGTGGATAATTTTAGCAAACGACTATGGACCGTTGAAAAATACGGAACAGATTTTGTGGAATTGTCGCTAATCAGCCCGGATGGCGATCAGGGTTTCCCAGGTGAAGTTAAGCTGATTGTTCGTTTCGAACTAACGCCTGATAATGAACTAAAAATTGATTATTCAGCCACAACAGACCAGACTACTATTGTCGGCTTTACGGCTCATCCATACTTTAATCTTTGTGATGGCGGACAGACTGCTATTTTGGCACATGAACTGCAAATTGCCGCTGATTATTATGTGCCGGTGAATGCTGAGCTGATACCGTTCGGAAAGCTGGAGCCTGTCAGTCAGACTCCGTTTGATTTTCGTTTGGCAAAGCCAATCGGCAAAGAAATCAAGAGTGAATGTGTCCAACTACGCCAAGCCGGTGGCGGCTATGACCATTGCTGGGCAGTTAACGGGGAATCAGGAAAATTGCGCCATGCCTTGACTTTGACCGACCGCCAGAGTGGCAGAGTGCTGGAAGTGTTGACTACTGAACCGGGCATTCAAGTTTATACCGGTAGTTTTCTCAACGGTACAATTGGTAGAAACGGACAGGAGTATCAAAATTTCGCCGGTGTCGCAATAGAAGCTGAACCATACCCAAATTCGCCTAACCAAAAAAACTTTCCGTCGGTGCAATTACTTGCAGGCGAGCAATATCGCCAGACGACAATATATCGATTTGCAGTAGCTGACAGTGGCCGGTAAGCGGTTTCGCATACTGTCCATCGATGGCGGTGGTGTTCGCGGCAGTTTTCCGGCAGCGTTTTTGGCGCAGTTAGAAGAACAATTGGGAATTGATACGAATATTGCTGATTATTTTGATTTATGTGTTGGCACATCGGCGGGAGCGGTTATCTCTTTGGCATTAGGCGCCGGACTGAACGCCCGCGAGATATTTATCGAATATGAAGCGGCCTGTAGAAATATTTTTGGCAGTTCCAAAATCATCGGCCGGCTGTCGACTTCCCGACAAAAGCAAAACAGAATGTTAGCGGCATTTACTGAGGTATTAGGTGATCGGCGGTTGTCCGAGAGCAAAGTCAATTTATTGCTGACCAGTTATGATTTGATCGGACAACAACCGGCATTGTATAAAACTCCGGGCAAAAACAACAGCGAAAAATATTCGGATGTGCGCATGGTCGATGTCGCAATGGGCGCCGCGGCCATACCGGTAATTTTACCGGCGTATGACGCTCCGGATGGTAAAAAGCTTGTAGATGGCGTAGTTGTTGCTAATGACCCGACAGTACTCGGAATTATCGAAGCCATCAATAGTTACGGCATAAAACCGGAAAACATTGATGTTTTGAGTATCGGTTGTCTGTACGACCAATACGATTTTCACAAAAATATTGACAGCTGGGCGGAGTGGTTGCCGCTGTTGCCGTTTGTTTTGATCCGCGCCCAAGAGGCAACGACTCAGGCAGTAGCATATCAACTGTTGGGTAAGAGCCGAAAAAACCTGTTTCGTTTCAACCCGGCAGTGCCGCCGCTGAAATATGATTATGACGATATCACGATTGTGCCGGAACTCAGACAAATTGCGGTGCGCGAAGCCGATTTGGCTGTGGCGGAACTAAGACCGATATTTTTTACTAACAAAGTAAATAGTAGGAGCAGAAAATGAAATTAGCGATTCTTGGCGGCGGCGGGGTGCGCTCGCCGTTTTTGGCGAAATTCGTTGCCAAAAAGGTAAAAACATTGGGAGTTAACCGGGTAGTGTTCATGGATAACGATGCCGAAAAACTCCGGATATTTGGTGGTCTGTGCAAAAAAATCGCCAAATTGGTTAATCCGGAACTGGATTTTTCATTGACCACCGATGCCAAAACAGCGATTGAAGATGCCAGTATTATTATTACATCGATGCGCGTCGGTCAGGACAAATGCCGGACGATTGATGAGCGCACGGCGTTGAAGTATGGTGTAATTGGCCAAGAGACTACCGGTCCCGGCGGATTTGGCATGGCGATGCGTTCGATACCGGCGCTAGAAAAATATTGCGCGCTTGCCAAGTTGTACGCGCGGCCCGATTGTATGATTTTTAGTTTTACCAATCCATCCGGACTGGTAACCCAATATATGCGCGACGCCGGCTACGACAATGTTTACGGAGTATGTGACGGCCCGTCCGGATACATGACCGAGGTTGCCCACAAAACCGCTATGGATTACCGCGCTGTATCAACTGAATGGATCGGACTCAATCATTTGTCCTGGCTGCTGTCGGTTAAGTATGACGGCAAGGAAATGTTGCCGGAGCTATTGGCGAAGCCGGTCGTTCGCAACGAGACTGAGCTAAAAATATTTGACAGCGAATTAATCGACCGGCTGAAAGTCATTCCCAACGCCTACCTGATGTACTACTATCATCGCGAGCTGGCGCTGGCAAATGTATTGGCGAGTGACAAAACCCGCGGTGAAACAATTCAGCTGATCAATGAGAAAATGTTTGCAATGATGCAGCCGCTCGACCCGGAAACTGATTTCGAGCGGATGTTGCAAATATTCTTATATCATCTAAGTTTGCGTCATGCCTCGTATATGTCGATAGAATCCGGACATTCGGCGCATAAGGTTACCCCGATTGAAGAAATCGATGTTCAAGCGATGTTGAGCGGTCCGGATGATGAGGGCTATGCCGGTATCGCCCTGGCGTTTGCCGATGCCAAATTCAACAACTTTGAGCGTGAGCTGGTTTTGAACATTCCCAATAATGGCGTTATTCCGGAGCTTTACGACAATGATGTTATCGAAACTACTTGTATCGTTGGTCCAAACGGCGCTGTTAGCAAAGTGAAGAAACAACTACCGGAAACGGCATTGGCGCTGGTGCGTTCGGTTAAGCTATATGAGCGGTTGGCGGCGCGCGCCATTCGCGAAAAATCGCGGGACTTGGCGATTGACGCGCTGATGGTTCACCCGTTGGTCTGCTCGTATTCGATCGCCAGAAACATCGTCGATGATTATTTGGTAGCCTACAAGGAGTATATCGGTGAGGGCTGGCATTAACCTGATATATGAAAGCAAATTTTAGATGTAGAGCGGTTATTTTGCAGGAGTAATTATGAGCTTTGTCGGCGTAATCGGTGTATGTTGTCTGGACATCCTGTATGGCGGGTTGTCGCGGATGCCGCAGTTGGGCGAGGAAGTTTACTGTAAACAGTTTGATGTTCAGGTCGGCGGCAGCAACGCAACGGTGGCAACCAGGCTTGGTGAATTAGGCGCGCCGGTAAAGTTCGGTAGCTTTTTCGGTCCGGACAGCGACTATATGTCAGTGATTCCACGCGACTATTTAGCCCGCCGGGGTGTAATGGTTGAGAACTTCTATCACGGGTCGCTCAGTCCGATCATGGTGACGAGTATCGCATCTTTTGCTGAAGACCGCTTTTTTTTGACCAGAGATAGCGAGGTGGACGTGTCCGCTGAACTTACTGATGAGCGGATGTATGAATTTCTGCGCGGCGCCAAGTGTGTTCTGGCGATGCACGGTCATGACGCGTTGTTCAGGCGATTACGCGCCGAGGGCGCGACTGTCGCCTATGACATTGGTTGGAATGATGATTTATGTCTGGATGATTTGCGCGCTACCTTGTCGGCAGTCAGTGTATTTACGCCTAACGACAAAGAGGCGCGAAAAATGACCGGCATCGATAATTTGCCGAAGGCAGTGCGCGAGATTGCCAAATTTGTTGATACGGTCATTGTAACCTGCGGCGGCGACGGCAGCATTACGTTGGTTGAAGACAAGATTATTCAAGTGCCGGTATGCGCCGGCATTATCCCGGTTGATTTCACCGGTGCCGGCGATAACTATATGGCGGGACTGCTCTACGGGTTTTACCACGATTGGAGTGTTGTTGAGGCGATGCGGTTTGCAAGTATCATCGGCGGCATTTCGACCACCGCGCTTGGCTGCACTGCGGCACCAGTCAGTCTGGCAGCCGCCAACGAGTTGATGAAAAATATTTAGAAAGAAAATAAGGAGAAAATAAATGAAAGCGATTTTTGAAAGGCGAAGTATTCGCAAATATATCAATCAACCAATTTCGGAGGAGCAACTAAAAAATCTGCTCCACGCGGCGATGAGCGCACCGTCCGCAGGAAACGAGCAACCCTGGGAATTTGTAGTCATAACCGAACGGGAAATTTTGGATAGCATTCAAGAAATTCATCCGTACTCGCATATGCTCAAAGAGGCGCCGGCGGCCATACTGGTGTGCGGCGACCTTCGGCGTGAGCGCCATGCCGGATTTTGGGTGCAAGATTGCTCGGCGGCGGCGGAAAACTTATTGATAGCCGCACAAGATATGGGACTTGGCGCAGTTTGGTTGGGGGTATATCCCGACCCGGAGCGTGTCGAAAAATTCCGAAACAAATTCGCTCTTCCCAAAGAAGTCGTACCGCTTTGTTTAGTGCCGGTAGGCGTACCCGCGGAGATAAAAACAACTGCCAGCCGCTACAAGGAAGACCGGGTTCATAACAACGGTTGGTAAGAAATTAATTCGGAGGTATATATGTCAGAATTAGTTACACGCAAGGTATTAATGCGAAATTTTAGTTGTACGCGCACAGTAAATATTAGCTTGCCGGCCAATTATCATAAAATTGATCGGCGGTTTCCGGTTATCTATGTTTTAGACGGTGAATCGGCGTTTGCGGCAACAGCGAAAAAGCCCGAATGGAGTTTTTGCTATGATACGACGATTGATAAACTAATCACTGAACGAAAATTCAGCGGCGCAATTGTCGTTGCTATTGAGAGCGCTAATGAATATAAGGATTTGTTCGAAAAATATGACTATCCGCGCGATCATGAATATTCATTTGACTACGGTGAGAATTGGCACGGCTGGGGCGAAGAATTCGGCAATTGGTTGGCTTATGAGCTCAAACCGTATATTGACGCCAATTTTCGCACGATGCCGATGCGCAATTACACCGGTTTATTTGGTAGTTCGCTAAGCGCAACCTACGCTATTTGGGCGGCGCTCAAATATCCGCATGTCTTTAGTAAAGTTGCAGCGTTTTCACCGGGGGTTTCCTTTGCGGACGGAGATGATATGGCATCATACCAAGTGCCGTTTGCCAAACTATGTAAACCGGATTACCAATTGAAAATTTATCTGGAAGTCGGAACGGCCGAAAATGTACCCGGCGGCGGTACTAGTAATGAAAAATACTTACAGGATGTACTGAACTTTTATAACGATTACCTTGGCGGCATCGGCTTTGAACTGTCCGAGGATGTGCTATTACACATTGTCGAGGACGGGAATCATACAACGGAGTGTTGGCAAGTTGATGTGCCAGAAGCTATTGCCTGGTTGATGTGACCGGCAGCAGAACTTGGTAGAGACGTGGTAGAACGACGTGGTAGAACGACGTGGTAGAACGATGTAGAAAGCGCTTGCATTTTCTGCAAAATAAGCTATAATATTACTACGTTATATGAATAATTAACAGAAGCCGTAATAAATATGCTTTTGACAAAAATAAAGGGCTGGACTTGTTGCGTTGTGTAAAAATGATGTGGTGATTCGATGCTCTTATTTTTTTGTGTATCGGCAATGAAAACGACAACAGTCGGTATTTGTTATGAATCTGGGGAATGAGATTTGATTCCCCTGTAAGAATAAGCGAGGTGAGTTTTAGGGGCTGCTGCGATTTATTTTGTGGCTGATCGGCCCGAGTGAGAAAAATGGAGGTATGTGCAGTATGCAAGAAATTGAAATTGAACAAGAACCAGAATTACGTCGCGGTTTAAAGAACCGTCATGTGCAGTTTATCGCGCTCGGTTTTATTATCGACAGCGGTTATTTTCTCGGCAACAGCTATGCCATTAGTCAGGCCGGACCGGCTTCGATTGTGGGCTATTTGTTAGGCGGGATGATTGTCATGCTGGTAATGCTTTGTTACCGCGAGTTGATGTTGTATAAGCCGGTTACCGGCTCGTTTATTACTTACGCCAAAGAATTAATTTCGCCGACTTGGGCGTGCGGCATTGGCTGGTGTTATTGGGTACAGTGTGTCACGCCAAGCGAACCAATCGCGGCCGGGATAATCATGAATGTATTTGTGCCGCAAGTTGGCGCAGTGTGGTGGGCGGTATTTTTCTGCTTATTGGTAACGATTCTCAATATGTTTCGTGTGGAAACGTTTGGTGAAACTGAATTTTGGTTGTCGATTGCGAAAATCGGCGCGATTATCTTATTTAGTGTGGTCGCGGCGTTGATCGCCGTCGGCTGGATTGGCAATGCCGGATATATCGGCAGCACCATACTCATGGGGAATGGCGGTTTCGCACCCAATGGCTGGTTTTCGGTGCTGTTGGTGATGTTGATTGTTTTGGGCAATTATCAGGGCGCGGAGACAATCGGTTTGACCGCTGGTGAAAGCATCGATCCGGAAAAATCATTGCCTAGAGCCGTAAAAAATGTCACCCGGACGATTGTCTCGTTATACACAATTCCGGTATTGTTGCTGGTGGTGATTTTGCCGTGGGATAAAGTCGCCGGATCAGAAAATGCTTTCGGTGCGGCGCTCGCGGCCAACGGTTTCGGCTGGTTGGGCGGGGCGCTGTCGGTAATCGTATTATCAGCGGCGTTGTCGGCCTCCAATAGCGATATGTTTGCCTGTACCCGCCTGCTATACTCGTTGCAAAAGGAAGGCTTTGCACCCAAATTTCTCGGCAAGCTCAACCGCCAACACGTTCCGCATAACGCGGCGTTGGTATCGATAGTAGTGTCTTGGTTTGTGTTGTTCTTGTACGCAATCGACCGGACTGGAATGTTCTATGAACATTTGATCTTGTTAAGCGGATTTGCCGGCGAAGTCGTCTGGATTACGATCTGCGTTTCGCAATTAAGATTTCGCAAGCGGTTTTTAGCACAGGGCGGTAAACTGGTTGACATCAGCCATAGTACGCCATATTTTCCTTACCTGACGTGGTTCGCAATAATCATTCAACTGGTCTGTATCGCAGCGATGATGTTCTCGGAAGAAATGCGCACGACGTTATGGATCGGGGTTCCGGCGATTGTAATTCCGGCGGGAATTTATTACGCCAACAGCAAAGGCGTTTGGACGCGGATTTGGCAGTTGATAAATCAATCCACCAATGTAACTGATCCCTAAATACAATCGGCGCAGCCGATATGCGAAACCGCATTGCCTGCGGCAGTCGTTACTTTTACCTTGATGCAAAAGTAACCCAAATATCAAGCGCCGTAATTCAGCGCCTATTGTGCTAACAACAGCTCGCTAAAACCGTAAACTCAGTCGCGCCCATTCCGGATACTGAGCGCTCCTTCAAACAGTACGGTTTTTTACGCTCACTTGTTGAAGCACAATTAACGGCTCGAATTAGTGCGCGGATTGGAACGACGGAGTAAATTGATACTGAAACTGTGAGTTTTCGTGCACAAGCCCTGACCCCTCATTATGAGGGGTTTTTTGTTGGGCAGGCTTGTGTTATAATCGACAGAGATTGCGCAGTGGTTGTTGGCCGCTGGCAGCTGAATAGAAAAGAAAATAGGCGAGTGAAATATTATGAGCTATGGTAAATTGTCCGTTGATGCATTGCGAAAAAGTGTATTGAGCTATTCCGGCGCAACGCGCCCGGAAATTTTGGTCGGCGCTGAATTCGGTGAGGACTCGGCGGCGCTCAAGTTTGATGACGAAATAATGGTCGTGTCCGCTGATCCGATAACCGGTGCCGACAGCCATGCCGGGCGGTTGGCGGTAATCGTGTCTGCTAACGACATTGTCGCCAACGGCGCCGAGCCGGTGGCAATATTGCTGACCCTGTTAATGCCGGAAACCGCCGATGAAACCGATGTCGAACTAATTATGCAGGATGCCGATCGGGCGGCAAAAGAATTGAATATCGAAATCATCGGCGGTCACACCGAATTTACCGCAGCCGTGAACAAACCGATTGTCTGCGCCACGACCATTGGTAAAACCAAACGGCTGATCAAGTCGTCCGATGTGCTGTGCGGTAACGATGTTGTGCTGACTAAAGGCGCCGGTATCGAGGGGACGGCAATTTTGTTCGCTGATTTCCCTGAGGAGTTGAAGCAGTGGTTTAGTCCCGAGGAATTCGCGGCGGCATTGGCGTTCTCCGGGCAGCTGAGTATCGCGCCCGAAGGCCGGATTGCGCTGGAACACCGGGTAACTGCGATGCATGATGTAACCGAAGGCGGAGTGTTGGGCGCTGTTTATGAAATGTCCGAAGCCGGCAATTTCGGGGTCAAGCTATTTGCCGAGCAGATTCCGGTGGCGGCGGTTACGAAGCGCTTGTGCGAGCAGCTAAGTATTGATCCGCTCCGGCTGATATCCTCAGGGTCGTTGCTGATCGCTGTCGATAATGGCGGACTGTTGGTCGAGGCGCTTTTGAAAAACGGCATTTCGGCAGCTGTAATCGGGCGGATAACCCAGGAACCGCGAAAAATTATTATCCGGGACGGCGTGGAAACCGACATTGCCAAACCGGTAGGTGACGAATTGTGGCCGGCAATCGCCCGCCTGAAATCATTGCGCGGCGCTGGTGTTTGATGCTTGATTTACTTAAAGCCCGGTTGTTAAAAGATGAGCGAATCGTCGAAGCGCTAAAGTTTTTTGAAAAAAACCGTGGTGAATATTTGCTATATGGCTTGTCCGGCGAGAGCAAGGCGTTGATAATCGCGTTGGGAACAGCGGCGCGGCGGATGACGCTCATTATTGCCCACGATGACGATGAACAACGGTTTTTGTGCAGTGAGTTGCGGAAATTGTTGCCAGAGAAAAAAATCCTGCCGCTGCCCGTGGATGAAGGGGAGTGGCTGACTTCGCGCGCTCACAGCCGCGATAGCGGTTCGGCGCGTATAGCAGCACTCGGAACGCTGCTCGAAGAACCGGCGGCAATAATTGTCGCGACCATTCAAAGCGTCGCGCAAAAGCTGCCGCAAGCCAGTGTCCAAAAACTTGCCAAAATACGGCTGGCCGAGGCCGGCGAATATGATTTTGGCGAGTTGCAAAAGCGGTTAGTGGAATCGGGCTATGAGCGCTGTGCCGAAATCGAGGGCCATGGTCAGTTTGCGCTACGCGGCGGAATTATCGATGTTTTCCCGACCAATGCTGCCAATCCGGTGCGCATCGAATTCAACGGCGACGAGATTGATGGAATGCGCGAATTCGATCTGCGCGACCAACGCTCGATAGAAAAATTGACAACGTTGGAAATTCTCCCCTTTCGCTTGTCCGGGCGGGCAGCAAATATTTCCGAATATTTACCGGCTGACCTGCTGATTATTATTGACGAAGGCAGCCGCGCTCGCGATAATTTGAAAAAAATTATCGCCGAGAGCAGCGACCGCCGCCGGGAATTTATTTCTTACGAGGAATTGCAGCAGTTAATCACCAGCAAACCAATAATTCAGATTGCCTCACTAGTCAATCAAAGTGGCGGGATTGCCCCGAACCATATCGTCGGAATTCAGGCGCGACAAATCCCGCCCTATCGCCGCCGCTTTGATATGTTTATTACTGATGCCAAAGATTTCGTTGCCCGCGGCTACGCGGTATTTGTAACAGTCACCGAAAAACAGCGCTCGGCTGAAATTGCCCAATACGCCGAAAGCAACGGCATCAAGGCGGCACAGTTTTTCCAGGTCCGGCCGACACCGGAGCAACTGGATAAACCCCGCTTATATGTCGTGCGCGGTCAGCTGACCGCCGGTATTGAGTTTGTCGGCTGCAAAACGATCATAGTTTCCGAGGGCGATTTATTCGTTAGCCGCAAAGTCGTCCAGTATGAAAAGACCGAGGACCGCAAACGCGGCGTGTTTCTCGGCGAACTCAAACCCGGCGATTATGTCGTCCATGGTACGCACGGCGTGGGTCGTTATGTCGGTGTGGAGACGTTACTGGTTGATAGCGCCCACAAGGATTATTTTCATATCCAATACTCGGGGACGGATAAATTATTTGTGCCGGTGGAGCAGGTTCAATTGTTGTCACGCTATGTCGGCGGCGAGGACGCGTCGCCCAAACTCTCGAAGCTTGGTCATAATGACTGGGAAAAGAAAAAGACCCGCGCCAAAAAGGCGGTCGAGGATATTGCCGAGGAGTTGCTAGCGCTACACGCCGGGCGTGAGGCGGCGAGTGGCATCGCCTTTATGCCGGACAACGACTGGCAGCGGGAATTTGAAGCCGAGTTTCAGTATGTCGAAACCAACGACCAGTTACAGGCGATAACCGAAATTAAGGCAGACATGGAAAGCTCGATACCGATGGAACGATTGTTATGCGGCGATGTCGGTTTTGGTAAAACCGAGGTAGCGATGCGCGCGGCGTTCAAGGCGGTGATGAGCGGTTATCAAGTGGCAGTGCTGGCGCCGACCACGGTGCTGGCGTTGCAGCATTACAATAATTTTCATATGCGCTGCTCGGGGTATGGCGTCAAGGTTGGCTTGAATTGCCGGCTGGTGCGGGATGAAACCAAGCGGTTGACGATGAACGCCGCCCGCGAGGGCAAGCTGGACATTTTGATTGGCACCCATGGGCTGCTGCGCGACAGTGTCGGTTTCAAAAAAATCGGACTGTTGATTATCGACGAGGAGCAGCGTTTTGGCGTTAAGCAAAAAGAATTTTTGAAGAAATGGCAGGGCAACGCCGACATCCTGTCGCTATCGGCAACACCCATTCCCCGGACGCTGCATCTGGCGCTGGGCGGGGCGCGGAACATGAGCATTATCGAGACACCGCCACCGGAACGGTTGCCGGTGCAAACATATGTAATTGAGGCTACCGATGAAATCGTCCGCCAGGCAATCCGCAAAGAAATCAATCGCGGCGGGCAGGTATTTTTTGTGTACAACCGGGTGCGCACGATGGACAAAGTGTTTTTAAAGCTGCGGGACATTGTTCCCGAAGCCAAAGTAGTGATGGCGCACGGGCAAATGCCCGAAGAAGTCATGGAGCGGGCGATAACCGATTTTTATGAAGGAAAATATAACGTGTTGTTAGCGACTACCATTATCGAAAATGGCGTCGATATGCCGAACGTCAACACTGTCATCGTGTATGACGCCGACCGGTTTGGCTTGTCGCAACTGCATCAGTTACGCGGGCGGGTCGGGCGTTCCAATCGCCAGGCCTATGCCTACTTTCTGTATCGGGAAAATAAAGTTGTCAACGAGACCGCCGAACGGCGGCTGCGGGCAGTGCAAGATTTTACTGAACTGGGGGTCGGCTTCAAAATCGCGATGCGCGACATGGAAATTCGCGGCGCCGGCGATATCCTCGGCGCCCAGCAACACGGACATATCATGGGGGTGGGCTTTATGCTGTACGCCAAGATGCTCGAAGAAGCCATCCGGCAACTGCGCGGCGGTCAGCCGGTAGAATTGCCGCTTGAACCACGGATTGATATTAAAGTCGATGGCTATATTCCCGGCGGGTATGTCGATGATGCGATGCACAAAATCGAAATCTATCAGAAAATCGCCGCCGCCCGCGATGAGGCGGGAATAACCGATGTGCTCGACGAGCTGATTGACCGCTTTGGCGAACCGCCGCTTGAGGTCATGCAACTACTGGCAGTGGCGCGGATAAAGAACGCGGCGCGCGAGCTTGGGATCGCCGAAGTGCAGATGCAGAGCGGTCAGCTAGCGCTACAGATGTCGGACAAGCCGAACATTGACCCGCTGAAAATCGTTAAGCTGAAAAATAATCGCCAATACATAGTCAATTTGAAAATCAAAAAGCCGGAGCGTATTAACGTTAATTTCCTAAAGCCGCCAAAGAATGAGCTGGCGACGGTACTGGAAATATTAAAAAGTCTCGGCGGCGAATAAATTTGAAAAAAAGTAATTGCACCCCTGCTTTAAAAAGTTATAGATTGACAAGAAGGGTAATAATGGCTAGAATACTTACATGTGAAATTGTATCTATCGCCACATAAGTTGAGGGTTGCAACATGGCGAATATTAACCTGTTAGTATCGATCAACATCTCGAACAACAAGAAAACACAAGCTATTATCTAAATAGCTTGTGTTTTCTTGTTTTGAGTTGATTGTACATGTAGCGCCCTTTGTCTTATTGTAAATTATTTTGGAGGCTGTATGAAAATATCCCGACGAATCCGTAGAAATTGGTTGCGACAAATTCCCGAATGGATGCGGTGCTTTTGCCGCTCGGTATCGCGTAAAGCCCGGCAAGCCAGCCTCTGGGCGCAAGAAAAAAAGCAGCGGATTAAGAAATATGTCCAGGGCGCGTGCAAAGCTGCGAACGACGGCATTGCCCGCTGTTCGGACAGCTTTAACGCGCTACTAAACGGCACAATTACCGCGCACACCAAAGAGTGGGTGGCGGCGGCATTGGCAGCCGGCTTGATTGCTGCGCCTTACACTGTGAACGATGGCGGATGGCAGCTGGCGGCTGTAAACGCGGCTCCAGAGGGCGGCGCGGTCGTTGGCGGTAGCGCAACCATTCAGACACAAGCCGAAACAACGAATATTACCCAGACCAGTCAACGGGCAGCGATTGACTGGTCGAGTTTTGATATTGCCAAGACCGAGACGGTGAATTTCTTGCAGCCGTCCAGTGATGCAGCATTGCTCAACCGAATCGTCAGCGGCGGCGCGTCACAGATATTCGGCAACCTGAACGCCAACGGTCATATCTATATCGTCAATCCCAATGGTATCAACGTCGGCGCTACGGCGAACATCAACGCCAACGGCTTGTATCTCTCCACCGCCAACGTCGATCCGGCGGATCTCGTTACCAGCGGCTGGCAGCTAGCGGCTGGCGGCAACGGAAATGCCAACATCGTTATGTCCGGTAACATCAACGCCGGCAGTGTAGTCGTTATTAACAACGCCAAACAAGCCGACATCGCGGGTAAAATCATCGTGCCGTCGGGAACTGTTACGATTAACAAAATTGACAATATTAATCTCAACGGCACAATCGACGTCAGCGCCTCCCCCGTGCAGGACTCAGAACTCAGAACTCAGAACTCAAATAACGGCGGCAGCGTGACAATATTTGCCGACAAGACCGCTGATGTAACCGGCGCGAGAATATTCGCCCGCGGCGGCAGCGTGAGCGGCGACGGCGGGTTTATTGAAACTTCGGGCGAAGAGGTTCACGGACTGGGCACGCTTACGGTGGACGCATCGGCAGTAAACGGACAAGGCGGCACATGGTTGCTTGACCCAACTTATACAACTATCGACGGCACAAACGTCGCGACATTTAACAATGCGCTAAACGGCGGCACTTCAATAACCAATGCAGCCGCAGATATAACTGTTCTGGCATCGGTGTTCAAGACCAGCGGGTCCAGAGCGACAATCAGTCTTGTCGCAACCGGCGGTAACATTACGTTTGGTAGCGATGTTTGGTGGAACTGCTACTCGACTACGCCAGACGGAACATTCGGAACAATGGATGTATCGCTCAGCGCAACCGGCAACGTGAAATTACATGAATTCGAGCTTGGACAGAATATTGTCGCGGGAGTTCCTTACGGAACGCTGACTGTAATTTCATCCGGCGGAAACATTTTGGATTACAGTGATAACGCGCGTATTATGGCTGCTACCGGAATATTCAGCGCCAGCGCCGGAACAGTTACGCTTAATAGTACGGCTAACCGCGTCAATCTGTTACAAGTTACGGCAACGACTGCGTCTTTTGTCAATAATATCGCCGTTACATTAGGCGCGGCTAATGTAAGCGGCGCGTATACGATTGCAGTTGGAGGCGCAGTGACGCAAAGCGGCGCACTCACTGCCGGTACTGCGACGATAAATGCCAGCACCAGTGACGTAACGCTGACGAACGTCGGCAATGATTTTAACACCCTTTCGCTGACCGGTGGTAATGTGACAGTTATTGACAAAGACGAAATTTCCCTTGGTGCGAGCAGACTGACAAACTTCACTTTAACCGCCGGCGGCGCGGTAACCCAGAGCGCGGCAATAACTGCCGGAAGTGTCACGATCAACGCGGGTAGTAACGATATTACACTGAATGGCTACAATAACAGTATCAGCTGGTTGTCGCTTATCGGACGTACGGCACTGGTTAAGAATATCAGTAATTTTGAATTTTGGGGATCCAGGTTGACGACGCTCGGATTAACGGCGAGCGGTTCGGTGACAGGATACGGCAATCATACAATCGGAACGGCAACGATAATCGCCGGAGGCGGGATAGCGTTTAGTGACAGCGGGTTTGCTACCGACCCGGATAATGATTTTGGGGTGCTGTCACTGACCGGAACGGCAGCGTCTATATACGATATTAGCGGTGTGACTTTGGGAGTCGGCAATTTATCATCGACATTGTATCTAACAGCCAACGGAAACGTCAGCCAGAGCGGCGCGTTAACTGCCGGAGCAGTAACTATCACTACCGGCGGCAGCGGCGCGGGAATTGATTTGGACGCTTACGCGAACACGCTGACCGGCGGCGCGACCTATAATTTCAGCGGCAGCGGCTCGCACGATGCGAGCGTTTATAACGTTAGCAGTACCGGCAGCGCTTTTGCGATTGCCACGCTGAGCGGTTCGCTGGGAACTTTGACAATTAATACCCCGAATGCCGCCAGAGTGCTCGGCGGCACCAGGATGACCAGCATGGCAGCACTAAACGTAACCGCCGGCGGCGCGGTAACCCAGAGCGCGGCAATTACTGTTGGATGGGCAACGATAAACGCGGGTAGTAACGATATTACGCTGAATGGCTATAATAACAGTATTGGTGCAATGCAACTCTATGGACGCACGGCGCTGATTAAAGATATTAGTCCGGTTGTGTTCTGGGGAGCTAGTTTGACGACGCTCGGATTAACAGCGAGCGGGTCAGTGACAGGAAATGGCAATCATACAATTGGAACAGCTTCGATAAACGCCGGAGGCGCAATAGCGTTTAGCGACGACGGGGGCGGCGGCAACCCGGATAATGATTTTGGGGTGCTGTCACTGACCGGAACGGCAGCGTCTATATA
>JBAXTZ010000024.1:0-53109 GCA_037129925.1 Bacillota bacterium
TCTGTAACGGTCTTTCACCGTCTAGTTGTTGCGCATGCCTGGCGCACGTAGGGGCAATTCACGAATTGCCCGCGTAGTTCGGGCGATTCATGAATCGCACTCAACGCCTGCAAAAATGTGATAGAATTCTGCCGCTGAGTGCCTCCCCAGTTGCTCATGTCCAGCACACTACAAAAAAATCCCCGCGTTGCCGCGAGGATTTAAGAGCTAAAGTTTAGTATGTAGCAAATGCTTCGGCAATTTTGGCATAATCATTCGTCTTAGTCAAAAGCAGCCGCAACAGCACTCGCGCTTTGGCAGGATTGAGATCATCTGCAGTGTTAAACTGCAATTTATCGTCTTGCATTTCCGAGTTCTTCCACACGTCACCGCTGCCCGTTCTCGAACTCATAACTACAGCTATACCGCGACTACGAGCCTCGCTAAGCTGTGCAAAGTCTGCCTTAAACAAATTTCCATCACCAACGCCGGCCACAACAATGCCCTTGATGTTACGATTTTTGGCAACAGCGGTAATTACATCTGCCGCCCCGCCTTCATATTCGTACACTATATCAACTTTTGGCAAAGACTTGATATCTTTTATATAAAACTCCGAGCTTGCAGTGTGCTTGCGAAGAGGCTGCTTATATATTCTAATTTTGCCAAAGTCAACATATCCGATAGCACCAGTGTTTGGTGCCATAAAAGTGTCTACCGTTGATGTGTTGGTTTTGGTGACATCGCGAGCGTCATAAATACGATCGTTCATCACCACTAGCACTCCCAACCCACTAGCTTTTTTAGATGCCGCCACAGCCACTGCGTTGTATAGATTAATCGGGCCATCAGCACTCATGGCAGTAGAAGGTCTCATCGAACCTACCACAACCACTGGCTTGTTCGTCCGCAAAACTAAATTCAAAAAAAATGCTGTTTCTTCCAGCGTATCAGTTCCATGCGTAATAACTATGCCGTCTATGCTGCTATCATCAAGATACTTTTGCGCGTCATTAGCTATTTTTAGCCATACTTCATCGTTCATGTCCTGACTAGGTATATTCGCCACTTGGTCAAACTTCAAATTAGCAAGTTGGTCAATTCCGGGAACGCCTGCAACCAAACTATTAATCGAAACTTCACCGGCAGTATAAGCGTTTGAAGACGCTGTAGTGCCAGCGCCAGCTATCGTCCCCCCGGTAGCCAGTATTGCGATATTGGGCTTGTCTGCAGCTAGCGCACAAGAAGACACCAGCAACATAACCAAAAAAATCCACACGGACTTTTTCATAAATCCCCCCTCATTATTTGACTTCATACTTTACTATAATGTATTTACAAAAATTTGTAAAGCTGTGTTTACGAAAGCCGTGGGTGACATACCTCCATTTAGGTATGAATATGTCCACGGCGTTCATTGTAACCCCGGTTCGCCGGGGTTTTTTATTTCACCAATATAGCCAGGATTGCGGCGTTGTGGATTTTCGACGACGTAGGGGCAATTCACGAATTGCCCGTGTAGTTCGGGCGATTCGTGAATCGCCCCTAAACGAAATGGTCTTAACCTGTTGACATTGGATATATAAACGCAAACTGTAAAATATAATTTAACCTACACATACAACTTTTTTTGCACTGTCTTGAGAAGTTTCGTATGATTATTTTCGACTAATATTGTCCTTGACAAAATAACAAGTGCATATCACAATACAAATATATCGCTTGAAAGGGGACGAACTATGAAAGTATTTTTGCGGACGTTTTTTAATGTACCGATTTTTGTCACTTTTTTTATTATCTCCCTAGCTTTGTTTGTTTCTCCATCATCTAGCTCTGTTGCTCTGGCCGGCATGCAAATTTCCATCAATAATTATTCTGGCTATACAGTATATATTTATGATGTTGATTTGAGTGATACAGCTCCTACTGCTGCGCTTTCTTTAAGCGACGGTAAAATGACGTCAATTTCATTACAGACATTAAAAAATCCGGCTGCCAAGGTAGGAAGAAGAATATATGTTTCAAACATGCGGTTAGGCACGATTGAGAAAAACGGCGGCGGACTCTTGCCGGATGGTTTCTGCCCGTGGAATGACGGTAACGCGATGTACAGTTTTGCAGAATATAATTATGAGCCGGTCAATAACAGATATACTATTGATTTGCAATACATTGATGAATTCTCGTTTCCCCTGACAATTAAGTTCGGTAATGTTGGCAAATATAGCGGTTGTCAGGAAAATTTTGAATATGGTTTGACGAGTTTTAGTGATATTGCCAGCGCGTTGAACAAGCAGAGTTCTTACTGGTCTAATCTGGTATGGAACACGAGTAATCCGGCTTGTCCGATAACAGCCGCGAACTGGCCCAAGGGAATATACAGGATTATCGGTCCTAATAAAGTGTGGACATCACAATCTTCTGGTGGCGCATCAGGATTATCAGGCTACGCGCCGAACAGCTATCAGTCTTTTGTCAATGAATACCCGTTCAACGGAGACCAGTTATTCCAAAGCTCTACAAATTTCGACGGATGGCGGTATACGACTAATCTACCGGCGAGCACCGGCTATGTCAAAGCACTTCACAGCGTTGCAACGCCTGACAAAACTGGCAAATATGGGTTTTTTACGTATTGCAAGGACAATTATAATGGCGAGTTCACCTGGGTGCCGGTATCTGTAACGTGTGAGCTAAAGATCTACCACTATGACCGATAGACATAGCGGCTAACACTTGACATATGTAATCAAAACGAGGAAATTTTTGCCAATCGTCGATTTTTCGGCTATAATGTGACATGAGTATAGATTAGCCGAAAAGAGGTTGGATATGAAATATATTAATCGTGTCATGGAACGGATAATGCTCGAACTGAGTCAGCAATATCCGGCAATTTTGTTAACCGGCCCCCGACAAGTCGGCAAGACGACGATGTTGAAAAAGTTGATGGAAGGAACCGACCGCAAGTATGTAACCCTTGACGATTTAAACATTCGAGAATTGGCAAAAACTGATCCGGCTATGTTTTTTCAGATATACAAACCACCAATTTTGATCGACGAAGTACAATATGCCCCAGAATTGTTTTCTGCCATAAAAATGATTATTGACGACACCGGTAAACCTGGTGATTTTTGGCTGACCGGCTCGCAAATATTCAAACTTATGCACGGTGTCCAAGAATCGCTTGCAGGGCGTATCGCTATTTTGCAAATGTCTTCGCTTTCACAGATTGAATTTATGGGAACGGAATATGTTCTGCCCTTCAAAATTGACTTTCCCATGTTGGCACAAAAGCAACAACTAGTTAAAGCTATTGAAACACCCGAAATGTTTAAACGAATTTTTACCGGAGGAATGCCGGCAATATTAAGCGGTAAATATACCGATAGCAGTCTGTTCTACATGAGTTATCTTAGTTCATACTTGGAACGCGATGTCAGGGAATTGTCCGGGGCCATTGATTCGTTAAAATTTTTGAAATTTATTACCGCTGTAGCCGGGCGGTGTAGTCAAATAGTTAATTACGCTGACATAGCCCGCGATGCCGACATCAACCAAATTACCGTCAAAAACTGGTTGACGATTTTAGAAACGCTGGGAATTATTTTTTACCTGCACCCTTATTCTAACAATGTGTTAAAACGAACAGTAAAGACTCCAAAACTTTATTTTTACGATACCGGTCTAGTCGTCTATCTCACAAAATGGAGCAGCCCGGAAACACTTGAGAACGGAGCCATGAGTGGCGCTATGTTCGAAAACTATGTCATAAGCGAGATTGTGAAAGGTTATCACAATGCTGCAACCATTCCGTTTATATATTATTACCGTGATAAAGATATGAAGGAAATCGATTTAATTATTGAAGCTGACGGCAAGCTGTCTCCGGTTGAAATCAAGAAATCAGCTTCACCTGCACCGCAACTAACATCGGTTTTTAAAATATTGGATCGGCAAAATATTGAACGCGGCAACGGGGCAGTGATTTGCATGAAAAATTCACTGTCCGCTTTCGACAGTAAGAACTTTATCATACCAGCTTGGTTGGTTTAGCCTTAAGGATTATAAACTGCACCTATCCTGTCTTAACCGGCAGGATTTTTTTTCGTTCATTACCCGTCCGCGCCGATGAACTCCACAAACTGCGCCACCAGCTCCGGATCAAACTGCGTCCCGGCGCAGCGTTGCAATTCTTCGATTGCCAACTCATGCGACATCGCCTTTCGATACGTACGGTCACTGGTCATGGCATCATAAGCGTCAATGATTTTGATAATCCTGCTGATAAGCGGAATTGTTTTCCCCGTCAATCCGTTGGGATAACCGCTGCCATCCCAATTTTCGTGGTGCGCCAGCACTCCTTCTTGGACGTTGAAATTAACCATGCGGGTAGCCCGCAGAATCCGGTTCCCCAGCAATGTATGAGTTTCCATGACTTCCCATTCTGCAGCTGTGAGCGCGCCTTGTTTATTGACTATCGTCTCCGGCACGGCGACCTTGCCGATATCATGCAAAGTTGCCAGCAACGCCAGATCATAAACCTCCGCATCTGAAAGTTGTAGATGTTCGCCAAAGCCGAGGCTCAACGCTCGCATCCGCTTAGCGTGTTCCTCGGTCGAATCAGTTGCGTAGGCAGTTTGTTCCAGCTTCTCAAGCGTTTCCATGCGAACCTTGTTCTCTTCGTGGATTTTATTTTTGCACATCCGGGAATCGGCGAGATTTACTACGCTGTAAATGTCCTGTTCAAGTTCGCTCATGGTAGCGCAACCCAACGCCAACGAGACCGGAATGTCGGCAACGGCTGTGTCCCGGCAGCTTAACTGAATTTGCTCAATAATGTTTTGCGCCGTCGCCTCATCACAGCGTGGCAAAAACGCTACAAACTCATCGCCGCCATAGCGCACGACAATATCATCAACGCGACAGCTGCCAGACATATGCTGCGCTGCGGTTTTTATCAGTTCATCGCCCTTGGCATAGCCAAATACATCGTTCGTAATTTTCAAGTTGTTGACGTCGCCGCTGATGATGCTGACCGGCAGCTTGTCAACGGTATCCAAACGCTGCAATTGTTCTTCGAGAAAGCGGCGGTTATATAATCCAGTCAATACATCGTGATAACTTAAAAAAGCAATTCTTTCTTCATTGAGTTTGCGCTCGGTGATATCCTCAATCATACACAAATGACGCGGACGTTCGTTAGCTTTTACATGCAGTTTGGCTACTGTCATATTGATCCAGATAGCGGTGCCGTGTTTGCAGAGATAGCGTTTTTCCATACGGAATCCGGTTAGTTCTCCGGCCAACATGCGCTGTGTAAAATCAAGATTGTTCTGAATATCGTCCGGATGGGTAATGCTTATCCAGTCAACTTGTGTCAATTCTTCCATATCTCTGCCAGTAATTGCGGAAAACGCCGGATTGGTTTCCAGATATTTTCCCGTAACCGTATCTACCACGGCAATGCCCAACGGCGCCTCAATGAACAAACTCCGGAAGCGCTCCTGGCTCGCGCGTAGCTCGGTTTCGGCTTTAATCCGTGCACTAATGTTTTTGAATACGCCAAAAAGATACCGGCCGCTTTCCGTAGTAATGGCAGAGCTGGTAATCTCCACCGGTATCCGGCTGTTAGCTTTGGTTAAAACTTCGCTTTCAACCAATACGTTTTCGCCATCGGTCTGTTTTTGGAATCCGGTCATTGTTTCTGCTACGCGATCGTACGGATGCAACTTGTCAGCGTTCATTGACAACAACTCAGTTTTGGAATAGCCGGTCAACAACTCGGCGGCCTTGTTGCAGTCAACAAGCTGTCGGGATGCCGGATCCGCAACGAAAATGGCATCGACTGAATTACTAAACAGCGCCGCATATTTTTCTTCGACCTGTTTGCGCTCATTAATATCGGTGTCGGTGCCGCGATAGCCGGTTAACTTACCCCGGTCATCCACAATCGGAATACCGGTCGTCGAAACCCAAATACTCTGACCCGTGGCAGTTTGAACACAGTTTTCCAGATTGACAAATTTTTCTTGGCGGGCAAACATCTCAAGCGTTGCTTTTTTAAATTCAGCACGCCCTTGTTCGGGATGGAGATCATAAAAGTATTTCTTGTTGATGATTTCGTGTGGTTGCAACCCTGTTACGGTCGTACACACATCGCTGATATAGGTATAAAGGCCGCAGACATCTACTTCCCAGTGATACACCCGGTTTTGTTCGGCAAGCAGTTCATACCGCTCTTCACTTTCCTGCAGATGCTGCTCGGCTTGTTTGCGCTCGCTGATATCACTAACCACCAAGCTGCATTCCGGCGAACCGTCGGCTCCTGCAACACGGCTGGTAGTCAGCTGAGCCCAGAAAGTCGTTTTGTCCGGTCTTACGAGCCGCAATTCGCACTTCTGCGATTCACCAGTCGCAAGCAACTTTTTCTGGAACAGATAATAAATATCGGCATCATCGCTCAAAATATGCCGGCTGAACGGTGTCCGGATCAACTTACGGCTGACCGCGCCCAGCAACCTGGAAAAAGTCAGGCTGACCTCCTGCAACATTCCACTGGTGGAAATAGTGCAATAGCCGACCGGAGCCAGATTGTAAAAATCCAAATAGCGCGCCTTGCTTTCTTCGAGTTCCACTTGGACACGGCGTAGCTCTTCGTTTTGCATCTCCAGTTCAATCTGATGTACCCGAAGTTCGTACAGTGCCTGCCGCACTGGCTTCGGGGTCTCATTTGCCGCGTCCTCCAACTCTGTGTCGGTTGTTCGCAGAACCATTTCTTCGGCGAGCTGACGCAGGCACAGCCCGGAGCTATTGTTTTTTTTCATCATACACCCTCGTTATTGCCGCCAACCGCCAACCGCCAATCGCCCCTACACCGAAAATGGTAATTTCACCAATACAGCGGGCAACCACAGGGGGTTGCCCCTACGCGCCGATAAATTCCACAAACTTCGTCACCAACTCCGGGTCGAACTGGGTTCCGGCGCAGCGTTGCAGTTCTTCGATTGCAGCCGCGTGGGGTATGGCAGTTTGGTACGGGCGGTCGTGGGTCATGACATCATAGGCGTCGATTATTGCAATTATTCGACTGAGTAGCGGAATGGCAGTCTCCTTCAAGCCGCTCGGATAGCCACTGCCATCCCAGTGCTCGTGATGCGCCAGCGCCGCCTCCTCAACATTAAAACTAACCATGCGGGTAGCCCGCAAAATCCGATTACTCATAACCGGATGAGTTTTTAGCTCATCCCATTCTTCTTTACTAAGTTTTCCAGATTTATTCAACAATTGCTCAGAAACAGCGATTTTTCCGATATCGTGGACCGTTGCCAATGTTGTCAGATCGAACAACGCTTCAATTGGCAATTTCAAATATTCACCAAAACCGGTCGCGCACACCAGCATCCGTTCGCCGTGTTCCTCGGTATTATCTTTTTCATATACCGTACGTTCCAGCGCTTCGAGCGTGTCTAGTCGGACACGATTGACGGCGCTAAACTTGTTTTTGTACATCCTGGTTTCCGCGGTGTTCACTACGGTCATTAGCTCTTGATCAGGCACCGTCTTACTGGCACATCCCAACGCCACGGACACCGAGATTCCTTGGATGGTTTCCGTCAGGCATTTCATTTTGATCCGCTCTAAAATATTTCCGGCTGTTGCTTCATCGCATTTTGGCAAAAACACCACAAATTCATCGCCGCCAAACCGCACCACACAATCTTCGGCACGACAACAGTCTTTCATAATTCGCGCTACAGTTGCTATCAATTCGTCGCCAGCGGAATGGCCAAAAACATCATTGATAATTTTGAGACTGTTGACATCGCCGCTGATAATCGAAATGGGCAACTGGCGGACGGTGTCCATCCGCAACAGCTCTTCTTCAAAATAACGGCGGTTATACAAACCAGTCAGGACATCATGGAAACTCAGGTAAACCAGATCAGCTTCCGCCAGTTTTCGGGCGGTAATATCCCGAAATGACCACACCCGCCCGACAACCTTGTTGTCCAACCGCTGCGGTTGTGAATAACGTTCAATTATTCTTCCATCTTTGAGAATTACTGTCTCCAGGCTGGTTGCGCTCGGAGTCTTGTACAATTCAATAGCTTTAGTCAGATAATCTTCCGAATCCACCACTTGCAACAACATATGTTTCAATAGTTGTTCGTCTTTATTTAATTCCAACAACTCTGAGGGAATTCGCCACATGTCCGCAAATTTTTGATTATACTGCTTCACGCTTCGCTTCAGGTCAACAACTAAGATTCCATCCGCTGTCGATTCCAACGCCGCATCAATAAGTGATTTTTTATTCGCCAATTCACGCTCAATATTCATCCGCTCGGTAATATCCCGAAATGACCACACCCGCCCGATAACCTTGTCGCCAAATATTTGCGGTTGTGAGTGCCTTTCGATGCACCGACCGTCGGCGAACAGCACTACGTCATCAATACAAGCTTCCGGCCGACGATAGAGGTCCTGGACTTTTGCCCTGAATTCATCCGGATCAGCCAACTGATTCATCACATAGTTTAGCAACACCTCATCATCGTTGAGCGCCGACACTTCAGCGGGAATGGCCCACAAATCGACAAACTTCCGATTGTACTGAGTTACTTGTCCGGAAGCATTCACGACCAGAATTGCGTCAACCGTCGATTCCAAAGTCGCGTTTAGGAGTGAATGATACAACCGTTGTTTTTCTTCGGCAAGTTTGCGGTCAGTGATATCCCGAAACAAAAGCACCCGGCCGACTACCACATCGTCAAGCTTTTGTAGCTTAATCGTGCGCTCTAATGTTCGTCCGTCTACAAGTTTGATTTCTTCATCATCAATATTCATTGATTTGTTGTAATTATTCCGCATCTCACTTTTTAATTTTTCTTTGTCAATTACTTTTAATAAGCATATCTCCTGAATTTGTTTTTCGTTACATCCCGCCAACTCTGCTGGCGTAATGTTCCACATTTCCAAGAATTTTCTATTATAGATTTTTAAATTTCTGTTTGCATCTACAGCAAATATGCCCTCATTGCTGGCTTCCAAAGAAGCCAGCAACAACGAATTGGTATTCTTAAGCATTTTGAGTTGGTCATTATTGGTTTTCATAACTACTCCAATTTTCGCCTGACAATCCGCCGGCGGATGCGCCGATTCCGACGATTGGAAATTTTGGGTTGTAAACAAGAACTGGCTCAGCGTTCTTCTCTTTGCTGATTATTTGGCTATTTTATTTTGTAGTCATCTGGCTCCTTGCTTTTTTACAAAATAAATTAATATTTCTCTCACAGATTATACCACGTTCACAGTTTTTTTAATGTTTTATAAAAACAAATCCATAGTCAAACAATAGTTAGTCAGGCTAATAATGTTGATAACTTATCAACATTCTGGTAAGATAGAGCCAATATGAGCGGCAGGCGCTTTTTATTTTTGCTTTTTTTCAAATTTCAACAACCTTATCCACATTGTTAACATTTTATCAACAGCTTAGAGTTAATTATACAACGGAGGCTGACTATGCAACAAACGAGCGCAAAAGCTCACATGCTTTGGAATGAAATAACCGACGCGCTGCGAGCCGAGGTTTCGGATATTGTTTATAAGATTTACTTAAAACCGACTTTTGGCGTCGATATCGTCGATAATATTCATCTATTAGTAAGTGTTCCGCACGATCTTGCCAAAGCCCGGTTTGAGCAGCAATATTCAACAATGGTTAAAGAGTTAGTAAAAAAATTGGCGCCGGATATCGAAAATATTGTTTATACTGCCCGTAATGATGAAGATGAATCATCAGTCAATGAACCGGCTCTGGCTCCGTTACCCGTTTCTGTCACAAACGTTGCCGTTGAAAAAAAAGAAATAATAAAACAACCAAAAATTCTCCTCAACCCAAATTACACTTTTGACCGCTATGTTGTTGGAAATTCCAATCGTTTTGCTTTTTCCGCCGCATCAGCAGTCGGTGAAAAGCCGGGATTCGCCTATAATCCGTTATTTCTATATAGTCCGGTTGGTTTGGGTAAAACTCATTTGATGCACGCCATCGGTCACAAAATTTTGAGCGACCATCCGACTTTAAAAGTGTTGTATATTTCTTCTGAAACTTTTGTCAATGAACTGGTGGAGTCGATCCAAAATCGTAAGACTGATGCGTTTCGCAGCAAATACCGCTCGATTGATGTCTTATTGATTGACGATGTCCAGTTTCTGCAAAACAAGCCCCAGACCCAGGAAGAATTTTTTCATACCTTTAACGCCTTACGGGAGTTGAATAAGCAAATAGTCGTAAGTAGCGACCGACCGCCAAAGGAAATTTCTTTATTAGAAGAACGAATCCGCTCCCGTTTCGAAAGCGGGTTGGTTGCGGATATTTCCGCGCCGGATTTAGAAACACGAATCGCGATACTCCGCAACAAAGCTCTCTGGGAAAAAGCCGAAGTTCCCCATGATGTCATAGTATATATCGCCGATAATATTTCCAATAACATCCGCGAATTAGAGGGAGCGCTCACTAGGGTATTGGCAGTTTCTTCGATGTCCGGAATAAAAATAACCCTGGAAGTTGCCGAGTCGGCATTAAAAGACATCATCAAAAAACCCAAGCAAAAAATGATTACGATGAGTTTTATAAAAACCGCCGTCTGCGACTATTTTAAGGTTAAAATTTCTGATTTGGAATCCAATAAACGCCCGCGCAATATTGCCTTTCCGCGCCAAATTGCCATGTATCTCTGCCGGGAAATGACTAGTGAATCACTTCCAGCTATTGGCGCTTGTTTTAACCGCGATCACTCCACTGTCATTCATGCGTGTGATAAAATATCCTCGGAAATCAAACTAGACAGTTCATTACGCGATAATATCAAGCGCATAGCTGATAAAATTGTTGAAGGCTAGCAAATTGTTCAATAGTATGTTTGTAAGCTGTTGAGCAATGTTGATAAGAAAATGGCGTACTGATATGTTGATAACCCCTAATTTAGTAATTAACAGTATCAACAGTTTACAAACAGCGGCAACTGGTTAACAAATATAGCCGCGCGCCGATTTTCCACACTTTCAACAGCCCCTACTATTATTACGACTAATTTTAAACTACGATAGTATTATAGAGAGGTGACAACTATGATTTTTCAATGCCTGAAACACGATCTGACTAATGCGCTTACAACTGTTCAAAAGGCAATCTCAACTAAACCAGCTTCAACGCCAATACTGAGTGGGATTTATTTATCAGCAGACGAAGATAATATTTTAACGATTCAAGCTACTGATTATGAGCTTGCTATCGTAACTAAGATTAAAGCCAACGTCGAACAAACCGGAAAAACAGTCATATCAGGTAAATTCTTCACCGATATCATCAAAAAAATCAGCGGCACTACAATTAACATCGAGATGGATGAAGAAACTAAAAAAGTAAAGATTAGCTCTGAGCACGCGCAGTTTACTTTAGTTACCATGCCCCATGAAGAATTTCCGACTATCAAACCATTGATTGGCACAAATTTCATCAAATTAAACAGCAGCACATTTAAAGATATCATCAAAAAAACAACTTTTGCCTGTTCTACTGATGAAAGCCGTCCATTATTCAGTGGATGCTTGTTTGAAATCCAAGATGGTCAATTTAGTATGGTGGCTACCGATACTCATCGGATGGCAATCAAAACAATGGAGTTTACGAACATTACTGAAAATGTGAAAATTGTTATTCCATCAAAAATTCTCAATGAAATTGTACGGATAATCGGTAATGACGAAAATAGTGAAATAACTATTCTTTGGCAAAAAAATGAAATATCATTTGCATTTGAAGATGTCTATATAAAATCGCGGTTGATCGACGGTCAATTTCCCAATTATCGAAATGTAGTACCGTCAATTCATACCTTAGATGTAAAAATAAACCGCGCTAATTTGGCAGACGTTATCGAGCGGGTATCTTTACTTTCATCAGGATTGTATAACGTAATGAAAATGTCTTGTAGTGGCGAAAATGTTATTTTTTCAACCAGTAACCCGGACATCGGCAGAGCCACTGAAGTTATCAGCGCCGAAATAGTTGGGCCGGAAATGGAAGTAATTTTCAATTCGCGCTATATATTGGACATCGTAAAACATCTGGAAAGCGATGATATTTTAATAAAATTAAACGGACCCAATGCCGCGGCATTGATTGAAAGCCCGTTAGATAAAGGCTATAAATATATTATTACGCCCGTGCGCACCAATAATATGTAGACAAAAATTATGGGAGTACATATGTGTGCGCCCTAATTCAAATAAGGAGACGAAATGGATTTTGAATTACGCAGTGAGTTTATTCAGTTGGATAAACTTTTAAAGTTGAGCGGGGTTGCTGATAGCGGTGGTATGGCGCATGCTTTGGTAAAAGACGGAAATGTTATGTTAAATGGCGATATTATCACCGAAAAGCGCCGCAAAATTCACATCGGTGATGTGGTTAGTTTTACAATCTCTGATCTTGGAGATAATATTACTGTGAGATAAATATGAATATCAGCCAAGTTAAGCTTTATAATTTTCGTAATTATAAATTCCAAACCATGGAGTGCTCGGAAAGTGTTAATGTTATTTATGGCGCTAACGCTCAAGGAAAAACTAATATCCTTGAGGCAATTTATATTGCATCGAATGGTTTTTCGCATCGAACAGCCGATATTCGCGAATGTTTGCGCTGGAATAATAATAGCGCGGCGGTAGCGGTAGAATTCTATCGGCGCAATATTAATTTTTCCATTCGCTATCAATTGTCGCGGCTAAATAGCAAGCGCTTTACCGTAAATGAACGACCAGTCCGGCCGTCAGAATTATCTGAAACGCTAAATGTGGTATTGTTTTGTCCGGAAGATTTATGGATGATCAAGGGCGCGCCGAAACTGCGTCGCTCGTTTCTCGATCAGGAATTATCCCAAGCCAGCCGGGTCTATGCCAAAACATTATTTAAATTCAACCGGGTCTTACAGCAACGCAATAGTTTATTAAAAAATATCAATAACCGTACTTGTCCGGTGGAATTATTAACTGAGTGGGATGAACAGTTTGCGCCGCTGGCTTTACAAATCGTCGAAAAACGGCTGGAAGCGCTAAAACGGATTTCGATGTTAGCCAATCTTGCCCAGCGAAAATTGTCATCAGAAAAAGAAAATTTGCAGATTGTGTATAATATTTATGGCATGACGGAAAAAATCATTCCAAGCAGCGATTGGTATTTAAGTTTATTAAAAAGCAATGTGGCAACCGACATCGCTCGTATGAGTACTTCGATAGGTCCGCAACGCGATGATTTCGACGTATTGATAAACGACTACGACTGCAAGCATTACGGTTCACAAGGGCAGCAACGCAGCAGTATTTTGGCATTGAAACTAGCTGAGGTCGAGTATATTAAGTCCGAAACCGGGGATTATCCGGTAATGCTGCTCGATGACGTTATGAGTGAATTGGATTGTAACCGGCAACAGCAACTGTTAAATAACCTTGCCGGTAAGGTCCAGACTTTTATTACAACCACGGATAGCGACTGTTTTATTGGTCAGGATAAAATCCGAATGCAGAGAATTTGTAATGGTGAAGTTTGTGAATAATCCTAAAGCGGTTAAGAAAATTAATAACATTGATAGCGAGATAATGAAAATCATTAACCGGCTGGGATTGAAGGAACGCTATTTATTGTTTATAATTCAGTATTATTGGCCGGAGATTGTCGGCAGTTATCTGGCTAAACATACTTTGCCGCAGCGTTTTTTTAATCATGAACTTACGATATATACCGACAGCGCCGGAATTAGCAGTGAAATTCATTTTTTTCAAGCCGAAATAAGAAAAAAACTTAAAGAATTGTTTGCTGTTGACAATATTAGCAGAATATATGCCCGGATTGGTACCAGAAAACAGTTAGTCGAGCCGACTGAACTGGAATTAGCCGATCAATCCGAGCAATTTAAGTACGATGAGCGCACGCTGTTGCAGGATGATGATATAATATTCATTAGCCAATTCTGTAAACCATTTGAAAATACCGCGATTTATGACCATGCCCGGAAAATCGCCCACAGCTATGCCAAACTCAACCGCCAAAAAATCAGCGAAGGTTGGAACCATTGTGAACAATGCGGGGCGTTGGTTAAGAATGAGACGGTGTGCGCGGTGTGCGCGTTGAATAGCCAACTGGCACTGCGGGCAAAACTGCGCGAGTTGCTTCATCTCAGCCCTTGGGCTAATTTTCAGGAGATTCGCGATAAATTAATTATCACCAGGAAATTTTTCGACCAGGAAAAACAAATACTTATTGCCGATTTATTTGATAATAAATTCCGTGATAATGATGCTGATGCCAAATTGGTAATGCTATTGAATACTATCCGACCCGAAGAAGTTACCGCGGAGCTGTTAAAGTTAGTGGCTTACAAAAAAGTGAGGTAAAGTAGATGACAGAAGAGCAAATACTGGCAGAAGAAACTAAAGTCGATGGTAATTACGATGCCGGCCAGATTGAAATCCTTGAAGGGCTAGAAGCCGTTCGCCGTCGTCCGGGAATGTATATCGGCAGTACATCAGCGCGAGGATTGCATCATTTGGTGTATGAGGTTGTCGATAATAGTATTGACGAGGCTTTGGCCGGTTATTGTAATAAAATCGAAATCACGATTACCGTCAATAATGAAATAATCGTCAAAGATAATGGCCGGGGCATCCCGATTGATATGCATGAATCCGGAATAACTGCGCTCGAAGCGGTTATGACCGTGCTACATGCCGGCGGAAAATTTGGCGGTGGCGGTTATAAAGTTTCCGGCGGACTGCATGGCGTGGGCGCATCCGTTGTAAATGCGCTGTCCGAATGGTGCGAAGTTGAAGTTCGCCGCGATGGCAAAATTTACGCGATCAAGTTCGAACGCGGAATTACTGTCGAACCAATTCACGTCATTGGAAAATGTAAAGATACCGGCACATTGACCCGCTTCAAGCCGGATTCGACGATATTTGAAGAATTGGTGTTTGATTTTGATTTACTAAAAGCCCGCTTGCGGGAAATGGCATTTCTCAATCGCGGCGTGCAGATTCTATTTATCGATGAGCGGAGCGGCGACAAGCGGGATTTTAATTACGCCGGTGGAATTATTGAATTTGTCGCTTACCTAAATCGAAATAAGTTGGCGCTGTTTGATAAGCCGATTTATATCAGTGGTATCAAAGATGAAACAGTTGTCGAGTGCAGTATTCAATATAATGATTCGTATAACGAAAATTCGCTGTCGTTTGTCAATAATATCAATACCCAGGAAGGCGGCACCCATCTAACCGGATTCAAAGGGGCGCTCACCCGCTGTATGAATGACTACGCCCGTAAACGCAACCTGCTCAAAGAAAATGATGAGAACTTTAGCGGTGAAGATACCCGTGAGGGGATGACAATGGTGCTGTCGGTAAAAGTGCGCGAACCGCAATTTGAAGGACAGACCAAAACTAAACTTGGCAATAGCGAAGTAAAAGGTATCGTCGAAGCCATTGTCGGTGACGGAATAAATACTTTTCTGGAAGAAAATCCCACTCAAGCGAAAAAGATTTTTGAAAAAATTGTCATGGCGGCCCGCGCCCGTGATGCCGCTCGCAAAGCCCGGGAGCTTACCCGCCGGAAAAATCCGCTGGAAATTAGTTCGCTGCCGGGAAAACTAGCCGACTGTTCTTCAAAAGATGCCACTTTGACTGAAATTTATCTGGTCGAGGGTGATTCAGCAGGTGGTTCAGCCAAGCAAGGCCGGGATCGCCGCTATCAGGCAATTTTGCCATTGCGTGGTAAGATATTAAATGTCGAAAAAGCCCGCATCGACAAAATTCTCCATAATGAAGAAATTCGCACGATGATAACAGCGTTTGGTTGCGGTATCGGCGAGGATTTTGATGTGCTAAAAGCCCGCTACGGCAAGATAATAATTATGACCGATGCCGATGTCGATGGTTCGCACATCCGGACACTGTTACTGACTTTTTTCTATCGCTATATGTATTCATTGGTTGAAGCTGGAAAAGTCTATATTGCCCAGCCACCGCTATTTTTGGTCAAAAAAGGCAAACAGCAGTGGTATACCTATAACGATCATGAGCAAGAAAAACTAATGAAAGAAATCGGTAAGGATGGCATCGCTGTTCAGCGTTATAAAGGTTTGGGTGAAATGAATCCGGAACAGTTATGGGAAACGACGATGAACGCCGAAAACCGGACACTGCTAAAAGTCAGTATTGAATCAGCCGCCGACGCGAACGAGATATTTACCACACTGATGGGCGACCAAGTCGAACCGCGCCGGCGCTTTATCGAAAAGCACGCCCGCGAAGTCCGGAATCTAGACGTGTAGTTTGTTTGGGAATGGTGAAATGTTAATGGTGAATGGTGAAATTGCGGGTAGGGGCAACCCCTTGTGGTTGCCCTCTAAAATATCCCGATGTGGCAGAGTGGTTACAATTGCATTAATGGTTGCTGTTGTAACCATTTTTCAATTTGTTTTTTGTTCACTGATTTATGCAGTCGATTATGCGCCGATTGTTTACTATCCGGTTTCGCTTAACAATTTTGTCGCGGTTCCGGAGTTTGCTGATGTTACCTGGAGCATGAAGCAACCGGATTATTGGATTGCTAAAATAGTGCAGCCGCGGGCGCTGATGTTTGATGATGCCCAGATACAAACGCTAAATGCCAAGCTCCGCGCCGATAAGGATTCGTATTTGGCAGATTTTGAAAAATATCCGGCGCAACTCGGCAGCGCTAAAGTAGCCGATTTGGTCAAACGGATGAGTATTCCCTCCGAGCTTAAATATGTAAATGGCAAAAGGGTGAGTTATGATTATTACAAAGCGTTAGATTACAACCGCAATCTGGACGCTATCGCCAATCCAGTTGTGGTAAAATACGGTTTTACCGTCCGCCAGACTGATATGCGGTCGCTGCCAACGGCCGACCGGATTTATAATAACGCGGTTAATGACAGTTTGGATCGGTTTCAAGAAACTCGCTTGGATCCGGTGGAGCCGCTGCTAATTCTTCATAGCAGTCGCGATGGAAAATGGTTGTTTGTGCAGTCGGTGTGCTATGCCGCCTGGGTAAACGTCAATGATGTCGCAATAGTTGACAGCCGTAGCGCCTGGGATAATTACCGCAAAAGTAAATTTTTGTCGATAAAGGTGCCGAATTTCTGCATGAAAAATACCCAGACCAACGAAGTACTGGTCTGGGAAATGGGTGCAAAGATTCCACTGGCTAGTTCAGAGTCCAGAGTTCAGAGTTTAGAGTTTTCTGACGGGAACTCAGGACTAAGGACTAATAACTCTGAACTCACTCACAGCAACTCAGGACTGATAACTCAGGACTCTGAACTATACATAGTCCAGTTGCCGGCGCGCGACAGTATCGGTAAATTGATTTTTCAATATGTCAAGTTGCCCAAGCAAACCGAGGGGATTCGTGAGGGCTTTTTGCCATGTAGTTATCAAAATATCATCTATCAGGCGTTTAAGATGTACGGGATGAAGTTTGGTTGGGGCGGGTTATATGATAGTGTCGATTGCTCGTCGTTCGCCCAAAACGTCTATCGAAGTTTTGGAATCTACATTCCCCGCAACAGCGGTCAACAAGCAAAAATGCCGGTTACAACCAAAGAATTCTACGGCATCGGCGGCCAGCGCTACGAAGAATTAACCGAAGTAAGCCCCGGTTCCATATTGTATATGCCCGGACATATCATGATTTATCTGGGCGTAGATAAAAATAAAAACTATATTATTCATTCGTTTTCGTCATTTGGGGTGCTGGACAAAAAACGTGGTATCGAAGAAAATCCGGTGTACGCGGTGGCTGTGACGAGTATGAGCATCTACCGGATGAGCGGACGCACCTTTCAAGACGCGGTAAATGTCGGGAAGACGATTCAGTGATTTAGGGTATAGGGCATAGGATTTCGTCCCCTCCAACTACACAAAAAAGGAGTTTGAAATGAAAAAGGCGCTAATTATAATCGACTACATCAATGAAATCGTCAATCCGGCTGGAAAAACTCCGGCTTGCGCGGCGATGTTTGCCGCGAATAACAGTGTTGAAAAAATCAATGCGGTGACGAAAACGGCGCGAGCTAATGGCTGGTTGGTAATCTGGGTTAAGGTGGCATTTAGCGCTGATTACTGCGAAATACACCCAAATTCCAAACTATTTGCCAATGCCAAAAAATATGGCGCCTATTTGCGCGATACCTGGGCAACAGCATTAGTGGACGGACTGGAATATCAAAATAGCGACATTATCGTTTACAAAAACCGGGTGAGCGCTTTTTTTGCAACCAATCTGGATTTGCTACTGAGCGCCAATAATGTTGAAAAAGTATATATCGCCGGTGTGTCCACGGAAATGGCAATTCAGACCACTGTCCGGGATGCTCATGATCTCGATTATAAAGTGAATATTATCGGTGACCTCTGTGCCAGCGGCAGCCCGGAATGGCATAATTCCTCACTGGAAATGCTCGGGAGAATTGCCGAAATAGTAAACTCTGCAGACATTGTCCATGGTTAATATCAATAAGCGCGGGGCATTGGAGATTGTTATTTCTATCTTGCCGGGGATAATATTCACTTGGCTTACCGGACGGGACTATTATCTTATCGCCAGTTTTTTTGCCGTCTGCGCTTTAATTCCTTATAATAAAAGTTATTTTAACCGCTACTATTCATTTATCCACCTCGTGCTTATTTTTGCCATCGGCGAGTTGATGGCGAACGCTATGCAAAGTGGTGAATACTGGCTCTACGCTGTGATTATGGGTACTGTCGGGCTAATCTGCGGCTATTTGGAATTAAACAATCCCAGTCTTCGCAAAGCTGCCAGCTGGATAATGATAGGAACTATATATTCCAGCTTCAAATTTCCGAACATTCCTGCCAGCCAATACACTGCGGCAAACCTAATCAGCATTTTACTGCTGGCGGCGGCCAGCCTGGCATTGGCGCTATTGGTGAATAAACCAAAATCGGCACATATCAACTACAACTTTAAGTTTTCCAGCCGCGATTGCCTGTTGTATTTTCGGATTGTGTTCCCTGTACTGATTGCTTTCATCGTGTGGCGAGCATTTGACATTCAGGAAGCGGAGTGGCTGCTTTGGTCGAGTATTTCAGTTGCAAATATCGAACTTGAGGCGGCAAAAACCAAAGCCAAACACCGGTTACTGGGCGGCGCCGCCGGTATCATCCTTGGATTCGCGGTCGCGTTAATTTTGCCCGCCAGTCAACTACTCAACTACGTATTATTTACCTGTATGATGCTGACGTTCCGGGTATTTGATAAATATTACATCTCTTTTACCGCACGTTGTTTTTTCATTGTATTGTACGCGAATAATCACTTCATGATTGGCTGCACGCGGATAACGAATGTGCTAATCGGCGCAGTAATTGGCTATTTGTGTTCGCTGGTGTTGATAAAATTGCAGCAGCGACAAAGCATTTATTAGCAAAAAATACCCGTGGCGAACGTCTTGTGCGTTAGCTACGGGTATTTTTATTTGTTATTTCAGGAGCCTATAGCGCTATGTAATGTTTGGCAATAATCGCCTGAAACTCGGCAGTCAATCTATGCCAGTCGCAGACCTCAACCCTAATGGGAATATCGGAATTCTCAAATGATTGTTCGATTATTGCTAATACTTTGTCATCAATAACCCGGTCGGTTACCAAGGCAATATCAATATCCGAGTATGGTTTGGCGCTGTTATTGACGCGTGAACCAAATGCGCGAATTTCGCAGTCCGGCAGGTTGGTGTAAACAATAGTTTTTATCGCGGCTAAGATGTCGGGGCGTAAGTCAAGCATTGCGCGCCGCTAATGCCGCTAATAATAGTTTGGCATCTGTTAAAAAATCCCGGGCCGCGCAATAAACACTTTCGGCTACATCGGCATCATAGGTGTGCGAAGTTTTGTTGCGGGCGCGGTGGTAGGTCATCCAATGCTCAACATCGGTTATCAACTGACTTTCGGCAGCCAACCGAAATAGCTCGATGCGTGGCACCCCGTCAACATAGGTTGCACCAATATTATAATCCAACCAGCGTTTGATAAATTTCCAGGATAATTCATAAGTAAACTCAAAGTTTTGAATGGCTCCGGCGCGTAAACAGTTTACTGTTATTTCATCAAATAAATTCATGAATTCTTCATCTTCGGTTTTGGATAGTGCACCGGTTAGCGATGCAATGGCTTTTTCTAAACTGCTTAGTTGTAATAACATATTTATCACTCCCGGATTGATTTTACAAATTTGAAATATTTTTCAGTGGTACCTTTTAGGGGGGATCAATGTTGAAATTCGGAGCTTCAATTTTTTCGCCGCTACCGTGAAAAAGTTTTCTTTGTTCAAACATTTTAGTGCTATTAGGAAACAACACTTTTCGATAGCTGTCCGACCCTTTCGCGCGGGCGGTGAATAAATCGTCCCAATTATTTCTGCCAGAAGTTAATTCGCTCAATATTTGTTTTGGGTAATAAACATTGCCAATCAGGATCGGTTCATAGTTTTTTTTGAACTCTTGGATAAGATCAGCAAAATTAGCGTTGCTGTCGTATAAAACATAGATTACCGGGAAATTAACAATGTATGAAGAGTTGTAGCGTTGACCGATGGCGCCGGTATAGTTCCAAGAGCTGGACGCTTCCTGACTGATTAACGTCCAACTGCTCTGTCCCAGACCATTATCGTACATTGCGATTTTTATACCGCTGTTGTCAGTATTGGCTTGGGTGTTCATATTACCGGTCCCGCTACTCAGGGAATAAGCAATTTTTATTGGCAAAAATGTTTCTGAATCGAAATCGCCTAATTGAAATTTTAAGCGGGAAATCGAGCTGATTAACATTAGTCGTTCATCAAACGCGCCGATGGTAATTTTATTGCCGAATACCGAATCTTCTTCATCGTTAGTTTTAACCACATCGACGACAGTATCACTAGTGTCGCTATTTTCGATCAGTTCCGGCTCAATTGTTTCGTAAGAAAATTCTCCTTTGCTACCTGGTTCATCATCGGTGTTTTCTTCAGCTTTCTCATCATTTATCGTTGTTATTTGGGAATTGGAAGTTGATGAAAATTTGATCGAACCTACTCGCGGCTGGATAAACATATCGGTCGCGATAAAATATTCGTAATTGACTAACACCGAAAAGTTATTTTCGGTCAGATTGACAACAACAAGAGTAATGCCGGCAGCTGTCTGAGCAGATAGCGCGGCATTTGATACGGCGGGGTTAAATAATAAACAGCCGATTAGCACGGTTATCTTTAAAAGCAAAGACCGCATGATATTTTCTCCGTAACGATTAGTTAATTACAACCGAAATATATTGTAATTATACAGATGCAGGCTATAATTAGTGAGGCACTCAATGTCGGCAAAAATAATTTACTATAATATAATGCTATTGAGTTCTTCCCTAATTATAGCTGATAGGAAGTAAAATGCCGAACTATTTTTGAAAAGCATCCTGCACAGTGCGGTGGCTACAACGAGAGGGATTATGAAGAAAATAATTTTACTGATGCTGGCGCTACTACTGATTAATATTAACGTGTATGCTGACTATGACAGCGAAGACTATCCCGATGCTGAGCAACAAATAATTAAACAAGTTAATAAGAATATTAGCAAATCGGCGCGAAGTGTCAAAATCGTCGAAGTGCCGCAAGAAAAGCTGTTGCAATGCGAACAGCTTATTGCCGGTTTTGCCAAAAATGGCAATTTTAGTTATTCGATTTGTTATAACGAGCGACCGATGTTTGTTTTGGTCGGTGTCGAAGGTTCGCTGCAAAAGGTCGTAACACTACTGGAGAAAATTAGTGGCAAACCGGTGCACAGTGAACTTATTTATATTACTGCCAGTTTGCAGGAAGCTGCCATCGGTGATGGCAGCGCGATCGGTATGCACATCAATGACATTCCCGTTGGTGGCTGGGTGCAACTTACTGGCACTAATAAGGGCCGTGCTGCTCCCACCTCGGCGTTTCAAATTGGCGACTTGTACCGGGCGTTTGGCAACCTGAAATTTCGCGCCAATGACGGCGACAGCAAAATTTTGGTTGCCGGACAGGTAGTAACTACCAACGGGCTGCAAGGAGTGATGACCAGTACTGAGCAGGTACCGTATGTAACGGTAAATGCCAATGGATCATCGTCTGTCGACTACTATACTTCGGAAACAAAAGTAAAAATAACCCCGACCATTATCGAATATAATAGCGAGAAACCGGAACTGACTAAGATTCAACTGGATATTGATATGCAAGTCAGCTCGATAAACAGTCTGTCGACGTTGGTCAGCACTTCAGTGCCGGAAATAAACAAGCGCCGGGTAAAAACGATGCGGACGGTCAATGCCGATGGCGAAGAGAATATCGTCGCGGCAATGATGCGTGATGAAAATGTCAAAGTTGAACAAGGCATACCAATCTTAAACCAAATTCCTGTACTGAAATACTTTTTTTCGCAAGAAACTGATGCGAAAACTCATGTTGTTTCGTTGTTGAAGTTAGCGGTAGAGTTCGTTAGTCAGGATGAAGCCGCAGACGAGCAGTTAATGAATAGGAATCCGCTAGCGAGCGACTATCAGGAGTTACAACCATGAAACTAAAACAGCTGTGCTTTATTCTAGTCTGCCTGTTATTGCTGTGTTGGCCGCTCGCGGTCTTTGCCGAACCGGTATATGAAATAGTGCCGGTGGAACAAAATAAGCTGATGGCTACGACCAAAATGCTCGATGAACTAGCCGAGTCGCTCGGTGTCCAGTATCGGATTTATAGTGGCATGGTGCCGGAAATTGTACTGTACGGCGAACCGGAAAACATTGTTCTGGCCAAAGAAATGTTAACGGTATTTACTCTGCCGACGAAGTTTAACGATTTGATTAAGATAGACTGCAGTTTGGAAACATTAAATGACGGTGACCTGACCTCGGTAGGGGTGCTACCGACTTCCGGTCTGCAAGTATATGGCGACATCGGCACGGGTAGCGCTACTAAGGCAGCCTTTGATTGGGTGCTGGGATTGGCGACGCTGGAAAATCTCGCCAATATCAAGGTGCAGCAAGCGTTGTCGAAAGGGCGAATTTTGATTAGTTCGTCACTGACTACTCATAACGGTATGTCTAACACCTTGGATATCGCCACCTCTTTGCCTTTGGCAACTGGCGCCGGTAATAACGCCAGTATCACCTACAAAGATGTGCCGACCAATATCAAGGTCACACCGACGGTTATCTATTATAATAAAGAGCATCCCGAACAGAGCCTGGTACGGTTGGCAATTCACATGCGCGTAAGCTATATTAATGGCGCATCGACCGCTTCGGATTATAGTAAGACCTATCCGTATATCGGCGCCCGGGAAACTGATTCGGTGCGGGTTGTTCGCGCCGACGGCAGTCCGTTTATTGCCGCGGCTTTTGCCCGCGATCAAACAGTTACTGCCAGTATCGGTATCCCCGGACTGAAAGATATCCCGGTGTTGGGCTATTTATTCGGCGAACAATATAACCGCTTTGAACAGGAATATTGCCTGTTGCGGGTTAACTTAAAATTTGTACCGCAAAACAAGGCGCAAGCGGCGGCAGCCGCAACGCCGGTTCCGGAAAATCCCCGGGTAACGGCTTTTGTTAACCGGGTGATGAGCGAAGTGCCGGCGGAGTAGCCGGAGTTGACGCGGAGTAGCGCATTTTGCTGAATTGGAACCTCTGGTTTCAGAACGAGACTTTTGAAGAGTACCTGTATCCCGACGTATTTGCTGGTGATGACAGTGAGTGTGTTGTGTGGAGAACGGGTACTTTTTTTGTGGAAGGAAGGTAGCCAGTTCTAGAATTTTATATAGACATTTTTATACCTTAGGAATATACTGACGCCGACATCATGTGAACGGAGGACGAAATGATTGACATTGTTATTACCGGCATTGCAGCTGCAGGCCTGATGGTTTATTTGTTTTATGTACTCGTTAATCCCGAGAAATTCTAGTTTACAGCATTCAAACCGCCAGCGGCTAGCCGCCGATAGCGTTTATTTGGAGGATAAGGTGTTTAATACAATCGTTGTTTATGTAATATATATGGCACTACTGTTGGTTAGCAGTTTTTGGCTTGGTTTGTACATGGCAAAAGTCTATAACAATGAACTAACCTGGGCGGACAAGATGCTTAACCCGGTAGCACGACTGTTTTACCGGTTCAGCGGGGTCGACCCGACTTTGGAAATGACTTGGTGGCAGTACACGAAGGCATTGCTTTGGTTTAATTTGCTCGGGTTTTTGGCCGAGTTGATGCTATTGCTCGCGCAGCAATTGTTGCCGCTCAATCCGGCAGGAATTCCAAACATGAGTTTTTGGACGGCGAGACATCCGCCAGTTATTTGTCGCAAATGCTGGCGCTGACCGTGCAGAATTTTCTGTCGGCAGCGACCGGTTTAGCAGTCGCTGTAGCGCTTATCCGCGGATTGTTGCGCCGAACTACCACATTTATTGGCAATTTTTGGAGCGATATGACGCGCAGCGTACTGTGGATTTTACTGCCGTTGTCGATTGTGGTCGCACTGCTATTCGTATCCCAAGGGGTTATTCAAAATTTCTCGTCCTATCAGCAAGTGACAACACTCGAAGGCGTCCAGCAGACCATCGCTATGGGCCCGGTTGCGTCTCAAGAATCGATCAAACTACTGGGAACCAACGGTGGTGGCTTCTTCAATACTAATTCGGCGCATCCGTTTGAAAATCCAACGCCGTTTTCCAATTATCTGTCGATTTTTTCGATTATGTTAATTCCTGCGGCGCTGGTCTTCGCATTTGGGAAAATGGCCAAAGACATGGGTCAGGGTAAATCAATAATTATCTCCATGACGATATTATTCGTTATCGGTCTGGCAGTGGTCTGCTATTCTGAAACAGCCGGCAATCCCTTGCTCGCCAAACTGAACATTGCGGCTCCGACTGCGATGGAAGGCAAGGAAGTCCGCTTCGGAATCGCCGATTCGGCGTTGTTTGCGAACGCGACTACCGTTATCTCTTGCGGCGCTGTCAACAGTATGCACGACAGTTATATGCCGCTCAGCGGGATGATGTTAATCCTTAATATGATGTTTGGCGAGGTAGTATATGGCGGCGTGGGCGCTGGATTGTACGGAATGTTCTTGTTTGTATTACTGACGGTGTTTATCATCGGTCTGATGGTCGGACGGACACCGGAATATCTCGGCAAAAAAATCGAAGTCCGGGAAATGAAGCTGGCGATGGCTGGTATTCTCGTTCCGGGAATCGGAGTGCTGTTTAGTAGTGCGCTCGCGATCGGTACTACAGCCGGATTGGCGGGAATATCGAACTCCGGGCCGCACGGTCTAAGTGAAGTTCTGTATGCTTTCGCTTCGACTGTCGGCAATAACGGCAGCGCTTTTGCCGGATTGAATGCCGCTTTGCCGTTCTATAACATTCTCACAGCTATTTGTATGCTATTTGGCCGGTTTGCGATAATTATCCCGGTACTGGCAATTGCCGGCAGTATGGCCGAGAAAAAACATACCCCGGTTAGTTCCGGCACCTTTAATACCGGCGGAGTGCTGTTTGCGGTGTTGTTGGCAGGAGCAGTTTTGATAGTCGGCGCGCTGACCTTCGTTCCGGCGCTGGCGCTCGGGCCGATCCTTGAACACCTGTTGATGACGATTGGTTAGGAGAAGGTTATGAAGGACAAAAAAATAATTGATAAAGCCATCTTTTTCGAAGCTGTGCGCGAGACTTTTGTTAAGCTCGATCCCCGTATACAGGTTAAAAATCCGGTTATGTTTGTGGTATTCATCGGCGCAATCCTGACTACCTGGTTTTCGGTACGCGAGCTATTCAGCGGCAACAGCCAGTTGCTATTTACTGTTCAAGTTACTTTATGGCTGTGGTTCACAGTGTTATTTGCAAACTTCGCCGAAGCAATTGCTGAAGGTCGCGGCAAGGCTCAAGCCAAATCATTGCGTGGCGCGCGTCAGAGCTTGCGTGCGAATTTGTTGAAAAATGGTAAAACGATCGAAGTAGATGCTTCGCAATTAGTGAAGAATGATATTGTTATGGTACATGCCGGAGAAATTATCCCCTCCGATGGCGATATAATTGACGGTATGGCATCGGTCGACGAGAGCGCAATTACCGGCGAATCGGCGCCGGTAATCCGCGAGAGCGGCGGTGACCGGTCGGCGGTAACTGGCGGCACGCGGGTGCTGTCAGACTGGATTAAAGTCCGGATTACAGCCGGACAAGGAGAAACTTTTATCGACCGGATGATTAGCTTGGTTGAGGGCGCCAAACGACGAAAAACGCCGAATGAACTGGCTTTATCCATCCTGTTGGTGACCTTGACGATTGTATTTCTAATTGCAGTGATTACCCTGCCGGCATTTGCAGGTTATCTGAAAGTGTACCTGCCGATACCGTCGCTCGTGGCGTTGCTGGTCTGTCTGATTCCGACCACTATCGGCGGTCTGTTGAGCGCAATCGGTATTGCCGGAATGGACCGGCTGTTGCAGCGTAACGTGCTGGCAATGTCCGGCCGGGCGGTCGAAGCTGCCGGCGATGTGAACGTGTTGATGCTGGACAAAACCGGTACTATCACTCTTGGCAACCGGATGGCCTCGGAATTTATTCCGGCGCCGGGCGTGGAAATCTGCACGCTAGCTGATGCTGCCCAGTTATCGTCGCTGGCCGATGAAACACCCGAAGGCCGGAGTATTGTGGTATTGGCGAAAACCGCTTGTGAGATTCGCGGTCGGGAGCTAGCAGATACTCATGCTGAATTTGTTCCGTTTACCGCGCAGACGCGGATGAGCGGCGTTAACTGGCAGGGGCGCGAGATTCGCAAAGGCGCGATGGACGCGATAACGAGATACGTTGAAGAACACGGCGGTAACTTGCCGGTTGAAGTGAAAAACGCTTGCGACGAAGTGTCGCGCTGTGGCGCCACGCCGCTGGTTGTGGCTGAGGGTAGCACAGTTCTCGGTACGGTGGTGCTGAAGGATATCGTAAAAGGCGGAATCAAAGAGCGGTTTCGCGAATTGCGCAAAATGGGTATCAAGACGGTTATGATTACCGGCGATAACCCGCTGACGGCAGCGGCGATTGCGGCCGAAGCCGGTGTTGATGACTTTTTAGCGGAGGCGACGCCGGAAGCCAAACTTGCATTAATCCGTCAGTATCAACACGGCGGGCAGATGGTCGCGATGACTGGTGACGGCACGAACGATGCCCCGGCTCTTGCGCAGGCCGATGTCGGGGTGGCGATGAACACCGGCACTCAGGCAGCCAAAGAAGCCGGAAACATGGTCGATTTGGACAGTAATCCGACGAAATTGATTGAAATCGTCGAAATTGGCAAACAACTTTTGATGACACGCGGCACTCTTACGACTTTCAGCATCGCCAATGATGTAGCCAAATATTTTGCGATTATCCCGGCGATGTTTGTGGCCGCCTACCCGCAAATGAATGTGTTGAACATTATGCAGCTTGGCAGCAGCAACTCGGCGATTTTAAGTGCAGTAATTTTTAACGCACTGATCATAATCGCGCTGGTGCCGTTGGCGTTAAAAGGGGTTGCCTACCGGCCATTGGGCGCGGCAGCGATATTGCAGCGTAATCTGTTGATCTATGGATTAGGCGGCTTACTATTGCCGTTCATTGGCATAAAAATCATTGATATCCTTGTCAACTACTTCCACTTGATATAAACAGGAGGCAATATGAAACAATTTATGCAGGCGCTAAAAATGTTGATAATTATGTCGGTGTTTTTGGGTCTGGTATATCCTTTGGTTGTTTACGGGTTAGCGCAAATAGCGTTTCCCGCTAGTGCCAACGGTTCGCTAGTGTCGCAAAACGGGCGGGTAGTCGGCTCGATGTTGATCGGGCAGACTTTTGAACAGGCAAAATATTTTCACAGTCGGCCGTCGGCTTGCAAATATGACGCGGCTAACTCGTCGGCCAGCAACTTGGGGCCGATGAATGATGCGTTGTTGGACGGCGCCAAAAGCGGGGCTATTGCTTATCGTCAGGAAAACGGACTGCCAGAATCGTATCCGGTATCGTCTGACGCAGTACTCATGTCCGGTAGCGGGCTGGATCCGCACATTACGCTTGCTAATTCGCTGGATCAGGCCGCACGGGTAGCCGAGGCGCGTAAGTTGCCAAAACAAAAAATTGTCGATGCGATACGCCGTCAGGTGCAGGAAAAAACCTTCGGACTAATCGGCTCCGAGCGCGTTAATGTTTTGCAACTTAATGTCGCACTGGATAACGGAGTAATTTGATATGGCAAGCGATGACCGCAAAGAGCGGCGGCCGAGCCCGGACGAGCTGTTATTGCAACTAAAAAAAGCCGACCGGGGCAAGCTGACGATTTTTCTCGGACCGGCAGCCGGTGTGGGCAAAACTTGGGAGATGCTCCAGGCCGCGCATGAACGGATAAATGAAGGCGTTGATCTAGTAGTCGGCTGGGTACAGCTGCATGGCCGCCACGATACTGAAGACATGCTTGAAGGACTGCCAATAGTCGAGCCCTTACATTTGGAATACCATGGCAGTTATTATTATGAGATGAATTTGGATGAGATACTGGCGCGCAAGCCGCAGGTGGTAATAGTCGATGAACTCGCGCACAGCAATGTTCAAGGGTCACGGCATAAGAGGCGCTATCAGGATGTTGAGGAACTGCTGGCAGCAGGGATTGATGTGTATAGTACCCTGAACATTCAACATGTCGAGAGCCTGAACGATCTGGTCGAAACAATAACTAATGTTCAGGTTCGGGAAACGGTGCCGGATTATATCGTCGAGCAGGCCGATATTATCCGGCTTATCGACATTCCCCCCGAAGAGTTGCTGCAGCGGCTGCGCGATGGCAAAATCTACGCCCCGGATCAAGCGGCGCGGGCAATCAACGGCTTTTTTCGCCCCGGGAACATCAATGCTCTCCGGGAAATAGCTATGCGCTTTGCCGCTCGTCAAGTAGATGATCAGCTACTGAGTTATATGCGCGAAAAAGCAATCGACGGACCGTGGCCGGCATCTGGTAAAGTTATGGTCTGTGTCAGCAGTCAGGTGCAGAGTGCAATTTTGCTGCGCGCCGGCAAGCGGCTGGCGGACGGAATTCATGCGGAATTGCTGGCGGTGCATATCGAGGCCGGGCGCTACAAAAAACCGCTGGCGGAACCGGAAAAATTGCAACTGTTAAAGAATATGAAGCTAGCCGAAGATTTGGGCGCGGAAACGCTTACGGTTGTTGCCGAAGATTTTGTCGAAGAGGTGCTGGAACTTGCGCGCACCCATAATGTGGCGACCGTTGTTTTGGGCAAGCCGCAAATTACTTTTTGGGGTCAGGTGTTGCCCTGGATGATGTCAACGACCGATAAACTATTACAACGGGTGGGCAGCGCGCTTAGTGTGTGTATTATCAACACTGATGTGAAAGATCAAGAAACTGCGGTACAGATTAAAACCAAGGTATCTCAACCGCGCAACCATTTCCGCAGTTATTTGTACACGTTAGGCGTGGTGATATTGACTACCCTGCTTGGACGGATATTGTTCAGCGCGGTTGGGTTCGCCAATATCGCGTTCTTTTATATGTTTCCAATTTTGCTGGCCGCGTTCTGCTGGGGTAAAAAACAGGTTTATCTGGCGGCAATTTCGAGTATACTGGCCTATGACTATTTTTTCATTGAGCCGCTATTTGAGTTTTCGGTTAACGACATCCAATATTTGTGGACATTTTTACTGATGTTGTTGCTGGCGCTGATAATCGGCAGCCGTACCGAAAGCATCCGCGATGAAGTAGTGACTGCCCGTCGCCGGGAAAAAGAAATACGGTTACTATATATGTTTAGCCGGGGCTTTGCCCAGTGGCATTCAGCGGCTGAAGTTGTGGAAAATCTGGTGAAATATATCGGTGAAGCCTTCAATCGTGAAACCGTCGCGCTCATTCCAAACGCCGCCAACGTGCTGGTCGCCGCAGCGATATTCCATCCGTCCCTGGCCGTAGTGTACAATCAGTTTAAAATGGAAGATGCCGAACTGGGTGTCGCTAACTGGGTGTTCATGAACGCCGAACCAGCCGGTGCCTATACGGAAAATCTGCCCTCGGCAAAATATTTGTTTGTGCCGATGGAAACCGGCAGTAAGACGCTTGGCGTGCTCGGCATTGTGGTGGCGGACGAACAACTGACCCCGGTAGAAAGCCGGTTGTTGTCGGCGTTGTCCGGGATGGCCGCGATGGCGCTTGAGGAGCTGACGCGGAGAGATAAGTTGTAGTACAGTTGTCGCTGTTGCGCGTCGTTGCAAGTGAAATATAATATACTCGTAAGTATTGTAAACCAAAGTATATTATTTCAGATTTGTAAGAGAACGTTATGTTTATTGGCAGACATGTCAAAAATAAAATAGTGTCAAAAATAAAATAGTTGCGTAATTTTTACAGAATGGTATAATATCATTCTGTAATTACGTTTTTGGCGCAATTTGTGTCAATAAACAGAAAACTAAAATAATTTGATATGAATATTATTTGCCGGTGATTTTCGGACAGATGTTCATCAGAGGGGGTTGTAGTTGTATGAGTAGCAGAATAAATGAGCACTCAAGGAAAAAACCTTGCTTTGCATTGTTTGGATAAGTCGGAAAAGAATAGCGCATAAATTTGCAGAACAAGAGAAAATGGTGCAGTATAATTGTTACCTTCTTGAGTAACTATTCTTTTCGTGACTAGTGATGATACCTGCTATTTTTGGCGGGTATCGTAATGAAAACGAGGAGGGGTTATTTATTATGAAACCTATAGGAAAACATTTTTTAATTGATATGTACGGCTGCTCTTTTGAGAAGTTGGATAATTTGGAGAATGCTAAACAAGTTATTCTCGATGCCGTGAAAAGCGCCGGGATGACATTTTTGGAATTTTCATCGTTCAAATTCGAGCCGCAGGGCTTCACTGCGGTTGCGTTACTTGCCGAGAGCCACCTTAGTATTCACACCTATCCGGAAAGCGGCTACGCGGCGATTGATGTATTCACCTGTGGTGATGCCAGCCGTCCGGAAAAGGCAGTAGAATTACTGACCGGTTTTTTCACCCCGGAAAAAGTCGATTCACATATCGCCGCACGAGGTTATATACAACCGGTATAGAGAGAACTCCCGCTGAGAGGCGGGAGTTTTTGTTCGGTGAATAGTGAAAGTACGGGTAGTACAAGGGTGCAGTAGTGAAATTTTGAGTAGTTACGAATATGAACTACTACGCTATTTAACTACTCGACATTTCACTACCACAGTTTTTCACTACCCGTAGTTTCACCTTTCACTTTTCACCTTTAACATTCAAGGAGAAACAATAATGAATAAATGGCTAACAGAAAATCAAACAACCAACTTGCGGTTAGAAACAAAAACAACCAAAATACTGTTCAGCGGTCAGTCTGACTTTCAGATAGTAGGAGTGGCAGACACGCCGGAGTTTGGCCGGATGCTGGTACTCGATGGCGTATTTCAGACTTCGTTAAAAGACGAATTTGTCTATCACGAAATGATTGTCCATGTGCCGCTCTGCACCCATCCGGAGCCGAAGACGGTACTAATTATCGGCGGTGGCGATGGTGGTTCGGCGCGCGAAGCGCTCAAACACCAATCGATTGTGCAATTAGATATGGTGGAAATCGACGGCATGGTTGTCGATGTCTGCAAACAGCATTTACCGGAAATCGCTACGGCATTAAACGGCAACGACCCGCGCTTCAACCTGATTATCGGCGACGGTATTGCCCATGTCGCGGCGCACCCGGGTTATTATGATGTTGTTATCGTAGACTGTTCCGATCCGGTCGGACCGGGCGAGGGGTTGTTTACTGCCGCGTTTTACCAATCATTGTATGCGGCATTAAAGCCGGATGGTTTGTTCGTCCAACAGACCGAGTCGCCATGGTATCATCAAGAGTTGATCTGCTATATTCACAAGGAAATCAAGGCGCTGTTTCCGATAACGGCAATGTATCTGGCGCACATTCCACTTTATCCGGGTGGAATGCACTCGTTTATCATCGGCAGTAAGCAGCACCAGCCGCTAGCCGCCGATACCAGCCGCCTGTCAACCTTTGCGCTAAAATACCTGAACAGCGGCTATTTTCAGGCGGCATTTGCACTGCCGGAATTTGTGAAGAAACTTATTGTGTAGGTAGTCGCTAGTTATAATCCTAAAAAACACTAAACAACCTGTCAGCAGCTTTAATGCCGCCGGCAGGTTGTTTTGCGTAATCAATATTGGTAAAGTTGTTGTTTTGATGTTATAATCCTAAAATACTATAGTTTTTTAGGATTAGGATGGCGATAAATGATAAAACGAGCAATATTTCAACAAATAACCAGTCAACTTTTTCGTGGTAAAGTTATTGTATTATATGGAGCGCGGCAAGTTGGTAAGACAACTCTGCTCAAACAACTCGTCAAGGAAACTTCGCCAGACGATGCTTTTTGGCTTAACGGTGATGAGCCGGATGACCGGGCATTATTGGAAAACGCGACTTCAACGGCGATAAAACGATTAATTGGTAATAAAAAACTGGTAATTATCGACGAGGCGCAACGGGTTAAAAATATTGGGCTGACGCTTAAAATCGCTGTGGATAATTTTCCCGAGTTGCAGTTTATAGCCAGTGGATCATCTTCGTTTGACTTGGCCAATAAAATTTCTGAGCCACTTACTGGTAGAAAACGCGAGTTTCTATTGTTTCCATTATCCTTTGGCGAACTAAGCTTGGACGGCGCTATGCGCATTGAGAAGCGATTATTAGAAGCGCGACTGGTGTTTGGATCTTATCCGGAGGTAATTAACAGCCCCGGAGAAGAGCGAACGGTACTGCGCACCCTGTCCGATGATTATTTGTACAAAGATATATTCACACTGTCGGACATACGTAAGCCGACAGTTATCGCGGATTTACTCAAAGCTCTTGCGCTGCAGGTAGGCAACCAGGTATCCTACGGAGAAATATCAAAGCTGCTCGGTATCAACAGTCAGACAGTTGAGCGCTATGTCCAGCTACTGGAGCAGTCATTCATACTGTTCAGGCTGCGTTCATATAGCCGCAATCTCAGAAATGAGCTCAGCCATAGCCGGAAGATTTATTTCTATGATAACGGCATACTTAACGCTGCAACTGCACAGTTTGCGCCGCTCGGCAATCGCGTCGATGTCGGAGCGCTCTGGGAAAATTATCTTATGAGTGAGCGAATGAAGTATCTCAGGTATCAGAATATCTGGGCTAATAGTTATTTTTGGCGGACAACAGCTCAACAAGAGATTGATTATATTGAAGAATACGACGGCAGGATTTCGGCTTACGAGTTCAAGTGGTCGGAGAAACAGCGCGCAAAAATCTCGTCAACTTTCAAGAAGGCTTACGAACCAAGCATTACCGGAGTTATAACGCGTGAGAATTATTGCGATTGGCTACAGGATGACAGCTCAGCAGGATGCCAAACTTGAGGTGTCCGGGAAAATGCTTTGACAGAATACTGGAGAGAATAAATCTGTAGCGCTACCACGTGGTATTGTCGGCTATGTTATAATTGGCTCAGAACCAAAAACGTTCTAACATTAAATTATTTCAAGGAGGAAACAATGATTCCACGAAAATTAATCGCCACATTGCTGACATTTCTCCTAGTACTTCCATCGGCAGGCGGATTTGCCGAGAGTTCAGGCGGTTCGGGATCTTCAGTCATCGCAACCGCGATACCGATTCAAACTTACGGAGTATTGCAAACCGCGTTTATTAATCTGACTTTGTCCCCGGCGTATGTTTTTGTCGAGCCCGAAAACAATGCTTTTGGCGCTGGAACTTATCCGATAGCTATCGGCATGACCGGAGTAATCATGAATCCGGCAGCCGGCCAGCAAGCCTTTCTACCCGGTGTGGCCACGCCTTGCGTTACACAACCCTTTGGAAAATTTACGCCGGCCAGCGCGACACTGCAACCCTGTGGCAGCTATTTTTATCAGGGCATGAATATTCAAAGCGGAACGACTAATATACCTGTAGCCACGCTGGGCTGGAGTTCCAATGCAAACTATGTCCTGCAAACAGCGCTGTTTCCCTCTTGGAATTCTACAGCGCCTTTGAAATCCAACAACAATCCCGATAATCCGCTCCAGTCGACAACCTTTTATCAGTATGACTCGAATTCGACCAATGTCGTAACTACAGCCGGATTGGTAACAATAGCGGGCACGCCAAAAGCTACCAGCGTACCTGCTCCGCCACCAACAACAATCGGGATGGCTAAAGCCGGCAGTACGAATATCAATATAGTTATTCCCGGCTCTGAACCAACCAATCCCAATTACAATAATTTCACGGTGAATATAAACACACTAGGGCTGGCCACGACCACGACCGTGCCGCCAAACGCAACAAGCGGCGATATCTACGATACCGCGGCTACAACAGTAGCTGATACCTTAGCCGTGGTTACTTGTATGCTTTCAGTGGAGGACCCCTTGTCCTGGCTCGGCATGGCGCTCAGTCTGGCCGGAACAATAGAAGGAATGTGCGTGACCCCGGCGATTGCCAATGCCGGTGACCCGGCATTTCCAGTGGCCTCTAATCAGATAAACGTGACCGGTTTTGCCAATCTGAGCACGACAGCCGGTCCGGTAACTGCCGCTAACGCCGGAACCGGCGATAGCGCCTGGACGTTGCAAAAAGGCGACAATGGCGCGCTGCTTTACTATCCGACCAATTTTACCGGCAATCCGGATGAAAACAACGCGCTGCTGCTGTTGAACTTCAGGATGCAGTACACAAATATGCCTTCGAGTTTGCCATCGGCCGCTGACCAACTGGTAGTTGCCATAATAAATCAGCCGTTGTTTGCAGCAATTAAATGCAGTTCAGCGGCAAATACATCGCAAAGCGGTTCTGCTGTCCCGCCACCAACTTCATTATCCACGGCTGCAGGACAGGGGCAAACCCCGGCAGTCAAGCGGGCGCAGGAAGCCGCACGGTTACTCGATGTTTTTCGCAAGATCGCTAAAACAAGTATGACCGATAACGCCAGAATCGAGAAACTTTACGGATTCAAATCAATCGGTACCGGCAAGAGCGCCAATGACAAGCAACAAGCTATTACGCAGCTAAAAGCTATTCTTGCAAAATACCGTTCAACCATTCCGGAAATTTCCCAACTAAATTTGATGAAAGCTAACTGAGAAGGAGGAAGTGATGAAAAAAATCGGTAAATTGCTGATTAGCACACTCTTGTGTATCTGTATAACGGCATTATGTAGCACCGTTTTGGCTGCGACCAAAAATACGATGACGATACAATGCGGTAGCGGCGTTAACAGTCTCGCTTTTAACGCGATTAGCGCGGATTATCCCGACGGACAAAGCTGGGGCGGAATAAATCCAAATCCTCCGACGTTCAGTAAAGACATATTAACCATTGATGTTTATTGTGACCGAAAGGGCAGCACGGATGTTTTGGCCTGGTTTTGCGATCCGGTTTATGGTGTGACCGACCTCGGTATGACCACCATGAATTTCGCCTTTACCGGAAACCTGCTTATTAACGGAACAGCATATAGCGTAGTTATCGGGCAAGGTGATGTGTCTTCACATAATGTTTGGAATATGGGCGGTCGCGTCGCCGGGTTTACACAACCATCTGGCGGAACGATCGTCACCCCTGACGGACGCTATGCGATTGCCGGTTACTCCGGCAATGATAATAACTTTCTGGTTACGCAGTTAAAAAATCCGATTCCGGGCGCGATGACTCAGATGCTGGCATTTAACCAGGGCTATGGCCGGGCTTCAACTTATGCCGGCGCTCCTCTGCAGTCTGCACCCACGATGAACGTAATCAGCACCATTAATATTATCAATATGACTCCCTGGAATATATTCATCGGCAACAGCGGCGACAAAAATGTTTTTTCCACGATCACTAATCCCGCTGCCGACAACTCCGGCTACGTGGCTTCAACGTTATGGGGGATCAATACTCCGGTTTCCAGCGTGCCAAAATATTCCGGCGCATTTACGAGCGAGAAGATTCCGATTATGCAGCCGTATGGAGGAGATAAAACGCTCAATATCAGCAGCCCGTGGCTGACAAATCCGTTTTATACCGACAAAATATCAGTGCCAGCTTCGGCGACATATACCTTCAACAATTGTGAGCTTACGGTGCCGCTAACCTTTAACAGCACTAACTCTACAAGCTCCGCTACCTCGCCGCAGCTGAACTTGGTATTTACTACCTCGGCCGGGTTGTTGCAATCCAGTTCCGGGAATTTCACCCAGATGCAAAATACGCCGGTTGTTTCCAGCGTCATTAACGGTGTGGTCAACGCCTACGCCTCACCGGCGTTTCAGAACCCGGTAGATGAATACGGTCAGCTTGACACCAATCTATATCCCACGGGGCTAGGTTACAACAACGTTGTCTTTATGGCGCTACAGGCTGCTGCTAATACCCAATGGCAGGTGTTAAGCGGAATAACCCCGTTAACCTCTGCGGCCAACGCGTTACCGGGCTGCCTTAATGTCTGCGGGATGGTCTATCCGAAGTTTTCCACCGTTGCCAAACCCGGAATAGCCGGTACGGTAATGGATCTGGGAGTTATCCTGATGACCGGCGACGGCGCGGAAATAACCGTGTTGTTCGTAGCAGTGCCGGAAGCTGCCGTTGGCGGCGACAGCGCATTGACGCTTAGTTCAAAGGTCAAAACGCACCGGGTAAAATAAAATTGCATAAAAAAAACCGGCTCGCCACAGATTGGTTGTGTGGCGGGCCGGTTTTTTTTGGCAAAAGCGGAGTTATCGGTAAAATAAATATTGTTTCAGAGAATTTTCAGAATCCCCCGCTATAATGACGGTAGAGAATATCAAAGAAGGAGCCTAGCCATGAAAAATACGAATTTCTCTAAAATCATCGTCGCGTTGACACTGATTTTTGTACTGGCATTTTCCGTGTGCAGCGCCGCCGCTTTGACGCCGGCGCATATCGGAATTTCAAGCAAAAATAACTTAAAGTCACCAGCGTTTGGCGCGACCATATACTTATGTAACAGCACCAATCATCCGCAACAGTTTTGCGGTACAGATCAGTATGGGAACTATGATAGGAGCCATCCTTTTACATTGGCTCCTGGAACTAGTTGTTATCTGGAAAATCTGCAATGGTGTCCTCCAGACACCAAGAAGGGACCAATTGTAGACGGGCGGTTTACCATCGGTTCATTTAATGGTGATTCGATAACCGTTTATGCGGATAGTCCAATCTGGTATATCGGTGAGAAGAATGGAAGCTTAGTTTTTTCCACGCCGATGGATACTAACAAATGCAAAAGCAATTTCTACGTGGCAGCGTTTTCCTCGGCTGACTTTGACGGGGGTTGGACCAATATCGGCGGTTTTGTGCAATGTTTAGCTGTCATATCGCTGTGGAAATGGGTACAACCTGCAGACCTTGGCGTATCATCAAAATATCCGATTCATTGGTTCATGAGTGTCTTCCAGTGAGCTGGAAAAAATCATTCAAGTCAATGACCTGCCAGTTATTTATGGTCGGATATCTGAACCACAGCTTCATGCTCTCCGGCTGGGTTACGACTTGCCAGACCGTGACCTCATCATCCTTCGGGTTCTTTTCGATGACGGATACGCCTTTGCCGATGGTGCCATCATTATTGAAGAATGGCACGTTGAGGATTGACATCATGTACCGGGGGGTTACTCTTTGCGCTGGCGCGCTGGTGACCATTTTTAGCAGGGTGCTTTCGCGATGCGTAGAATACCAGCCAGCCGGGCTGGGCAAGGATAGCAGACCCCAAGCCGGATCGTCAAAATGATTGGCGGCAGCGACAGCGGTATCGTTTGCGGCTTCACGTTTACGCGAATCCCAGCAGGATAGTTCACAAAAACTCGCCGTGGTCTTGTCTGCAACCATTAGAATGGCCGAATAGCCAAAGCGCGTGCTGTTGGCAATAGTGTAAAGTTCTTGGGCATCGTCGGCATCGAACAGCAGATTAATTAGTTGCGAGCCGGGATTGGTGCGGGCGCTGAACATTATCAGCCCGGCGGAATCTGCGGCGTTGTTGACTTCGGTATATAGTCCCTTGTTGTTCATGGCATCAACGAAATAGATGCTTCCGGTCAAACCCAGTCCGGCAACCGAGTTGGAACCGTCAGTGGGGTTAAAAACTACAATGGTGCCGAAGTCTTTTAACAACGAGCGGAACAAGCTGGGAAAGTCGAAATTGCGCGCTGTTACGACTGCGCCGTCGGGCGTGTATTTTCCCCAGGCGGCGACCGAGGTGCAAGCCGCGGTGTTGCCGCCGAACTTTTTGCGTGCCAGTATCTGCACCATTACCAAATCACTGGCCAGCACGGTTTTTTCTATGGTCAGGCCGCTCGCGGCGGCCATGCCGCGGATGAGTTCTTTTTGGCGCATGGGCATCGTCTTGAACGAGGTAGCCGCAAAGTTATCCAGTTCTTCCTGGGTAAACATACCGCTCTTGATAAAGGCGCGATCGATGGCCAGGTCATACAATCTGGCGATGTCCTTACCAAGCAGAGTGCCGTATTGCCGTCCCATTTCGTTGAACGTCCCGGATAGCACCAGCAGCCGCACACCATTCATGTCGTAGAGTGTGCCGGGGCCTGACCGGGCGACCGCTGTCGGTGCGGCGTCGGCACAGTACGCGGTTGGCATCGAGAATAGCAGGCCGATACAGAGCAGACAGCAAATGATTGAAGACGAAAGTATTGTTTTCATGGTATACTTTCTCCTTGTTTGATTTTTGGCAGATATCCTGCCTTTGTTTGAATTAGTATTGACCGCCTGACACCGGCGCTAGTCGGGTACCTGCAACGGATACACAAAAGCGGCAATTCCTGACGCTGTCAGCATATTGACAAATTTAGTATCGATATTGCTGTCAAAATAACTGTTTCCGTTGTTGCCGTTCTGGGTCGAGGCGTAAGCCTGCCCTAGGGTCAAATACTGAATCTGGGTCTTATAAAACGCAAATAGCGGATCACTGGCAGTGCTCGCCTGGATCACTGTTCCCGACTGCCATTTTTTGCCGCTGCCGACACAGGGTTGATCAAGGTTGGAAGAAGCTACATACAGCTTGTAATCGCTGATCGCGCCACTGGAATTCTGGTAAGTAATCAACGCGAACTTGTGGTGCATATCCATCGGCGTTGTCGGCTCCGTCAATCCCTGTTCCGCAAAGCCCTGCCAGACTTTTACAACATTAATTCCATAATTGCCGTTAGTGACGTTGCCGTCATTGGTGTTAAGATAATTATGAGTAGCTGTCGGGGTAGTGAAACCTGGCGGATCCTGAAACTGGTAATAGAGATTTACTGTTAGTTTTCCGGGGAAATTGGTGCCGCCTTGTGGGGTATGTGCAGGATGGGTCTTGCTGATCGCCTTGCCGTTTTCAAAACCTTTGTTGACAAAGCGGTACAGATTGTCGATGAATGGGTTTTCCAGGCCGATTTCAAACATTGCAATATCGATGGTGACGGAGTTAGCGTTGTCATATAGTAGTTCGCCAGCATCATACAAAACTTGATCATACCAGTTGACATTATCCAGATTGGTTATCTCATTGCGGATCGGCGGGTAGAGATTATCAGGAAACGGAGTGTCAAGCCCGCCGTTATCCCAAGTCGGACCGACAAAACCATTATTACGCCCGGCGTAAAAAGCCACTCGCCGTGCGCCGATTTGCACCGGCTGGCTGGCAGTTAATCCTGTCGAATCCTTTGTCCCGTCGGTAAAATATTCGCCGGATGTTCCGTTATCACGCACCGCGTGCCAGAGACCGAGGAAATGGTTGTACAACGTCGGTGTCGTTTCCACGAACACCAGTGAATTATTGGCTTTAGTAGTTAGTTCTACCGTCTGCAGATTTACCGAGCCGTTCTGTGAAAACCAGACCGAGCCGTTAGTTGCAAGCATGTTCTTTCCATGGGTTACATAATCGCTACTGCTGATATGAATATTCGTTTTGGGAATTTTGGGAAACTGACTGAAAAGATCGAGCTTGCCACCGGTAGTGTCAACCGAATCCGAAGAATACGACACAACATAGGTATTTTTTCCGGCACCAGGAATCTGGTCGATCGCGTTCAATAACTGCCAGGCTATATCGGGTGACTTGCTGTTATTGTTAAAGTCGTTTGTGGTATTTTTTGTTGACGGTATATTATACTTCCATTTGGCTACCGATACGCCACCGGCCAGCCAGTAATCCTCCTGGAAATTTAAATAGCCTTCGTTGAAATAAAAGCGCGGATATTCGTTACCAAAGCCTGGATAGCGGCTGATATATTCGGTGATAAAGGCAAAAGGTGAATGCTGCGGATCGTTTTGCGGTATCGCGGGAACACCCTTGCCGGTTATTACCGCAGCCTGCGTGAAACTTGTGGTACAGATAACTAGTAGCGCGATAATGAGGAAAAGGTTGCTCTTGCCGCTCATAGTAAGTCCTCCTCGATTAGTAATGTTTTACGAAAAAGTTTTTAATAGTTACAGTGTAGAACATTTTTACTTCCAACAATTTCTTCCTAGCTATATTGTACCATAATGCGGCTACAAACATCTTGCACGTTGTTTAAATAATGTTTCACGTGAAACATTATTTAAATGAATTGTATAAAGTCGGTGACTTCGACAGGTTGAGTCCGGAGCCGCCAGCTTTTAGCGAAATCAAAAATAACTGCTTTTCGCCGCTGTTAAACCGCGTACACATATCCAGCCGCTCGCGTGCCGGTGTAGCTCCATCGAGATAAAAGTGCTCGATTCCGGCTTCCAGCAATTTATCCTGTATGATCGTGCATTGAGGTAAACTGCGAAAAGATCAACATCCGGTGTCCGCCGGACAGCGAGTCGTCGATTATTTCCAGTAACTGGTCGAGTTTGCCGCTGCCGCCGTGATACTTGTCGATAAACAAACCGGGATGACAGCAGAGCTGGCGTAAGCGCGTGAGTAAAGTAATAATTACTATCTGGCTGGAAGCGTAGCCTTTTTGGTCGAGCGCCGCATCCAGCTCTTTGCGTGCCAGAGCCATGTGCGCTAGATAGATTTTCCGTTGTTCGCCAGTCATTTCGTTGTAGGATAAGCTCACAATTTTGTCTGGCAACTCGCGCAGCACATCGCTTTTCAACCGCCGCATGATGAACGGACTGATTTTCTGGCGCAACTCGTCAGCGGCTTTTTGATTGCCGACCATTATCGGTTTTTCTAGCCGAGCGGCAAACTGGGCATGACTATACAAATAGCCCGGCATCAGAAAATCAAATATCGACCACAACTCGGTCAGTGTATTCTCCATCGGTGTTCCGGTCAGCGCAAAACAACTGAGCGCCTGGATGCTCTTGACCGCTTTGGCATTGAGTGTTTTAGGATTCTTAATGTGCTGTGCCTCGTCGATGAAACAATATTTAAAAGTGAAACTTTCATATTTATCGACATCCGAACGCAACAGTCCGTAAGTTGTGATTATTACATCATATTCCTTAAATTTGTCAAAAGTGTCTTCGCGTTGCTTGGCGGCGCCATACATTACCAGTGTTTTCATGGCAGGCGCAAATTTTTCGATTTCTGCCTGCCAGTTATAGATCAACGAAGCCGGGGCTACTATCAGTGACTGGCGGTGTTTTTTATCGTCATTGGCTTTTATCAGCAAGATTGCTTGCAGAGTTTTACCAAGGCCCATATCGTCAGCAAGAATACCGCCGAATCCATACTCTGCCAACGCGCTCAGCCATTTGTAGCCGGTTTCCTGATAGCCGCGCAAGGTCGCTTTGATGCCGCGTGGCAGTTTGCGTTCATAGACTTGCGGTGAACGGATGTCGGTTATCAGCTTGTCAAAATCGGCGTTGCGTTCCAGCGGAACTCGCTCGGAATTGCGCGTCATGGCATCGAGATACAAAGCCATGCGTTTAGGCAAGGCAATTTTGGCAGACTTAACCGATTCCGGCGCGACATGCATGTTGTCGAGCAATTCGCCAAACTCATTTAGCTCCGCGTTGTCTAAATCAACAAAAGCCCCGCTTTTAACCCGAACGAACCGTTTCTTGAGCTTCAACGCAACCAGCAGCTCGCGCAACTCGGCAAAGTCGGCATCGCCATAGTCAACGTCCATGCTTAGCAGGTTTCCTTCAATACGCACGCCAGCTTTAAGCGGGTGCGGTTGGCGCGGCTTCATGAGTAGCAGTTTTTCGTCGGCAAATACCTCGGCATATTTACCGAGCGCTTCTATCCCGAATTTTAAGAAGCTGTAAGTATGTGTGTCATCGGTCAGGCGCATGATGTCGCCCTGCCGGACGAAACCTAGTTCTGTCAGCCGCCGCTCTATTTGCTGCTCACCAACGCTATCGCGGAGAAACTTCTTGCCGTTTTCTGTCGGCACTTGATCCACCGTCGTGAGCGGATTAAGCTTCGTCGTGCCGTAGCGAGCTTCAATGCGCGCGTTAATCGAGTTCCGCTCTGCCGTCAGATAGATCGCGGTAAAGAGCGGCAACGATTTGTACTTACCCATAACAAACTGCGACTGGTCAATATCCGCGATCAGCTTTAATCGCTCCAACGCGCTACCGAATAGCCGACCCAAGTCCGCCTCGGCAACAATTCCGCTATTGCCGCTATAACAAACATTGTCGAGTTGCTCATACAAACCTATCAGCCGCGGATCGACACGATAGATGTATTTGTTGTAAAAGACATAACCATTTTTGCTGCTGATTACCGACACCCGTTTTCGCTGGTCGGCGGCAGTTAAGGAAACTCCGCCCGGTACGTTCAGTATTTTTATTCCGACCTTTGGGTTGCCTTCAACAATTTCCGCTGGGCCGTGATATAGGTAGCCGATTTCGACGGCGAATGTTCGACCGAGTAATATCTGGAACAACAATTCCTGCCAGTACGGTGTGAGCGCTATTTCGCCTTTTTCAAACATCCTATCGGTAGCGACTGCGCGCAGCCAGTTGAGCAGTGGCAAGCTGCGAGCTGAAAACCGTGTCCGCCGCGAATTGACAATCAAACTTTTGCTGATTTCGTATTCGGTTTCCCGAGAGCTATTCATTACTTCGACAAAACGCGCGAGGTCTTTTATCCGGTGCTGTTTGCCGTTATTAATAAAAAATTTGACGCTGCCATTCTTATTGTTCGTATATGAAGTGTTCGAGTACTGGAAAATCGGCACGAACTCATGCTCAATATTATCCTGCCAAATATCTTCCGGCGCCGCAACCGGATTGTCATCATCAAAAAAGCTTAATTGATTCAACAGCGCTCGCACCGGATAGTCGGTTAGCTGCTTGTGAACCGGTTCTTGCGGTCTTTTGTTTGCTTTTACAGACGGGCTAACCTTAGCCACTGTCGAAATTTTATTGTTGTCCTGCAACCATTTGCGGATGTCTAACAATACCGCGACAATGTGTTTACAGGCGCCGCGATTATAGCTGACATATGCCTGACAAGTACAGCTATAATCGGAAATCGCATAGTCCGCACGAAAAACGACTTCCACAACATACACTGATGCGTCAGTTACTTTAGCGGTAAAGGTCAATTCATCTTTGGCCGCAGTTAACGATTGTACAGCACGCCGGTTACTATAGTCCACACCCTGCGCACAAGCGTTGAAAGATTGAGCCTCTTCAAAAATAATATCGTCGCTCAAAACGCCACTATTAGTTTTCATATATAGTCATCTCAATTCAAAAAGTTGCAAGTATTATAACACATTTCGGAGTATGTCACTCTGATGAGAAGACGGCACGAAGTTATGTCGCTTTGTGGAGTATAATCAGCAAATATTGCGATTTGGTGTTGGTTATGATATTATTAAACAAAAACTGGCAGTAGGAGTTGGCGATGAGAGACTTGTTGTTTGGACTTAATCCGTGGTGGCGCACTGCAACGGTAGATAGCGCGCCGGATGCCGAACGGACGGAGCTGGCCGCTATTGTGGAGGAATTGGACAATTTGCGTCGTGCGACTATTATTACCGGACCGAGGCGAACTGGCAAATCTACGCTGCTGATGCAAACAATCCGGCAGCTGATCGCTCAAGGTGTCGCAGCCGGCAGAATCTGTTTTTTAGATTGCGCGGAGCCGGGATTACAAGGAATAACTTTATCGGCAATCTGGAATGAATATTTCTCGGAAATACTTTCTGAACCGCTCGCCGGGCTAACCAGCACCGTATATATTGTCATTGACGAGATTCATTTTTCGCCGGACTGGCAACTATATATCAAGAGTGTTATTGACAAGCGTCTGAAAGTCAAATTTTTGATTAGCGGTTCTTCTGCAACCGCGTTATTTAACAACGCCAAAGATTCACTTATGGGACGAACACATACTGTAAAAATATTGCCGTTGACCTTTAGACAGTTTTTACGCTTCAAGAATCATCTCAACACCGGAGAAAAAATCCCCTTGCTAGATTTGCCGGAACCACCTGAACTTGCAGATTTTGCGTCGATTAAACAGTTGTGCGCGGAATTTGATGTCCGGTATTATTCACCTTACGCATTGACTTTGTTTAGTGAGTATCTTGCAGCAGGTGGCTACCCCGAATATTTTCTCAGTAAAAACATGATCGTCTGGCAAAAATACCTTACTGAAGACATAATTGATTATGGACTGTATCGCGATATTGTCGCGTTTTATAAGGTGCGTCAACCTGATTTATTGAAAAAAATCATGTTTTACGTTGCAGCTAATCAAGGAGCAGCATTGCCGGTAGCCACGCTGGCAATGGAACTTTCAGCCGACCGTTCCACCGTAAATGAGTATCTGGAATATTTACAAGATGCAGCGATGCTCACGGTCGTCAGCAATTATTCTGCTAATATTGGCAAGACGCTGCGTAAAAACAAAAAATACTATGTTAGCGACTGCGGCATTCGTAACGCTCTGTTAAAGCGGCGGGATTTTGGGCCTGCCGAAGAAGGTCACTTAGCTGAAACCGCCGCGCTGTCCGCATTGAGAAAAACTGCCGACATTGATTTTGGCGCTATTAACTATTATCGGGAAAACAGCCGTGAAATTGATTTCATTGTCGATACCAATAATGCAATAATTCCCGTCGAAGTCAAATACCGCAACAGTATTGCAGCTAGCGACATCAAGACGTTGGTTGACTTTGTGACGCAGAGAAATTTGCCGGCAGGTATTGTTTTGACGAAAACAAAGTTGCAAATTTCGGAAAAAATTGCGTTTGTTCCGGTTTGGCTCGTGTAGGAAAGCGAATCGCCGGATAGACGATTAGCTGAGGATGGTTGAGGGCAATAGCTAACGTGGAATTTCTTGACAAACTGCATTCGAGAGGACATAATGTCCTCAAGTAAACCCGCGTATTGGAGAAGTTATGAGTCCGAGCGAAGCTTTGAAGCTACTAAAAAAAGCCAGAATACGATACACACAAAAAGAAATAGCTGAAGCGCTAGGTGTTGATGTCAGAACTGTGAGAAGGTGGGAAGTTAATCAGCCTGCCCCGCCGGCGTATTTGGCGTATGCAATCCAAATGAAACTGTTTGAAGGAAAAGAAGTTTTAGGTGTCAAGAAGACGTTCAGGATCATTGATCTGTTTGCCGGTATTGGTGGAATAAGATTAGGCTTTGAAGCGCACGGAGGAAAATGTGTATTTTCCTCAGAGTGGAATGAATATTCCCGTAAAACATATTTTGAAAATTTCGCGCACGATGAGCAGCATAAGTTTGCTGGTGATATTACCCAGTTTGATGAAAACGATGTTCCCGATCATGACGTTTTGCTGGCAGGATTTCCGTGTCAGCCTTTTAGCATCGCCGGTGTTTCCAAGAAAAATGCTCTTGGTCGTCCGCATGGATTCGAATGTGCGACACAAGGAACGCTTTTTTTTGATGTAGCCAGAATTATCTCAGCTAAGAGGCCCAAGGCATTTATGCTGGAAAATGTTAAAAACCTTATTTCTCATGACAAGGGAAATACTTTTAAGGTGATTGTTCAAACACTCCGTGATGAGTTGGGCTATGACGTTCACTATCGGGTAATTGACGGCCAGCACTTTGTACCGCAACATCGGGAGCGGATAATTGTTGTTGGTTTTCGCGATAAAACCAACTTTTCCTGGGATGAGCTAGAACTTCCGGAGCGAGGCAAAATTAAACTTGAATCGATTTTGCACCCGCAAAATGGCACTGAGCAAGCTGAACCACCATTCACACAAGGAGAGCTGGCGTTAATTGACAAAAAGTACACTCTTTCCCAAAAACTTTGGGAATATTTGCAGGCGTACGCGACCAAACATAAATTGGCTGGTAACGGTTTTGGCTTTGGTCTGGTGACTGAAAATGATATTGCCCGGACTTTGTCAGCGCGATATTACAAAGATGGCTCGGAAATATTGATTTCACAGGGCGCCGATAATGCTCCCCGCCGTTTGACTCCAAGAGAGTGCGCCCGATTGATGGGATACCCGGATACTTACCGAATTCCTGTTAGTGACACGCAGGCGTACAAACAATTCGGTAATAGTGTAGTGGTACCGGTAATGAAAGAAGTTGCGAGAATAATGGTTCCTCACATAAATTGTATGAAAAATATGATGGGAGATAATTTGCAGATAACCGCTGTTAAGTATGGTTGACGCAGGGAGAGTGTATGAGTCACGGACTTTTGAAAAAATGTTTTACCGGAGTAGCAGCGAAGCGGTTGAGCGCAGTTGAAGTTGATATAACAAAATCGCATCAACATGAATTCAACGGCGTAAATGGACTAAAAGAGATTTTAGGGAAAGCTGAACCGCGAACATTTCCGACAACCTTTGTCTGGCTGGGTGATGAGCAGGATGGAATAACTGAAGAAGGTTTTTTAACTTGGTACGACGCGCGTCGTGATCATCCAACGCGCTCAGAATACAGATTGTATTTTAAGACAACGGCGGTACTAGGACTGGCTTCTGCTGGCGATCCGGTGTTCATTGCCAAAAGGCCGGATGATTCATTGATGGTGATATTGGTAAAAGCTGAAAGTACGATGGAAAACCAGTTGTTATGGCTTTTTGCATTGCCAGAATTACCTGTCGTTGGTGAGGCTATTTGCAAAGAAGGGTCGAAATTTGACATAAAACAGATCGGCGAAGTTGCGGGGAAAACTGATTTCGCGGTACGTTATATCCTTGATGAATTAGGAATAGAACCTGAAGAACCCGAAACCGATTTTATTGATATTATGGTGACGCGGTTTGGCGGAAAATTTCCTGGGACGAGGGACTTTTCCGCGTTTGCACGTGAAACGCTATCAGATATTTCACATTCTGATGATCCGGATACTGCATTGCTGAGTTGGCTTAATCAGGAAGAAATTTTGTTTAGAAGACTGGAACGGTATATAGTAGCACAGAGGCTGCAAATAGGTTTTGTGAATGACGGCGCAGCGGATATTGACGGATTTATCGCATATTCTCTGAGTGTGCAGAACAGACGAAAAGCTCGGGCGGGATTATCACTGGAAAACCATTTGGAGGAAATCTTCAAAACATTGAAAATCCGTCACGCGCGCGGAGTAGTAACTGAAAACAAGCAGAAACCGGATTTTATTTTCCCAGGACAGAAAGAATATCGCAATCCGGATTTTCCTGACTCAAAACTCACTATGCTCGGCGCAAAGTCTACCTGTAAAGATCGCTGGCGGCAAGTGATTGGTGAAGCTGCGCGAATTAGGACGAAACATCTTCTGACGCTTGAGCCTGGCATTTCGGAGAATCAAACTGATGAAATGAAAAGCCGATTGTTGCAACTCGTGTTACCTAAGGAGCTGCATCAGACCTATCGCGCAAACCAGCAAGCATGGCTAATGAATCTGACTGATTTTGTCAAATTGGTGAGGCAGAGGCAGCTATAGATTGCCGGATAGACTAGCAGTTCGGCTAGGATGAGCACACGCCTTTACCTGTTGATATTGACAACTCCGGCTAGTATTTTATGAACGAGCTATGATACAATATTCATTAACAAAAGCTTCTTTCAAATGATGAATGTAGAGGAGGTAAAGAGTGAAAACGTTAGTCAAAATCCTGCTGTTGTGTGCGGTCGCACTGGTATCGTGGACGATGTGTGCCGGTGCAACGACTGTTATTGTTGCCGGTTCCGGACCGACTGTCGACGCCGCGCTCCGGGATTGTATGCGAACTGCGGTAGAACAAACAGTTGGTGTTTATGTTGATGCTAAAACATTGGTCGAGAAAAATGTCGTGTTGCAAGACAGCATTTATGCTAACTCGCGCGGTTTTGTGAGAAATTACAAAATTCTCAGTTCGATACAAGCGGCGTCCGGCTATAACCTGACAGCCGAAATTGACGTGGACAGCGATGCTAATTCCCAGCTCATGTCCAGTCTCCAAAAACTGCAAATAATTCAAGTCGGACTAAACAATCCGCGCATAGCGGTACTGGTAAATGATGGCGCATACAGTAATCCGGTCACGGAAAGTGCTATTGAGAGCATTCTTGGTGACGAAGGTTTTAGAATCGTTACTACTGCTATCCGAAATAAGGATGCGCTACGCAATACAGTCGTTACTATTTCTTCTAATGACGTTGCCCGATTCACTAAAAGCTTTGATGCGAATTCCGTAGATTACCTGATATTAGGCGTGACCAACGTTAAGAATGCCGGCGATATTGCCAATGTCGGTATGTATACCGGCAAAGGCAGTGGTTCGTTTAAGATAATTCGCGTGGATACCGGCGATATTATTGCCAGTAATAATTTCAGTGGCATAGCGGCAGATATTTCTGGTGAAGCCGCGGTAGACAAGGCTTGTGAGATCATCGGTATTAATGCCGCTAATTTTGTAAAGACCAAGTTGCTCAATTATGCCGCTAATCCGAATAAGTCTGTACAGTTAACGTTAACAGGTGTTGCGGATTTTGCCAGTTTGCAAAAATTCCAAGCGGCCATCGCCGCACTCGTTGGTGTCAGTTCAACGCAAATCAACAAGTTTAGTGCTGATGCCGCAACCATGACTATCAGCGGTAGTATTTCAGCGCTGGATTTAGCAACCTATATTAATGCCGACTTGCCACAATATACCGTTTTGTCAGTCACGAATGCAGCAATTTCTCTGATGCAAAAGTAATCGGGATAGATTTATTATAACTATCATAAATTATGAGGAGAGAAGGACTAATGAAAAAATTTTTCTTGGGTGCGTTTATGGCGCTATTGGTTTGTTGTTGTACAGCAAGCGTGCTTGCCGATGATCAAGTCAATACGCTGGCGATTACGAATTTTTCTAACTCAGGTTCCGTTCCTAAACTTGAAGGGACAGCAACCGATGCTGTCACAGCGGACATTGTCAAAATCCATAATTTTCAAGTATTTGACAGGAAGCATCTGCAAAGCGTTATGGATGAGCAAAAGCTGGGTCAGACTGGATTGATTGACGCGACTACTGCATCTAAAATTGGTCAACTGCTGGGTGTAAAATACATCATGGTTGGTTCTGTCAGCGGCAATATTGCCCACACCCCCGGCCATTATAGTACGAGTTGGGATAGTACCTCTGGTAGTAGCTACTGGGTGGACGATTCCTATCAAAGTAATGTCGATCTAACGGTAAGTATTATCGAGACTAACACTGGCAAGGTTGCTTTTTCTACACATGCCAAGGGCGATTCGCCCGATCGTAATGTCGAAAACGCATTGGCTTATGCTGTTTATGATGCTTGTCGTGCGGTTTATACCGCGTTTCCCATTCGCGGCTATGTAATTAAAATCGATGGCAATAAATGCTATCTTGACGTCGGTCAAAATTTCAACATAACTAAAGGTGACCGGTTTATCGTCACGCACACCGGTGAAGGCTTTGTAAATCCGGTAACCGGAAAAGTGTTATCGCAAAAGAAAAATGTTGCGGTGCTAGAAGCTAAAGAAGTATATGACGAGATGTGTATAGCCGCAACAGTCAAAGATAGCGCCGTCAAAGATGCCACCAATGTACTGACCGTTGGCGACACCGTTACACGGATGCTTAGGGATAAACCAAGCACCTTCTTGATATTTGGTAGCTCCGAGCACGTATACTAATTGAAATTTTTCCACACAAAAAAACAGGCATTAATCACTTTGCGGTGACTTAGGCCTGTTTTTTTTGTGATTTTCATCTGGCAAAATAGACAATCGCCGGTTGATTTCCCTGCCAGGGCTTCAGTTTGGCAGGTCCCAGAAAAGCAGCTGTTGTACAAGCTTTTCACTATTCATTGTTAACCGTTCGGAGTAATTATGCTATTGACAAGTGAAGTTTAATTGCCGCGTCAATTATCAGCTGGTGCTGTGCGGTGATTTGCCCAAGTTTTTTGATTAATCGCTTTTTGTCGATCGTTCTGATTTGTTCGCACTTGGCTTTGCTGTCTTTCAAAAGCCCGGTTTCTGTAGCGGGCAGAATTACCTGAAATGGATAGACCTTGCTGATTTGCCCGGATACCGGGACGACAGTCACTAGCGTGGCGTGTTGATTAAACAGGTTGTTGCTGACGATTAATACCGGACGAGTTTTGTCGGTCTCTGACCCGGTTGCCGGTGAGAGGTTGGCTAAGAATATTTCCCCGCGGGTCATTTGATTCCATCTCCTATGGTAGTTTCCCAAAGCTGATTTTCCAGCTGCTCAGTTGCGTTAGCCGCATAATCGGCATAAGCCGCAGCTAACATATGGTCTTGATAGTACTGCAATGCATCGGCGACGATTTTAGAAACTGATAATTTTGTCTCGGCTTGGTATTGGTAAAGAAAAGCTGCCAGTTGTGGTGGCAGGGATACCGATAGTTTTTGTGCGGTTGCCATAAAAACACCTTCTTTCTATTTGGTATGACCAAATTATACTACCGAATTGAACTGATCACAATAAAAAAACTCTGCATTGCTACAGAGTGAATTTAAGAGGAGAGAATCTATATTGAGAGATTGTTTGAGGAGAAAACTATATGAAAAACTATTTTGTATTAGCATAATTCAGACCGTGGGGCTTAAGGGTGTGTGCTGTCTGAACCTTATGGGCTAATTATATAGCATAGGTCTGACCGGGCGCTGACCAAAAATGTCGCGCTAATGCTCACGGCAAGGTTTGTGTTGTGTGTTCTACTGTTTCAACGTCGTCAAAATTGATTGGCTACAACTTGTAGGTTATAATTCTTGCGTTTTTTTTATATAAAGTATAGAAGTTTGAGCATCTCAAGTGCGCTATACAAAAACTCACGAGTGAGCTAAACACACTATTGTAATTGCGGTTATTGCATCGTACAATATCTGTGATGGAGGCTTAACTGGCAGAAAAGAGTTCTGACAAATTGCTTTTCAAACGAATAAATCGTTGTACAATAAATTTGAGGGAGAGATATGAAAAAAATAGCAATACTAGTAGTAATTTCTCTAATGATTTTCACCGTTGTGACTTATGCCTGTTCAAGTTTTCGCATAACTACAACTGACAAGAATGTCTTTTACGGGCGGACACTAGAATGGGCCGTAGAAACCGGCGAACAACTATTCATCGTCCCGGTTGGAACCGTATATAATGGCTTATTGCCAGAAGGCACTCAGGGCGGCATGAGATGGGAGTCAAAGTACGGCGTGGTTGGCGTTGGCGCACTTGGGTTGCCGTTAATCGTTGACGGAACGAACGAGGCTGGACTGGCTTGCGGACTGTTGAATTTTGCCGGATATGCCGATTATCAAAAATACGATCCAGCGAACAAATCAAGGACCATCATGCAAACCGAGGTACCTACCTGGATTTTGACCAATTTTGCAACCGTGCAGGAAGTGCGGAATAATATCGGCAAAATATTTGTATCCCAAGGCAATGACAAATACGCCGGTCAAATGCAAATACATTATACTGTACACGACAAAACCGGGGATAGTATTGTTATAGAGTATATCAAAGGTAAATTAACTGTTTACGATAATCCGATCGGAGTAATGACCAATCAACCAGATTTCGCGTGGCATTTGACTAATCTTAAAAATTACTCCAGTCTTCGCCCGACCAACGCTCAATCAATAACTATTGACGGTGTGCAAGAAGCAGGCTTTGGACAGGGAAACGGCATGTTTGGGTTGCCCGGCGATTATACACCGGCTAGCCGCTTTGTTCGTTTAGTGGCGCTCACAGCCGCAGCGTTTCCTGTTACTGGTGCTGACAAAGGTTTGGCGCTGACAATGAATATTATTAACAACATTGACATCCCTGCCGGTGCAGTGCGTGCTACGGTACAAGGACAAGCAGCTAATGACACTACTTGGTGGGTAATAATATCTGACCTTGGGCGCGGACGCTTTTACTATCGCAACTACAACGATATGAACTGGCGGTATATTGACCTTAAGCAAGCGCTAGCTGCCAACAAAAAAGTGGCAACTATACCGCTATATACTGAAGGACAGTACACTAACGATACCGCTAAAGCTGTGACAGTTGCCAAACCGACCACAAACTATTATAGCTTTCAAAACCCCAAAAACAAATAAGCGCTACGTAGCCTAAAAGAAAAAACAGGCGTTAATCACTTTTGCAGTGAAAAACGCCTGTTTTTTTGTAGTCGAGTAAGTTAGCGTTTCATCCCCCGTCCGCGCCATAAGCTGTAGATTGCCGGGTACACTAACAGCTCTAAGATGGTCGAGGTGGTTACACCGCCGAGCATTGGTGCGGCGATGCGTTTCATGATGTCCGAACCGGCGCCGCTCGAAAACATTATCGGCAGCAGTCCGGCGAGGATGACACAGACGGTCATGAGCTTGGGGCGGATCCGTTTGACTGCGCCGTGCATGATGGCGTTGTCTAGTTGGGCGCGGTTGATTTCGCCTTGGGCGCGTTCTTCGTCATAGGCAAGGTCGAGGTACAGCAGCATGACTACGCCGGTTTCGGCATCCAGACCGGCGAGGGCAATCAGTCCAACCCAGACGGCGGTGCTCATGTTGTAG
>JBAXTZ010000025.1:0-52233 GCA_037129925.1 Bacillota bacterium
ACACAACTTGCCCCGTTCCACGAAAGGAAGTGATTACCATGGCAGCAGTCAATAAGCCCATACCCGTTATCAAAGGCGATGCCGCCAAAAAACTTGCGCTAGCTTTGAAAATCCAGCAGTCGAAACTTATACAAAAGAACTACTAACGCCGTTCGAACGACGCTTGTCGATTCGGGTGGCGATTTTTTTTGCTTGAGATTACCCCACTAACACCGCCTTCACAATCTTCTTCAAATCCGGCACTTCAGCGCCGCGTTCGTTTAGTACTGCCATGAATGCTATGCAGTGCATTTTTGAGAATGGGGTTTTCTTGGTTTCGATGTTCACTATCGTCTGCCGGGATACACCCAGTTCTGCCGCCACCTGCGCCGATGTCCATCCGGCGGCTTGGCGCAGTAATTTGAAGCGGTTATAGACTGTTTCAATTGTTTGGTTACTTACGCACATGATTTTGACTCCTTGTATTTTTGCTAATTTTTCTAATTTTACCGGCCACTCAAATGCTCAGCGGCGAATTGGCGATTGACTAAATAGTAATGAATTGACCAAAGTGATTATTATTGCTTTCATGTTTTTCAGATTTCCTCCAACTATAATTCTGTTATGCAAAACTGTTTGGTAATTTGTAAGTCCCTATATTATTAGTATAACAGCCTAATGTCACAATTGTGTGACGGTTTTGCTACAGTTATGCTACAGTTTTGCTACAATTGTGCTACATTTCTAAAACACCACATAAATAAATAGAAAAGCAACCCCGCGAAAAGCGAGGCAGTCAATTTCTGTGTCTATTATTTTCGCCATCACGTCGGTCAGAACCGCTGATCGATTCAATTCGTCTCTGCTCCACCGGCAACAGCTTACAATACTACAGCGAATTTGCGGAAGCGGCACACTCGCCGCGCTAGGTGACCGATACATCGATTCGGCACTCAATTCGCCAAAGGGGAAACGCCGGGGAATAAATAACTGTATCTACAAAATCGCCGCCCAAACGATTTATTTCGTCCAAGCGGCGTTTTTTCATTACTTATGCGCAAGCTGCATAGATGCGTGCAGCCGCTTTTTCAATATACTCTCGTTTCATCAGCCGGGCTTTTCGCGGATTCCATTCATTAACCGCCTTCAGCATAGCGTCAGTATCTTGCAACGCCACCGCGTCTTTTTTATTCAGCCAGTACACTGTCGAAAGCAGTTCCAACCCAAACGGTGTTTCATAGCCTTCAATCAGTTTTTCCACACATTCCAGTCGCTTGAGTGATGCCTGCATCTCGTCATAGTTAAGCGAAATATACTCGTCAGCTTCGGTGATCGCCCGTGGCAGAATTTCTATGACCTGATGCGGTTGGTTATGTGTACCATCGCCAAAACCCTTCGTGTAAACATTTTCAAAGTTGATTAGTACATGCCGGATATTGTCGGCATACGGTCCATAATGCGCCTTGGTGTAATTAAGCCGCAATCCCTCACCAAACTCTTGTAGAAAAAACATCAGTTTTTGCACTTCCAGCAATGTAAGTTCATAGCCCAGCACACAATATTGGTGCAGCAATTTCAGTACGATTGCCCTGGACGCTGTCATCTTTGCCGTTCCGGCTGCAATCATACGTTCCTGTTCGACTGGTTCGTAAACTTCAACTTTAACATCACTATTATTTTCCAACTCGCGCACAATCATTTCCCGGACAACTTGCCAGCTCAATCCGCCGTTCCCACAACCCAAAGGCGGCACGGCTACCGACTTAATTTTCAAATCTGCGATGGTTTTGCTCAACGCCTGCAATCCGCTGCTGATATACTCCAACTTCGATGGCTGTTTCCAGTCATCTTTCGTCGGAAAATTAATAATGTACGCCGGTCCGAATATCGCCGGATTATGCCAGACATGCATTTGACCAACCTGCAGCTGTCCGCTCTTGCAGACTTTTTCATAATTCTTATACATATCAGGATAAGCTTTCTTGAATTGCAAAGCAATGCCCTTGCCCATCACACCTTTGATATTAACGGTGTTGATGATTGCCTCGGCATGTGACTCAAGAATGTTTCCTTTTTTAAACTCTAGCATAACGCACCTCTCAGTAATACCATTTCGACTCGACACAAACCTCCGGGCAATGCGCCGCGCCTGCAAGCGCCGTCTTCACCCGTCCGACCATTATTTCATCGTAAACGGCGATTTTGTTGATGCACTCCCACGGTAAATACTTTTCGACAAGAAACTCCGCTTGCTTGCGCCGCTTCCGATCATTATCATCCGTTGTATTTCTCCAGCTCCATGCCTCAACCAGATTCCAGTCCAGCTGTTCAAGATCAGCCAAATCATTATAGAAGCCTGAAATACTCTCCACCGCATGTCCGTCAGTGAACAACCAGTTTTCACAGCGGCGCAAAACATCACCGATGGTTGTAACAAGATAAATGATTTCGCGCTGCTCGCCGCTATACTCGACGACCTGGTTTTGCGAAATCGCGTACAACATTGGCATCCGATTCGCAAAATAAAGCGGCACATAGTCACCAACATATTTTCCAGTCCGCAGCGGCACCGGCGTCGTTAGACGGCGCGCCTTTAACCGTGAATAACCGATATTTAAAGAGCTAATCCCTTTTTCGGCACAAGCGTTATCGCTCCATAACCCGCCAGCCTCAATGATACCCGATAAATTAGTCGCATGAGTTATGTGATAAAGCCGCACATTATCCGGATTTTGAATTTTAATCATCTCCCGCCCGACCATTGCGTTTAATTGGTGATAATTAATTCTACAGATAATTAATAATTCCTGCAAGCTTATTCGTATCTTGCCACCTGTTCGCACTGAAACAAGAAGTAATGTTCGAACTGCGTACCGTCACCGAAGCCAAAATTGTAGAATAGTAACGAAAGCTGAGAGCTGAAAGCAAAAAGCTGAAATAAGCACCGCCAAAAACATTTCCCCGAATTTCAGATTTCAGCTTTCATAATTCAGCTTTATCGAATACTAAAGAAGGAGGAACACCATGGCTACTCAACTCAACATGAATTTCAAAGATGCCGCCGGAGCCGACTACAAAATCGGTGTCAGTCAACCAAAACCCAATCTGGATGCCGCAACGATCCGCACCAACGCTCAGGCAATCGTCACCGCCAACATCTTCGTCAACAAAGGCAGCAACCTTGCCAGATACGCCGGAGCGCAACTGGTAGAAACGACTAAAACCGATTTCGCGTCGTAATCCTGTAAAATCCGCTGACCGCTCCACCGCGACCGGCGGATTTTTTTTCGCCAACTATCGCCTCTCGCGTCATAACAGCTAATGTTATCCGTCGTTCTCCCCGCGCATTACGCAAGGCATTAGTTGTTCTTGACGAACTGACCGATCAGCAAAGCGGCATGTCTAAGGAAGCACTCAATGTAACGGTCTTGGGTGCTTCCGAGTTTGCCGTTTGCCGGGCAGGAGTCATTAGAACAACTTTGCCTGGAGTACGGCGCTTGACCTTTTGCACACTTTTGTGTCAAGACAAAAGGGTGGCGCGCGAGCGAAAAAAGCAAACTAGCTCTTGAGCTAATTCAAATTACTCAGCGATGCGTAATTTAAAATATTTACTTCGAACAAAAAATCAAAATGACCCCGCGAAAAGCGAGGCCGTCAATTTCTGTGTCTATTATTTTCGCCATCACGTCGGTCAGAACCGCTGATCGATTCAATTCGTCTCTGCTCCACCGGCAACAGCTTACAATACTACAGCGAATTTGCGGAAGCGGCACACTCGCCGCGCTAGGTGACCGATACATCGATTCGGCGCTCAATTCGCCAAAAGGCGAACCGCCGGGAAATAAGTAGCTATATCAACAAAAACGCCGCTCAGACTATTCAGTCCGGGCGGCATTTTTTTGCGCTTTATTGCATTAATATTTCCTCACACTCCGGCGTGTTTTAAGACTTCGTCTATAAAAACATGCAGCGCGATATCCGGATTATCGAAAAATACTGCTGATCGGTTCGTTCGATATGGCGGTATGGCTCTGTGATTTATCGCTACAATTTGCACAGCATGGGCGATTGCAGTTTTTACATCTGCCAGCGTAATCTGATTCAACAGCTGCGCTATGACTAGTTCACTTTTAATATCAGCTTCAGGTGCCAAGTTGAAAGTTGTTTTTGTATCGGCCGCATAATCATCGGAAGCCAAAACCACCTTCGTGTAACACTGTTTGTGCAATAGCAGCCATAAATCGAAACTATAATTGCTGTAACCGGCAATTATTTTCTTCTCTTTGCACAAATCCAGCGCGTTGATAAATTCTATATGCTTACCGTCATAATCGAACACGGCAATTTTTTCAAATTCACCAACACTGGCGCGATCGGCCCGTTTCGCCACTTCGTGTGAACTTCCGCCTTTGACATTTATGAAATCAAAATCAATGTCCTGTATTCGCTGCGTTTCATTCCTTATGAGCCCTTTAAGGTGGCGAAAATACAAATATTCTTGTAATCCCACGCAAGCACCTTTGTACAGAGTTTTCGGCAACCGTTCCGGGCTGAGGTTTCGTTTCTTCGCCATCAATTACACCTCTTGCGCCCGTGATTTTGACAAAGCTTCCAACACCGCGCTTTCAAAATCCACAGACGGCAATGCGCCATATTTGCCGTTGATATAATTTTTCAAATACACTTCATCGCCGCGTACAGCGTTCTCACCATAAGTTTTGAAATCAGCCAAGGAATAGACTTCACTTTCAAAAGTCTCTTTATCTTTAGAAACAAAAACTATTTGGTCCTTCCGAAATAAATTTTTATTTAGCAAAACCGGATTATGCGTAGTGAATATCAACTGCGCGCCTTTGGTGTTTATTTCCGGATTATTGAAAACACGGATGATACCAGCCATCAAATCCGGATGCAGCGAAGAATCAAGCTCATCCACAACAAGGCAGTAGCCTTTTTCCAGTGCAGATATAAATGGTATCGCCAATTTCAAGACCTTAAGCGTTCCCTTCGACTCGATCCACTCAGCTGGCACGACCAGTCTTTCACCCGGACTGCCGACAACATGGTATTCAGATTTCAACGCGGCTTCCTGTTTAGCATTCTCGTCTTTTTCAATAACAAACGATACATCCTGCGGACCAAAATCGGCGTGTGCCAACAAAGCGCTAATTATTGCGTTCTGCACCCGATATTGACCTTTGGGCGTGTTCTCTGAAAGCTCTAATCCAAAAACAGCTTCATCGACATCACCGATAGACAACAAGTTATTGGTAAACCAACCAATAACTTTTTGCGCAAGCACACTATTAACTACGCTTTTAAAGGCATTAGTCAAAAACAAATCGGTAACGTCCAAGTTTTTGTTTATCTGTTTCTCTAGGCTACTGAGCAAATTTTTGTCAAACTTCTCTTCATAAAACTTTACCGCCTTAGCATTTTTGGCAATAACCACTTTCCCAGCATCGCGCCGGTAGATTTCAGTTTCGTCAATGATCAAATACTCGCCAACAATCCTTCGCGTTGATGTCGCAGCATCGGCCACAAGCGCTGCCTGATATTCGAAGCCATAAACAAATTCAGCATTATCGATAATAAATGTAATCTCGAATTTTACCGGCAACGAATACTTTTTGTAATCATGAATGAACGGACACACATCCATCATAAATAATAATCTATTTTCTTTGGCAGGTCGGATGTTTCCGATTAGAACTATCGTCCGCAGTATTTCTAATGCTAATACCAGACTGGTTTTGCCGCTGGCATTTGCGCCATATATTGCAATCACCGGTAACACCCGAGGCGCATTTTTTCCGACTGAAATAATAAAGTCTGGCGTTCTTTGCGTCGAAGCTACCAACGAAATAACTGACTCGTTAAAAAAAGAACGGAAATTTTGTATTTTAAACTCTAATAGCATTTTTCTCACCTCTGCCCTGCAATTATACGATTATTAGCGATATTTTACAACTCGTTTGCGATTTTTTCGCAAATGAATTGTTTTTTGTTGCGCAGTAAATAAATATGACAACTTTCTTCAAACTTCCGTTAGTCGACTGAAATATTTTGTAGTCAACTGTGTAGGCAAAAATATTCCTGCACAAACGCCTGTTAATTAACCTGCCGACCATTTGTAGGCATGTAGGCAGAAAAAATAATTAACCCTTCATTTTGCAGACAACAAAACTCTGCCAAATAAATCTCCTGCATAATTTTATCGCTCTTCATAAAAACTATTGTAGGCAACAACATTGAATTTAATACACGACACTGTCAAACAATAAATAATACTAAGAGCACAAGAAAACAACACAGCGATTATCGTAATAATGTAGATGGCAAAATATATTATTATGGAGCAAACAAAAAAGCTTCCAAGGAGCAACCCTCGAAAGCCTTATAATAATTGGTGCGCCTAGAGGGATTCGAACCCCCGACCTCCGGTTTAGGAAACCGCTGCTCTATCCACCTGAGCTATAGACGCGAAACAGAGCTGCGCTACTCTTAGTTTTTATGACGCATGTGGGGAAACAATATTACATCGCGGATGGAATGACTATCGGTCAAAAACATTACTATCCGGTCGACACCGATACCCAAACCACCGGTGGGTGGCAGACCATATTCTAATGCCGTCACAAAATCTTCGTCCATCATCATCGCTTCGTCGTTTCCGCCTTCACGGTTGGCTACTTGCTCGACCAGTCGGCGTTTTTGATCGATTGGGTCATTTAACTCACTAAAGCCGTTGGCAATCTCGCGTCCGAATACAAACGCTTCAAATCGATCTGTCCGCTCCGGGTGTTCGCGATTGGCTTTGGCAAGCGGCGATATCTCCGTCGGATGTCCAATAATAAAGGTTGGCTGAATCAGATGATGCTCGCAATACTTTTCAAAGAACAAGTTTAAAATTCCGCCGATGCCGTCAGTTTTCGCAAATTCGATTTCATGCTCCTGCGCCAATTCCCGCGCTTGTTCGAGCGTGGTTACCTGGTCGAAGTCAACATCAGCGTGTTCCTTGATTGCTGCTTGCATAGTGATTCTGCGCCATGGCGCCTTGAACTCAATTTCAGTTCCCTGGTAATCGATTGTCGTTTTACCAAGCACCTGAGTAGCCACATCCGAAATCATGTTCTCAGTTAACCGCATCACGTCTTCGTAATCGGCATAAGCCTGGTAAATTTCAATCATAGAAAATTCCGGATTATGCTTTATGGAAATTCCTTCGTTCCGGAAATTTCGATTGAGCTCATAAACTTTCTCGAACCCACCGACAATCAGCCGCTTCAAGTATAATTCCGGCGCAATTCGCAAGAACAGTTGCATATCAAGGGCATTATGATGAGTGATAAATGGCCGGGCGGCGGCGCCACCGACAATCGGGTGCATCATTGGCGTCTCGACTTCCATAAATCCCCGGTCATCCAGCCAGCGGCGCATCTCTTTGATAATATTAATTCGGGTTACAAATGTGGCGCGAACATCCGGGTTGGCTATCAAATCTAAATAGCGTTGACGATAACGCGTTTCAGTATCGGTCAAGCCATGCCATTTTTCCGGTAGCGGACGCAGCGATTTGGACAAAAATGTCCATTTTGCCACGCGAATGCTAATTTCGCCCTTTTGCGTTTTGAAGACTATTCCTTCGATTCCAACAATATCGCCAATATCCACACAATCAACAAAGTCGGAATAAGGCTGCTCGCCGACTTGATCAGCTCGGATATAAACTTGAATCTTTCCGGATAAGTCTTGAATGTGCACAAAGGTTGCTTTGCCATGTCCACGCATCGCCATAATTCGTCCGGCGATACAAACGGATTTTCCTTCAAAATCTTCAAACTTCTGGATTACGTCAGCGGCATGTTCAGTCGGGGTATATTTGCTCGCCCATACTTCGTAACCGCGTTGTTCCAATGCTTGCGCCTTTTCAATACGCACTTGCATTTGTTCATTTACGTCTAATATCGTGCTGTTTTCGTTGTCCATAATGCTTCCTTCAATTCCAATAATTAGCTTTTTGCACTGTTATCAATGCCAACGATTTTGTATTTCAAGCTGCCAGCCGGCGCTTTAATAATTACTGTGCTGTTTTTCTTTTTTCCCAGTATCGCTGTTCCGACTGGTGATTCATTGGAAATTTTATTTCGTAATGGATCGGCCTCATTAGTACCGACCAATTCATACTTATAGTCTTCTTTTAATTCCATATCCCGCAGAGTGACACGGCTGCCTAAACGCACGTGATCTTTATCGCTAGAGTCAACAATAATTATTTCCGCGCTTTGCAATATTCGCTCTAACTCAAATACCCGACCCTCATTGAGCGCTTGCTCATTTTTGGAATCCTCGTATTCAGCATTTTCCGAAATATCCCCCAAAGCAATCGCTTCATTCAAACGCTCGCTGATATCACGGCGCTTGGAGTTTTTTCGAAAATCTAACTCCTGCTCAAGTTCCCTAAAACCGTCAGCGGTCATATAATTGTGTTTTTCAACAGCCATTTTTCGTGCTCCTTATATAAATAATATTAGAATTATAATCTGATAATCTAGCCAATGTCAACTATGTATTTTTCGACCATTTTTATCGGATGATAAGATTTTTTCGCGACCCGTAACTGTGGCAGTCCCATATCCTCTTCGCGATTAATATACTGAAAATTGTTCCAAGAATTTTTTACAAATTCACGATTTATCAACTGGTAGGCGCCATCAATGGCGAAATCGGCTTTTTCGATATGAATTACCGCGGTTGTGCTGTTTAATTGTTCGCCGACAGTAAATGCTACCACGCGATTTTGCAAAACCAGCGCCGCCCCCCGAACGCCCAACGGACGCCAATTTACCAGAACATCATTGATTGCCACTCGCTCATAGTTCAACCAAATATCCTCACTTAATGTGTCTTGATACCAATTTTCAGTGTGCTGGGTGATTTTTTCTAACAAGTCATCATCAAATTCCCGGTAATTTATTTGCGGATAAGTGCGTAATAGTTTGTTGATATGATGCCGTTTCTTTTCAAATTTGCGCCCGGCTAGTTTGGCTAAGTCTTCCGAAGAATAGACATAATCATAATCATCTTCCGCCGTTGTCACCCGCGCATTTGGCAACAACGCTGCTAATTGCTCAGCGGCTATTTTTGGCACCGACCGCAATTGAATCGGTTGCTCAGCGCTGATAACTTTAACAACTTGTAGCGCGTTATCAATCTGACCGATTGGAAAAAACAAGAACTCTAAGTCATTCCAAAGGCCTTTAACTAGCAAAACATCCTGGTATTTGCACCACATCAGGTTGTACGCCCGCCGCCAAATAAACAAATTCGTGAAGGTGAATTCAGATATTTCATAGTGACACTGTGCAAAATGCTCATCAAATATTGATTTATCGGCTATTTCAATCTTCTTGTAATCCATAGCGCACTCAGATTAAACAGTTGTTGTGTTTTGCGCTGCTTTGCGCTCGCGCAATCGCTGATGCTTGTCTAATCGCAACTTGCGCAACCGAATGCTCTTAGGCGTAACCTCAACTAACTCATCGTCATTAATCCACTCCAGAGCCTGTTCCAAACTCATTTTTCGCGGAGTAAATAGGCGAATGGCATCCTCGCCGCCACTGTTACGAATATTTGTAACGTGTTTCTTTTTACAGGGGTTAACTTCCATATCCAAATCACGGGTGTTTTCTCCAACAATCATCCCGGCATAAATTTGCTCCGCCGGTTCAATGAACATCACGCCCCGATCCTGCACACTATTTATGCCATAACTAGTAGTGTCGCCGCCTTCAAAAGCGATCAGAGAACCACGGGCGCGTTCTTGAATATCTCCTTTATGCGGCGCATAGCCATGAAAAACATGGTGCATAATACCGTTGCCTTTGGTGTTCGTCAAAAACTGCGAGCGAAAACCGATAAGTCCCCGTGCCGGCACGACAAATTCTAAGCGCATATAGCCGGCCACCTCGATCATATTGATCATTTCCGCTTTGCGCACTCCCAGAATATCCATTACCGGGCCCATAAATTCTAGCGGAACATCGATCGACAGCAATTCTAGCGGCTCACACTTTTTGCCGCCGATTTCCTTAAATATTACTTTAGGTTTACCAACTTGAAACTCATAACCCTCACGGCGCATTGTCTCAATCAAAATTCCCAAGTGCAGCTCGCCCCGGCCACAGACTTCAAAAGTATCAGCTGAATCGGTTTCGAGCACCCGTAAACTAACGTTGGCTTCAAGTTCCCGGAACAAGCGGTCACGCAAATGGCGTGAGGTGACGAATTGTCCCTCACGTCCGGCAAACGGACTGTTGTTAACCGAAAACAGCATACTTAAAGTCGGTTCATCAACAGTAAACGTCGGCAGAGCTTCCGGTTGTTCAGAATCGGCAACTGTGTCGCCAACGGTAAATTCACCTAATCCGGTGATGGCAATAATTTCGCCAAAAGCTGCTGATTCACCTTCAACCCGCCGCAGACCGTCATATAAAAACAACTTGCCAATTCGGGATTTTCGCTCAAATTCACCATTAGTAATTATTACATTCTGCCCGGGATGAACCGTTCCGCGCACAACGCGTCCTACAGCAATTTTCCCAACATAATCATCATAATCAGTCATAGTTACCATCATCTGCAGCGGCAGAGTATCGTCGCCACGCGGGCAGGGAATATTTGTTATTATGGTCTCAAACAGCGGCTTTAGCGAATCGCTCTCATCGTCCATAGCTAATTTAGCAATACCTTCCCGAGCTGTCGCATATACTACCGGGAAATCTAAATCATTTTCCGGATCAAGTTCAATAAACAATTCCAGCACTTCGTCGATCACTTCTTCAACTCGTTGATCCGGACGATCAATTTTGTTTATTACCACAATCGGTTTAAGCTTTTGCTCTAATGCTTTGCGTAGCACATACTTGGTCTGCGGCATTGGCCCTTCAAAAGCATCTACGAGTAGTAGCACACCATCGACCATGTTAAGCACGCGCTCAACTTCGCCGCCAAAATCGGCGTGGCCGGGCGTATCAACAATATTGATTTTTACGTCATGATAGCGCACCGCGGTTGTCTTTGCCATAATGGTTATACCGCGCTCACGCTCTAAATCGTTAGAATCCATAACACATTCGATGACAGCTTCATTTGCGCGAAAAATCCCGCTTTGGCGTAACATTCCGTCAACGAGCGTCGTTTTACCATGATCAACGTGAGCAATGATTGCAATGTTGCGGATGTCGTTTCTGCTTTTTGACATTAAGGGTTCCTATATACTTTCATTTTATTATTTTAGAGAAGTGTTGAATCTAGTTCTTTTCCCTGTTGCGTAAATGTATTTACCTTTATTTCCTTGCCGGCAACTTCAACCGTCATGTAAGTCGGTTCGGCAGCCGGAGAATAATAATAACCGTTATGCGCGGATTGCGCAGTTAGCCAGGCTGGATATTTTTTCGCGCCACTCCGTCCGCAGGTGAAATAGACAATACCGTTCGCCTTGACCACGCTACCAGCAATAAGCGGTAAGGTGCGGCTATTCTGGTGAACGTGACCGGCGAACACTGCGCGCACCGCGTATTTCTCAAACAGCGGCTGTAGTTGTCCGACTAAAGCGCCGGATATTGCTGACTCGAAAAATTTACTATTATACAACGGACGGTGCATAAAGACCATAGTTGGTTTGCCTTGGGCATGCCTTAAATCATTTTCCAGCCAGTTTATTTCCACGACTGCTTGCTGCTTGGAATCAAGTAGCGCTTCAGTATCGAGAATCACCAGATGAATTCCGGCGTAATCAAATGAATACGCACCGATGTCTTTGTCGATTATTTTTTGCGAATTGTCAAAAAATAATGATTCCGTCAACGCCTTGCCAGAAAAACCTTCGCTGTAGCGCATTTCGTGATTTCCCAGCACCGGTACAAATGGCAATCGGCTACTAACCGCCACTGAATTTTTCAGCCACTCATGCCATTGACCATAGTCAGCGCCGTTATCAACCATATCACCGACATTTACAAAAAATGCCGCGTCCGAATTGCGATAATAGGCTTGGTTCAGCGTTCGTCCCCAAATTGAATAATTCATTCGTGAACACTGGGAGTCGCCCAAAACCAAAAATTTGAAATTACCGATTGCACGCGGCGCCGTAGAGAACGTGCCTTGCACAATCCAGGAGTTCCCGTCGCTCAGACGATAGCGGTAGTCTGTGCCAGCGAGTAAGCCTTCAAGTCCTACTACCGCGAGTATTTTTTCACCACGGTTAGTTGATAATCGATGAATTTTAGCGTTCACTACCGTTGCTGAAACATCTGATTCAGATAATGGCAGATAGGATAAGAACTGAACCCCGGTACCCTGGCTTTCCCAACTAATATTCATTGTAGTACAAGGATCGTTTCGATATTCAAGTATTACACCATCAAAAGAACAAACAATGTTTGGTATTGCCAGAAACGTCAATATTAGACCAATGAAAGCCAGCGTTAATTTCGCGTTTAAAAAAGTTTTCATCTCGCTCCGGGTAATCTGTTTTACCAAAAAATTAACCTCGCAACCGCGAGGTGGGAAATTAACGCATCAGCGGTTCGATTATTTTTTCAAACAGCGTTACTGTCAATTCGGCGGCTATCAAAATAATTACCGCCCATTCCAATCGAACACCGTGCTTGGTGTGCGCCAATGAAGTTACTACATTAGTAATATCTTGCAAGGTATCAATCTTGTAATGACATTTTTGATAGCGTTCATCTAGCTCAAACCACTTGCTAAGTTTTTCAAACAACTCGCCTGCCGCTTCATTGTTCCAGGTGATTTCCGGCTTATCAAGTATTGCTACAAACGATACAGTGTCTAACTTGAATTCGAGCGTGCTGGCCGCCATTTTTGCCAATTGTGAATCGCTGAATTTTAGCTTTCCGGCATGTAAATTACTTACCACTTCTTCATTTTGATCAAGCAGCAAATTAATCGAATTTTCAATTCGCTCCAGCGCGCATGATTTGGCCAAAATCGTCGCAATGATTTCCATCTGATATTCGTAAATTTTTTCCACTTGCATTTTGGCATAACTCAGGCCACGTTCAGCTTCCGGGTTAACTTCCAAAAGATATTCGTCGAAATATTCGCGAAAATTAGTGCTGATTCGCTTGTCTACCCGCTGTAAATAAATTAGCACATCCATTTTTTCGTGTTTTTGGAAATTAATAAACACCATTGCGCCAAAAGCAAAAATATAGACTCGCTTAAAACTGGGTTCGCCAATAATTCCCTTTAGCTCGTTGTCGCGCAGTATTAGCGTATCATCCCATTTTAATGTTCTTTGGATACCAAAATGTACGGCGATAGACTGTAAGTTAATTTCTGAAGCTACTACGGCTGCCTTAAATCTTGCCTGTTTCATATTTCACCTTTTAACAAATAATCACAATAGCTTGCAATTACGCAACTACCACACAACGGTTTCCGCGCCTTGCAGACTTTACGACCGTGCCAGATCAACCAATGATGCGCAGCGCTCCAATCGCTTTTGTTGATTATTTTTTTTAGTTTTTCTTCGACTAGTTCCGGGGTATTGGCAACTGCCAAACCGGTTCTGTTTGCCACGCGAAAAACATGAGTGTCCACAGCCAGCGCCGGAATATTATAACCGACACTCAATATTACGTTAGCGGTTTTCTGTCCGACCCCCGGCAACGCTATCAGTTGCTGAAAATTATCCGGTACGCTACCGTCATAATCGTTATGAATAATTTTTGCAGTGCTTATCAAATTTTTCGCTTTGGCTTTATACAAACCGGCATCGCGAATTTTGTCTTGTAAATCTTCCTGCGAAATTGTCGCCATGGCCGCTGCGCTATTGAATTCAGGAAACAATCGCGCTGTTATTAAATTTACCCGGGCATCGGTACACTGAGCGCTCAACACTACTGCAACCAATAATTCAAAAGTACTGTTAAATTCGAGTAGCGGTCGCGCATCAACGTATTCCAACTTTAGCGCAGCGATGATTTGTTGTTTGGTTTTTATTTTCATTAGTAAATTATTTTTTCAAATGGTACGGTATTGTTACTACTACCACATTAGTGCGCAGCACTAGTAAAGTATGCATAATCCAGCCGGTTTGATTGTGCAACAACCGATGCCACCAGCGCTGTGTTTCAAACTCGGGAATAATTACCGTAAGGTAATCGTTCTCGCGACTATGTTCTTTTTCTAACGCGTCGATATAATCTAAAAATGGACTCATAACCATCCGGTACGGCGAATAAATTGTAATCAGCGGTATGCCTGGATCCCATTCCTGCCACATAACGCGCAAGTTTCGACCGGCTTCGTCATTGATAACGACATTTACCGCCACTACGTCTTCCGAAAGCGATTTTGCATAATTAATGCTTTCGACAACGGCGCGATTTAGCGACGAGACTGGCACGATAACTTTATTACTAATTCGTTTGTTGGAACGCAATTTTTTGCCGGTCTTGTCGAAAATCGGACAACTGAGTTCGTCCAGCATATCGTTGTAGTGTCCGCGTATTTTCTTCTGTACGAAAATCATCACCGGAATGAACACCATGACCATCCAGGCGCCATCTTCAAACTTGGTTATCATAATAATTATTACGACCAGAGCCGTAATCACTGCGCCAAATCCGTTCAATGCCGAGCTGGCAATCCAATGCTTATTTTCTTTGCGTTCCCGAAACCAATGAACAACCATTCCAGTTTGGGCGATCGTAAAGGACATAAATACGCCAATCGCGTATAGTGCGATAAGATGTTCAACATTACCCTGATAAATCAGAATCAATATGCCGGCAAATACTGTTAATAAAACGATACCATTGGAATAACTCAAGCGGTCACCGCGCGATCCAAGCGCCCGCGGCATATAGCCGTCCTTGGCCAATATTGACAACAACGGCGGCAATCCGTTATAGGAGGTATTTGCTGCCAGATATAGCACTAGCATAGTTGTTATCTGAATATAATAAAATATAAATCCCCGTCCAAAAACATTCTCCGATAACTGAGCGCAGGCCGTAACATCGGACAACGGCTGAATATTAAAATGTAATATCAGCAAAGCTATTCCGGCAAACAGCACGCCCAACGTCCCTGACATTAAGAAGGTCGTTTTGATGGCGTTGGCAACGGATGGTTTCTTAAACATCTGTACGCCGTTAGAAATCGCCTCGACCCCGGTCATCGCCGAACAGCCATTAGCAAAAGCCTTTAGCGCAAAAAACAGACCCAACCAGGTAAACTTGTATTCAAGTGATTGCGGCGCAATTAATGGCGCGGTTCCGGTAAAAATATTGTATAAACCGGCGACAATCAACATCAAAATACCGGTGATAAAAGCATAAGTCGGCCACACAAAAGTATTTGATGATTCGCGAACACCGCGCAAGTTTACCAGCATTAATACAAAAAACAACACAAATAAATCAATTTCCACTTCATAAGGCAAGAGAAATTGAAAAGCCGAAACCAACGCGTCTGTGCCTGATGAAATGGAAACCGCCACAGTCATAGTATAGTCTGTGAATAAAGCCGCCGATGCCGTAAGCGCCGGGATCTCACCGAGATTGGTTTTCGCTACTGCGTACGAGCCGCCGCCGCCGGGATTAACCTTGGCAACCTGCACATAGGAAACGGTCACAATCATCAGCAAAAATAATATTGCCAAGGCAATATAGCTCATAAATCCATATATCAGCAGCCCTGAACCGGTCAATATCACCAACGCCGCTTCAGGTCCGTAGGCGACCGATGAAATCGCATCCGAAGAAAATATCGGCAAAGCTTTCCATTTGGGCAGCTTTTCGCCATCAAGTTCCCAATTATTCAGCGGACGACCGATCATAAAGCGCTTGAGATGATTAAGCATATACTATTCTTTCGCCTCGTTGTTTACAGATTCTTTCGGTAAAAACAAGCATTCCTCGTCTTTGTCGTATTCAAATAATTCAGAATACCGGCCCCAAGCCACCAAAACGTCCATTTGACGGTTGGCCTCTTGATCCCCAAGTACCCGAGCTATAATGGATTTAAAAAAATCAGCATCGATGCGGTGATTGGATTTTGATTCGAGGATGGTCAAAATTCGCCATACAAACGGAACATACTTGAGCAACTGCTCGCCAAAAATTATTTTACGCTCCAATAAACTGGCCTGCGCGAACTTAATTCCGGCATCAGTTAACTCAATATCACCCTCAGCGACAAAAGCGAACTTCAAAATTTCGGCAGCATGGACTATCGGAAAAAAATCTTCGATGTCCATCATAAACCTTTCTGCCAATTTATACAAGTCTGTTTTTACATTTACGTCGGCAAGCAACTCCAAAAATCCGGTTAGCGCGCCGGCAGTTACCTGGGGTAATTCGAATATTTTCTTGGCTTTTATAGAAGTGCTTTCTTCGACATTAGTATCCCGCTTGGTCATTAATGCATAGATACGGTCAACCAAGGCAATGAATTCCGGTGACTTTTTTTCCCGCCAACGCGGAATATCGATATATATATCTTCAAGTACCCGCGCCGGATTTGCCGACAATATCACGGCGCGGTCCGCCATATAAACCGCTTCTTCGATACCATGGGTGACAAGGATAATCGCTTTGGTCGGGATTTTACCATCCAACCACAGCTTCAAAAGATCGCGGCGCAAGTTTTCGGCAGTTAGCACATCCAACGCCGAAAACGGCTCATCCATGAGTAGTACATCCGGGTCGCTCACCAAGGCGCGGGCGATGCCAACCCGTTGCCGCATTCCACCGGACAATTCTTTTGGATAAGCGCCTTCATAGCCATCGAGACCGACCATGTCAATGACCTGCCGGGCTTTATCCTCTTTTGCATCCTTTGCCATTTTTTTGCCTTCTAAACCTAGTACGACATTTTCCAGTACCGTCAACCAGGGAAACAACGCAAAAGACTGAAATACCATAGCAACGCCGGGATTAACACCGATCACCCGATCACCAAGATAACTGACACTACCCTTTGACGCTTCAACCAAACCGGAAATTATCCGTAATAACGTTGATTTTCCCGAACCTGAAGGTCCAAGTATCGCCAAAAAATCTCCGGAATTTATTGACAAATTAATGGCTTCAAGCACATTTGATTTGCCCCCACCCGGCATGCTAAACTCTTTACACACATCTTTGATTTCAATTAAAGTTTTCAAATTCACCTCGTCTAATCCAAGCGATACTTGCTTTCAGCCAACGAATATAGTTTGCGCCAGAGCATCCGATTGGTAATCACTACAAAAACGCACATTACCGTGGTACCCCAAACAATGCCATTCCACTCGCCTTTGTTCGTGACATCGGCAATATAGGCGCCGATACCAGTTGCCTGTAATGTTTTATCATGCCAGTTAACCAACTCCGATACAATACTTGCGTTCCAGGCGCCGCCGGAAGCAGTAATTGCGCCGGTTATCAAGAATGGAAAAATACTCGGCAAGATCAACTTTTTCCAGCGATTCCAACCCCGCAGTTTAAACACCGCGCCTGCTTCGTGCAGATCATTAGGAATCGCCATAGCTCCGGCTATTACATTGAATAAAATATACCATTGGGTTCCCATCATCATCAAAGCGATACAGCCTATATCAAAATTGGCGCCGAATCTTATGAATAACAACGTGACAAAAGGAAACAGCATATTAGCCGGAAACGACGCAGCAACCTGAACAATTGGTTGCATAAACTTGGCTGCCTTCGGATTCGTGCCTATCCACACGCCAACCGGTATCGTCCACAACGCTCCGAGCAATACCGCCGCCAACACTCGCAAAAAAGTATAAAATCCAAGCAGCGCAACTGATAACAATTGATTTAGCCCCAGAGAAATTGCAAACATTACATCCATATACAATGCCTTAACAAAAACAATGGCGAATATTGTCAAGACAAAATATTTCAGGTATTTATCGACACGAGCGCTATGCTGCGACCGCTTTAGCGAGCTAATAGAATTTTCCGTAACATTGGCAAACTTGTTCACAAAATTGTTTAGAAATTTTAAAAACGGTTCGAAAACAAAGTTGGTCAACCAATCAATCAACTTGGAGCTAATCAACAAGTCATATACCCAGCTAGTCGGTTGATTACTGGCTTCTGACATCTCAATTTTAAATCTCTGACTCCATACTACCAGCGGACGCCAAAGAAATTGATCGACGCCAACAATCATTATTACCATGGTGATTATCGAATATACAATCGCCGGCATATTTCCGCTATCAATAGCTGTCGACAAATATGAACCTACTCCGGGTAACAGAATGTTTTCATTGAGTACGCTAATCGCTTCACTGGCTGCCAAGAAAAACCAAGCTCCGCCAAACGACATCATACTATTCCACACCAGTCCGATCATTGAAAATGGCAATTCCAACTTCAAGAATCGCTGCCACCAATTCAAGCGCAGAACCGAAGCCGCTTCGGATAAGTCTTTGGGAATGGTTTTCATTGAATTATAAAAACTAAAAGTAATGTTCCAAGCCTGACCGGTGAAAATTGCAAAAATCGCCGCGCACTCAACACCCAACAGTCGCCCGGGAAATGCGGCGATAAAGACCACAATGGTGGCAGATAGAAAACATAATACTGGTATTGATTGTAGAATGTCGAGAATCGGAACGAGTATTTGCTCGGCAACTCGATTTTTGGCGGCTACATAGCCATATACCAATGAAAACAGCAACGCCAAAAAATAGGCGATAAACATTCTCAGCAATGACCGCGCCGCGTAATAGGGTAATTCCCAGGGTGACAAGCTTATCGCAATTTTATGTTCAGGAGAAAACGGCACAACCATCCCCTCACCTAAGTCAACAATCAGATACAAAACGGCTAAAACAATCGTAATAACAATAAAGTCTTGAAAACCAACTTTTCGCTTTACAAGAATTTGCTCGGAAAATTTAGGTTGCATGTCACCTCCAGTTATTAAAATCATTAAATCCTATTGTAGCTATTACTGCCGCAAACGTCAATGTTCTTATAACCTTTTTCATCATTACTGGCGATAAGTTCGGCAAAATAAACAAAAAAAACCTTCCACTACAGAAGGTGTCGATTTGGAGCGGGTGATGAGAATCGAACTCACATGATCAGCTTGGAAGGCTGGAGCTCTACCATTGAGCTACACCCGCGATATGAAATTGTGGTCGGAGCGGCAGGATTTGAACCTGCGGCCTCCTGGTCCCAAGCCAGGCGCTCTACCAAGCTAAGCTACGCCCCGTACTTGCAGAACGTTTGTAATTATACTCGACAATTTTCCAGCTGTCAACCAATGTTTCTTAGATAAAGGATATTATTCGCAAAAGTTATGTTATAATGAAACTCGGAGGTGAGTGATTGAAAATAGCTTAAAGAAGAATCAGCTTAACAAAATTTTTCTTTAAATAATTGGCGAAATGTGTATAATATAGTAAATTTTATGAAGGAGAGTGGTCAAATTTGTTCAAGTACACCATAAAGCGATTCCTGTCCATGATTTTAGTCATTTGGATTGTAATCACCGTGACATTTTTACTTGTTCATTCAATTCCCGGCGGTCCATTTACTGCTGAAAAGAAACTTCCTGATGCCGTTCTGAAAAACCTTGAAGCCCGCTATCATCTCAACGATCCGCTATATGTTCAATATACAGATTATTTAGCCAACGTCATCCAAGGCGATTTCGGGCCTTCTTTTAAATATGAAGACCGCACCGTAAATCAAATTATCGAAGACGGCTTCCCGGTTTCGGCACAACTCGGCATATTGTCGATAATCCTTGCAGTGTTAGTTGGCATTCCGGCGGGAATTGTCTGTGCGGTATGGCACAACAAGTTCCCCGATTATTTCACGATGTTTTTTGCAGTCCTCGGCGTGTCCGTGCCAAGTTTTATTATTGCGCCGACACTAGTTTATTTCTTTGCCTATAAGCTTCCATTTTTCCCGGCGGCGATGTGGGAAGGTCCGGAATACATGGTTTTACCGACCATCGCCTTGGCATTTGGGCCGACTGCCATGCTGGCCCGCCTGACTCGCTCCAGTATGTTGGAAATTTTGAGTCAGGACTACATCCGCACCGCCCGTGCCAAAGGCTTGTCACGCGTTGCCATCATCTATAAACACGCGCTTAAAAACGCGCTCATCCCGATTATTACCTTTATGGGACCGATGATTTTCGGTATTTTGACCGGTTCATTTGTTATTGAGCAGATATTTGCTATCCCCGGTCTCGGCCGCTACTTTGTTACTAGTATTTTCAACCGGGACTATACGGCGATTCTCGGATTGACAATTTTTGACGGCTGCCTGCTGGTTTTTGCCAACTTCGTAGTTGACATTGCCTACGGACTCGTCGATCCGCGAATTAAAGTTTCGAAATAGGAGGATAGCGAAATTATGACTGATAATTTTACAAAAATCGATCAACTGTTGTTCAAACGCCTTGATTTTGAGCTGGATACATCGTTTGACATTGCCAAGCGACGGACAACATACTGGCAAGATGCCTGGCGCAGATTGAAAATGAATAAATTTGCTGTAGCCGGACTGATTTTCATAATATTAATTTCCGTTGCCGCCATAATCGGTCCGTTGTTGTCGCATTTCTCCTATTCGGATCAAGAATTACAACGGGTTAACGAGTTTCCGTCTTGGGAACATCCGTTTGGCACTGACAATCTCGGTCGCGACCTGATGACCCGCGTCCTGTACGGCGCGCGCATTTCAATGTCCATTGGTATCGTCGTCAGCTTTCTCAACTTAATCATCGGTGTTCTGTATGGTGGCGCTGCCGGATATTTCGGCGGCAAACTGGATGATTTTTTGATGCGGTTGATCGACATTCTCTGGTCGATACCGTCAACATTGATTGTTATTTTGTTGATGGTGGTGCTCGGACCAGGATTAATAAATATTTATATCGCTTTGGTGCTGTTCGGTTGGATTGGCATCGCCCGCCAAGTGCGCGGACAGATTCTCGCGCTTCGGGAACTGGAGTATGTAATGGCCGCCAAGCTCATTGGCGCCGGTCATTTCCGAATTATTATGCGCCATCTCATTCCTAACGCCCTGGGAATAATAATTGTCTATATGACCTTCGGTATCCCGGGCGCAATTTTTACCGAGGCATTTTTGAGTTATATCGGTCTTGGCGTTTCGGCGCCAATCGCCAGCTGGGGAACTTTAGCATCCGATGGCGTTTCCAGTTTACAGAGTTATCCGTTTCAAATCTTTTTCCCGGCTCTCGCTATTTCGCTGACCATGCTGTCGTTCAACTTCTTTGGCGACGGTTTGCGCGATGCGCTCGACCCGCGGATGCGTAAATAAGAGGAGGGTTGAAGATGAAAACAGTATTACAAGTAAAAGACTTAAAAATAGAATTCCACACTTACGCCGGCGTGGTTCAGGCGGTAAATAATATTAGTTTTGACCTTCGAGAAGGCGAAGTTATCGGTCTGGTCGGCGAATCTGGCTGCGGCAAATCCGTTACCTCCGGTTCGATTATGCGCTTGATACCAATGCCTCCGGGAAAATATGCCAATGGTCAGATATTATTTGAAAACAAAGATATTGTAAAAATGGGTGAAGCCGAACTACGCGATCTGCGCGGCAACAAAATCGCGATGATTTTTCAAGACCCGATGACCTGTTTAAATCCGGTTCTAACTGTCGGCAGGCAGTTGATGGAAACTTATATTCTTCATCAAGGCATGAATAACCGCCAAGCCAGCGAAAAGGCCATTGAAATGTTACGACGGGTGGGAATTCCGGCTCCTGAACAACGGGTAAAACAATATCCGCATGAATTGTCCGGCGGGATGCGTCAGCGGGTCATGATCGCGATGGCGCTTGGTTGCAACCCGAAAGTTCTTATTGCCGACGAGCCTACGACTGCGCTCGACGTTACTATCCAGGCCCAGATAATGGATTTAATCAAAACGCTCAATAGCGAACTAAACACTGCGGTTATCTTAATCACTCACGATTTAGGCGTAGTTGCCGGAATGTGTGATCGCGTCCTAGTGATGTATGCCGGACATATCGTCGAATCAGCTAACGTAAAGGATTTGTACGCCAATCCCCGGCATCCTTATACCTGGTCGCTGTTACAGTCCATCCCCCGCATGGATCAAGCCAAGCATAAACTACAAACAATCGCCGGCAAACCGCCCGATCTGTTAAATCCACCCAGCGGCTGCGGTTTTATGCCCCGTTGCAAATTCGCAATGGATTTGTGCAACAAAAAACCGCCGCTGTTCACGGTCAGTGATTCACATCAAGCAGCCTGTTGGATGCTTCATCCAGAGTGTCCGCATGATTTGAAACAGCTGTTTGCTGAGGAGGTGGCTAAATAATGAGTGATACATTGATAAAATTGTCCAACCTTACCAAACATTTCAATGTTGAGTACAGTTTGTTCGGTAAACCGACCAAAATTGTTCAGGCAGTTGAAAATGTTACTTTCGATATTTTTCGCGGAGAAACATTAGGATTAGTCGGTGAATCCGGTTGCGGCAAGACGACCATCGGCCGAACCATCGTTGGTTTGTATGAACCGACTTCTGGCACGGCGGTCTATGAAGGTAAGGATATTCACAATGAACTAAAAAGCGCTAATCATTTGGCGATGAAGCGAAAAATTCAAATGATTTTCCAAGACCCTTATGCCTCGCTCAATCCGCGGATGACCGTCGGCGATATTATTGCCGAACCGCTAATCATCCACAAAATCTGCAATGGCCAAAGTGACCGCACCGAACGGGTTCACTCGCTGCTACGCCAAGTCGGCCTCAATCCTGAACACGCCGGTCGTTTTCCACATGAGTTTTCCGGCGGACAGCGCCAGCGAATCGGCTTTGCCCGGGCGTTGGCTGTTGACCCTAAGTTTATCGTCTGCGACGAACCTATTTCGGCGCTCGACGTTTCCATCCAGGCTCAAGTTGTCAATCTATTGCAAGAACTACAGCAAGAGCTTGGTCTGACTTATTTATTTGTCGCTCACGATTTATCGATGGTGCGCCATATTTCGCACCGGGTTGCAGTTATGTATCTCGGCGCGCTTGCCGAGCTTGCCACTCGTGACGACCTGTATGCCCGTCCGCAACATCCATATACCAAAGCCTTACTATCGGCAATACCAATTCCCGACCCGGTTATTGAGCAGACCCGTCAGCGGATCATCCTCGAAGGCGATGTTCCCAGTCCGCTCAATCCGCCGAGCGGTTGCAAATTCCGCACCCGCTGCCAATACGCGATGCCGCGTTGCGCAGCAGAGATTCCGGCGTTGCGGGAAGTTGCGCCAAACCATTTCTGCGCCTGCCATATAGTCTAGTGGCGGCTGGCGGCTGGTTAATGGCGGCTGGTTAATGGCGGCTGGTTAATGGCTGTTGGCGGCTGGTGGCTAAGTGCTACCAACCGCCAACAGCCAACCGCCACAATGGCTATCAGCAAATATCCGCAAGTACTTGATATTTTTTGAGTTCCGAGTATAATAAGTGCAGCCTAAACGGCTGCGCTTATTTATTTATAGGAGATTTATTTGTGAATACAAACCCATTAAAAATTACTGAAACAGTATTGCGCGACGGACATCAGTCGCTGGCTGCGACCCGGATGCGCTTTTCCGATATGGAGCCGATGCTCGAACAACTGGACAATATCGGTTATTTTTCTATTGAAGCCTGGGGCGGCGCTACTTTTGACAGTTGCCTGCGATTTTTGAACGAAGACCCCTGGGATCGGTTGCGAAAATTACGGGTACGACTCAAGAAAACGCCGATTCAGATGTTGTTGCGCGGACAAAATTTGCTCGGTTATTCGCCTTACGCCGATGATGTCGTCGGCGAATTTATCAAGCGCTCGGTATATAACGGCGTATCGATTATTCGGGTGTTCGACGCCTTGAATGATTTACGCAATCTTGAAACTTCGATAAAAGTTGCCAAACGCGAAGGCGCTCATGTTCAAGGCGCTTTTGTGTATACCGTAAGCCCCTTCCATACTGACGCGGTTTTTGTAGAAACCGCCCAGCGATTGGCCGATATGGGTTGCAACTCAATCTGCATCAAAGACATGGCCGGTTTGCTCGATCCATACTCAGCCGAGATCCTCGTGACCGACCTCAAGGCAGCAGTATCCATTCCGATTCAATTACACACCCATTATACTAGCGGTTTGGCATCGATGACTTACTTAAAAGCTATCGAAGCCGGCGTGGATATTATCGACTGTGCCCTATCGCCGTTTTCCGGCGGTTCATCGCAACCGGCAACAGAATCCTTTGTCGCCGCGCTAAAAGGTCAAACTCGCGACACCAATATCGATGAAGAGAAACTTTATCCGATTGCCAAGCATTTTCGCGCCGTTAAAAAAGATTTATTAGAGAAATTTAATTTACCCGGCACTCCGGACTTTGATGTCGAAGTGTTGAAATATCAAATGCCCGGCGGAATGTTGTCCAATTTTGTAAATCAATTAAAGGAAATGGGCATCGCCGATAAATATCCCAATCTATTAGAAGAAATGCCGCGGGTCCGGGCGGACATTGGTTATCCGCCACTCGTAACCCCAACCAGTCAAATAATTGGCACCCAGGCGGCGTTAAATGTCGCTTTAGGACGTTATAAGCAAGTTCCTCGTGAATTTAGCGACTTGGCGCTGGGAAAATACGGCAAAACCCCGGCAGTAGTTTCCGATGAATTTCTCAAACAAATCGCGCCGAACGAACAGCGAGTATCATGCCGCCCGGCTGACCTGATTGTGCCGCAGTTAGATAACATCAAATTTTTCCTCGCTGAAGCCGGTTATCCTCAAGCCAAAATTGATGATGTATTGTCCTATGCAATTTTCCCGGAGGTCGCTCTGAAATATTTCGAAACCAATCGTTAAATTAACTTTTTAATGATTGTATATTATCGAGATATGCATTAGAATATCTACAGTATTTTTTAAAGGAGAAGTAAATGAGCAACAAAAAAAGTTTAGCGCTATTGCTACTGGTCATTTTTGCGGCGACATCGCTACTTAGCGGCTGCGGCAGCAAATCCGGCGACAACAATACCATACGCATGGTAATCGCCGATCCGAAAACACTTGATCCCCGCCGGGTTGGCGAATCTGAAGGTATTATCATCAACGATCAGGTACAGGAAGGCCTGACCAATACTAATGATGCGACTGATGCTGTTCCTGCCGGTGCCGAAAAATGGGAAGCCAATGCCGACGCTACCGTTTGGACGTTCCACCTTCGCAAAGACGCGAAATGGTCTAACGGCGAACCAGTTACCGCGAAAGACTACGTGTATTCGTGGACAACGGCAGTTGCTCCGGATTTTGCCAACGACCGTACCGAAGATTTTTATGACATCAAAAATGCTGAGCAATATAACAAAGGCGAATGTAAAGTTGAGGATGTAGGCGTTAAAGCAATTGACGATTATACCCTGCAAGTTACGCTGAAAGCTCCGCGCAGTTATTTCCCGTTGGTTGTAGCCGGCGCTTCGATGAAACCGGTAAGCGCCAAAGTCTGCCAAGTCAATCCCAAAGCCTATCAGGATCCGAAAACGATGGTCTTTAACGGACCGTTCAAAATTGCTTCATTTACCCACAATTCAAAATACGAATTGGTGCGTAATGACCAATATTGGGACAAAGCCAACGTCAAACCGGAGAAAATCCTCTTCCAGGTTTCCGATGACGCGGCATCACAATTATCGATGTTCCGCTCCGGTCAAACTGATTACATCAGTCAATACCCGTCATCCGAAACAATTAAGCTAATGAAGGAAGAATTTGTTAAACCGCGCCCCAAGAATGGCGTATATTACTATATCTTTAACGTCAAAAAGAAACCGTTTGACAATAAGAAGGTCCGCCAAGCTCTGACCTTGGCAATAAATCGTCAACAAATCATTGACAACGCGTTGCAATCTGGTCAAAAGCCGGCGTTAGCCGAAATTCCCTTTGGCAATCCGGATGCCGCGCCGGGTTCAGACTTCCGCACTGTTGGCGGCAACTATTACAAGGATAATGATATCGCGACCGCCAAGAAGTTGCTAGCCGAAGCCGGGTATCCGGACGGCAAAGGTTTCCCGGAAATTACAATTAAGTACAACACCAGCGAAGGTCACAAGAAAATCGCGGAAATTATCCAGGAAATGTGGAAAGATAACCTCAACATCAAAGTTAAACTAGTCAACGAAGAATGGAAAGTATTTTTGATGTCTTTGGGCAGTCACGATTTTGAAGTGGCACGCATGGGCGGAATCGCCGGTGTCCCGGATGCCTCGACATTTTTTGACGGAATGTTGCCAGGTGGTGGCAGCAATTACGGCGCTTGGGAAAATCCCAAATTCACCGCAACTTATAATCAAGCCCGCGTTGAGCCTGATAACAGTAAGCGGATCGCGCTCATCCACGAATCCGAAAATATCTTCATGGATGACATGGTTCACATGCCGATCTACTTCTATGTAAATGCGCCAGCAATTGCCAAAAACCTCAAAGGCATTGTTTCGGACAGTATGTTAAACATTTATCTGAAAGGCGCTTACAAAGAATAATCGCCTTTCAGCCGCAGCTTTTGCAAAAAAACCGTCTGCCTCAAAATTAAAGCAGACGGTTTTTTTATGCTGTAGTTGACTCGATAAAGTCCAATAGTATTTGTTTTTGGCAGGCGTTTAGCTTGAGCTTCGGCATAATAATCAGGTTATTGTCGCGTAGAGTAACCGAGATTGCCGTACTAAAAAACATTTTTTCGACATAAACCTTTAGCTCCTCGGCTTCACCCCATGATTTTTCAAATATTCCGGCTACTTTGCGACTGATATCAATCGTCCAGCAATTACTTTCAATGCTTATTGCTAAATTATTATCTTCGAGTTTGTTAGTCAATAGTGGCAACAAGTACTTAACTATTTTGTAGCTATCCAATCTGAAATGAATTTTAACAACGCCACCGTCACGTTGGATAGCAAATGCGCGAAATTTTATCCGAAAATCAACTTCGCCGATAACGGGAATTGATTTGCTGACAATCACGTCAAATCCATCGGCAATAAATTCGATGGCTTTTATCGGCTTACCGGCAAGTTTTGCCTGGAGTTTTTCTCGCATTGACGGGGTAAGCGGCAGGATTATTTTGCCGGATTGCAAACTCAAACTCGTTTGCGCCTGAATACATTCTTGAACAAACCCGATAAGTAATTGTTTCATTAACCCCTCCAATTAATCGATAATTGTTGCAAACACTGGCTGATGTCGGCGTGAATAACGATACCAAATTCCGAATCAACAATCGTAGACTGCAAGTTGATAATCGCTTTACCGGCTTTAGGAAAATAACGCGGAATCATATTGACTGGCGATACTTCCAAGCTCGAACCCAGAACCAGCAGATAATCGTAACTATCTATATTCTGCATCAGATTTTGAAAATCCGCGGGCAGTCCATCGCCAAACAGGATGATATCGGTATCGAAGCGGCGGTTGCAACAGGGCGTTTTTGGTGCGTTATGACCATCGTACAGCGCCAACACTTGTTCGGTCGGATATTTTTTGCCACACGCCAGGCACGGCATTGTCGCCGCCGTTCCGTGCAACTCGAGTACCGTGAAATTTTTGCTGACATATTTTTTGTGCAAACCGTCAATATTTTGCGTGGCAATCGTAGCAACCAATCCGCTATCCCCCAGTTTTTTCAACCATGCATACGGACCGGCGTTAGTGATCGCCGAAAATTCGTCATACATTTTTTTGAAAGCGACAAAAAACTCGCCTTGGGCATAGTTGAATCCGTCCCGGGAAAACAAATACTTGTTTCGCTCGCCATGTGGACCGTTCCAGATACCGGTCGGTGAGCGAAAATCAGGAATGCCGCAGGCGGTAGACATCCCGGCGCCGGTTAAGATCAGTAATTTTTTTGCCGAACGTAGTTTTTCTTCCAATATAATTAATTTATTGTTTTCCATACAACCTCAATTTTGCTGATTTTTCTGGCGGTCGGCTGTAAATAACCGGAAAAATATTGCAAATATATTATGACAAGGTTAACATATTGTCGTAGCGCAAGCAAGTTTTACAAAGCTGAAAGTTAAAAGTCAAAAGTTAAAAGATGAAAGCTGAGAACTAAGAGCTGAGAGATAAGGGCTGAAATACTGGAGGGATAATAAAAGAATGAATAAACTCTACTATTTTTTTTGCAACCACGCCACTGAGGGTGGTATTGGTTTTGCTTATCCAAAAGGCTGGTATAACGGAAAAAAGTATTCCAGCTGTTTTTATTCAATTTATTCGATTAATAAAATGCTCGATGCCGTTGATCAGTATCCGGGCTTGAAAGTTTCGATGGAGCTCGACGCCTATGCCTACGAGGCAGTTGCCGCAGTGGCGCCGGAATGTATCGCGCGGTTGAAGAAATATCTGGCGACTGGCAATTGCGGTATCGACGGCGGAACTTATTCCCAACCTTTCGGACAGGATTACGGCTGGGAATCCAATATCCGTCAGTTGACATTGGGACGCAAAGCGATTTTGGAAACTACCGGCGCCGATGTCCGGGCGTTTTTGGTCGAAGAGCAATGGTTTCATCCGCAACTGCCGCAGCTCCTGCAACAAAGCGGCTTTAAGTACGCCTCGTTGCAATGCCAAAACAGCGGTCAAGTCAAACCAATGAATAAAGAAATGATCAGCTGGCGCGGCATCGACGGTAGTCTTGTACCCACGTTACCCGCCAACAACCTGCTGGCATCCTGTGTGCGCCAATACACCGACTACCAAGATTATCGCAATATATTGAGCAGCTATGAAAATCCGCTGCTTTTCCAGTGGGTAGAAATCTGGATACCAGGCATGGATTGGGGCGCCAGTTGCACACCGTTTGAAAAAGCCATTAACCACGTTTTCGAGCTGAACGGTGAATGTGTCGCGACCTTGAGCGAATATTTTGAAAAAGTTTTGCCGCTGTCTGCCCCTGATGAAGTATATATCCCGATTGATCAATCAAATTACGCCAACAACTGGTATCAAGGCGGTGGCTGGGGCTACGACGGCGACAAGGTTATCATCGAGAATGTCAAAAACGAGCAATCGATGCTGGCCTACCAATATTCAGCCACACTCTATAATAACTCCACTGTCAACTCAGAACTCAGAACTCTGAACTCTGAACTAATAGCGTCTGCCGACATCGACAACTACTGGAAGCGAATCATGGTATTACAAAATCATGACGTGTCGGTAGCGCGCAGCTATCGGGCGGTGCGCGGCGACATCATTACCGATGCCGGTTGTCTGACCATCAGCGATTATAAGTCCATAAATAGCGAACTAGCCAACCATGTGCAAAGTCAATGGTGTTGTTCTGCCGGAGCGCAACCAACGCTGTTAAATTATTCCCAAGCCTGCGGCAAGACAACCATCACGTTGCCGGAACAACAGCAGGCTTTTGCTCAAGCAATCTGCGAAGAATTTGGCGAAACCTATTACCTGACAACAGCTGACCTGCAACCGCTAGCGGCGCTAACTTTGTCCGAACCAGAATCGGCGCCAATCAGCGCTGTCCACTCTGAAGCCACCCGGATTGAAACCAGCCGCTATATCGCCGAATGGCATCCCGGCAGCTGGAGCGTGCTGCTGACCGACAAACAAAACGGTCAGAGCTTTATCTGGACAGCATTCAGCGGCTCGGTCGGCAAAATGAACGAACACGATTCCGTTTTTTACCCGGCGCTCTCCCCCGGACACGAGACCTTTACTTTCGCCTTTGACGGCGCTACTCATTCGCCTGATCAGTGCTCCGGCTGGCGGGTAACGGCACACAGTGAGCGACTGGCCGGGTTTGAAACAACACTGGTGCTGCGCGTCGACCTGCTGACCCTGCATACTACTTCTACAGCAGTGACTTTTGCCGAGGCGCGAGTCAAGTTACGTGAAATCGACGGCGATATTGAATTTGCCAACTATATCTATTCCAGTGTGCCGATCAGCATCAACGCCTGCGCGGTGCTGACCGCCAACAGCGAACTACCGCTAAACTATTACCGCGACTTCCCCTTCGGCGAGGAGCAAACGACCGTCCATGACAGCTATGCCAACAGCTACATCCGCGCAACTGACGGAACAAACGGCTTTGTACTGACGAATTTTGGCACCCAGAGGCTCTTTCTAAATACCAGCGCTAATTCGATCAGGCACTTGATTTCCCGTACCAAACTATTCGGCGAATACACCTGGCGCTTCCGCCTGAACACCGACAATCTCAATTCAGCGCAAACCGCCCGCTATACCAAAGCCACCCGTGCCAACTACCCGGTAGTCAGCGGCGCAGTGCCACTAGAAAGTTTTGCAACCATAAATCACGCCAGCTTAGTCGTTGCCTCAATCCATCCGGCAGCCGAACATTCCTATGAAGTCCGATTAGTAAACTACAGCACGGACGCGACCAGCATATCAATCGGGAGCCCATCGACACTAGTCAATCTCAGCGGCGAACCACTAGTCCAATTACAGCCCGGCGACTCCCTGCCGCTCCGCCCTTGGGAATTAATCACCTTGCGTACCCGCTATGGTGGGAAAACCATCGTCAGCTAAAAAAGAAAAGACTGTGTCGAGGCGATTAGCTTCAACGCAGTCTTTTTGATTTTAGACAACTTACTTTTACAGCAAGCCGGCACACCGCTACTAAAATATCACTCCCGATTTTAAGATGATATTCGCATAGGGTGAGCATTCGCCGGTGCGGATAATTGCTTTGCAGTGCTTGGTTTTTTCTTTGAACTGCTCATGATTACAATATTCTATTGAGGTTTTTTCATGAAATATATCTTCAATAGCCTGTTGTATTTCATGGTTTTTGACGCATATTTCTTCGGCCAAGATAACTTCTTCGACCTGCATATCGGCCAGGACCGCTTCAAGTGTTTCCAGGAATGAGGGGCTGCCGAGTTTGAGCGCGATATCAATCCGCTTTACGCCTTCGGGAATTGGCAATCCACAGTCGGCGATACAGATACTATCAGCATGACCCATATCGGCGAGAACTTTGGCGATTTCCGAATTTAACATACCCTGTTTTTTCATATTTCCTCCATATTGAGCGCTTATCGATGGCGCAACTGTTACTTGCGATAATTTCCGCGAATTGTTTGGGTTAATTTGAATAATTTTCTGATCAAGCTTAATTTTCGCTGATCAAACGGTACGATGTTTTTTACCAGAAAACCCGGCAACTGAAATAACAGTTGCAGCAGTAATTTTATAAAAGTAATCAATCGGAAAAGATACACTGGCGGATTGTTATTGTTCATAGTTTACCACCTAGCCTGCGGCTGTTTTCACTTTATCATAGCAGTTGTTACTATTTAACATCAGTCATTATAAGCTAATGGCAGCCAGTTTACAAATTATTCAAAACACTTCAACGTCATTCGTTCGAAACCGCAGGTTCCTTGTTCGACGAGATAACCAACGGCGCCAGCAAGCAATACCGGCTCGCGCCATTCATACAACAGTTCTTCGGCAAGGTAAAATTTTATCCATTCGCCGCCGGTTACAATTTTAAATTTTATTTTGTCGGCATAGTCGGACAGATATTCGCGTTCGAATAGTAACTCGTCGGCGTAGTAGCGACGAATAATTTGCAACTTGTCCGCGCTGATTGTCAGCGCCAGATAGCGTTCCAAGCCCTGATAACGCACAACTATTCCCGAACGTGTCGCGCATAATTTGACAAAGTCCGTTTCGAAAACATAATTGTTCCAATCTCGGGTACCGATACAAAACAAACCCCGGTCATCGTTATTGACGAAAGTTTGAATTTTTCGGGTAGTATGTAGTAATGGATTTACACAATTGCTACCATAAACAATCCAACCGGGTAAGTTATAATCACTGTTTACCGGCAAGGCTCCGACAACTTCGATTTCAGCATTACCGGATACTTGCAATTCAGTCATTACCAGTTCAAACTCGGCAGCTACCGGACTGCTTATTTCCAAGCCGACATCATAGATTGCGGTAACTGCTTGCGGCACGGTTAATTCCAGCTGATAGTCAGTTGTCGTAACGAGCGACACCGGCGTCGAATACAGCAGTGTATCAATTGCTTTTGAATCATTGTTGAAACAGCGTAAGAATAATTTGATACTAACATCTTCCGAAAATTTGGACACTCGCACTCGGGCGAGGATGGTATTTCCGCTTTGAATCCGCGAACAACCGATAAATCCGTAATTCCCCGGTTGATCATTTGCCAGTAGCGGCGTTGACAGCCGCAGCGGTTCGTCCGGTTGCAACCTTCCGCTGATTGTCATCCCGGCGCCGTCATAATTTGTGATGGTCACTGTGTCAATGGCAGCGGCAGCGGTTTTTTTGCCAATAGCGACTTTATGGGTTCGGCTGCCTTCCACCATATAGCCGTGCAGCGAGCCGGGAAGTGTGAAGTTGTGTAACGCTAAAGGACTTTGCTGATTAACGAGCGACCACCCCATAATTTTTCGACCGACAGCCGCGATTTGCAAGGCAACATTAGCACAATCCGTCACACTGTATGTTCCTTCGGCAGTCGGCAATAGCAACCGGTCGTTAAAACCGGCACGCCAATTAGTTTGTTCATTGATTTTGTCGGCGCCGAGCATTATTCCCAGCACGCAACCGACATTGGCAGCGTTGCAGTCAGTATCCCAACCGGCAGTGTTGATGATTGCCATCGCCTTGTCAAAATCCGCACCGCCATACAACCAGCTCATCACCATGATCGCGTGGTTGGGGATGACATGGCACAAGCCGCCAAACTTATCATAACCATACTTTTCTTTAATGCGGTAATAGGTGCGCTGCCAGTCATTATCAGCGTTCACCCAGTCGCGCACCTGTTGATGAACTTCATAAATAGCGCTGCTCGGCTCGATGTATTCCTGCGCTGCGCGTAAAATCCCATCAATGTCATTTTGCACGAATGCCAGACTAGTCATAACAGCGACAACTATCGCCGCGTCCACCGCCGCACCATCATGCGACACCTCGGCGGCGCGTCGGGCAAGCTTCGCCGCTAATTCAGGTTTTCCCGGCGCTACCATGCCAAAACCTTCGATAAATATTTGCGCACCGATTTGCTCGGCAACGATTTTCCCATTTTGGGCGATTGTTCCGCTCTGTGGCGCTGGAATGCCGTTTTTCAAGTTCTTAAACGCAGTGTGTTCGGTAGATATCCCGACCCCGCCCCACCACAGAATTGATTTATTGGGAATAATATAGTTCAACCAATTAGCGCCATACAATTCCGGAGCAGTATCCGCGTAATCACCGCTATCCTCAAGAATCCGCATAAAAGTAAACGTCCCGGTCAGGTCGTCGTCAGTAACCACCAGTTGAGCGCCCATTTCTTCGTTGACGTAACGGTCAATCTTGCCAAACCGCTCCTCTATTGCTTCTTTATACCAGCCTTCAAACGGCCGACCGATATACACGCCGATGGTTTTACCCAGCACCCCGCCGTAAATTTTTTGTTCGTAGTTTTCCATTTAGCCTCCTAGGTAATACGGTTATAAGGTTATAAAGTTACAAAGTGTTAATGTAGTAAAGTGTTAAAGGAAAATGATCGCAACTCCACTTTATAACTTTACAACTCTATCGTTTTATAGCTTTATCACAACCAACTTGTTCGTCAATTCACTTAAAGACCGAAACTTTCCATCGAACGGCAACCGTAGTTCCTGGTACTCATTATTTATCCAGAAGCACTTCCAGGCCCGACCTTCAACGCCGTTGAACAACAATCGCCATTCATCGTTACGGTATTCAATCGCAGTATCATCGTCAACGCCCAGCGCAATGCCGCCATAATCCCGCAACATATCTTTCAAACCACTACGTCGATAATCTTCGCCGAGATAGTGTGGACAAAACAAGAATGGTTTCCAGCCGAGGCAACGCACCCGCATCAGCGGCGCATCGGGATGCTTGGCTTTTTTGGCATTGGAATTGGCATACTGATGCCAGCAATTAGCGCCGGCGCTTACACCGCTGATTAATACTCCGCGCTCATAAGCTGCTTCCAAGAGCTTATCAATACCCAGCTTGCGCCAAAGTTTGACCATGAACAAGGTATTGCCACCGTTCACATAAATTATATCGGCTTTTTCAATGCGGGCTTGGGCTTTTGGTCGCTCCAATTTGTCAATCAGCAGCAACGCGTCAAAAACGCAATTATAGTTCGATTCATAATAATTTCGCCGTTCTGAGACAACATCGTGTCCGTCAGCTCCGGCCGTCGGAACAAACAAGACATTCTGCTTTTTATCCGGCTGTTGGTTGAAAATCAAGTCATCAATTCGATAGAAGTCCGGACTGTTTTTGTCAAAACTAGAATATTTTCCAGAAAATCCACCACAGGCAATAATTCGTTTCATAGTAGCACCTTTCGAACCGACCCATACAGCACAGCGCCGATTTTGCCAGACACTGTTCCGGCGAAAATACCAACCAGCACGTCGCTTGGATAATGCTGCCCGAGATAAATCCGGCTGTAACTTACCAACGCGCCAATACCATACAATAGTGTTTTTATAAACCGATTCTCGATTATCGATGCCACTATTACAATCGGCACAAAAGAATTTGCGGCGTGCGCGGAATAAAAACTAGCATCAGTTAATTTATAGTCGTTGATTATTCGCACCCGCATATCACTGCTAAATGGTCGTTTTCGTTGGACTTTACGCTTAACCACTAAGACTGCCAATTCACTCAAGAGCATCAACAAAATTACCAACGCAATCAAGAGTTTTGCTGACTGCCTTCTAAAAACGATATACAATAGCGAAAATACAATTAGCTGCAGCGGTTTACTATTCAATCGTTCACTGACAAACCACATCAATTTGTCTGCCCAAGGACTGTGATTATTATTTATTAACAGCATCAACTTTTTATCAAGTTCTAAAATATTTTTCATCAACACTCCAACGAAATTACCGGCAACTATTTATTTCACAGCTAGTAATGTTAACACATTCAACACTTGCAGCTCCACGCCCAACCTGAGGACACTGTCATCAATATCAAAGTCATCCTCGTGGGCATTGCGCGGTTCGCCGTTCTTGGGATTCCAGGTACCGATGGTAAAAAAACCGCTGGGTACGCTATCTGCAAAATAAGAAAAATCCTCGCCGCCCATCTCCGGTTGTTCAACAAAATAATTTGTAAAGCCAAGCATTTCGGAATTTTTGGCGATTGTAGCAATTATTGCCGGATCGTTAAACAGCGCCGGATAATCCGGAGTAATATTCACTGTGCAGCTTCCACCAAACCCGGCACATATTCCTTCACAAATCGCCGTTATCCGTCCGACGATTTCGCCGCGTTTCTCTTTGGTCAACGTCCGCAACGTACCGATCAGTACCATTTCATCGCAGATAATGTTATCGGCAGTCCCGCCGTTCATCATGCCGATAGCCAGCACTACCGAATCGAGCGGGTCGACACAACGACTAACTACCGATTGCAGCGCGACCACAATCTGCGATGCCATAAGAATTGCGTCCACGCCAGTATGCGGATAGGCACCGTGCGACTGTTTGCCGTGCACAAAGATTCGGACATCATCGATCGCCGCACAGGTTTTGCCGGCTCTTAATCCAATTGCCTCAAACGGATGCAAGTTTTCGGTATGCCAGCCCAGCACATAATCAACCTTGGGGTCTTCCATGCAACCAAGTTCAATCATTTTTTTGGCGCCGCCAATATTTTCCTCAGCCGGCTGGAAAAACAGTTTGACACTGCCGGAAAACGCCTGCCGATTTTCGCTCAATATTTTCGCCACTCCAAGCAGTACTGCGGTGTGCGCATCGTGCCCGCAGGCGTGCATTTTACCGTTGTTAACTGACTTGTAATCGCAATCCTTGCGGTCTTCCATCGGTAGCGCGTCAATATCAGCGCGGAGCGCTACAACTTTCCCTAGTTGCTTACCCTCGATAATCCCAACTACGCCAGTATTATAGGCGCTCAATTTCCAGGTAATTCCCATTTCTGTCAGATACTGCTGAATCTTAGCGCTAGTGCGAAACTCTTCGCCGCCTAACTCTGGATACATGTGAAAATCACGGCGGATACTGATTACCCAATCATTGATCTCAGTTACACTGGCTTTTATTTGTTCGATTTTCATGTTTCCTCCGATAATACTATGATAATGAATATTTCTACAAATAATTGATTATTCCTGCATCATAGTGAATAATATTTCTCTTTACAATAATTATTTAATCGTGCAGGTAATTTGACCAGCGATGGCAAATAGCATATAATTGACAGGTTGTGAAATACCTTTCACTGTTCGGAAATTTCACCAAAATTAATATTCAGGAGAATAGAATGAAAACAATTATCGAACCTTTTCGTATCAAAATGGTCGAGCCAATATCGATGACCACTCGCGCCGAGCGCGAGCAGCATCTCAAAGATGCCCACAACAATTTGTTTTTATTACGCGCTGAACATGTTATTATCGATTTATTGACCGACAGCGGCACTGGCGCGATGAGTAGCGAACAGTGGGCGGCAATTATGCGCGGCGATGAATCGTATGCCGGAGCGCGGAGTTTCTACCGCTTGGAAGCTGCCGTCCACGACATTATGGGCTTGCCACTGGTCATGCCGGTACATCAAGGTCGGGCGGCTGAGAAAATCTTGTTTTCCGTAATCGGCGGCGCCGGAAAAGTAATTCCGAACAACAGCCACTTCGACACCACCCGGGCGAATTGCGAAGCTACCGGCGCCAAGGCGCTTGATTTGGTAATCGATGAAGCCTACAACCCGAAGCTACGCCATCCGTTCAAAGGTAATATGGATATTGCTAAACTGGAACAGTGTTTTGCTGAATACGGCGCCGAAAATATCCCTGCGGTCATGATGACGATCACCAACAACAGCGGCGGTGGTCAACCGGTAAGTCTTGCCAACCTGCACGCGGTAAAAGCCGTTTGCGTCAAGTATGGCACGCCGTTTATTCTTGATGCCTGCCGGTTCGCGGAAAATGCCTATTTTATCAAACACCGTGAAGCCGGACAAGAAAACCGAACGGTTAAAGAAATCGTCCGCGAAGTATTTGACCTCTGCGACGCCGCGACAATCAGCGCCAAAAAAGACGGTATTGTCAACATCGGCGGATTGTTGTTAATGCGTAACCAAGAATGGTTTGACGAGGCGAAAAACGTACTTATTCTTACCGAAGGTTTCCCGACTTATGGCGGACTGGCAGGGCGTGACCTCGATGCCTTGGCGACCGGATTGTACGAAGTTTTGGATGAGAATTATCTGTTATATCGCATTCGTTCCACCGAATTCGTCGGAGAAAAATTACTAGCCGCCGGGGTGCAGATCATCGAACCGACTGGCGGTCACGCCGTATATATCGACGCGCAGGCGTTCTATCCACACATCCCCCGTGAACAACTGCCCGGTCAAGTGCTGGCCTGTGAGCTATACAAAGCCGGCGGCATCCGCAGCTGCGAAATCGGTAGCGTCATGTTTAACCATAATGGCGATTACAAAGGGCTGGAACTGGTTCGTTTGGCAATCCCCCGCCGCGTCTATACTCAGTCGCACATGGAGTATGTCGCCGAAGTTATCGAAGAAGTCTTCCAAAACCGCGCAAACGCCCGCGGCATGAAGATTACCAAGGCGCCGAAAGCGCTGAGACATTTTACCTGCGAATTCGATTATTGCGAATAGTAATCTAAAAAGTGGACGCTGTCAATTTGGCCAGCGTCCACTTTTTTATTGCAAACTTCTTTTTGGTTATTTAAATAATGTTTCTCAGGAAACATTATTTAAATATTATGCAAGATGTTTACTTTCGATATACCGCACCTACCGGCGCCTGGTGCAATGCAGTGACAGTGACTTCGCAGATTTGCACGTGTTTGGGTTGTGTAGCTGTGAAAACGACTATATTGGCAATGTCTTCCGGAGTTAGCGGTATTATTCCCTCATAAATTTTCTTTGCCCGCTCACTGTCGCCTTTGAAGCGCACCATAGAAAACTCAGTTTCAACCATTCCAGGTTGAATATTGGTAACCTTAATCGGCTGGTCAACCATTTCCATGCGAATGGCATCGGTTATGAATTTCACGGCAGCTTTGCTCGCGCAATAGACGGCGCCATTGATATATGGATAGATTCCGGCGACCGAACCAATATTAATTATCTGGCCGGCGTTTGCCACGATGCTCGGCAACAATTCTTTGCAGACATTGAGCACTCCTTTGACATTCGTGTCAAACATTACATCCCAGTCGTCCGGATTGCCGTCGATGACTTTTTCCATCCCGAGCGCCAGACCGGCGTTATTGACCAAAATCGCAATATTTTTGCCGCCACATGGCAGTTGCGCTAACGCCGCTTGGATTGCTGCACGGTCGCGCACATCCATTTCCAACGCGACAACTTTCACACCGCACCCTGTCTCCAGTTCAGACGCGAGTGCGGTTAACTTTTCAACATTTCGCGCCGTCAGCACCAAGTTTGCTCCCTGTGCCGCGAATGCCCGCGCACAGGCGGCGCCGATGCCGCCCGACGCGCCGGTAATAAAAACAACTTTTCCTTGCAACTCGTTTCTCAATTTATCCGCCTCGCAATTCTCTTATTCTCGTTCTCCGCTCCAACTCTCGGTCAACTCGATAACTTGACTACTTGATAACTCAACTCTACTTGACTACCTCACAACGTCAGTACTTCGCATCCATCGCCAGCGGCTCCGGGCGCTGCACCGTTGTTTCCATAACATAGCGTGTACCGCTCTCTGCCGATACCAACATACCTTGCATCGCTTCAAGAACATGCAATGTCAGTTCGCCATTGGCTCTAAATCCAGCATTATCCCCTGTATCCTGCTCACCGACCACCGACAACTGAGTTGCCATGTCCGCCACGCCCAGCCCCCGACTGTTGGCGCTATAGCCGAAAATGCTCGGAATTGTATTCCAATCTCCCCAGCGCCGGGAAATTTTTATATCCCCATCAAATGAATTGGGATCAGGAACGACCATTCCACCTTCAGTTCCATATATTTCGATACAAGGCAGATTGTGCTTCCAAACATCAAAGCTGGTAATCAGTGTCGCTATAACACCATTAGCAAATTCAAGATTTCCGGCAACATGGGTAGCAGTCTCCACCGGAACACGCTGTCCATACAGCGCTTCAGTAGTGGCGATGCGTTCGGCGTAGCCTTTGGTTGCCGAACTCATGATGCTTTTTATCGGTCCAAACAAGGCGACCATCGCAGTTATATAATACGGTCCCATATCAAATAACGGACCGGCGCCTTGGGTATAGAACATCGCCGGGTTAGGATGCCAGCTTTCCGGACCCATTCCCGCCATGAATGCTGTTACTGCTAGCGGTCGCCCGATCCAATTGTCATCGATGAGCTTACGCACCATCTGCAAGCCACTACCCATAAAAGTATCCGGCGCGCCGCCCACCAGCAGTTTTTTTTGCTTTGCCAATTCAATCACCCGCTTGCCAGCTTCGTAATCTACTGCCAGCGGTTTTTCACTATAGACATGTTTGCCGCTCTGCAGTATCTGTTCGCTGACCAGCGCGTGGACTTTCGGAACTGTCAGATTTACTACAATCTCGATTTCTTTATCCGCCAGCAACTCATCAACTGTGTATGCCTTGGCGACATTATATTCTTTTGCCGCAGTACGAGCCCGTTCAATATCCAAATCGGCAACAGCCGCAACATAAGTATTGCCAAACAGCGTCTGCAAATTTTTTAAGTATATTCCGCTAATATTACCGCAACCAATTATTCCAACAGCAACTTTCCGCATCAACAAACCCTCTCCTATCTTACTTCTTACTTCTTACTTTCTAATCAACCAACGTCGTTAAATACTCATAACTCTTAACAACCGCCTCGAACGGCGTAAGTTCGCCAGCGCCCTCTTGCTCGATGATAAACCATTCGGCGCCACCGGCTTCTGCCGCCGCAATTATTGCCGGCCAATCCAGATTTCCCTGTCCGGCTGGCGGGGTTGCAACAGCGTTATCAATTATTCCATACTCTTTTACATGAATCATTGTCAACCGTCCGGTAAGTTTTTCGCAATATGTTACCGGATCTTTTCCGCCAAATTGTACCCAGTACATATCCGGCTGAAAATACAGCGAGTCGATGCTGCTTTCGTCGATAAAATAGTCCATACCTGTTTTTCCGTCATGTTTTTCAAATTCGATAGCGTGATTATGGTAGGCAAGTTTTATGCCGGCGGCAGCGAGCTTCCGCCCGGCGACATTAAGTTTTTGCGCCAGTTTTTGCAAATCGGCAACCGATTTTAGCGGCAGATGCGGATAGGGGTATGCCACGTGTTTGCAGCCGAGCAGTTTCATTTTATCAATAGCCGCTGCTGTTTCTTCGCACAAAAACTCCCCGCTTTCATGCGAACTGCAAATGACCAGACCAAATTCATCGCAAAGCGCTTTAAATTCAATTGGCGTGTACTCCCCAGTGCCGGCTAGCTCCACAGCCTTGATTCCGGCAGCGCTCAACGCCTGCAATGTTGAGCGGATTTCATTTTTGTCGCGCATTTGGTCGCGCAACGAATAGAGTTGGACAGCAATTTGATTTTGTTTCATTTCTTCCTCACAATATCTGTTTTAGATTATCAGTCGTTTTTTGTCGTTCCATGTCAGAATCATTTTTAATAATCGATACGCAATCACCATAATCTTCGGATTGAGTAATATTTTCTTGTTGAATACCGCGTCCACCAACCGGTCAATATCGCTGAGATTGCTAAGCTGAAAGAAGCTGCTGATTGTTTTTTCAAGCGCCAACTTGTCTGCAAGCAACTGGTTAAGCTTTTGTTCATATCCGGTTACATCGCCGTCAATAATTGCCTGCGCGGCTAACTTGCCGCTTATACACGCCAAATCAATTCCCTCGCCGCTGAATTCCGAGGTCAGTCCGGCGGCATCTCCGGCTAGCAGAATATTATCATATACTAACTTTCCCGGTCGGGATATTGGTAAAAAACCACCGCCTTTGTGGGCTATTTCCATATCCTGAAGATTCTCTAATCGGATAACTTCAGCCAGTTTTTTCCACAAATCTACAGTTTTGCCATGACTATCGATCCGGTACCCTACGCCAACATTGGCGCGGCGGCCATCCTTGGGGAATATCCAATAATAGCCAGGCATGTTTTCCGACGGAATATCCGGCAAAAAACCGATTAAAATCGACTTATCAAATTTGGAAAAATCACCCGTCAACTCATATTGACAGGCAACATTGAATTTTTCTAAGTACTCGCTGTAAAATCCAAAGGCCTGACTAGTAATTGACGGCGCGCCACTACAATCGATAACAAAATCATATTCTTGACTTAATTCACGCAATTTCATGGGGCTGATCGCGCTGTTCTCCTGAATGTTTACACCCAGTTGGATTGCCTCATCAGCCAGTCCGCGCTGCCAAATGCTGCGATCAATCATCCATAGGCGGTTATACTTAGCAACTGCTTTGCTGTAAGTGTTCTGGGCATGAACAATGAAAGTTTCCACTTTATAGAGAAAGCCTTGTCGGGGCGGTTGCAACAACCCGTAGAAATCAAAAATACACTCACCGCAGACTATTCCATCACCAACCTGACGTTTTTCGAACAATGTCGTTTCGGCACCACCGGCGGCTGCAGTTTGGGCGGCGTATAAACCAGCCGGACCGCCGCCAATAATCGCTATTTTCATTGCAACCTCTTAATACCTCCAGTTTTTTACCAGCTTCGAAATCGCCAACAAGTTTTCAAGCGGTGTGCCGCAAGCAGTTGCATCGCCGGTCGCAAGAATATATCTATCTTTATACGGGGCGCATTTATTCAACACATCGGTCGTATAATCAACTGTTTCTGCAACCGTCATCCGCTCTAATGCTGCCGGTTCCAGACCACCCATTATTATTTTATCCGGCATTGCTTGCAAAGCATCGTGCGACCAAAGGTTGCCCGATGTCGGCGGACAAACCGATTCATAGCCATCCAGCCGCTGCGGCGCAAGTTCCTTAAGCAGTCCCTGCAAATGACCGCACATATGCGCGAAAACCATTTTACCATTAGCGTGCATAATATCCGAAACCTCATCAAAATGTGGCGCTGCATATTTTCGGTACCACTTCGGACTCATCAACCGGGTGGAGGTATTCTCATGAATTATGAATAATTTAGCCGGAGAATCGGCGGCAACCGCACACAATCGTTTATTCGCCTCATGATGGGCATTTAGCGCTGCTTCAATTTCATCCGGAAAATCAGCCAGCAGATAGGTGAAATTCTCGACTCCGGCATCTTCGATAAATTTATACAGCCCGGTGGCGTTCAAATTGGACGGCGTCATGCCGCTATCACCGACTAACTCATCCCATTCCAACCAATTGGCGTAGTTTTCCCGATATACTGTATGTTCACAGAGGTATTGCATAACTGCAAAATCTTCGACAGTCTTCAACCAGTGCTCCGAACAATACCGCGTTGTTCCGGTATCTTTGTAGCGCGACTGAATCGTTCCAACCGGGGTTAGCCAGCACTGCAATTCCTCATTATCGTTAATCTTGCTTTGAAATTGGCAGTTTAGAACGCTGCTAGTGTACACATGAACATGGCGCGGAAATACTTCACAGCCTAAATATTTCATTGTCTCTAACGGACTGAACGGTGGATAGCCCTGCGCCGGCAGGCTCTGGGTAAAATATGGATCGATCAACGGAATCCAGGGTGGGCGATCCGGAATTTGCCGATTGAGCACCGCGGTTATTCGCTCCCGCCCGGTCATTTGCTTGTTCATTTTTGCTTATGTTCCTCCGCCACCATCCGTTTGTCCATTATCCGAATAAACGGCAGATATATTGCCATGCCGACAAAAATGTCGAACAGTTGCAACAGCGAACCGCTAATCGAGCCGGTTATCAACCAGCCTTGGATGAGCGGCGGTGTTGTCCACGGCAAAAACACTCCGGTCGGCTTGGCGACAATATCCAGATACATGGCAAAATAGTTTATCACGACCATCACTATCGGCGCGATCGAAAATGGAATTATCATCAATGGATTAAGGACAATCGGCAGACCAAACATTATTGGTTCATTAATATTAAATAATGCCGGGGCGATTGCCAGACGGGACAGTTCCTTGTATTGCTCAGAATGGCTCTTGATCAACATAATCAGCACTAGCGCCAGCGTTGCTCCGGCGCCGCCCATCCAGATCAAATCGTAAAACTGCTCGGTAATAATATTCGGCGGCAATAACCCGGCTTTAATCGCCAATATATTTTGTTCCTGCAGCGGCATCCAAATCGGTCGCAAAAATCCGCTGGTAATCGAACCGCCATTCAAGCCAATCGTCCAAAACAACGTCGTCGCGAAAACAGTCAAAATCGCGCCCGGTAATGAATTACCGATCAAACTTAGCGGCGCGGTTACCGTGGCGTTTATAAATCCGGTCAAGGTTTCGAAAGGCGTGAGCGCAAAGGCAATGCGGATAACTAACGCCGCTGTAATCGCGCAACCAGCCGGGATAAGCGCAGCGAACGACCGTGCTACTCCCGGCGGCACGCCGTCGGGCATTTTGATCACAATTCCCTTTTGCACAATTTTTCTAAATATTTCGACAGAAACTATCGCCATCAGCAACGCTACAAACAGCCCGCGTGAGCCGATATATTGGGTCGGAATGGCGCCGACGATTTTATCGCCGACTTGAACACCAAATGGTATTGTAACTAAAAAACAGACTAATCCGGTAATTCCGGCGGCCAGAGTATCCACCTTATAAGACAGCGCCAGTTTGTACGCCACTGCCGTTCCGACGAAAATCGACATGATTCCAAAAGTGGCATCGGCCGGCAAGCCGACGTAAAAATCCCACTTAGCGCCAAAAATACTTTTCATCAAGTCTGAATAACCCGGCACCGGAAAATTGGCGATGATAAGAAATAACGAGCCGATAATCATAAACGGCATGAACACGATAAATCCTTCGCGAATAGCCGACAAATGCCGTTGCCCGGAAACTTTTACCGCCGCCGGCATGATTTTTTCTTCAAGAAACCAAGTAAACCAATTCATAATTTCCTCCTTATCTATGTTGCCAGAGTTACCGTGTAATTATTTCCGTATTTCAGATTTCAGCTTTTACAACCCGTACCCCGTCAAGCCAGAACCAACTTTTTCCGCTGTCTTTCGGTCCGACAGTAAACGATAGCGCCGTAATATTCTCTAGATCAACAGCGCCGACCATTGCTTTTTCCCAACCAATTGGATTATCGACCGCGATTTCAAATAATTGCCAGCCCAGCTTAAATTCATTACCGCGTGGATTTCGAGTATTGGTATCCGAAAACAGCATTTCCAGGTGCGCTAGTTGTGGCGTATATTCGATGTAGTTGGTTTCATCTTGGTATAACCGTACCAGCGGTTTTTTGTTGCTGCAACTCCAATCGGCATCTACTTCAGTATGATAGCGTAATGCGAAAGCGATTTTTGCTGAAGTTAAATTTGGGCATTCGCCTACATATTTCAATTCATGTGTCGTTCCGCTATCAGAATAACAGAATATTGAACCGCTACCACTAATGGTAAATTCACTATTGGCGCTGATTTTCGCCGCAGGGTTATCTGAAATCAACGTCCAGTGCTCAGCAGTTGAAGTATCCGCCAACAGCTCGCCATCGGCTAGTACAAATACATTTTGGTAGGCTATTGCCGTTGCAGCGCCGTTAGTGACCGATAGCGCTACCCGATAAAACCCGGCGTGAGCAAAAGCGTAATCAACGACGTTACTATTGAACGTTACACCATTAATTTCCCAGCGATACTGCAATTTTTTCGAACCTGTACCAGTTACCGCCGTAAAAGTAGCCGTATTTCCAGCGCAAAAATAATTCTGCGATACTTTAATCTCCGCGTGAGGAATTTCATGACCGCCAGTGTGAACGAAAACATTAGCGACGTTTTCGTCAAAACATACCGCTTTGCCCTCGTTACCGCTCAAATCATTACCAGAAATATTAATCCAGGTAGCATTTTTTAAATAAATGCCGTGACCGCGATAATCGCGCATTCGAACATCGTCACGGACATTACGGTTATTTACGATGCGATTATTTTGGATGACCCAGTGATAAGCCGGATAATCCTTGGCAAACATTACTGCCAATCCCGGACCATTATTGTTATGAATATAATTGTCTTGAAAGCTAAAATGACTGCTGGAGCCATTTACAACTGCTACTCCGGCATTTCCAAAGGCCTCAGGCGCGTTTCTCAATATACAGCCGTTATACGCCGCCTCGTTGCCAATCATAACCGTGTTATCTGAGCCGCCCAACCAAAAGCCATAACTACAATAATTAGCCTTGTTACGAACATAGACATTACCCTCGCACCAGCTTTCGAATCCGTTATTGTTGGCATAAGAACAGTCATTGTTCTCAAAATAGTTACTGACCGACGGCCAGCCGTTCAGCGCCCGGATGAAGATTCCGTCCCCGCCAAATGTGCAGTCGTTATTCAAAAATTTATTATTATCCGACCCCGATTCGATGAGTACTGAAGTGGCATCACGAGCATGGACTTCACCGGGCGACAGCCGGATACCGTGGCTGAAATTGTTGTTGAGCAAGGTATTATTACACGAATTCCAAAGTTTCAAACAAACATTGGTGCAATGCGAGAAATTATTATTTTTGAGTAAATTATTATGTGAGTAGTGCAACGCCATCCCGTTCCAATTTTCTTCGCCGCGACAGTTTTCAACTACACTATCAGTCACTGTCGAAAAAATAATTCCGCCAAACAACTGCCCATCGCCCCAGCCAAAACTAGGGTCGGAAAAGTTTTTCGAACAATCACAATTTTTTAGCAATAATTTGCTACAATTATCAGCAAGAATGCCCTGATGAAAACCTCGCAAAATAATATTCTCCAAGACCACATGCTGCCGTCCGCGCAAAGCTATCGCCTGCCCAGAAAAAATATTGCCACTTTCTATCCAAGCGCCGTTTCCATCAATAGTGATATTGTCAGCAACTACTTCGATACCGCCTAAGCCGCGAAAACTATACGTTCCCCGTTTAAGCTTGATATTTGTAGCGATTTTCATTCCGGCAAATGGGGCAATCATTCCAGCCGAGTCCGGCACGCCAATGAAGAATTCCCCATAAGCTTTACCAGCTTTAGCAACAATTTTCGTCTGCCCGGGAGCTAACGCGGTAATTACGCCTTCGCTATCAATTGAAGCAACTTCTGGATGAACACTCTTCCAGATCAGCGGTTTATTGTCTGATGCCACAGCACTCGCCATAACTGACTCGCCGACCCGCAAAACATTAGTAGTAATGTCGACAGTTACCGTACCGGTATCGACAACTTTGGCCGCCTCGTCATAATAAACATTGAGCCACAGACCACGACTTATCGCAGTCGTATTCAAAAAATTGGCACCCACTTTTCCACCAGACTGCTCATCGCGCTTCGGCTCCCCGCTCAACCAGCGATAACGCGGCATCACCAACTTGCCGGCGCGTTCTGCCAGTGACAAAACTAGCGCGTACTTGCGTTTTTTTACCAGACCGTCAGTTGCTATACTAACTTTGGTCTCTTTACAATTTTCCACATCACACGCTAGGACGATTGCCCGCGCCAATTCAACTCCGGGGATTTCCGCCACCGGGTCATATTCGCAAAGTTGCAAAAGATAATCTTGCCGCGCGGCATTTTTATCTACCTCTTGCAATTTGATGCCTATTTCCTTAATGTCGCAATCGCAAAACGCCGTGAAAGTCTGCCAACAGCAATCATAATCATCCGTTCCGGGTGAGTAGCCCCGATGCTCGCTTACATGTGTCAATTCAAAAACTTTCAAAACAACCTGCCAAATTATTTTTTTGTCCCGTATAAATTATCATAGTAACATTCTTCATCTATGATAATTATCCTGCTAAAAATGAAATTTTTTTAAATAAATTCAAGGATTTTCCCAATCATCGCTTTGGCTGCAATCGCTTCAATAAAAAACGGCTCCGCAAAAGCGCAGCCGTCAATTACATGTACTATTTTATTATTCTCTACTTCGTTCCAAATATCCTGTCGCCGGCATCGCCCAGTCCGGGTACAATATAGCCGTGATCATTCAGACACTTATCAACCGCTGCTACGAATATTTCTACGTCCGGGTGGGCTTTATTTATCGCTTCGATACCTTCAGGCGCGGCTACCAAACACATCAACTTGATGTTTTTGCCACCTTTTTGCTTTATCAGCGTGATTGCGGCATCGGCTGAGCCACCGGTTGCCAACATCGGGTCAACTACCACGATTTCCCGTTCATCAATGTCCGGCGGTAATTTGCAGTAATACTCATGCGCGATCAGCGTTTCTGGGTCACGATAACAGCCGATATGACCGATTTTGGCAGCTGGCAGAAGTTTTATCAACCCTTCAACCATTCCAAGGCCGGCACGCAAAATCGGCACCAATGCTATTTTTCGACCTTCAATCTGCCATCCCATGCATTTTGCAACCGGAGTTTCGATTTCAATCTCAACCAATGGTAAATCCCGGGTAATCTCATACCCCATCAGCATCCCTATTTCGTCAAGCAACTCACGAAATTCTTTGGTGCCGGTGTTTTTGTCGCGCATTAAGGTGAATTTATGTTGAATCAGCGGATGGTTGATTATATTAACTTTCATCTTCAATGTCTCCTGTTTTCATTCCCGGTTTCGTGTTTCCTATCTACTATCCCCCATACCCTACTTCCTATTCCCTACCTTCTGCTACCTGCACGGATACATCGGATACTTAGCACAAACCGCCGCTACCCGGCTTGCCGCTTGCTCCCGAATTGATTCGCTGTCGGTATTGGTCAACACCAATTTAATTATCGCGGCGATTTCTTTCATGTCTTCAGTGTTCAAGCCGCGGCTGGTGGCCGCCGGTGTGCCGATACGGATACCACTGGTGATAAACGGACTGGTCGGGTCGAAAGGAATGGCGTTTTTGTTAACAGTAATTCCGATTTCATCTAACAACTTTTCAGCGACCTTGCCAGTCAATCCGACATTTCTCAGATCAACCAACATTAGATGATTATCGGTGCCGCCGGAAACCAGGTTGAAGCCATTTTCCGTCAATGCCTTTGCCAACGCCTGCGCGTTGTCGATAATGCGCTGTTGGTACTCGATAAATTCCGGCTGCAACGCTTCCTGCAAAGCAACGGCTTTGGCCGCGATAACATGCATCAACGGACCGCCTTGAATCCCCGGGAATATCGCCTTATTGATTTTCGCTGCCCATTCTTCCCGGCAAAGAATCAATCCGCCACGAGGACCGCGTAACGTTTTGTGAGTGGTTGTTGTAACAACGTCGGCATGGGGTACTGGGCTTGGATGTAAACCTGCCGCTACCAATCCGGCGATATGCGCCATATCCACCATGAAAATCGCGCCCACTTCACGGGCGATTTCACCCATAGTAGCAAAGTCAATCTCGCGCGGGTAAGCGCTGGCACCGGCGATTATCAGTTTCGGCTTATGTTCTACAGCTAAGCGGCGCACTTCGGCATAGTCAATATGAAAAGTCACCGGGTCCACACCGTATGGCACAATATTATAATAACTGCCGGACATGTTCACCGGGCTACCGTGGGTTAGGTGACCGCCGTGCGCCAAATTCATGCCCAAAATCGTGTCGCCGGGACGCAAAAACGCGAAACATACTGCCATGTTCGCTTGCGCGCCGCTATGCGGCTGGACGTTGGCGTGTTCAGCGCCGAATAATTTTTTTGCGCGTTCAATCGCCAGGCTTTCGACTATATCAACGTATTCACAACCGCCGTAATAGCGTTTTCCCGGATAGCCCTCGGCATATTTATTGGTCAGTACTGAACCTTGAGCCTCTAATACAGCCTCAGATACAAAATTTTCCGAAGCAATCAATTCGATTTTATCGCGTTGTCGTCCTAATTCTTTGGAAATTGCCGAAAATACTTCCGGATCCTGTTTTGCTAGTATACTCATTAATTATCACCTTCAAATTAAATAAAATTTTATAGATACTCGGCGCGTTCACCGCCAATTAGTTTTGGGCGTGATTTTGCTGCAATAATTCGTGCTTCGCCGATATAATGGTGTTCTAACTTTAGCGGCACCGCAACGTGGCGGATATGCATTCCGATTAATACGCCGCCAATATCAATTCCGGCATCGGCTTTGGCAAACTCTACTACTACCGGATCAACCATTGACTGAAATGCCAAACTCGCCAGTGCTCCACCGGCCTTGGGTTTGGGTACCGCCGATACGATTTCCAGATGTTGCACTAGCGCAATTTTTCTATCGATAACAACCGCGCGATTGAGATGTTCACAACACTGAAAGACAATGTTGACTTGATGCTCGGCTGCAAGTCCGGCGATAATCGGATAAATTAGTTGCGCGATGTCAGTCGAACCAGCCGAACCGATTTTTTTTCCTAGAATAGCGCTAGTGCTACAACCAATCGCTAGCACTGCTCCGGCTTGTAATGCCGCGATTGCGAATATTTCTTCAAAAACTTCTTTGGTTTGTGCGCGTAACAATTCTAAATCAAGCATATTATTACTCACTGGCTTCTAATTTCATTATTTTGTCCACCCGGCGTTCATGTCTGCCACCTTCAAATTCCGTCTTTAACCACGTTTCGGCAATCATCCGCGCCAATCCGCCGCCAATCACCCGCTCCCCCATGCACAACACATTAGTATTGTTATGGGCACGGGTAGCCTGAGCTGAAAAAACATCACTGACTAACGCCGCGCGGATACCGCGAATTTTGTTAGCCGATATACTAATCCCTATTCCAGTACCACAAATCAATATTCCCCGCTCATATTCGCCGCGTAGCAACGCCTTGCACACAGTCTCGGCAATATCCGGATAATCGACCGCTTCGCCGGGTTGAGCGCCAAAATCATGATAGTCGATATTAATTTCATTCAACAACGAGCAAATTTCCGCCTTAAGATTGACACCACCATGATCGCTGCCGATAGCAACGCGCAATTGTTCGGTCAATTCGACGAATTTTGCAAAAGATTTGTCGATTAATAGCGATATTTCACCAAGACAATCGACATATTCTTCGATTGGTTTATCGTATGGATCAAGCACATCGCCACTTTCGCCGGCATATTCTTTTAATGTGAATACTTTTGCCGCCGAGAGTTGCGCCATGTTTTTTAGCAGTTGACGGTGCGACTCAGTCATACAGAGCACCAGATCCGCTTCTAACAACTGTTCGGGCAGGACTTGACGGGCTTGATGATTGTCTAGTGACATTCCAACGCTGGTTGCGGCAAAACGAGCTCCTCGTGAAGCTGCACGGCTCGACTCAATCGCCAAACCGGCAGAAACAACTAACAGCTTTTCGGTCAACCCGTTTTCTTCCAGCCGTTTTTTGAGTACCATCTCCGCCATCGGGCTGCGACAAGTGTTCCCAGTGTCCACAATCAGAATTTTTTTCACAATGCCTCCAAATACGAATAACTTATTTTGTTTTTATGTATTTGCAAATCACTAAAGTATATTACTATTCCCCGCAGCTTTTCGCAACCGATTCATCAACGCCGTCCCAATCCCGACATCCGGCCAAGTTTCTGCGAAAATCAATTCGATGTTTAGTTCATCCATCTTACGAATTGCCTTAAATAAATTCGCCGCGGCTCGGTCAATTTCCTGCTTTTTGGCTAATACAAAACAAAAAATGTTTTCTGGCAATTTGTCGCAACTTTCCTTACTACCAATAAAACCGATGCTCTTGCTAGTGTCATTGAGCTGTCGTTGCAGCTCTAACCACTGATTTTCATCGTTGACATCCACTAGCACTAACGGTGACCGTGGCGCGTAATGGCGATATTTCATCCCCGGCGCCCGCGGCACGTCAACAGAATTTTCCAAATCAAATGATTGTAAGGAAGCTTCACCCAATACAGCTTCTATCATCTCTTGGGTAACGCTGCCCGGGCGCAGGACAATCGGGATTGAACCAGTACAATCGACAACAGTTGATTCCAAACCAACTGCACAATCACCGCCGTCAATCACGTAAGCAATTTTTCCATCAAGGTCTTCCAAAACGGCCGCTGCCGAAGTCGGGCTGGGGCGACCGGAAGTATTCGCGCTCGGCGCTGCTATCGGAACACCGCTTGCCAATATCAAAGCTTGGGCTATCAGACTCGCCGGCCAACGCACCGCAACTGTAGCCAATCCGCCGCTGGTAACGGACGGCACTGCCGCCGATTTTGGCAAAACAATCGTCAACGGTCCGGGCCAAAAGGCCTCCATCAATAACTCGGCTCTGACGTTAACTCCCTGAACGATTTCAGCCAGCATCGATTGCTTAGCAATATGCAATATCAATGGATTATCGCCCGGTCGCCCCTTGGTAGCAAATATTTTCGCGACGGCCGCAGCTTCAAAACCATTGGCGCCCAGACCATAAACTGTTTCGGTCGGGAACGCCACCAGTTCGCCGGTGCGAAGCGCCAGCGCTGTTTCAGTTATTATCGCTTGAGCTTCACTAGAATTAATATCCTGGATTTTATAGTATTTTGTTTTCATAATCTTTATCCCGCTGCCGCTATTACCACTACCCGGTCGATACCGGAATAATCTTTTACAAAATGCACAGCCCCGTAGTTATTGGTGGATTTTGCAATTTCTGCAACTGCTGCTGCCTGATTAAAGCCAACTTCAAGAAATATTTTACCGCCACCAGCCAAATATTCATGCGCTTGTGTCAAAATAGTCCGATAACAGCCTAACCCGTCGTTATCGGCATACAATGCCGTCTGTGGTTCATATTGCAATTCTGACTGCAATTTTCCTCGTTCGGTCAATTCAATATATGGCGGATTGGAAACAATAATGTCATATTTTTCCAAAGCGATGTTTTCAAACCAGTCGCTGACAACAAATTGCAGCCGGTGCTCAACTAAATGCCGTCGGGCATTAATTCGCGCTATTTCCAGCGCCGGAATTGATAAGTCGCTCGCGGTAATACTCAATTTCAGCAAATTTTTAAGCAAGCTTATGGCAATTGCGCCACTGCCCGTTCCTAAGTCTATCGCCCGCTTGGCATCGTTTGCTTTGGCGTGTTCAATGGCGGATGCAACAAGTATCTCGGTA
>JBAXTZ010000026.1:0-48356 GCA_037129925.1 Bacillota bacterium
GCCGCCGGTTTCAATCTAACATCTCACTCCGTGAGGTGTTTTTTTGTTTGTTGTGCGGGTTGTACATAGATATTTATTGCTCCCATAGTAGTACAGGGTTTTTTGTTGATTAAATATGTGGTAGAATGTTGGGTATTATTAGAAGTAAGAAGTAGGTTTTAGTGGATAGGACATAGGGAATGCTGGATATGAGGGATTATATGAAAAAAATTATTTATTGGCTGGAGATGGTGGCGTTTACTTCGTTTGGAAAAGTGATGCGGATTTTACCGGAGCGGGTTTGTTATCTATTTGCAACGGCGCTAGGGTTGATTGGCTACCATTTATTGAAGAAACGGCGGCTGATAACGATAAAGAATATCAGCTACGCGTTTCCTGAGTTGAAGTTTCGGGATTGGGAGCGAATTGCTAAACAATCTTATATTTCGATGGCAATGTCTTATGTAGAATTCTTTTGGTCGGAGCAATTGTTGAAATCTGGGCGGATAGTCGTCGATAATCCGGATATTCTCGATGCCGCTGTAGCACTGAACAAAGGTGTAGTTATGGTTTCGCTACACATCGGCAATTGGGAACTGGGCTGTACCTTAGGTTCATTTGGTTATAGACTGTATGATGTTGCCAGGCGCCAGAACAACCCGTTTTTTAATAAAATCATTGAAGACCGGCGCGAAAAGAATGGTTTGCAAGTTGTATACAAGGGCGAGGGTGCCAGAAAATATTTACAGATATTTAAAAGAGAAAAGGCAATAATTATCTTGCCGGCAGACCAACACGATACTGATATTCCGATTGTATTTTTCGGCAGACAGACAACGGCGCCCCGAGGACCGGCGGTTTTGGCGGTTAAATTTGGCGCGCCGATGGTGCTGACCTATGTCTATCGCGATGCTAATAAGAATCATCATATTAAAGTGGACAAAGAAATAGCCATAGTGCCTGGTACCAGTGTTGATGATTCAGTGCAGAAAACAATGCAGAGTATCTATAGCGAATATGAACGGGTGATTCGTGAACATCCAGAGCAATATTTTTGGGTGCATAATCGGTTCAAATAAGTAGTAAGAAGTAGGAGGTAAGAGGTAAGAAATAAGATTTCGAGAGGAATATATGATATCTCATACCTCTTACTTCTTACCTCTTACCTCCACATTATGACATATATTAGGGAACATAAACGTGACTTGGCATTACTTTTGTTGCTATGTCTAATCATTATTATGCCGGGTATTAGCAGTCTGCCATTATTTGACCCTGATGAGCCTGTGTATGCGCTAACGCCTCAAGAAATGATTGTTAGCGGGGACTGGCTGTCGCCGCAAATTTATGGTCAATATTGGTATGATAAACCACCGTTGTTCTATTGGTTAGTGGCAGCGTGTTTTAAATTATTTGGACACAATGAATTCGCGGCGCGGTTTCCTTCAGCATTGTTAGGAATGTTGACGATTTTCATGATGTACTACTTTGTGAGTGACAAGATTAATCGACGAACCGGTTTACTTTCAGCAGTAGTATTATTAACGAGTATGGAGTTTTTCTATTTATGCAAAGCGGCAGTTATCGACATTACATTACTGTTTTGCATGACCGGTGCTTTGCTATGCTATTGGGCTGGACGTTACTTCTGGTTATATATATTCGCCGGATTGGCAGTCGTGGCTAAAGGACCTATTGGCTTTTTGCTGCCCGGCGCAATAATCTTTTTGGATATTTTGTTAAACAATCGCTGGCGTGAATTACCAAAGATGCGTTTTTTTTCTGGGATTATCGCGTTCTTGCTGGTTTCGCTGCCATGGTATCTGGCCATGTGGCATGTTCATGGTCAGGCGTTTATCGATGGATTTTTGGGTGCCAACAATTATGAACGATTCTTGAGTTCAGAACACCCCGGCGGCGAAAAACTATGGTGGTTTGTACCTGTATTGTTGCTGGGTATGTTTCCCTGGACTGGGGTCTTGCTACAAGCAGTTTATACAACTGCAAAAGAAGCGCTAACTAAATGGCACAACAAGAAGCCGAATAACTTCGTATTGTTTTTGCATCTATGGGCGTGGACAATATTTGCGTTTTTTTCAATATCGCAAACCAAACTGGTCACCTATATTCTGCCAATGTTTCCGGCTATTGCGATAATTATCGCCGTTTTTCTGGATAATAACCTGGAGTCATTGGGGCGAAAATCGAAAATTGCTGTTTCGCTAATATCGGTAATGTTCGCAGTGTTGCTTTCGGTGGCAGCTGTAATTGGTCAAGCGGTACTGGTGTCGCCGATTCCGGCAGCAGCCGATCCTGATACTACTTTTATAGTAAATTCGGTCATGGCTGAATTGCGTAATCCGTTAGTTCTGTGGCGGGGAATATTAACCGCGGTTGTTACGCTTTGCATATTTGGTTTTGCCAATTATAAACTGTGGAGCAAAAATATTTTAAGCGGACTTAAGTGGCAGGTTGGCGCCGTAGTTCTATTTACGTTGATGTTGGTTTATGTATTAGTGCCGGCAGTTTACAATCGATTTGATGCCCGGGAACTTGGCCCGGTATTTGTTAACCAAGTTTATGATGGGAAAAGCACTGTTTACATCTCCAAATATACTCACCCGGGATTTACGTTCTATACCGGCATTAATGGGTTAGAAACAAAAAGCCAATCTGGAATAGAGAGCGCAATTACCGGCGCGAGCAACAAATCGGCAATTAAAACTGATAAATCCTACTTCATTATCTTTGATTCCGAATGGAACAAGATGAAACCGGAAGTAAAACAACTGGTGAATGTCGAAAAACAATTTGGTGATAAGTATATTTTGCAGATGAAATAGTAACGATCGGAGCTAATATGTCACTAAAAAGAGTCCTGCTAATTTTCCTTGGTAGTTTACTGTTTTTCTGCGCGTTTAATTGGCTGATGCCGATAACCGACCCGGTTGAAACAAATTACGCCCTGACTGCAAAGGAAATGCTGTTGTCCGGTGACTGGCTGTCACCGCGAATTTACGGTAATTTTTGGTATGATAAACCGGTAATGATATACTGGCTATTGATTTTGTCGTTTAAGCTATTTGGAGTCAGTGATTTTGCGGCGCGTTTTCCAGCAGCAATTGCCGGAGCGGTTACTGTGGCTTTTTCGGCCTGGTTTTATCAGCGAGTGTACGCTAGCACTCGAGGAGCATTGATTTTTGCCGGACTATTTGCCGGCTCGGTGATGTTTTGGTTAATGGCAAAAATGGTGTTGACTGACGCAGTTTTGGTGGCATCGCTTAGCATTGCCTTAGGTTGCGCGTATCTACACTTGCGCGAACGAAACATAAAGTGTTTGTACATTGCTTACGCGATGATGGGGATCGGAGTACTCGACAAAGGACCGATGGCAGTTGTGGTTCCGGCGTTCGTCATACTGGTTTTTGCAATTATCCAGCGGGATTGGAAAGTTATTGTACAGACGTTTTCCGTTCCGGGATTAATAATCGCGTTGCTAGTGGGATTGCCTTGGTATTGGTATATGTATAGCACCCATGGTATGGATTTTATCAATGGCTTTTTGGGGTTAAACAACTTTACCCGGGCGACGGTATCTGAACATCCTGAAGACAATCATTTTTATTATTATTTATACATGATTCCGGCAACGTTGTTGCCGTGGTCGTTTATTGCCATAAAAGCATTTTGGGTTGAGCGAAACGAAGACTTTTATAAATTCGCGCTGGCTTGGGTGCTGGGATTCTTTTTATTCTTCACGGCGATGGCGACCAAATACCCGACCTATTGCCTGCCGGTGATTTTCCCGGCATTGCTGCTCACTGCCCGGTTTATTGAAAAGCGTTACAATAGTTTCTCACAGGTCGAGCAACTGCTATTGGTTTTCCCTTGTTTGCTGATTTGGGTGGGATTAAATGTCGCTGCGCTGATATTTGCGCCGGGGTCAGGAAAAGTATTTGCCCTGGTTTCAATAGTTGTATTGGGCGTTTTCTTCGTAATTGTACATGTACGCAACAGCTCATTAATCATTAGGTCGGCAATTGGATTGACAATTTGCGCACTGTTGTTTGGGTCGCTATTTGTTCCCGACTACATGCATCAACGCTCATCAAAAACCATGGCTGAACACTTGCCGAAGGAACCGGCGGCGATTGCCTGTTACGGCGATTACATGACTTCGGCGGTCTACTACAGCGGGCAGCGAATTGTGCAGCTGGGTGCAGAGGAAACGGGGTTCTGGGCTGGTAAATATGTTATGCCGCACGAATTAGCGGAAAGTTTTTTTGAACGGACGAAACCAGTTGACTCTTATGTTGTAATCCGAAAAAACAACCGGGTTCAAGATTTCATGAAAGAACCCTATGCCAAGGGTTATCATTTGGTATACGCGGACAAGTATTATTATTTGCTAAAGAGATTTGCAGAGAAGGGTCAACAGTGAATAGTGAAATTACACCAGCGGCTAGCGGCCGGCGGCTGGTCACTTTAAAGTGAATGGTTAATGGAGAAAAATTAATGGCGAATAATTTGGCAAAAATTTATAAACCTCTGCTGTTTGGGGCGTTGGTAGTTGTATATTTGGCTACCGTGTTTTTTTCGCAGCGATCAACAACTCCGGTTATGAAAATCAAGACGGTTACAGATAAACTAGCTGTACAGACGACATTTGCGGGATTGTTGAAAACACCAATACCAGCGCCCAAAAACGTGCCGTCAGCACATTCGTCAACTATTGTAAAGTTATCTGACGGCAGGCTAGCCGTAGCCTGGTATGGCGGCACGCGTGAAGGGTCAAAAGACACCTGTATATATTTTTCAACATGTACTGACGGAGTTTGGTCTGAGCCGCTAGCAATCGCCACCCGATTTGGCACTACTGCTGATGTGAAAATTCACACTTATCGTATGGGTAATCCGGTTTTGTCTGTGGACAACGCCGGAGTTTTGCATTTATACTACGTTTCGACAGATTGGTTTGGCTGGGCCGCCGGAAAAATGAATCACAAACTCTCGAATGATGCTGGCCGGACTTGGAGCGCGGCTGAACGGTTATTAATCGAACCAACGACGAATGTCAGTACACTGGTTAGGATTGGTACGGTACAATTGGAAAACGGCAGCACTTTGTTGCCGGCATATTTTGAGTGCGGTAGCAAACATCCGGATATAATATTGTTAAATAATGGCGCAGTTGAACGAAAGTGGAGTTATCCGCAGATGGACGGTGCTATTCAACCAGCAGCAGTAACCGGAACGAACGGACATATTTATTTGTATTGTCGGGATAGTAACGATACTTACAAGAAAATTAGGGTTGGTGAAATTGATGAGACTGGGAAGTTACTGACAAATGGCTGTGTCAACATTCCCAATCGCGATTCATCAGTAGCGGCCGTAAATTTTGGAAAATATATTGTAATTGTATGCAATCCGGTTGAAGACGGCGGTAGAAATGTTTTAAGTCTATTTGCCTCCAAAGACGGAGCGGAGTTCAAAAAAATATGTGACATTGAAAATGGCAGCGGTGAATATTCTTATCCGGCGGCACTGGTAACTGGCGACACCCTCAATATTACTTACTCATATCAGCGAAAATATATCGGCTATGCAAAAGTGACGCTCGCTTATATAGAGCGGATGTTTTTGGAGTTAAAATGATAGCAATTCAAAACTATGTTCAGCTAATTGCCATAGCCCTATTTTTTGGCGTTCTTATCAGCAAGTGGATATTGCCCAAATTGCAGAAGTCGAGAGTTTTGCAGTCTGGGGTAATTTTGCTCATTGCAGCTACTTTTATGTACATCCAAATCGATGGAGCTACACTTGCAATGTGCTTGCGGGGGTTGATAGGAAACTTGAGTATACCTTCATTGCTATTAATTGGTTTGGCTACATTGTCAATTGTGGCTGACACTCGTATTTATTGCAAATTTACTTTGCTACAACTAGGCGGCATGGTTTTGCTGGGCGGGATATTGTATTTGACGACTTTTGGAATAATACCGTTTGATTTATATTATTACGGCTATGATTATGTATATATTGCGACAGCGTTATTTATCTACGCAGTGTTTAGTTTCAAGAAAACTATTGTTCCGGCCGTAGCAGCAATCGCGATAATGATTGCTTTTAAAATCGAGCTACTCGGTTCGCGAAATATTTTTGACTATATCATTGATTTGCCGTTATGGCTGGTGTGTTGCTGGCAGTTGGCAGTTGGCGGTTGGCGGTTGGTGATACGGGATAAAGGTGAAAGGTTAAATGTGAATGGTGAAATGGCGAGTAGTGAAATAGCGGGTAGTGAAAAGTTAATGGTGAAAAGTGAATAGTGGATTGAGGCGGAAGGCGTCACGGAATAAACTCCCTCTACCATTCACTATCAGGGCTATCGCTTGCTTTTTTACATTATTTTTGATAAGCATATTCACTTTCAATTCAATTGGCTATTGCGTAGATTATCAGCAAGACGGCAGGGTGCAAAGCGCTGATACCTTAGCTCCGGCTAATTCGCAGTGCACAGAATGCGATTTGCAAAATGATCCGGCGACTGCGCTAAAGCCAGCCGAACAAAAAGCACCGACTACTCTGCCGGTTATCGTATATGCGGACCGGCTGTTTTTCGATGACAAGACCGGCGATGCAGCGGCAGCCGGTAGTGTTATTATTGAATATCAGGGCAAAAAAGTAACAGCAGATGCACTATTTGGAAACACGCAAACAAAGCAGGGATTTGTTCCCGGCCAAACCAAAGTGTTGGGCGATCGAATAAATATCAATGGACAAGATTTATACATCGATGGCGAAAAGCAGACGGCTAATATAAAAGTGTTTGCAGGGACTATCGGCACCAGTTATTTTAGCGGCGAGTCGGTAGACGTTGCCAAAGACAAGATTACACTTTATAATGCCATTGCCACAGGGTGTCCTTCAGATATTCCCGATTATCACATCAATGCTGATAGAATGGAAGTTTATCCGAATGACCGAATCGTACTATATAATGCGCATGTTTTCTTGAAAAATTTTGAGCTTTTCAGTTTGCAGCAAATGACTATTAGTATGGGCACCGGAAAAAATCCGGTGCCATATCCCAGTGTCGGCTATTGGAGCGACACCGGTTTTTGGATTAGCGAAGAAGTGTCAGTACCGTTATTTGTTAATAACGCCTACTTAGACGTTGAACTGGCCTATTATCAAAAGTATGGTTTCGCGCCGAACGCATCGATTAACTATGATCCAAAACCACTTCAAACGGAGTTATTCGTGGGTTTTGTTCGCGATGATCAAGGCAACTGGATGAAAAAATTGCCCGACCTGTCGGCGATTACCGACCCATTTAAAGTTGGTGCAGTACCAATAGCCTTTACACTTAGTGGCAGTGTCGGTGTTTGGCAGAGTCCCGCTCAAGGAATACAGAGCTTACATCGTATGGCTCAATTTTATTTTCAGGGCGACCCGATAATACTACCACATGATTCAACATTAGCGCTCGGAACAGGCGGCCTGGGAACTTGGGATGGACCGGTGCCAGACGGCATTCTCAGTAGCTCACAACTTACCAATACCATAGCGGCCTTTAACTCGTCAATCCTTTTTGATGCCGTATACAACCAGACCGTTGATAAAGATCTGAGCTATGCACTCGAGCTCCATTACCAACGCGAATCCACGCAAGTGTTTAATTTTAACAATCCAGGTGCGACTGTCGCCGGGGTATGGGGAGTGCTCTGGACGCCTTTTAAAAGCGATACCTTTGCAGTAAAACAAACCGTAAACGTTATGACTTGGCAACAAACGCAGCTAGACACAACCTGGATGCATAATTGGGGCTGTTGGAACACTGCACTTGTTCATCACTGGTCGACGGGAATTACTGAATTTAATGTAACTATGACGAGTTGGTAGGGGGCTTTATGAAAATTCTAATCACCGGCTGCAATGGTCAATTAGGTCGGGAGTTGCAAAAACAACTGACTAGCGATGAGCTTATATTAACTGATTTGCATAATTTGGATATTACCGATTGGCGGGCAGTTAAGACAATCTTTGCCGATGCCCGGCCGCAGGCTGTCGTGCATTGCGCGGCTTATACGGCGGTGGACAAGGCTGAGATTGACGTTGATGGCGCGTTTCGAGTTAACGTGGTCGGCTCGCAAAATATCGCTTCAGCTTGCTTGGAAGTTGACGCGCGCATGGTTGCCGTCAGCACTGACTATGTTTTTGACGGTGAAAATGATGGCATGTACAGGGAGTTTGATGCTACCAATCCGCAGAGTGTCTATGGCGAGACTAAATTGCAAGGTGAGAAAATCGTCAAGGAAATCCTCGGCCGGCATTATATTGCCCGGACGGCCTGGCTATATGGCGAGGGGAATAATTTCGTGCGCACGATGTTGAAACTTGCTGAAACCAATAATCAGCTAAAAGTAGTTAATGATCAAACCGGTTCGCCAACTTCGGCGCAGGAATTAGTGAAGGCAATTGACCGATTAATACGAACCGATGCCTACGGAACCTACCATTGTACTTGTCAAGGGCAAACGACTTGGTACGAGCTGACAAAGCTGGCATTTGAAATTATGGGAGTGAAAACATTAGTCAATCCCTGCACCACCAGTGAATTTCCCCGACCGGCCAAACGTCCGCGCCACTCAGTGCTGGATAACTATATGTTGCGGATGACCGTTGGTGATCCGATGTGCGACTGGCAAACGGCGTTAAAAGAATATTTGGGAATGAAACAATAAATGAGAGCAATTTTAAAAAACAAATTTCGATCAATTCTCAAAGTTTTCAAACATTTGCCACGGTTTAAAAACCGTGAAGTACTTCAATTGAAAGATAGTAGTAAAATATTATTGGTTAGCGAATGGAAAACTATCGGTGATTGCGTAAAGGTATCGGTAATTGCTACTGAATTGAAGCGATTGTACCCGAATAGCTGGATACATGTTATTGCGCGGTCTGAGGCAGTGAACGTATGGAAGCTTTTTACAAATTCAGTTGACTTGGTATCCGAGCAAGGCGGCAAGACCAGGTGGGAGCGGACGGTTAATTTCCTCCGAATAATGAAATTGATATTGGGAAGCAAGTACGATATTTCAATAGCCTGCGGCAAGAGTACCGCCTTTGGTTTTGCGCTAATCTGCCGGTCGGCTGTTGTTACCGGTGATACTGATAGCGGTACCGGTAAAATGATGTTTTCCGATAGGTTGGCAGAATTCGCTATTAACCAGCAGTCACCGATAACCGAGCGCTATTTGTGCGCTTTAGCACGGATTGGTTTGCCAGTGAATTTGAAAGCCAAACCGGAGTTATCGACTTCGCGAGCAAAAATTGACAAAGCTATAATTAATGTAGAAGAAAATTACGCGGTGGTTTGTCCACTGGGAAGCGGCAGCTTCGACGGACTGTCGCGGGAAATTGATATTAGTTTGTTTGCCAAAGTAGTCAAAGTGTTGCGAGACAAGTATGATAAAGTATACGTTATTGGTTCGCTTGCGCAACGAGATTATATTGACCAAAAATATGCTGGTGTAGAATTTTGTAATCTTGCCGGGAAAATATCGCTAGCCGAGCTAACGATAGTATTGAGCAAAGCCAAAAAGCTCTTCACGACTGATACCGGACCGATGCACCTGGCGGACGCGCTGGATGTGAGCGCGGTTGCAGTTATTAGGCACGGTCAATTTGCGGAATATCGACCGCTGAGCAGTAATTTTGCCAACTTCATTGTTAATGTGGAATCGGACAAAGGCATTACGGATGGGATGATTGATTTGCCAGCATTATTGGGTAAACTTTGATACACAATCAGCCAAAGGAGGCAGGTGTGAAAAACGAGCTTGTAAGTATTGTAGACAATTGGAAGAGCAAAAAAGTTTTGGTTGTTGGCGATCTAACCGCCGACATATACTTAGACGGGCACATTGCCAGAATTTCGCGGGAAGCACCGGTGCTGGTGTTAGAGCCGACTGCGGAAAAAACACTGTTAGGAGCCGCCGCAAACGTTATCCATAATGGTGCTACGCTCGGTGCGTTAATGTACGCCGGGGGTATTGTTGGCGAGGATGGCGCCGGAGAACAGCTGGTAAACGAAATGAGCAAGCTTGCGGTAAATACTGAATTTGTAATTGCCACGCCGCACGAGCATACTATTTCCAAACAACGGATAATGGCATGGGATCACGCAGTTGTCCGTCAGCACATTGTCAGAATCGACCGGGTTCCTAAGAACGGTTTTTCGGCAAATGAAGCCTCTGAACTGGCTGCTAAAATCGTCCAAATTATTCCTGAGATGGATGCTGTTATTTTGAGTGATTATGGCAATGGCACACTGAATAGTTTTTCAGCACAAACGATTATTGACGAGTGTAATAAGAATAACGTTCCGAGCTTTGTCGACTCGCGTTATGCAATTAAAGATTATTCAAACATTAGCTATATAAAGCAAAACGAATCTGAGCTGGCGGCATTTACCGGGGTTGAAGAATTTGCGGGAAAAGAAGCATTGATTATTGCCGGCGAGGCGCTTAGAGCGCAGTTGAATGCCAAGGCGGCCTTAATTAGTTTGGGAACCGAGGGGGTTATGGTTATCCAAACTGGACGAATTGACCATATTCCGGTAAAAGATAAGAGTGAAATTTACGATGTTAATGGCGCCGGTGACACATTGACGATGGTTGCGGCATTGGCGCTCGCGACTGGGGCGGATATTGTCGATTCAGCCAAGATTGCCAATTACGCCGCCGGAGTGGTAGTGCGAAAAATGGGTACAGCTACGCTTACTGTAGATGAATTAAAAGCGGTTATTGATAAATTTGAATAAATTGCCTAAGGAGCGTTGAGTTTATGAATAAATTAATTTCACGAGCCACGGCACAAAGGCTGTGTAGAGAATTGAAGCAAAATGGCAACACAGTAGTTTTTTCCAATGGCTGTTTCGATATTTTGCACGCCGGGCACGTGCGTTATTTGAATGCTGCCAAGAAATATGGTGACGTTATGATTTTGGGCTTAAATACTGATGCTTCGGTTAAATCGTTCAAAGGTGATTTGCGACCAGTGAATAGTGAATTGGACCGTGCTGAAGTGATTTCCGGATTGGAAGCTATCGACTTCGTGGTACTATTTGGCGAACGTACGGCGTCAGAATTGATAGCCGAACTAAAACCGACCGTATATGTCAAGGGCGGCGATTACCAGGGCGTAGATTTCCCGGAGAAAACACTGGTAGAAAGTTACGGTGGCAGAGTGGAATTTATATCGCTAGTCGAAGGACGTTCGACTTCGAATATTATTGAGAAAATGAAGTTAACGTCGGCGCAACAACAGTAGGGGCGCGCCTTGTGTGCGCCCGGGTTCTCTGGTACATACGGATTATTAGTGCATAAGGCAGAATGGGTATTGGTGTATGAGCTAGAGCTGGTATTGGTGCAATGTGAAAATCGAGTAGTGTGAACATTAGAAATATGAAAAAATAGTTAATCCAAAGCCTTTGTGGTATAATTTCCGCAAAGACTTTTCTTTTTGGAGCGGCGATGAATTTTTTGATTGTAAAGCTTAGTTCAGTTGGCGATGTTATTCATGCATTACCTGTAGCCGCCGCAATTAAGAAAAAATGGCATAGCGCTAAAATCACCTGGGTGGTGGAACCTGCGGCTAGCTCTTTGTTAGAAAATCACCGTAATATCGATGAAGTAATCGTATTTGAAAAAAAGAAAAAAACCAGTCTTGGCTATTTGATAAAGTTTTTTAAAATATTAAGAAAGCAGCGCTATGATTTTTGTATTGATTTGCAGGGGTTATTCAAAAGCGCTGCTATTGTTTTTTTTGCGCGGGCAACCAAGAAAATCGGTTGGTATAATCTCCGCGAGGGCAGTTGGTTGGTCAGCAAATGCACACAAGGCGCTTTTCGTAACGCGCATGTAGTAGAACGTTATCTGGATGTGCCGCGAGTACTTGGCGCTGATGTTCCAGAGGGAACAGCTGATTTTGGTATTGGCTTTTCTGAGCCAGAGAAAATAGTGGCCAGCAACATTTGCATAGAAAATGGATTGGATATTGAAAGCGCTAAGTTTGCCGTACTAGCGCCCGGCTCAATTTGGTTAACAAAACGCTGGCCAGCACGCTACTTTGCAGAACTCGCGGCACGCTTAGCGCGGAACGGAATAACCCCAGTGATAGTGGGCGCGCCCAACGAAACCAGCCTAGCTACAGAGGTTATTTCAGCTTTCAGCTTTCAGCTTTCAGCTTTACCTCCCAAGCCAATCGTCAATCTAGTGGGTAAAACTTCATTAAAAGATCTGGCTTATATAATCAGCAAAGCGGTAGTTTTTGTCGGTAACGATTCCGGACCGGTGCATTTAGCGGCGGCGGTCGGCACGCGCGCGATTGTTATGTTCGGTCCGTCGAAATTTCGCCGTACCGGACCGTATGGCAATAATAATGTTGTTTTGCAAACCGAATGCGAGCGCAAGCAGTGTCTGCAGCGAGTATGTCCGCTTGGGAAAGAATGTATGGCGGATATTAGCCCAGACGCAGTATATGCTCGGTTTCTGGAGGGATAATGCCTAAATTTGATAAAGTATTGTTGATCAGCCGCTGGAAGACGCTGGGCGATTCGGCGGTTGCAACAGTTATTGCCAAGGAGCTTAAGCGGTTAAACCCTGCTTGTATTGTTCATGCTTATGTTCCTTATTCAGTTGCGGCTATATGGCAGATGTCGCCGTATATTGATAAGGTTTATATTCATAGCAAAGAGAAGGGTTTGAAAAAATTCTTTTTGGAATGTGGACAGTTTATGCAGTTTTGGCGCATGCGCTATGATTTGGCGGTTGCAGTCGCTAAGAGTCCGACGGTGGTAATGTCGTTCTTGTCGATGGCTAAACGTAAAACCGGAAACACTATGAGCCGAATGGGTAAAAATTTCTTTTCGGAATCGATTGAAAAGTATGATATTGATGATCGTACGACGAATATCATCAGACATTATCTATATTCATTAGCGCGACTGGGCTTGGATGTGGATTTCTCGGCTTCGGCTACTTTGTGTGTGCCTGATGGAGTTTTTGAACACTTGAAACAGCGGTTGAAACTTCTAGATAGATACGCAGTGGTATGTTTAGCGGGATCAACATATAACGAAAGTGGCGACAGAAACCTGTCCTTCAATGAAATTAACAGTATTGTGAGAATGTTGAAAAATAAATACTCGGCGGTTTATGCCATTGGATCGATGGCTCAGCGTGAGTTCATTGACAAATCATGTGAGTTGTGTGCTAAAGAAATCGAAAATGTTGCGGGTAAGCTGACGATAACTGAAATGGCGGCATTGTTGAAACACTGTGAAAAATTTGTTACTATCGACACCGGTCCTATGCATATTGCCGATGCTTTAGGAACTCCGACCATTGCCTTGTTTGGGTGTGATGCAGACCATTTTAAGCGCTGTGTTCCCAAGGGGTTGAATACGACTGCGCTCATCGCTTTAGAGCCAGCAAGCGTTGGGATGGGGCGTGTGGATTTGAAAAGAATATCTGAACTAATTTGATGTTGGAGCGCGTTGATGAAAATACTTGTGATAAATTTGGCATCGATTGGTGACTGCATAATGCGTACTCCATTGACACGAGCGCTAAAAATAATATATCCAGGAGCCAGTATTGATATGTTGGTTACGCCTGTAGCAGTGGAAATTGCTAGTATGGACAGTAATGTTGACAATGTAATTTCGTATGATAAGCGAAATACTCAAAAAGGATTTAAAGGAATCATTAGTATCGCTCACAAACTTAGAAAAGAGAAATATGATTTATCGGTTTGCACTAATTATGCTTTGCGAGGAGCCTTTATTTCATGGTTAGCGGGAATAAAAAAACGCTGCGGATATGACGAACAACAGGCAAAATGGTTTTTAACGAATGTTGTTTCCCGTCATATCCTGATGCAGTACGAGGCGAAAAATCAGTTACGAGTATTACAATCATTAGCTGAGCAAGAATTTGATTGCCATACTGAATTACACGTTAGTGAAGCTAGTCGCAAAGAGCTGGATGAAATTATCGGCAAAAAAATAACGAATGTGAAAACCATTGTATTTTGCCCACTAAGTAATTTTGAGAATCGCAGTTTATCGATAGAAAAAAGCAAGAATATTGTTAAAGAACTTTCCTGTTTCGGTAAAATTTATATTGTGGGAAGCTTGCAACAAAGTGAGATTCTCAAACACATTAATTGTGAGGGAATGGCAGTTGTGTTAGCTGGAGTTTTAACCTTAAAACAACTAGCGGCACTTATTGAACGAGCAGATGTGATGCTGTCGGTTGATACTGGTCCGATGCATATGGCAGTTGCGCTAAATACACCCACAATAGGATTATTTGGTGCTAATCTTCCAGGGTTGTGGGGAGCTGAGAACGCAATCACGATAAATCATTATGCCGATGTCAGTTGCTCTCCTTGTTGGGGAGCTGTGCATAATTGCGATCGAAAGTGTTTTGAAGAGTTGAATTATGATAAAATAATCGCAGACGTTAAATATTTGATAAAATTTAACAACAGGGGTGAAGATGCCAAAACTTGCAGTTCTGATATTAACTTATAACGAAAAAAATAATATCAAAGAATGCATTGAAAGCGCACAATTTGCGGATGAAATTATTGTTGTCGACTCTTTTAGTAATGATGGAACTCAATCGATTGCAAAAAAGCTAGGAGCGGTAGTTTTTGAAAACGGTTTTGAAGAGGGCTTTGCTGCTCAGCGAAATTTCGCGTTGACTTGCACGAAATGCGATTGGATATTTTATTTAGATGCTGACGAACGAATTACTCAAGGACTGGCGGAAGAGCTTAAAGAAGTTTCCAAGCAGCCTGCAGTTGGTAGTTCTTTTGAAGTGTTGCGACAGAACTTTGTTTTAGGCAAGAAAATGTTTCATGGAGTATACCAACCAGACTGGTCACACAGAATGTACCCGCGCGACTCGATAAAGTGGGAAGGCATTGTTCATGAGCGACCAAATACCAACACTGTTAAAAAACGACTTAATGAATGTTTGTTGCATTATACATATAGCGATTGGGAAAAATATTTTTCGACATTTAATCGTTATACTACCATGATGGCGAGTGAATATTTCAAAAAGGGAAAGAAAACAGGACATATTAATTCTCTGTTACGGGCATATTTTGCTTTTTTTCAGGCCTACATACTGCGACAGGGGTTTAGAGACGGAAAACTTGGGTTGACGTTATCAGTGTTTCATGCGTTTTACACAATGGTTAAATATCAAAAACTGTTATTTCTTCAGAATGAAAAAATGGATAGAGGAGCGTCTGTGTGAAAATAGCAATATTCGAACAGATAATTACCAGCGGAGGACACGAGATAGAGTTTGACAGAATAATTGTAGAAGAGTTGCTTGCACTTGGGCATGAAGTTTTTTTTTACGTCCCGCGGGGACACATATTCAAATTTGACTACAAAGTTAAAATCGTAGAAATAAGCGGTGCCGGAGTTAATTACGCAGGAGCCAAGGGTTTGAGTAAGTTCTGGTTAGCGGCCAAAAGAGAAATTCGCAGAATAATGTGGTTCAACGAGCTTTTTGTGCGCGGCAAAGCCGATGAATATGATTTATTGATAATGCCAACAACTACACAAAGATATTTAAGAGCTTTAAAATTCAGCAAACTAAAAAATAGCATTAAACCATTTGAATTTATTGTCCATGGCCTAAGACCGGAAGAAACCATTAAAATGACTAAGCGTTTGCGTTGTATTCCAGAAAACTGCCCGCTAAAGATAATTGTGCTCACTTTGATAAAAGATATTTTCGCCAAAAATGATAAGAGAATTGCGTGTGTAAATCCGCCTGCATATGCACCTAGAGATATTGTTGCAAAGAAACTTTGTAATGATGGAACTGGTAGTGTGGAACTCGGATTTTTTGGTCAGTATCGCCGCGAAAAAAAACTTGACGACTTTTTGGACGCTTTCCTAGATTGCAAATTCGATAACAAAGTAAAACTGGTTGTTCAAGGAGCAACAAACCGTCAAGAAGATAAAGATGATTTTGAGAGAACTATTGCTAAATACCGGGGTAGAGGCAATATAGAATTCATCAATATAAGCTTAATCGGGATTGATTGGCAAAAGGCGCTGGTTGGCACCGATGTAATAATGATACCCTACGCAGCACCAAGATACCGTTATCATTGGAGCGCAATGCTTTTTAGCGCTATCGGCTATTTTCGCCCAGTTGTTTCTGTTGGCGATGTAATAAATCCTGAAGTTTTTGAACATTATAAGATTGGCGAAAGCTTCTCCGGCAACGATATGAAGGGATGTAAACAGGCTTTACAGAGACTAGTTGCAAATATGAAAAACCGCAAAGATTATTATAACGATGAAATTGAAAGAGCATACAAAGCTTATTCTCCGACAAATTTTGCTGAGCAACTTGTAGCACTTGCTAGCGAGGAAATAATTAGATGAACGATATTATTTGTGGAACTCCTCCACGCAAGGTCTTACTTACAATTCTGGTTAACCTTGGAGATGTTGTTCTATTTACAGCTGCTGCTGCAGCCTTGAAACATGCTTGGCCTAATGCCAAACTAGATGTCATGGTGCGCAAGGCAGCAAAAGATGTCGTTGAAAATAATCCGCTGATTAATAAAGTAATTATCGTTGACTATGCTTCAGGAAAAATGAGTTACAGTGAGACTTGGCAGTTTGTTAAAAGACTGCGTGGCGAACATTATGATATGGCGATTTGCTTTGATCATAAACTGCGTTCTTTACTGTATTTATTTATGGCAAGAATTCCGGTGCGGATAGCTGTTGATGGAATTTTCAGCAAGTTGCCGTTCGGGTTAAAATTGCTGGCAAATAAAATCGTGCGAACACGGCTAAACTCCCAAAGAGATCACGGAGTGCTGCATTTTCTGAATGTTGCGGCACAAATAACAGGGAAGAAGTATATAGAAAAAGTTTCTGTTGGCAAGATACTGCCGACGAATCGAGAAAAGACCGAACAATTATTGGCGGACCTACCGATTGGCAAACGCCGGGTGGCGCTGTGCGTGAAAGGAACTTTTCCGTTAAAAGATTGGCAACCGGAGAAATTCGGAGCTCTGATAAGGTGGCTTACTGTCGAGCATGATGCTGCTTGCTTTGTTATCGGGGGTCCGAGTGACAAAGCTTATGCTGAAAGAGTTATTGAATATTCCGGAGTAGATTGCCGAAATTTTTGCGGAAAAACATCTATTATTGACATGGCATCGATATTAGACCAAAGTGATTTGTTGGTTACAGTATGTACAGGAACCGTCCATGTAGCTTCGACTACACAGATTCCGGTGGTCGTGATATATGGCTGTACTGTCCCTAGACGTTGGCACCCTTTGCAGAAAAAGTATTTGCCGGTTTGGTCGATGCGTGCTTGTAGTCCGTGTACTAAAAAACCGGAAGAATGTCTTGGTAAAGATTGTTTGTGTGAGATTTCTGTAGAAGATGTAGAATTGGCCGCAGCTTCATTGCTAAACAACAATAAAATAATTGGAGGTTATTCGTGAGCATCGACATTGGCAAAAAATTAAATATTGCGATGGCGATAGGAACCGGAGCTTGGACTGGAGCAGAACAGCACGTTTTGTATTTAGCTGATGCGCTTGCAGCTAGCGGACACCAAGTTCACATAGTATGCCGGCATAATTCCCCGATTGAAAAGTATGCTTCGGGTAGATATAGAACATTGGCATTGAAAATGCGTAATGCTCTTGACGTAATTTCGATCTTGCAACTCAGTTTGTATTTGCGAAAAAACAAAATCGACATTCTTCACAGTCATCACAATAAAGTCGGCTGGATTGCAATGTTTGCCGCAAAATTTTGTAAAAACATTCCCGTACTTAATACTCGGCACATGTTGCAAATTTATGGTAAAAACGATCGTTTGCATCGCTGGTATTATAAGCAGTTGAGTGCTATAGTCTGTCCTTCGGAGGCTGTCAGAAAATCTTTTTTGCGCTATAATCCTGGTGTTTGCAAAGAGAAGGTTTATACCGTGTACAACGGAATCGACACCCGCGCTATGTTACTGGGTGACGGGAAATTAATTAGGAAAGAACTTGATATTGATAAAGATATCTTTTTGATCGGTTTCGTCGGAAGAATATCCGCTGATAAGGGTGTGAGGTTTTTGATAGAAGCTTTGCCGAAATTAGTAACAAAAAAATATCATGTACTACTGGTTGGTAGCAGGGAACATGATTACGAATGTATTCTAAAAGAAATTATCAATAAGTTACAAATTGAAAAAAAAGTGACTTTCTTCGGACAAACAACGCGTATTCCCGAAGTTATGAACGCTATAGATGTATTGGTGCAGCCATCAACCATTATGGAATCATTTGGTCAAGTGTCTTGTGAAGCAATGGTTTGTGGTAAAGCTGTTATTGCGACGAATAATGGCGCTTTAGGAGAAATCGTTAGCAATGGAAAAAATGGATTTTTGATTAATCCTGAATCGAGCGATGAAGTTGCGACAGCGTTAAATACACTAATTGGTGACAGAAAACTGTTGCTGGCGATAGGTAAAGCGGCTAAAACGACTATTATTGATAGTTTCTCTAGAGAGTGCATGGCGCGAGAAATGGAAAGTTTGTATTACAAATTGATTGAAAAACGTAAAATGCTATGATTACGAGGAGTGGTTTATGAATATTTGGTTTAAAAAAATAATCAGAAGGCCATTAAGACTGTTTTCTTATGCGCGTGGTTGGTTGATAGGGATTAATAATGTCGACATTACGGACAAAAAACTCCCGATTGTACTTGAATGTTTAGGTGTTCATGTTAAATTTAAGAAGCGAAAAAATTCGAAAATCACCATTAATGGCAGGCTGATTGTTGATAAACGTGGTATGGTCGGGGCTTACGCAAGTCCAGTTATCGAAGTGTTGGAAAACGCCGAGCTTGTAATCAATAATAACGTTTTCATAGGTCCGAATGTACATATCATCGTGGGTAAAAACGGTAAGTTGATTTTTGGTGAACAGGATGATAGTTATACAGAACTGACACATGGCAGCAAAATTGTTGCTGACAAATATATTAAAATTGGCTCTGATTGTTTGCTATCATGGGATCTTCTGATTATGGATACCTCTACTCATAGGATCAACGGAAAAATTAATGAGCAACCGATAGAAATTGGCAATCATGTGTGGTTGTGTGCACGTGCGGTAATCATGAAAGGGGTAAGTATTGGTGATAATTCAATTGTTGCCACTGGAGCGATAGTTACAAAAAACGTGGCTGCCAACACAGTAGTTGGCGGTAATCCAGCTGTTCAACTTGCCCAAAATATTATATGGGATCATTAATTGATATGAAAGTACATAGAAAGAAATGCACCATAGCAGTATGTACATTTAACAGATCAGCTTTTTTAGAAAAAATATTGGCTTCATTGAAAAAACAGACATATCTGAATTTTGATATTCTTGTTATTGATAACGCTTCGACTGATAATACTAAAGCAATTGCGGAAAAATATAACGCTAAATACATTTTTGAAAAAAAACAAGGGATCGCTAATGCCAGGAATGCCGCAATTGAGAATTCAGATAGTCATTATTTAGCTTTTTTGGACGATGACGAAACAGTAGATAGGGATTGGTTGGAAAACATGATAAATGCTTTAGAAAACTACAATGCTGCAATGGCTACTGGACCGGTTTTGCCGGTATATGAAAAACAGCCGCCAGATTGGATGCCGTTAACTGTTTTTGAAGATAAAGAAATAATGCGATATAAAAAAAATGAAAAGCCATTTTCGTTAGCTAATGGTTTTTCCGGTACTGGCAATTCGATATTTTTGAAGAGCATTATCGGCAAGGAGCGGTTCAAAACCAATCTTGGTCGTAAAGGTAAATCGCTGATATCCGGCGAGGACAGCGAGTTTATCGCCCGCTTGTTTACCAAAAGCGGCAGAGCTCTGTTTGTGCCTGGTTCGCCAATATATCATTTCATTCCCAGCGACAGGACAACATTTATTTGGCTGACAAAACGAGCCTTTGCTGAAGGAGTCACTGAGTATCGAATGAACGGTGTACGGATACTGCTACGCAGAATACATAAACCGATTTTGGATTTATTTGCACTAGTTTTCAGTTTGTTTACGTTCAACAGAAAAAAACTTTGTCAGCGTTGGTTACGCCTATCACAAAGCTGCGGGGTTGTTTTTGGGTGGGGCTTAAGATAATTCATAAGATGGTTTTAGCAAATGGGAGATACAATGAAAATAATTATTTCCGCATTAACTGCGTTGGGTGATAATGTTTGTGCTACCGTAGCTATCGGAGTGATCCGCAAGGCTTATCCTGCCGCCGAAATCGCTGTTTTGACATGGGATACTAGTGAGTTTGTATATAAAAAATGTCCGTACGTCGATAAAGTTTTCGTCGTTGATTTTTCAACGAAACATTACAAAAGACAATGGCAATTTATTTATTCAATCATGAAGGAACATTTTGATTTCGCGATAAGTTTGGACAATAAGACGCGGTCGCTGCTGTATATGCGGTTGGCAGGTATTCGAAAGATTTATCTGGTCGGCGGGATGTATGGTAAGGTAAATTTCTTTAAGCGGTATCTCCTAAGCGATACGCTTGTAATGATAGATTCGAAAAATCAGACGGTAAACGTTGTAGAGCAATATTTGGATGCCATGCAGGCAATTACTGGAATTCGCGGTGAGCGTCGGACTAATTTAGGAACTTCGTCTGCGGATGAGTTAGAGTATGCCAAAAGTTTACTTTATAATGCCGGATACAACGGTAAACAAAAACTCGTGGCATTGTGTATCAGAGACGAAAAAAGGTTGATAAAACATTGGCTTGGTAGCCAATGGGCGGAGGTTATTAAGAAACTCGTGGAAGAGCGTGATTGCTTTTGTTTCACGGTCGGTGTTAAGAGTGAAATTAAATATGCTCAGCAAGTTATTGAAAAATCCGGCGTTTACGCGGCAAATTTATGCGGCAAAACCGATATAATACAGCTTATGGCATTGTTGCAGTCGGCGGATGTACTAATAGCGCCTTGCTCAGGAACGGGACACGTGGCGGCGGCGCTGAATGTGCCCGCAATAATTGTTTATACAAACAGTCGCATATATTCATGGGCATTGCCGCACGATAATTTCTTGCCAGTGTTCAGCTTTGTTGATTGTTTATGTTATACAGATAATAATGATTGCAAAGATAGAAAATGTTGTAATGAAATTGACGCTGATGATGTTGTGCTAGCTTACGATAATTTAATGCAGCAGGTAAAAAGTTTAGGGTAGCTGGAGTATATGTCCAGTTGAAATTGTGATACTGTATCGAGTTAGTATGCGGAATGTTGCATTTTTGCAAAGAGGGTTTCCTGATTGGAGGTAGACGATTTTGGCGAAAACCCAAAAGTTGGAATCTCAACGAATTGAATTCCTCGATGGATTAAGAGGAGTTGCAATATTACTAGTAATGCTGTTTCACGCTTATACACGCTGGAAGGAAATTATGCCTTATGGTGATCGATTTGCTGATTTTACGTTGTTTAGACACGGATGGTTGGGGGTCGAACTGTTTTTCATAATTTCTGGATTCGTAATATTTATGACATTGGAACGCTGTATAAACTTTAGAGATTTTATTCTGCGACGCTGGTTGCGTTTATTTCCGGCAATGTTGATTTGTTCTTTGATAACATATTTTACTGCACCATTATTTACTGCAAGACCAGCTGGTGTTCCTGAATTGCACAATATTTTAACCGGCTTAGTTTTTGTTGACCCAGAGACGTTATCCTGGTTATTCCATACGTCGTTTGATAGTATCGAAGGCGCATTTTGGTCGCTGTATATTGAAATGCGATTTTATTTCATTTTTGGTTTGGCGTTTTTTTTCTTCGGTTGGCGATATGCGGTTGCAATTTTAGTATTCTTGTTTTGTTCGAATGATATAATTTTAGCGGCTATCAAGCATTATCCTACTGTAAAGTTATCTTGGTTGGATAGTTTCGGTAAATTTGTTGGAACAAGTTATTATGGTTGGTTTGCGATTGGAGCTTTGCTGTATAAGTATTATCATGAGTGTAAACGGAAATATCTATGGCTGGCAATAGTGGTAGCAGTTGCTGCCTGTTATGATAATGGCAAGGGATTTGCGGGCATTCTAGTCTTGATTTTTATTTTCTCGCTAAATTATCGGCGTGTGCAGCGTATTTTAAGTTGTCGCTTTCTGGTTTTTATCGGATTTGTAAGTTATCCGTTGTATTTAATACACGAAAACATGATTGTATCGATGACAATACAAATAGGGAATATTTTGCCCGGAGCATTACAGATAATGACACCATTATTACCCATGGTAGTTGTAGTAGCAATAAGTTGGGTGGTAACGAAGTATTTGGAACCAGCGCTAAAGAAAATAATTCGTCGCCCATATAATTGGTTCGGGGCAGTTATTGGTGCTTGGCCTGCGCGAATTAAATAGAAATTATGGGGAAGATTGGAGCTGTAATGAAAAGAGCAATAGGGATTTGTTTTTTGCAACAAGTGGGAGATATGGTGGCTAGTTGGGTGGCTTGCAAAAGCTTGAAACAACTTTATCCTGAAGTGAAGATAGATGTTTTGATTCCGGAAGGACGTCGTGGATTGTATGCGCTGAACAATTACGTAGATCAAGTATATACTTTCAAAGCTCATAGAAGAGGAATTGCCAATGCCTTGGACGAAATGAAATATTTGCGAAAATTGGCTCAAAATGACTATGATCTTGCTTTTCAAATGGATTATAAAGAAGCTACTATAGCTAAAATACTTACTCTTCTTACGCGCAAACGCGGAGTTAATTATAAAATACTGCGGAGCAATCCCTTGGAAATGTATCCGGCCAACTTTAATACAGTGGCAGGAAACTTGCGCACACAAATGTATTTGGATAATTTACGTGCCGCCGGATTGCCGGTAGATTATTCTTGCAGGCTGGATATCCAGGCAAAACAGGAGTGGATAAAAAGTGCAGTTCGAATTTTCGATATTGATTCATCTATGCGAAATGCCGTATATTGTCCATATGCAGCAGTCGGCGGTAAAATAATGAAGGAAAGTTCATGTCAGAAACTTTTAGAATATTTGTACGGTAAATTTGATAGGATTTTTGTCATGGATTCAAGTAGAGAGCGAATTGATAATTTGATAAATACAACGAAAACTTCGGATAAAGCACAGTCTTGTTACAACTTAGAGTTTTCAACTATGGCTGGTTTGCTAAAAGCAGTGGATTTTATGTTGACCATCGATACTGGACCAATGCATATTGCAGACGCATTGGATGTTCCGCTTGTTGGCATGTATGGCGATGATGATTTGCAGTTCGCGCATTGGAAAGTATTTGGTACGCAATCGACTGCCTTAAAATCAGATGTTTTAGGCGGCGGACATTACGAGTTTCGTGCGGAGCTGGCTATAAGTGCCATTGAGAAAAAATGTAATGATTTAGGGTTTTGAGATATGTTGTCGGCGTTGATTTAGGTGAAATTTAGCAGTTTAGATTTTTTTAGCGGGGGGATAATGAAGGTATTTATTATTGGACCTGATTACATTAATTTTCTGTACTCTTTAGAACGAACAATTAGTAGTCTAGGCTGTGAGGTCTCTAGTTCGAGTTACCGACACCCGGTAAAACGGAATTGGCTAAAAAGAAAGTTGTCGAATCTCGGTGTTGGCCCAAGCAATATAGATTATGTAAATAAATATCAATGCAATTATTCGGATACGACCACTGAAATGGTAAAAACCTTTGCACCAGATGTTTTGATTATTTTGAACGGTGATTTTCTACACGAGCACTGTTTGCCAGAGCTCAGCAAGTATTCGAAGCGTGTTGTACTGTATACATTGGATGCCATATACAGATTTACAGGGATCAATAAGATTTTATCTATTGCCAATAAAGTTGTTTGCATGGATGAACGTGATATAGCTTATTTGAAGCAAAAATATCCATTACTTGATGTTAGCAGTTGTCAGTTTGGCTATGATCCGGAAATGTTCTACCCTGACAAGTCTGTCGTAAAAGACGTTGACATTTCTTTTATAGGCGCACCCACCAACAATCGCAAAAAAATATTGACACAAGTTGCGCGGTTTGCACATGAAAATAAGTTTAATTTAGCGGTGTATGGAACCGGATATTGGGATAAACGCTACTGGTGGAAGAAGCGAGCTTTTGTCAAAAAGTATGGCTATCTTTTTGATTACTGTTCTAATAATAATGTTTCCGCAGAGCAGGCTGCCGAGATATATCGTCATAGCAAAATATGCTTGAATATTCACATTGAAGATCATGATATTATTAACAACCGATGTTTTGAAATTCCGGCGTGTGGTAGTTTGATGTTTTGCGATGTTCAGCCGCATTTGAGAAAGTATTTACGTCCAGGTTTAGATTATATTGAATATGGCGGAGACGAAATTGAAAGCCTTTTGACTGAATACCTCTCGAATGAGAACAAACGAGATTTAATTTTATCAAGTGGATGTGAACGAATCAATAAACATACAGTAGAAAAGTTGGCTCGCGCGCTACTGGATATTTGAAATAATCTTCGATTATTACGAGGAGTCAATGAAAAAATTATATTTTATTTTTTGCGAATATGATGAGTTAATTCACAAGACCAAGGATCCCGGGATATTTTTAAAATTTTTTCAAGAAGAATTTGATACTACGCTGGTTTGTATTAAACCAAATGACAATTCAGTTCGAGCATTATTTTTAAGCCGTGATGAAATATATGCCGGTAATTGGCTAAGCGACGAAAACGCTATACTGTTTGTCTTTCATGGCAGTAAGGCATTTGTTCGTCTTTATCAGCGGGCGAAAAACTTAAAATGCAAGATTATCGTTAAACTCGATACTGATGGTCATTTGGTACAAAAAACTTGGCGATTCTGGGATAAGGCAATCTACGGTCAATTGCGTGATGATAAGATAAAGATTAACAAGTATTTGGGACATTTTAAGAAGTTCTTATATATAAATAGCTGGGCTAAATCACGGGGATATGATTTTATAGATGCATTGATAGTTGAATCGGAAGTTGCTAGAAAAAGGTATTCGTCTGCATTGCCATTGTACGCAAATAAGGTCCACGTTATTCCTAACGGCTATTTTTTTGACTATCACGTCGGAAATATTCACAAGGAAAACATTATTTCAGCGGCAGCTAGATGGACAGATTTTAAGCCTAAGCAGCCAGAATTATTGATTTCCGTAATTAAGGAAATTGTAACAAAAAATCGCGATTATCGATTCGTAATTGCAGGAACAATTGCAGAAAAATATTTAGAGCCTTTGCAAGATTTAAATGAAAGCGAAAAGTCGAGAATTAGTTTTGTAGGTAATCTTTCTCATGATGAGGTGCTCGCGCTTTACAATGAAAGCAAAATAAGCCTTTCGACATCACGTTGGGAAGGGTTTCCGGTGTCAACACTAGAGGCCTTAAGCAGAGGCAATAGTTTGGTAACAACACCAACTGCGGCATCGGAGCAGACACTGGATGGTGAATGCGGCAGCGTGTCGGGGTGGACAAAGAAAAGTTTCGTGCTGGCTTTGTTAGGAGAAATTAGTAAATGGGATGTCGGTGATCGGAGTCCGGTGAAAATAATGAATAAAGCGTCAAATTATTTTGACTATCGAACATCAATAATTCCTAAAGTCGTAGCCCTAATTGATTCACTTTGAGTATTGTTATGTAGCGTTTTTATTATTATCTCTAGGGGAAAAAACATATGGTAAAGCGGATTAATGATACGACCGATAAAGCAATGCCTAAGTTAGAACGATTTGTAAAGCGCTATCCCAAGCTCACAGTTGTTGGCGCGATAATGATTATTTATTTTCAGTTTATAGCTCTAATAAAATGGGTTCCTCGAGATAATTATGACATGGTTTTACCAATATACACGGATATTTCGCTTCATTTGAAAAATGGGTGCTTACCTTTGTGGAGTTTTTTTTGGCAACGTGGAGTACCACTTGGTAATTTAATTGGACCAAATGTTTGGGACCCGGCAACTTTTGTGCTAGGGCTAATAGGATATACATCAACCGTCGTACAATACCAGTATGCTGCTACTGCTATCATCGGAGCTTTAGGTTTTTATTTTGTCTCGATGAAGTACTGTGGCGATAAAACTATATCGGTAATTTTAGCAATTGTATTTGCCAGTAGTGGATTTATGGCTGGTCAAAATGACAATTATTGCTTTGTAAAAGCGGCCGCGTTACTACCATATTGGCATTTGACGTTAAAAAATTTATTTGAAGAAAAAAATTTATTCAACTCAATAAATTTCGGCGTAGTGTTTGGTTTGATTATTGCCATTAATTATCCGGTTTTACCGGTGATATTTCTGCTATTTACGTTAGTGGAGATAATTGTATTTTATGCAAAGAAACCGGTAGATATTTCACTGTTAAAATCTCTGGCAATTTCAATTTTCGTGGCAATATGTGTAGGCTGTGCGACTATAGTTTCGACAATTGAAATTATGAGCCAAATCAGCCGCAGTCAACCGCTAAGCCTGGAAAACATATACAGTTTCTTTCCATTACATATCATGGGGGCTTTAGCGCCAAGCTTCGGAAGGTTCGCTGGCGAAAATCAGATAGGTAATAGCGGTCAAATATATATTGCATTACCTGTTTTAGCTTTTATCATACCTCATCAATGGGGCAAACTCGACATCAAGCTGACAATATTATTTATTTTTTCGCTACTTATGACTATGGGCCAATATAGTTGGCTGTACCAGCTATTTTTTTACTATGTTCCGGGATTTGAATACATGCGTTTTCCTAATTTCATTAGAATATTTGCGATGTTTTATGCTTTAATTTTAGCTGTACGAACCTTGAAAGGAATTTATCTTTTAGAAGCAGCAGCGCTAATCAGTGTCGTTAGAAAACGATTGTTGATATTATCAAAGACTTGTCTTGCGTTAGTAATTGCAATTTTGTTGTGTGCTTTGATCACTTGGAACACGCAAACTGACTATTTCAGATGTTGCGGTGAGATCGCAGGTCAACTAATAATATTATTTATTTTGACGAAGTATGTTATTGCGAAACGTCGTTACAATGATGCGGCGCGAAGTGTTGTTAAATGCAAACGCAGTTTTATTGTTAGCATAATTTTTTTCGCATTTATTGGCGCCGTTATTAGCTTTGGCGGTACTGATGAATCGCAAAATAAAAACGATAGTTTAATTCGAAATTTATACACCCAAACACAATTAAATATTGAAAACCGATTTGTTACGACCGATAATAGCAAAAACATCTATCTAGAACAATTAAACTCTAGTGGTTATCTGGGCGGGTTCGAACTTGAGCAAAACGTCGTTGCCCAAAAAAACGGAGATTACATCAAAGCCGGTATGCCGGTCGTGTGGCATCATAAAAATAAAATTAGTAGTGAAACCGCCAAAGTTCGCAATATAGTCGTTTCAGGTAATGGAATAAGTTTTTTTGTGAATGCCATTGGAGACGGCACAGTTATGATTGAACAAAACTATTTTCCGCATTGGCTTGCAAAAGTTGACAATAATGGGACTACAGTTAATGAAAACAGCAATTATACCCTAAATATTGAACTTCCCGCGGGCGAGCATTTCGTAGAGTTGGAATATTCGCCTGTGTTATTAAAAAGATCAGCTTATATAAGCATAGTGTCGTGGGGTTTATTGGTTACTTATTATCTTAGAATTTTGTTTATTAATAAAACCAAAATTGTATGTTGATTTTGGTCTGCTGCTTTTATCTACAATAAACGATGGAGGATTATTCGATGCTATTTAAGAAATGTAAAATAAAAAACTCTTGTGTTGGTAAAAATAGTCATATCGATAAAAATAGCACCGTGGAAGATTCGACCATCGGTAATAAGTGTATTGTTAACAACGCGGAGATTTACAACTCCATATTAGGAGACTACTCAACAGTTAATCGCCATTCAGTGATGTGGAATACAAAAGTTGGCAAATTTTGTTCAATTGGTGGCGGCGTAAAAATAAACCTATCAAATCACCCCGTAGATTATTTTTCTTCGCACCCCTTGTTTTACAGAAAAAATTACGAGGGTAACAATATCGATGAGAATTTATTCGTTGAAAGCAAAACTTGTATCATAGGTGATGATGTTTGGTTAGGCGAAAATGTTTTAGTAATGGGAGGAGTAAATATAGGAACGGGCGCTATTATCGGTGCATGTAGTTTTGTTAACAAAGATATTCCGCCATATGCTATTGCTTGCGGTGTGCCAGCTAAAGTGTTAAAGTATCGATTTTCTGAAGGAATTATCGTGCAATTGCAGAAAATTAATTGGTGTGATATTAGCGAAGATTTATTATATGAATTTATTGATTTAATTAAGAATGATAATACAATATTGAGCGATATTGATAAGACTATAGTGACTATTAAAAAGTTAATGCAGCTCTGACTGTTTATTACCTAAATGGATTCCATTAAAATATGACACAAACTATACCGTCATACAATACAGAGCATGCGATCGACAATCTCTTGACGCGAGGAAATTATTTGTTTAATATAACACTGTATGCGAGTACGCATGGCTTCAATGGATTTGTAGAAAACATTGTATATGCAAGACTTTTTGAGCCAACCCCAGAGTTTTTCGATTGGATTTAGCTCAGGACTATACGGTGGCAGAAATTGCAGTTTGAGCCGTTTACTGTTTTCTTGTAAATATGGTTGAATTAATTTTGCATGATGGATCCCGCATTGTCCAATATCATTTCAATCCTCTTGCCCGGATACCTATCCAAAACTCTCTTCAAAAACTCCAGAAATACAGCGGCATCATATTTGGCATATTCACAAACAAATACTTCGCCCGACGCATAATCCAAAACGCCAAGAAGTTTTACACCTTCATGTTTACCATATGTTGGGACTATCCTTTGCTTCCCTTTTTCAAACCAGTTGTAGCCAATAGCCTGATAGTCACGTATCATTGATTCATCTTCGAAAAGCAACATATCCGTTTCAACGCCGAGTCGGTTGATTGTTGCCGGAAGAGTTTTTTGAAATCATCCTGTTTGTCTTTATCGGCGTTCGCCAGACAATATGTCGGACGAGTGTAGCTAATATGATTTCTAACCAGCATGGCGTGCACGGCAGAAGGGCACATCTCCACAGAGTACAGATCTATAATAAGCTGACGTATAAACCACACTATCCAGTTCATTTGAGCCGGAAAGCCTATTTATTCAGGAATTTTTGTCTGAATAATATCTTTAAGTTCAGCTTGTTGCGCCGGGTGAGATCAGCATGACGACCACTTGGTTTTGCTGGAGTGAGTCCCAAAACACCATTTTTTTCTGTAATTTTGTTTGTATCTATTTATTATTGCTGCACTCTTGCTAGTAATAGCTGATATTTCATCGCTGGTTTTACCATCGCGCAGCCATAATATCATCGCCTGATATCGAATATATAGCCGTTTGTTGTTTGTCAATTTAAGTGCTCACACGAGCTCTTCTACTCGTTCGTTGACGTTAGTTGTATATTGCGGCTCGAAAGAGCCGCGTGTACGTTGTGAATTGAGCCAGTGTCACGGGGTAAACTGAGCCAGGTCTGTGGAGGATGAGAGCCACCGAAGGTGGCGACCCTCGTCCTGCGTTTTTTTAGAGTTTTAACCCTTTGCGTTTGCGCATTGACTCCTCGCCACCAATGACGATCTGATAGGAGTTGTGAACAATTCTATCAAGAATCGCGTCTGCCAATGCAACTTCACCAATCTTGGTGTGCCAACCGGCTGGCGAGAATTGCGATGCGAAGATGGTTGAGCCGGTGCTTTGCCGCTGATCAATTATTTCGAGCAGAATCAGGGCTTCTGATTCGTTTAGCGGTGACAGTAACCACTCGTCAATTATGAGCAGCTTAACTTTGCAATACGGTTTAACAGCTTTGCCTAGCGGTATTCCGGCACCTCTGGCAATTGCAATGTCGCTCAACATATCCGGCAACCGAATATACTTCGCGCTGTAATGGTTTTTACAGGCGGTTATTCCAAACGCACAAGACATAAATGTTTTTCCGGCACCGGATGCGCCCATAATGATTATGTTTTGATTTTCTTCGAGGTACTTGCAACGCGCCAATAAAGATATTTGTCCCTTGTCGAGGTTGCGGTCGGGATGATATTCGATTTTGGCAATCTGAGCGTTATTTTGATTGAATCCGGTTGTCGGAGTAGTCTGGTAACCCGGTTGCTTTTGCGGTTATCCCATTCGGAATCAATTAGCATTCCAAACCGTTCTTCGAAGGTCAGTTCGTTCATGGAAATGTCCTGCAGTTGGATTTTAAACGCTTCAGCCATGTGTCCAAGCCGCATTTCGTTCAGCTTGGTTGCGGTACTTTCATTGGTCATTTTGAATTCCTCCCGTAATATCCGGCGCCCCGCGTGTATCCATGTGAGGGTTGCGGTTTTTCTTCAGGAGGATTAGTGTTATCCAGCCTGTCCATACCAGATGTCAGGATGGTTTTGATATTGCGATAATCGGACTGGGGTGTGTAGGACCAAGCTTTGCAGCAGGCGGCTTCTAATCGTTCCTGCGAATGTTTTTCTGCAAGTTTCAACAGTGCCATGCAGCTTCGGTAGCCCTGTTGTTCTATCCGGCGTGATGTAAGGATAGCATTTACACAAGCCAGAGTATTTGTGCCGGTCTTTCTAGCCCAATCCCTGAACCGGTCAGAATCCCATTTAAGGTACTGTTGATGTTCTTTTGGCATATGTTCCAGCGTCGTGCTGTATTGCCCGGAACGGACTTGTAAGCGTCGATGTGTGCAGATGCGTTGATTATCGGAAAACACTTCGATAACATTACGGGTTACCCGCACATCGACTTTATGCCGGATATATTCCCATGGCACGCTGTAGTGCATATGCGACAACGAGATATGATAGTTGCATTGTACGGTAGCAACTTTCCAGATTGCCAATTCATACGGCGATGAGGGTAATGGCAACAATCGTGACTGTTCTTCTTCGAGATAGACCGAATAGCGGCTGCCTGGCTTTTTCTGGAACGGCCTCGCATTAAACTCTGTCAGTTTCTCCCGGATAGTTGCGTTAAGCTCGTGAATACTAAAGAATTGCAAATTACGAACCGCTGCTATTATCCATGTCGAAACTCCCTTTACTGAGCCTTCGACATTCGGTTTGTCCTGAGGTTTTCCGACTCTGGCTGGTATTATTGCAGTACCGTAATGTTCGGCCAATTCCTGATAGGTTTTGTTGATTACAGGGTCAATCCAAGAAGTTTTCTCAACACCGGTTTTGAGATTATCCGGCACAATCATTCTGGTAACGCCGCAAAAAAACTTGAACATATTCACGTGCGCGGTTATCCAGCAATCAAGTTCCTGTGTCGGAAAAGTTTCAACATAGGCGTACAAGCTACTCGATAAAACGCCGACGAATATTGAAGCGGCGGCAATTTCGCCGGTAACTCTGTCGGTAACGTGAATCTTGCTGCCAGCCCAATCGACTTCGGTTTGATCGCCGGGTTTGCGGTGAATGTGCATTGTCGCTTTTGTCTGCAGCGCGAATTGCCGGTAGTGGTAACAAAACTGGGTATACATTAACGGGAGTTCTCCGGTTGAACGACAATTGGCACAGTACTCCTGCCAAAGCAGACTCATGGTTACTCAGTGTTTGCCCATTTCGCGATGAATTCGTTCATAGTCCGGGCGTTTGCGGGCATCGGAAACGGTGGCTTCGGTGGCGAAAACCGTTGACAGCTCGCTGTTAGATGGATCTCCGGTCAACGGCCAGATCATGTTGAGTTCTGCTGCCTTTTGCAGTACTTTGGCGACGATGTTGCGCGAACATTCACAGCTCGCTGCGATTCCGCGTTGACTAAAACCCTGACTGTGCAAGCGCAGGATTTCCCGATAGTTGGTCATTTTTGACCTCCTGTAGATAATATTTACGCCTAAGCGTATTCGCATATTCTATAGGCTATTTTCAAGAGTGGCTCTCTTGCTCCGTATTCATTGCTCAATTCAGTCCGTAATATCCAATCGTATTTATACATTTTAACCTCCGTGCTTCTTGTCTATAGTATTTCTACACACGGACGGTCTTTTCCTTTAAAAATTGTGTTTATTATCAAATATTTCTAGAATCTATATAGTGGTATATCAAATTTGTAAGTCTTATTTAAGTTGAGCATTGACTACACAGTATGATTAGTGGAGTAGTTATTATTGGGCAAACCATTTTCCAATGCAGCTGGCCGGTGCTGTTGTTGAATGAAATGTGCGCTGAAGTTTGTTGTGGCTAGCCTGTAATAGCTAAATAAATTGCAATATGCTAAAATAGTTGCAATGAGAGTTGCGGCTATTTTATTTTGAGGTGTAAAATGCGTAGATTTCCGTATGGTGAGACGAATTTCGAATTGATTCGTACCAGCAAAAAAGTTTTTGTTGATAAAACTAAATATATCGCCGAGCTGGAACAGCAACCGTCGTTTCAGTTCTTTATCCGTCCGCGCCGCTTTGGTAAAACGCTGTGGCTGTCGGTGCTGGAGAATTATTATGATATAAACAAGGCGGATAAGTTTGACGCTTTGTTTGGCGATTTGTATATCGGAAAACAGCCGACGGCATTAAAGAACAATTATTTAGCGCTAAAGCTGAGCTTCGCCGGAATTACGACCGACCAGGGAAAAGCTGTTCTAATTACTGGATTTGCTAATAAAGTTCGATTGGCAGTCGAGGCTTTTTTTGTTCGTTATAAAGAATATTTCAATGAAACTCCGCAGCTTCGTGAAGATATAGCGGCTTCGGATACTATAACTACGCTGTGTGAAGCGGTTGAAGCAAGTGGAAAAAGAATATATCTAATTATCGACGAATACGACAATTTTGCCAACGAACTGATCGCCGGTGATGATAAAGAGCTGTATTATGACTTGATTAGCGGCGAGGGCTATGTCAAGGCGTTTTACAAGGCGATCAAGGAAGGAACTTCTTCGAGTATCGAACGGTTATTTATGACCGGAGTTAGTCCGGTGATGTTGGATGATTTGACTAGTGGATTTAATATTACTAACAATCTGACGCTTAAACCGGAATTAAATGCCATGCTCGGGTTAACGAGCGAGGAAGTGAGCGCGCTGGTAATTGAAGTTTGCCCGGATACAATGAATTTGCAAAAACTCCAGGATGATCTGCGTGAATATTTCAACGGCTATAAATTCAGCGCCGAAGCTACGGAAAAAGTATTTAATACTAATATGGTGATATATTTTCTGGAAGAGGTGCGTCAACGCGGAAAATATCCGCAATATATTCTTGACCGCAACGTCGTGACTGATTATCGCAAGACTGAGATGCTAGCGCGGAAATTTGACGCTTACGAGAGTTTACAGTTAATCGCCAGCGGTGGGACAGTATTGACGCGGCTGGTTGATCGCTTTGACTTGCATACCATCTATGAAAATCAGGAAAACTACTGGTCGTTGATGTATTATCTGGGGCTGCTGACAATAAAGTCCGCTCAATTCGGCAAGGTAGAGTTGGGAACACCTAATTATGCAATCAAGTCGATGTTCTGGGAAAATTTCGGAGAGATGTTAAAGACGCAAACGAAAGTCGTTCGCAGTGATGAATTCTATGAACCGTTGGCGCAGATGGCGGTACAAGGAGTGGCAACTGAATTTGTAACGCGCTTTGAGAAAATGCTCAAAACAGTTTTGACGTTCCGGGATTTAGTGCAGATCGACGAAAAACATATCCAGATGGTATTGCTGTCGATAGTTCATATTGATGGAACGTTTTTCGTCAACAGCGAACGCGAACTGGGTAATGGCTATGCAGATGTTTTGTTGCAGGAGAATCCGTCCAATCCCGGTTCTGCAAACTACGAGTGGATTATTGAACTAAAATATCTCAAGGTGAAAAACCTGAAAAACTACAACAGGGTAGCAGCAGCCGCGAAAATTCAGCTGGAAGGCTATCGCACTGCCTACGTCGAAAAGTACAATAATGGCAAAATAGTCAAGACGCTGGTGCTAATCGTAAGCGGAAAAGGGAAGATTGACGTGGCGTGGTAAGCAACTTCGGAACCGAACATTCAAGTGAAATAAACCGTGGGGGATATGGTTGTTATGACAAGAGAATTTTGGAAAAGCAAACGGATATTTATCACCGGTCACACTGGCTTCAAAGGTAGCTGGCTGGTCATGATGTTGAACGAGATGGGCGCAGAAGTTTGCGGCTACGCGCTTACGCCGCCGACTGAGCCGAGTTTATTTGATGTTACGAAATTGTCCGATATGTGTGAACACAATATCGGCGACATCCGCGACTATCAGCGCCTGTTGGCAACTCTGACAACTTGGCAACCGGAGATAGTCATTCACATGGCAGCGCAGCCGCTGGTTCGCGAATCTTACGTCAAACCGCTGGAAACTTATGAGATTAACGTTATGGGAACGGCAAATCTGTTGGAGGCGGTGAGAAATTGTCCAAGTGTTCGTGCGGTAGTAGTTGTCACAACCGATAAATGCTATCAAAACAACGAGTGGGCGTGGGGTTATCGCGAGAACGACCGGCTCGGCGGCTATGATCCGTACTCAAACAGCAAGGCGTGTTCGGAGCTGGTGGTATCGGCATATCGGCAGTCTTTCTTCCAGCCGCCTGTGGGAGAAGAGTTATCAAGTTGTCAAGTTGTCAAGTTGTCAAGTGATTCTACAGAAAAATCGGATTGTATTTCAGCTTTCAGCTTTCAGCTTTCAGCTTTTGTTCCCGCAATCGCGACAGCGCGGGCTGGCAACGTCATCGGCGGCGGCGATTGGGCGAAGGATCGCTTGATACCGGATATTTTGCGGGCGATTGAGGCTGGCGAACCGGTACGGATTCGTAATCCATATTCTATCCGTCCCTGGGAACATGTTTTGGAGCCGCTAGCAGGTTATTTGCAATTGGCGGAGAATTTATATACTCATGGACATAAATTTGCCGAAGCTTGGAATTTTGGACCAAGCGATGACGATGCCAAACCGGTGGAATGGATTGTCGAGCGGATGTGCGGGTTGTGGAATGATCAGCTACCAACTACAAACCACCAGCCGCCAGCCGCATATTGTGTTGACGACGGCGAACATCCACATGAAGCGAACTACCTAAAACTGGACTGCAGTAAGTCGCGGCAGGAACTAGGTTGGCAACCGAGTTGGAATCTTTCGCAAACATTGGAGAAAATCGTGGAGTGGCATAGAGCCTATATCAATCGTGAAGATATGCGTGAGCTGAGTTTTAAGCAGATCGAGAAATATTTGGCTTAAAAATGGAGGCGTTAGTGAACGATAATATAGTAAAAGACATAGCGAACATTATTGTAAAGCGTTTCGAACCAGACAAAGTTTATTTATTTGGTTCGTATGCACGAGGTGAACAAAGAATTGACAGCGATTTGGATTTTTTGATTGTAATACAAGCTGCTGATAGAAATGACCTTTGGAACATCGCTGCTAAAATTCGTTGCGCAGTAGCAGATTACGACATTGAAAAAGACATAATAGTAGTGAATTCGGAGTTATTGGAGAAGTTTGGTGAAGACAAGCAATATCTTTATCATAGAGTGTTAGAAGAGGGGAAACTATTGTATGAAAAACATAAACAAGCAGCATGAACTTGAAGAGGTTGAACAGTGGTTTGAGTATGCTCAGGCTGACCTTCGTATCGCTGAGAGCATATTTGCCGACAGCACACATTCAATCAGGAATGCTTGTATGCTTGCTCAGCAAGCAACTGAAAAAGCTTTGAAAGCTGTTTGCTTAGATAGAGGACTACAATTAAAGCGAACTCATGACCTTGCGGTTCTAGCTTTGATGTTAGGTGATGAATTTATTTCGACTATCGACTATAGTTCTTTAGGTTGGTTGACGGATTGGATAACTACTGGTAGATATCCAATTTTCAGGGAAATTACCGTGCAAGATGCCACAAGAGCAATTGAAATTGCTAAGTTTACTGTCAATGTTTGTCGTAAACTTGTTGTATTGTCGACTGAAGATATTTCAACGGATTTTGACCGTAGAAAACTTATTATTGAGCAAGTGAAGAAATATTACTTGGAAAACTTAAAGATGGATAATGCATTTTCACCCGGCGACCGGGTAAATTATGGCGGCCGCTATTTTGATGAGCATGAAGTCTGCAATTTGGTGGAGTCGGCTTTGGATTTTTGGCTGACTACCGGACATTATGCGGAAGAATTTGAGAAGCGGTTTGCCGAGTTCTTGGGCGTGAAATATTGCTCGCTCGTTAATTCTGGCTCGTCGGCGAACTTACTGGCGTTTATGGCGTTGACTTCACCCAAACTCGGAGATCGCGCTATCAAGCGTGGCGATGAAGTTATTACTGTTGCCTGCGGCTTTCCAACGACAGTATCACCGATTATTCAATACGGCGCGGTACCGGTTTTCGTTGATATTGAATTGCCTGGTTATAATATCGATGTAAATATGCTGGCTAGTGCATTAAGCGAAAAAACCAAAGCGGTAATGGTTGCGCACACCTTGGGCAATCCATTTAACTTGCAGGCTGTTAAAGAATTCTGCGACCAAAACAATCTATGGTTGATCGAAGACAATTGCGACGCGTTGGGGTCGAAGTATTTTTTTTCGTTGCCAGCCACCAGCCACCAGCCGCCAGCCGCCAGCCACTGGCACTACACCGGCACCATCGGCGACATCGGCACTTCCTCGTTTTATCCGCCACATCATATGACGATGGGCGAGGGGGGCGCGGTCTATACCAACAATATTCAACTAAAGCGAATAATTGAATCGTTTCGCGATTGGGGGCGTGATTGCTGGTGTCCGAGTGGTAAAGATGACACCTGTAAGCATCGCTTTACACAGCAGTTCGGCGAGTTGCCGTATGGTTATGATCACAAATATGTTTATTCACATTTTGGTTATAATCTAAAAGTTACTGATATGCAGGCGGCCATCGGTTGCGCACAATTGGATAAGCTGTCGCAGATTATCTTGGCGCGTCAAGAAAATTGGCAATATTTGCGCGATGCCCTCGATAGTTTGAAACAGTATTTAGTGTTGCCGGAAGCCGAAGCGAATAGCCAACCAAGCTGGTTTGGATTCTTAATTTCCGTCCGAACAGATGCGCCGTTTAATCGCGAAGAAATAGTAGCTCATCTGGAAAAGCACAATATTCAGACACGAATGTTGTTTGCCGGTAATTTACTAAAGCATCCTTGTTTTGACGAAATGCGATCCACTGGCGAGGGCTATCGGGTGGTCGGAGAATTGGTCAACACCGATTTTGTAATGAATAATACGTTTTGGATCGGGGTTTATCCGGGCATGTCTAGGTCGAAAAACGACTACATGATTGAAAAGATAAAAGAGTTTGTTGATGCGAAAAAGAGCTAAGCATATTTACGCTAAACGCAAAAAAGAAATCAATTATCTGATGGTAGGCGGCTGGAATGTTGTGTTTGGCTATGCAACTTTTGTAGTAGCATATTACTTTTTATCCATGATTTGGAATTATATCGCGATACTGGTTTTAGTCAATATTATTACGATAACAATGGCTTACATCGGGTATAAGTTTTTTGTGTTTAAGACTAAGGGAAATTACCTGCGCGAGTATTTGAGGTTTTATGTAGTCTATGGCACTGGATTTGTTGTTAATGTTGCATTGTTTCCGGTGCTGACTTACTGGCTACATATTAATGCTTACATCTCGCAAATGCTAATAAATGGATTGATAATAATCATGAGTTTTATTGCACACAACAATTTTTCGTTTAAGAGTTAAGTGGAGAACAAATAAATGAGGGCGGCTGAGTGGTGTGAATGAGTTTTGTTAGTGTTGTGACTCCTTGCTACAATGAAGAAGGAAATGTCTGTGAGGTTTATCAACGTGTAAAAGCGGTATTTGAAAAAATGCCGCAATATCGCTATGAGCATATTTTTTGCGATAATGATTCAGTTGATAAAACCGTGAAAATGTTGCGGGATATCTGTGAAACTGATAAAAACGTAAAAGTTATCATCAATTCGCGGAACTTTGGACATATGCGTTCGCCTTATCATGGAATGTTGCAGGCATCGGGGGAGTGTGTATTTTTAATAGTTGCGGATTTGCAGGATCCGCCAGAATTAATGCCACAGTTTCTCGAAAAGTGGAAGGAAGGTTATAAAATAATTGTCGGCATAAAAGCTAAGACCAAAGATTCCTTGCTAATGGGTTTATGCCGCAATAGCTATTACTGGTTGGTCGGCAAGTTGGGCAATATTGATTTGATACCAAATTACACTGGATTTGGGCTATATGATCGCATAATTATTGACGAGATTAATAAGCTGGATGATCACAATCCCTATTTTCGAGGCATTATCGCGGACATTGGTTTTCCGATTTATAAGATTGCCTATGATCAACCGGAGCGCAAGCGCGGGGTGACTAAAAACAATTTCTACACGCTATATGACTTGGCGTTATTAGGCATTACTACACATAGTAGGATTCCTTTACGCGTCGCTACTATTGGCGGATTCATAATGTCGATATTTGCTTTATTTATTTCACTGGCGTATTTAGTTGCCAAAATCATTTTATGGAACAAATTTGATTTTGGAATGGCGCCAGAGCTGATTGGTATATATTTCTTTGGCTCGGTGCAGTTGTTCTTTATCGGCATCCTTGGCGAATACATCGGAAATATTTACACGCAAGTACTTAAGCGGCCGTTGGTCGTTGAAAAAGAAAGAATCAATTTCGATTAATTATTCGTGATTTGTTGAGTAAGGGGGTAATGATGAAATTACTGATTACCGGGGCAACGGGATTTGTCGGAGCCAGTCTGGTGCATAACTTTGTCAAAGACTTTGATGTCAGCATATTGACAAGAAAAACTTCGGGTACCTGGCGTATTGATGCAATTGCGGATAAAATTCACAACGTTGAATATGCAGATATTGCAGATCGAACTGCTGTTTTTGCCGCGGTAAGTAAAATCAAACCCGAGGTGATAATTCATGTTGCTACCTATGGCGGATTTTCGTCTGAAACCGAAACGAAAAAAATGATAAATGCCAATATTGTCGGCACAAAAAATTTGTTGGATGCTGCTGTATTTGAAGGTGTCGCAAAATTTATCAATACCGGTTCTTCATCAGAATACGGCATAAAAAATTGCCCGATGAATGAAAATGACGTTTGCGCGCCAGTAAACTTTTATGGTATAACTAAACTTGCGGCCACTAATTATTGTAGTATGGTAGGTCATAGCCAAAAGCACCCAGTTTGTACATTGCGACTATTTTCTCCGTATGGTGATTTAGAGGCGGATAGCAGATTATATGCCAGTATCGTTAAGTCAATAAAAGTTGATAAACAGCCGCACCTTGCTAACCCCTGTTCAGTGCGCGATTTTATCAATATTGACAAAGTTGTTGCGATTTACCGAGCAATGCTTACTGTGGATATTCCTTATGGAGAAATAGTTAACATCGGTTCGGGAAAGCAGCAGACGGTTGAACAGTTTTATTATTCGGTGGCTAAACAATTTGACAAGGCACATATAAAACCACTGTGGGGGCATGCTCCATCCCGTTCCAGTGAACCACAATATTGGCAAGCAGATATTACTAGGTTGAGACAGATTCTTTCGGATAATAATTATGATTTCGATAGATTGTAGTAAAATATTTTGGAGGCGGGTTGTGCTTAATGATGAAACTTTCAGATTACGTTATTGATTTTATTGTCAAAGAAGGCGTTGCTCACGTATTTGAACTAACCGGGGGAATGATAACACATCTACTAGACTCAATTCATGGGCGAGATGACATTACTTGTGTCTCAGTTCACCATGAACAAACAGGAGCATTTGCGGCAGAGGCCTATGCCCGCGTTAATGGCAAATTGGGTGTGGCTATGGCGACGAGTGGACCGGGGGCGCTAAATTTGATGACGGGAATTGGTAGTTGCTATTTTGACTCCGTTCCCTGTTTATTTATTACTGGTCAGGTTAACACCTATGAATGCAAATTTGATAGCCCGATAAGGCAGATTGGATTTCAGGAAACCGATATTGTTACGGTAGCAAAACCGTTAACCAAATATTCGGAAATGGTAGTAGACGCACTGAAAATTAGGTTCCATCTGGAAAAAGCTGTGTATTTTGCGCAAAGCGGTAGACCAGGACCTGTTCTTTTAGATATTCCAATGAATATTCAACGGGCGCAAATTGAGCCTGATCTGATCGAAAGTTTTTTTGATAGTGAAGAATATCAACTCTTGCAAAAGGAAGCATACCTTCAAAAGGGAAAAAGTACGCCTCAAGACGATATCATAATAAGAATGTTGGCGGAGGCAAAACGACCTGTTATACTTGCTGGCGGTGGAATCCGAACTGCGAATGCCTCAGATGAATTGATGCAATTTATCGACAAAACTGGATTTCCGCTCGTGACATCCCTTCTGGGGCTTGATGCGGTACCACATGATAATCCGGCTTTTTATGGAATGATTGGTTCATATGGGAATAGGTATAGTAATCTGATTTTAGCAAACTGCGATTTACTGGTAGTGTTAGGCTCGCGGCTGGATACGCGTCAAACCGGTACCAATGTATCGACATTTGCGCGCGCTGCCAAAAAAATTCAAATAGATATCGATCCGATAGAGCTAAACAGCAAAGTGAAAATGGACATAGCTGTAAATTGCGACGTCAAGGAGTTTTTGACCAACATCAATAAAAAGCTGGATGGTTTTGAAAAACCTAACATTGATTGCTGGCTAGAAAAAATTGATTGTTATAGAAATCAATATCCTACCCGATCGCGGATCACCGCTAATGATGGCGTGGAACCAAATGCATTTTTGGAGTTACTTTCGGTTTTTGCGGGGTCAGGAGATGTGGTTTGTCTGGATGTTGGTCAAAATCAGATGTGGGCAGCGCAATCATTTCGAATTAAGAACAAGCAGCGGTTGTTAATTTCTGGCGGCATGGGGGCGATGGGTTTTGCACTTCCGGCAGCGATTGGGGCAGTTAAGGCGAAATCCGCCATAACCAGTATCGTTATCGCCGGCGATGGCGGAATTCAAATTAATATTCAGGATTTAGAAATAATCGCCCGGGAGCAATTGCCAATAAAAATATTTGTATTAAACAATGGCTGTCTGGGTATGGTCAGACAATTTCAAGATTTATTTTTTGAAGGCAGACGTCAATCGACGGTTATTGGTTATCATTGCCCTGATCTAATAAAAATTGCGCAAGCTTATGAAATTTCGACCTATGAAATTACTGGTATGGATTCAGCGGCCGAAATTATTAATAAAGCGTTAAGTGCAGATGGTCCAGCTTTTATTAACGTCGTTTTAGAACTCAATACTGAAGTAAATCCAAAACTTATTTTTAATAGACCGATTGAGGATATGTCTCCCCCGTTAGAAAGAGCGGAATTGAAAAAAATTATGGTAATTGATGTATTGGAAGAACCTGACATTGATTAATTGTACTAATTATTTTCCAAACAACGAGAGGAGCGGTTATGAAGGTTGTATTATTAGCTGGTGGTTTGGGAACCCGCATTAGTGAAGAAAGTCACACTAAACCTAAACCGATGATTGATATCGGTGGCAAACCGATTTTGTGGCATATCATGAAAACTTATTCGCACTATGGTTTTAATGATTTTGTTATTTGTTTGGGCTACAAAGCTTATGTGGTCAAAGAATATTTCGCCAACTATTTTCTCCATGAATCGGATGTAACCTTTGATTTTCGCGATAATAATAGTATGGTAACTCATGCTCATACCGCTGAGCCGTGGAAAGTAACTTTGGTAGATACCGGGATGAATACGATGACCGGCGGTAGGATAAAACGAATCCAGGAATATGTTGGCAACGAACCGTTTATGCTTACTTACGGCGATGGTGTAAGCAATATTGATATTTCTGCGCTGGTGAAGTATCATCAGAGCCACGGAAAAATGGCGACCGTTACGTCTACGCAACCGCAAGGACGGTTTGGCGCGATAACGATGGATGCTAATAATTGCGTCTCCGGATTTATGGAAAAGCCTCAAGGCGATGGCAATTGGATCAATGCCGGTTTCTTCGTTTTGCAACCGGAAGTATTTGATTATATCGATGGTGATTCGACAATTTTTGAACGGCAGCCGTTGGAGACCTTGGCGCATTCCGGGCAATTGATGTCATTTAAGCATAAGGGCTTTTGGATGCCGATGGATACTTTGCGGGATAAAATCGAGTTGGATACGCTTTGGGAGAAAAAGCAAGCGCCTTGGAGGGTTTGGTAACAGGAGGTAATAGTGAAAGCAATTATTCTTTGCGGCGGCGGCGGCACTCGTTTGTGGCCGGAGTCGACGCCAAAACAACCGAAGCAGTTTCTGAAAATTCATTCAGAAAATTCATTGTTGGCGGAAACGGTGTTGCGGTTGTTGCCGATCATGCGGGCTGAGGACATGGTTGTCCTGACAGGGGACGCGTATCGCGAACAGGCTGTTGAAGAATTGGCGAATATTGGTTGTGAAGCTGCACACGTTGTCTGTGAACCCTGTGCGCGCAACACGGCGCCGGCGATTGCGCTGGGCGTGACCTATATCAAAGAAAAATTGTTGTCTCAAGCCGACGAGACGATATTTGTTGCGCCGTCAGATCATATAATTAGCAATCGGCGGGAATTTTATCACTGTTTGAGGCTTGCTGAGCCGCTGGCTCAAGCTGGCTGGTTTGTAACCTTTGGCGTTGTACCGTATTACCCGGAGGTTGGTTATGGGTATATCGAAGCCGGCGAGGAACTTAGCGTCGGTTACTCGGTTAGTTGTTTTAAGGAAAAGCCTACTCGTACGGTCGCCGCAGAATATATCGAAGCCGGAAACTATTATTGGAATTCCGGGATGTTTTTGTTCACAGCGAGCAGCTTTTTTACTGAACTGGCTAAATATGCTAATGAAATAGCTATTCATTTTGCTAATGGGTTTGATACGGCAATAACTAATTTTACCGAAATCCCCAAAATTTCCATTGACTACGCGGTGGCTGAAAAAACTGACAAAGCAGCGGTCGTGCCGTTTTCGGTCGGCTGGAACGATGTTGGCCACTGGGATTCGGTGTACGACATCAGCGGAAAAGACGAGAAAGACAACGTGTTACGCGGAACTGTTAAGTGCTTGGATTGCTCGGGCGTGATGGTGCGTGCCAACAACCGGACGGTGGCGGTAGCCGGTTTGGCTGATATTATTGTTGTGGAAACAACTGAATCGGTTTTAGTAATCAAGCGCGGGAAGAGCCAATTGGTTAAGGATTTGCTATAGGCAGTTTGGTTCAGGAGGACATATGTTCAAGAGGGTATTTGGATTGGCGTTAATATTTTCATACTTGCTGTCGCAAAATAGCGCTGATGCCAAAACACTGTGGGGCATGATGCATGGCGAACAGACCAAAAAAATTGTCGCGCAAGCATTTTTGATCGACGGCGATACATATATTAACGCCATGGCGAATCCAGAGACCGTGCCGTGGGACAAGTTAAACCGGCTGTACATCGCATTTGCAGCCGTCAACGGAAACGGCGCGCTTAGTTCGGGTAAAGTGAATAATAACCGGAGTGAATGGGAGAGCCGGCTAAATAATATCGTCGCACAATGCCGTGTCCATAATCCCAAAGTGGAAATTTTTCTGATGTCGGAGCGGGGTGATGGGGAACCTAACAAAAACTATCTCAAAGCTGCCGCTGATGCAGAAACCTTTGCACACACCGTTTACCGTTTGTTACAAACTTACGATTTGGATGGATTTGATCTTGGCTGGCAAAATAAAATTAACATTAACGACTATAGTTTTGAAGTAATAACGTTGTTGGAAGCACTGCATAATAAATTTGCCAAAGTTGATGTCACGCCACGCGGCAAGAAGTATAAGCTCACCTATTCGGTATGGCCGGGGTCGCAATTGCCGCAATTAGTGGCTAAAACCAGCTTGCTGGTCGACCAGATTAATATTATGAGCTATGGAACAGCGCCCAAATACAGTTTGGATTATTATAGTAAGCAATACCGGGCTGCCGGATTTCCTTATGAAAAAATGATTGGCGGGGTTGTAAGTGAAGTTGCGTTTGATGATTTTGCCGCTGGATATCAAGATAACAAAGAATCGGTCAAGACAAAATGTTCGTTGGCGTTAGAATTAAACATGGCAGGAATGTTTGCCTGGCGCCTTGACGATGACTATCGGACTGTTGACGGCACGACTGAAGAGGGTGCGCCGACATATCAAGTTGCAAAATGGCTGTGGAGCGCGATGACCGATTGAATTGGAAATGGGAATTAAGAGGTAAGAAGTAAGAAGTAGGAACGGTGGGTAAGACAGGTGGATAGTTTTGTTTGCCTAATATGTGATGCTGTGTTATAATGCAACGTGAACTTATGGTTGTTAACCTAGTTGGCGTGTTTCCTAGCGGCCAACGGCTAGCGGCCATTGACTAAAGCTATTGGAGGAGATTGTGGTAATCTTTTTGGAAATATTGGTATTTATTTTGGCGGTTCTGGTGATTGCGTCGGTTGTGCTGCAATCTAGTAAATCGTCTGGATTGTCAGGGTCTATTGCCGGCGGGGCTGAAGTGCTGTTTGGCGGCAAACGTAAGGGCATTGATGATATTCTGGCGAAAGCCACAAAACTTATTGCGATATTATTTGCAATAGCAGTTATTATGTTGGAACGGTCGATGAGATAGCACGCATAACCATTAAAGCGCGGAAATATCCGCGCTTTTTTTTGTTCTCTTGCAGGAATTTCCGCAGACGTGGCGAATAGTTATATTCAGGAAAACAATCAGATTTCAGCTGTTTTCAAGGAGGTTGGTATGACTCAACAAACTTTGCTGTATGTCGCTCCGGTTGCCGGCTTGATTTCTTTGGTATTCGCCGCGATAATGATGGTATCGGTGTTGCGCGAATCTCAAGGTAATGACCGGATGAAGGAGATATCTCAGGATATTTATGAGGGCGCAATGGCGTTTCTCAATCGCCAATATCGTAGCTTGGTGCCGTTCACAGTTGTTATTTTTGCCCTGCTATTTTATCTGATGGGCTCGGCGATGGCGATTTCGTTTTTAGTCGGCGCGGTTTGTTCAGCGCTGGCTGGATATTTCGGCATGACCGCGACCACCCGCGCTAATGCCCGGGCTACCGAGGCGGCGCGTACCAGCTTGAACAGCGCTCTTAGTGTCGCGTTTCGTGCCGGTACGGTCATGGGGATGTCCGTTGCCGGGTTGAGTTTGCTGGGTGTTTCCACTCTGTATCTGATTTACGGAGATCCGGCAACCATCAATAGTTTTGCTTTTGGCGCATCGGCAATCGCGTTTTTCGCGCGGGTTGGCGGCGGAATATTCACTAAAGCAGCCGACGTTGGCGCAGATTTGGTTGGCAAAATCGAAGCCGGCATTCCCGAGGATGATCCGCGTAATCCTGCAGTTATTGCCGATAACGTTGGTGATAATGTCGGCGATACTGCCGGTATGGGTGCGGACTTGTTTGAGTCTTACGGCGCAACGGCCATTGCCGCGATGTTGCTGGGTAATACGCTGTTTGGAATCAACGGCGTACTATTCCCATTATTGCTGGGCGCTGCCGGAATTGTTGCGTCGATTATTGCCACCGCGCTAGTGCGCACCGGTGAGAACGGTAACCCGCAAGCCGCGCTCAATCGGGGTCTTTGGGCAACTAATATCTTGATTGCGGTAGCCGCGTATTTCTTGGCGAATGCTTTTTTTGGCGAAGCCAAGGGCTTGGGGATTTTTGGCGCGGCAGTTTGCGGCTTGGTGGTCAATGTTGTTATTGGAAAATTAACAGAATACTATACTTCGCATGATTATTCACCTACCAAAAAAATAGCCGAAGCTTCCTTAACCGGTGAAGCGACAAATATCATTTCCGGTATTGCAACCGGTTTGAAGAGTACGACGCTACCAATGCTGGTTTTTGCTTGCGCTACCGGGGCTTCATACTATTTCACCGGCGGAGTTTATGGCATCGCTATTGCCGCGATGGGAATGTTGTCAACGGCCGGAATGGTAGTAGCGGTGGATGCCTTTGGACCGGTTGCCGATAATGCCGGTGGTATTGCCGAAATGGCCGGGCTTGGTCCGGAAGTTCGTAAAAAAACCGACAAATTGGATTCGGTCGGAAATACTACCGCGGCGATTGCCAAGGGCTTCGCTATCGGGTCGGCGGCTTTGACGGCGCTGGCGTTGTTCAGCGCGTTTAACGAAGAAGTTTGCAAAAATCACGCGCTGGCGGGATTGATTGTCAACGGAAAAATGCCGGTAAACTTGACGGATACGATGGTGCTTATCGGGTTGTTTATCGGAGCGGCATTGCCGTTTTTGGTGTGCGCGCAAACTATGGAGGCGGTCGGTCGGGCGGCGTTTAAGATGATTAACGAAGTGCGCCGTCAGTTCCGGGAAATCCCCGGACTGATGGAAGGCACGGCTAAACCGGATTATAAAAGTTGCATCGACATCAGCACTAAAGCAGCGCTCAACGAAATGATAAGACCTGGTCTGTTTGCCGTGGCTACACCGATTGTTGTTGGATTTGTTCTCGGGGCTAAAGCATTGGCCGGGTTCTTAGCCGGAATCACAGTTTCCGGGGTGTTGTTGGCGCTATTCATGGCGAATGCCGGTGGCGCCTGGGATAATGCCAAAAAATATATCGAAAGCGGAAACTTTGGCGGCAAGGGTACGAAAGCGCACGCGGCAGCGGTAGTTGGTGATACCGTCGGTGATCCGTTCAAGGATACTTCCGGTCCGGCAATGAATCCGTTGATCAAAGTGGCGGGAACGATTTCGCTAATTATCGCGCCGTTGTTGATGAGCTGATGCCGCGAACCCCGATAGCGTTTTTGGCTAATGCTTTGCGTAAAGCAATGAGCGCCGGTAGCGCGTCCGGGTTGTCGCCGTGGACGCACACACTGAGAGCCGCGGTTTGCAGGTCGGTTGACTGAATTAGGCTGATTTCACTGCCGTCGATGGTTCGAATTTTCCCGGTCGTTGCCAAGTTTATGATTCGTGAAGCGATTATGTCCGTATCGTGAATAACAGCACCGCTCAGCGTTCGCGACACTAGTGAGCTGTCAGCGTTATAGGCGCGGTCGGCAAAAACCTCGTTGGCGTATTGTAATTTGCAGTTAGCGGCGGCGGTTATCATCGCCGAGTTCGCCTGCCCGACAAAAACCAACGAATTATCTACGACTTTTATAGCATCGGCAATAGCCGATGCTATTTTTATATCCTTGGCTGCCATATTATACAATGCGCCGTGTGGTTTTACATGATTGAGTTTTACGCCGGCGGCATTGCAACACGCGGTTAACGCGCCAATTTGGTAGAGGACTGATGAAAAAATTTCCGTATATGATAAGTTCATGTTCCGCCTGCCAAATCCATTCAAATCGGGAAATCCGGGATGGGCGCCAATCGCGACATTGCATTTTTTGGCGAGCTGCACAGTGTTATACATGACGACGGGGTCACCGGCATGGAATCCGCAGGCAATATTAGCTGAAGTAATCAGCGGCATTAAGTCGCTATCACAGCCGAGTGTATAAGCACCGTAACTCTCGCCCATATCACAGTTGATGTCGATAAATCTATTCATTTTCAATCCTTTCGTAGTTATTGATCAAGTGGCAACTCCCTGACCGAAACCATATAGTCTTGCTTGTCGACAGAAATATTAAAAGTGTTATTAGTACGGGCGCTGTTAACAAATTCAGTCAGTTGTTTTAGTTTCAAACGTTCCGCAATATAGATTTCCCGGGCGCATTTTTGCGTGATTAGCGTAAAACTAACTGTATCGCCAGCGTTGGCTTGAGCCATTTTAGACAAATCAGCGTTGATTACAACCGCGATGATTGGATAACCGCCACAAGTCTGGGCGTCGGCAAGCATTACTATTGGTTGGCCGCTTTTCGGCGCCTGAATTGCTCCTGGCAGTAGCGGTTGGGATATAAGTTCAGAATCAATAATATGGGTAAGAGGTTTACCGTGCAGGCGGCAGCCCATGCGGTCGAAATCTGGAGTAATTGAATAAGGGTTACTAAAGAAATCCAATATAGATTGTTTGCTGAAATATTCGGACTGCGGACCGATTAAGCAGCGCAGTGCTATGACGCTATCATAGACTGGTATGAAAGCCGTCGGCAAAATCAAGCCGGTA
>JBAXTZ010000027.1:0-47531 GCA_037129925.1 Bacillota bacterium
TTACCGTTGTCAGCTTTTTTGAGCGTTCTACTGCCATTTTTTGTTGGCGGCGACAATCAATCCGCAGAAATTGATTGAGGCGGTAAGAAAATAATGGAAAACACCGTAACCGGCAAACAAAAGCTGTTGGTCTGTATTGCCCATTTGTCCTATTTTTTGAGCGGTCTGGGATTTGTGGTCGCACCGCTGATACTGTATCTGGTCGTTGAGGACGATACGTTTATTAAGGAGCACGCCCGTCAGGCGTTGATTTGTCATGTATCCCTCGCTGTAGTTTTCGCAGCGTTGGCGGTACTGGGGTTTCTTGGCGGGTTGGCGTGGTTGATCGATGTGGTTATTGGAATTGTGTATTGCTGGTATTCGATTAAGGCGACACTTGCCGGTTGTCGCGGCGAAGGCTATGTATATCCGTTTATGGACAAAAGCCCGGTAACGAAATGGGTTAAATAGAAAGGACAATTGAAAGATGAAATTCAAATTTCTTCACAACAACATCAATGTTCTGGATTTGGAACGCAGTCTGGAGTTTTATAAAAACGCGTTAGGATTACAGGAAATTAACCGGCACGGTAATGACAGCTTCGTGTTGGTGTTTCTTGGCGACGGGCAGAGCGCGCATCAACTGGAGCTTACCTGGTTGAGTGGCCGGACTGAACCGTACGATTTGGGTGACAATGAAATCCATTTGGCGTTTTCCGTGGATGATTATCCGGCGGCGCAGGCGCTGCATCGGCGAATGGATTGTATCTGCTATGAAAACAGCGCTATGGGGTTGTACTTCATCAACGATCCTGACGGATACTGGATTGAAATATTACCGGCAAAGCGTGGTTGAACAAACAAAACTAGGTTCAGGTATGCTCGTTTTAGCAATTATAATGAATTGGTTTCGGATATTGGGCTGATTATGATTAATACGTTACGGATAATCTGTTGCTTCTATGCTCGTATTGCTAAAAAAAAAATCCCGTTCACGAATATTTTCCATGAACGGGATTTTTATTATTTTTTCTTTTCGCTTTTTTTCCACTCAAGATATTCGTCGTAAGTCATCAGTTTGTCGATCACTCCGGTGGGAGTAATCTCAATAATCCGGTTGGCGATGGTCTGAACGAACTGATGGTCGTGTGATACGAATAGTAACGTACCTTCAAAAGCAATCAATCCATTGTTAAGCGCCGTGATTGATTCCAAATCCAGATGGTTAGTTGGCTCGTCCATCAACAGGACATTTGCGCCGCTCATCATCATTCGCGACAGCATACAGCGCACGCGCTCACCACCTGAGATGACTTTGGCTTCTTTCAAACTCTCTTCGCCGGAAAACAACATCCGTCCCAAAAATCCGCGAATGAACGATTCTTCCTGCGCGGTGGAGTATTGTCGTAACCAATCGACCAGAGTGAGCTCGCAGTCTTCAAAATAACTATTGTTCTCTTTGGGAAAATAGGCCTGTGAAGTAGTAATGCCCCATTTGAATTCGCCGCTGTCCTGGGTTGATTCACCGATCAATATTTTGAACAAAGTGGTTTTGGCAACATTGTCGTGACCAACAAAAGCGATTTTATCACCTTTGTTAACAGTAAAAGTCAAATCTTTGAATACCGGTTCGCCGTCGATTGCCGCGCACAAACCGTCGATCGCCAGCAACTCGTTGCCAACTTCGCGATTAGGTTTAAAACCGACAAATGGGTAGCGGCGGGTAGATGGGCGAATATCTTCCAGTGTCAGCTTTTCCAACTGCTTCTTCCGTGAAGTGGCCTGCTTGGATTTTGAAGCGTTAGCCGAAAAGCGGGCGATAAACTCCATCAAGTCTTTGGCTTTTTCTTCACGCTTCTTGTTCTGGTCTTTTAGCAATTGTAACGCCAATTGGCTGGATTCCAACCAAAAATCATAGTTGCCGACATACATCCGAATGTGCTCAAAGTCGATGTCTACGATATGGGTGCAGACAGTGTTCAAAAAGTGCCGGTCGTGGGATACTACGATTACGGTATTCGGGAAATCCAGTAAAAAATCTTCCAGCCAGGTGATTGCTTCAACGTCCAAATGGTTAGTCGGCTCGTCCAGCAGCAGAATGTCCGGTTTGCCGAACAGTGCCTGAGCCAGCAATACCCGGACTTTTTCGTTGCCGCCTAGCTCGCTCATTTTTTTGTCGTGGAATTCAACTGCAATTCCGAGGCCGGTCAACATTCGCGCCGCTTCAGTATCAGCATCCCAGCCTTCCATTTCCGCGAATTCACATTCCAGCTCCGAGGCGCGTTCGCCATCAGCGTCCGAGAAATCCGGCTTGGCGTAGAGCGCGTCTTTTTCAGTCATTATTTCATACAAACGGCTATGACCCATTATGACCGTCTGCATTACAGTATAATCATCGAACGCGTAATGGTCCTGTTTAAGCACCGCCATGCGTTCGCCCGGAGTAATTGCAACTTCGCCTTTATTCGGCTCGATTTCGCCAGCCAAAATTTTTAAAAAGGTCGACTTTCCGGAGCCGTTAGCGCCGATTAAGCCGTAACAATTTCCCGGTGTAAATTTTATGTTTACGTCTTTGAATAAAATGCGCTTGCCGAATTGCAACGCGATATCAATTGTGCTAATCATATAGTTGTTTCCTTTATAGCTTTGCAACTTCAGTTGCGAGGTGGTATTATAGCATAAAGGAAGGGTTATAGCAAAGTGTAAAAATCGAATTAACATAGCTTATTACTGAGTTTGCTATAAAAGGTGTCAATATATGCCCGGGTGTAATTTGTGAAAAATAGCGAGATGCGATTTGTTGATATTCATTCGCACATTATCGCTGAAATAGATGATGGAGCTACAAGTTTGGCTGACAGCCTGATGATGATTAAACAAGCCTTCGAAAGCGGCACGCGGTATATTGTTGCTACGCCGCATGTGATTTGGCACGAGCATCAGCCGCAATGGTCGGATATTTGTGATAAATGCCAAAAACTTAATGAACTACTCAACAGTGAAGGCATGGATATTACCGTTGTACCCGGCGCCGAAGTTGCCTTAGCACCGGAACTGCTTGACAAAATCAAGCCCGGCGAATATTGTCTTAATCATGGCAAGTATATGCTGGTCGAATTACCGATGCTACAGATGCCGCAGTATGCCGAAGCGGTAATATTCGGTTTGCAAACTAAGGGTATCAGGCCGATTATGGCGCATCCCGAACGCTATCCGGATGTCATCAAAAATCCGGAACTAGTTTTGGAATGGCTGCACAAAGGGTTGCTGTTGCAAGTGAACTCTAAAAGTATCACCGGCTTGTTTGGTCCGGAAGTTCAAAAATGTGTGCTTGCGCTGCTGCACAATCGGGTAGTTTCCTTTGTTGCGTCCGATGCTCATTCTCCGGGCGGGCGAAACACAAAATTGTCTGGCGCTTATGAGCTGGTGGCCGAGCAGTACGGAGCTGATTATGCTGAGCAAATATTTGTCACTAATCCCCACGCGGTATTGGACAGTAAAAACGTGTCGGTTGTGAAACCGGAAAGCTTTATAGCGCCGCGCAAGCGGTCCTTTTTTGCAAGATTATTCGGAGGGAAATAGCGACGGGAAGAAACAATGAATATTTTGAGAAAGCTTGGTTTTGACCGCACAACTTTGATCAGGTTTATCGCGGTTGCGTTATGCAGCCAGCTGATATACTCGATTGACGCAATGCGCAATGTAGTTTTTATTTCCTATCGGGAAATGCTCGGAATTTCATTTGCCGAGATTGGTTTTCTGTATTCTTTGACCGGCATTGTGCAAATGTTGGCATATATACCAGCCGGTTGGATTGTCAACCGGTTTTCGAATCGTTCGTTGTTGTTGGTTAATACGCTGATAACCGCAGCGCTGAGCGCGTTGCTGCTGTTCAATGTTGGCTATCCGGCGCTGATCTTGATATTTTGCGTGTTTGGCGTTACCAAAGAGGCGATTTTTTGGACGGCAATTCTGCGGAGCGTGCGCTGTATCGCACCGGATGATAAACAAGCGACAGCTTTTGGTGCGCTAGAATTAGTTCGCGGAGTCGTTGAGCTGTTTACCAATCTAATTGTGGTTGTTGCAATTGGTTGGTTTGGACAATCGCTTTTTGGAATTAAAGCGGCCGTTACAGTAAACATCATCTTAATGTCTGCGGCGGCTGTGGCGGCCTGGATAATATTACCAGTTGAAGAAATCAAAGGATTGAACAGCAAAGAAAAAAACAAAAACGCTACTTTGGGAGTACTACAGATAATTAAAATGAAAAGCGTCTGGTTGACGGGGATAAATGCCGGCTGTGTGTATATCATCTACATTTGCCTGATGTATTTCGCGCCGTTTTTGCAGGATGTCTATAAATTGCCGATATCGACGATTGCCGTGTTCGCGCTGATCAATTCGTCCGGAGTGCGGATGTTGGCCAGCCCGATCGGCGGATTACTTGGAGACAATCTGTTTCGGTCATCGGCGCATTTTATGCGAATGTTTTTCTTGGTGTTGGGATTGGTAACGTTAGTGATCACCGCCATGCCGGTTAGTGAGCAGTTGCTGTGGCCGTTGATGTGCTTATTTGTAATAGTTTCAATAGCTTGTTACATGTTGCGCGGGGTGTATTTTGCTCCGATCGGTGAAATGGGCATCCCCCGTGATATTAGCGGCGCGGCAATGTCGATTGCGTCAATTATCGGCTACTCGCCGGCATTTTGGGCGTATTGGTTAATTGGCTGGTTTATTGATAGTTTCCCGGGAAAACAGGGCTATAGTTATGTATTTATCCTAATGGTTGTAGCGGCAGCTGTCGGTTTTGCCGGAAGTTGCTTTCTGCGTGATAAAATGGATGCTATTATCGAAAACAACATTACTTAAAAAGCTTCCGTTTTTCGGAAGCTTTTTAACTTCCCGGCAGGAAATTGTTTTATTTTGTCGAATAATCAGGGTTAGGAATATCGATGGGGGCTATTATGTGTGATTTTAAATACTATTACAATTGCCGGGACGATGCCAAGTTGCGAGCGGCTTTTCATTCGGTTTCGCAACGGGTGTTTCGAGTCGATTTTGAGCGTTGGTACCAGACCGGACTGTGGCCGGATAATTATGATGCCATTGTTGTTCTGGAGGGAGATGTTCCGGTTGCCGGAATCGGCGTCTATGAAACCCCGTTATATATTGATGGCAGGATGATCAAGGCGGCGCAACTCGGTTGCGTCGGAGTGCATCCAGACTATCGCAAACGCGGGCTGTCGCGGCTGTTGATGGAAGCGGTGTTTAAAAAATATCGGAACCGCGTGGACTTTATTTATCTGTTTACCGGACAGGATAACCGGGAGTTTTATCCGTTGTTTGGTTTCCAAAAGCAGCCGATGCAGCAGTTTTTCATCAATACTGACGGAATGAATGCGAGTGGAACTGCCCGGTTGCTGGACATGAATGAGAAAGCGGATTTTGAATTAATGATGAAAGTGGCGAGTAGCCGCTATGAACGCGACAATCCGATCGGCATCCGGGATTTCTCGGCAGTGTTAGCCTGGCGGGTACTAAGCATGGCTAACGAACAAAAATATTATCTGCCGGAACAGGACGCGATTGTGATTAGTCGCAGCAAACAAGCCGTGATCGAAATCGTCGATGTAATAAGCAGTCGGCCACTGAGCTTTTCTGCGGTCTGGAACGCGGTCGGAAACGTGGCGGCAACAAGCTGCACAATCCGCTTCACCCCGGATTTTACGGACGATCCGCAATGCGGCATCAGCGATGAACCGTACTTAATATTTTATGGATTGCCGCTACTGGAGTTGCCAAAATCGCCGTATTTCTTTGCGCAGTCACAATATGTGTAGCGACAATCTGGAAGTCACCTGTAAGCAGGCAACGGAAACTGGAGGAAATATGAGGAAATATCTTGCCGTAATCATGGCAGCGGCGATTTTGCTGTTTGCTACAATGCTACCCGGTTTTGCCCAAAGTCCAAATGACGCGAAAAAAACTACCGTTATGGTTTACATAATCGGAACCGATCTTGAAGCTAATTATGGCTTGGCAACCAACGATATCAATAGCATGATTAATAGCGGTGTTGGTGCCAGCGACAAGATAAAGGTGCTGGTGCAAACCGGCGGCAGTGTAAAGTGGTGGTACAATGATAAAAATCCCGAAAAAAATATCAGCAACTCGCTTGTGCAAAGATATTTGATAGTGAATGCTGACCAAGAAAACGATGGCATTAAGTTACTTGAGACACCCGGTAAAATTTCCATGGCTGAAGCAAGAACTCTGCAAGAGTTCATCGTCTGGGGTGAAAAAAACTATCCGGCCGACCGCTACATTTTGGTAATGTGGTCGCATGGTGGCGGCTGCAACTGGGGAATTGGTACTGATGCCAATTATGACCAAGCGGCAATGGGGCTTAACGCTATTCAGCAGGCAATAAAAACAGCTCGGGCAAGTACCGGCAAAGCGCTGGATATTATCAGTTTTGACACTTGTCTTAACGCTGAAGTAGAAATTGCCAATTCGCTAAAAAGTGAAGGACGTTTTCTTGTCGCTTCAGAAGATGTGGCAACCGGCTGGGCTTGGAAAGAGTGGTTGGCATGGCTGGTAGAAAACCCAAAGTCCACAAGCGATGCAATCGGCGAATGCATAGTCAGTACTTATATAGACAAGCGTGAACAAGGATTAGAGCAGTCTTGGAAAGATAAGGACAAGACCCGGGAAAAAGAAGCAGCGACAGCGTCGTTGATTGACATGTCCAAAATCGTCGATTTGAATTCTGGGATCGGCAAAATGGCAGTAAAATTATCAGGCATGTTTAAAAATGACGCTGGCTTTTTGGCGCTGGTAAAAGCCCGGGCGTTAGCAGAATCTTTTGGCACCACTGAAGACAACTCGGCGCATGATTTGGTTGATCTGTACGGCTTTTCGGCTAATATAAGCGAGAGTCAGGGCAAGGAAATAGACGGACTGTTGAACGATGTGATTCTTCAGGGCGAGGGGATTAACCGCTTGGGCTACGGATTGTCAATATATTGTCCGTTACGGGCCAGTGATGAAGTTATGACCGCCAATCAGGAAGTTTATAAGACGATTGGCTACAATGACAAGTATGTTAAGTTTACCGAAGAATTTGCCAAGAAAATCCAAAACAAACGTAAGGAGCAAATTCGCGTATACAAAAACAGCAGCGAGCAGCCGTTCGTTCAAAAAGAAGATATAGCATGGGTGCGCAATGTCGATTTACTGCTGGTGAAAGACGGCGTGTTTTATACCACAAAAGCCGGCGCCAGGATTGATACGGCTACCGGCCAGTTATCGGCCTATGGACAACCGCGATGGTGGACGGTGAACGGGTATAATGTAGATACACCGTCGCCGTCCGGGGTTAACAGAACAACCGGCGCGGAACAATTTTCCCTGCCGCTGAAAATAACTCACGATGGCGAAACAACCCGCGGCGAGTTGCTGGTGCTGGTGAGTACTGAGTATCCCAATGGTACGGTACTAAATATTAAAGTGGCCACACAAGGCGGTATTAGCCTGTATGAAATCAAACCCGGCGATTCAATTACATTGATTCAGGAGCAAATCGGCGCCGATAACAAAGTTGTCGAAGTAGACAGCGGGACGATAAGCATCAGTTCTCTGGATGACCTTAAGCTTAATGTGAATACGCCTTTGCCTGCAGGCACTTACAATGCGATTTATAATATTACTACCTGGCTGGATGTTCAGTCGTTTGAATTGTCTCCGGTAGAATTTGTACGTTGATTTTCAAAGAATAAGTAGCGCTTAAAAATTGAATAACCAGAGGAGACTGATTAATGAACATCACGTTAAACTTTGCCAAAGAAAAACAGACCATCGATATTCCTGACAAGAATATTTTGCAAATTCTGGTACCTAACGAATTTGAAGCCGGTTTGATAAATGAAGATGAGATCGAGTGGGCGCTCGACAATCCAATTGAATCACTGCCAATCGAAGAGTTGTTTAGCGCCGAAGACACTGTTGCAGTAGTAATCGGCGCAACTATCCGTCCGGATGCCAACAAAATTGTTTTGCCGCAAATTTTGTGCCGATTGGCTTTGGCTGGTGTAAAAGCGGAAAATATTACTGTCGTAGTTGCATTAGGCGGTCATCCTAAGCACTCGGAAGCAGAAATGATTGTGCTGGTCGGTGCGGATTTGTTCGACAGCTATCGTTGTGTTGATGCCGGTAGCGACGGGTATTTAAACGTTGGCACTGCCAGCAACGGCACAGAGTTTGAAATGTGTAAGCACGTAGTTGATGCTGCTAAAAGAATTTGTATCGCCACTATTGAGTATCACATACTTTTTGGGTACAGTGGCGGCGCCGTGACCCTGATACCAGGCGTTTCGTCTGCGGCAACTGTCGCAAGTTTGTTGCAATTGGTTGACGATGTTGCAACGCGTTCGGGCAGTTTACAAGGCAATCCGGTGCGGACAACTATTGATGAGATAATGGACCATTGTCCGGTAACATTTATTTTGAACGTAGTACTCGATGAGCAAAAACGGATAATTAAAGCCGTTGCCGGAGATTGTGATCAAGCGCATCGGGTCGGTTGTGAATTTTTGGATTCGATATACAAAATCCCCATAGCGGAGCAGGCAGATATTGTTTTAGTTTCCGCCGGTGGCTGGCCAAACGATATTGATTTCGCCCGGGCGCAAAAGGCGTTGGATCATGCCCAACAAGCTGTCGCTGGCGGGGGGACAATTATTTTACTCGCCGCCTGTTCTGAAGGTGTAGGCAACGCAATGCCGCTGCCGGCACTTGCGACCACGGAAACCTGTATCGTTTCTGATTTGTCACCGGCTACAATAGCTGCGCTGTTTATCAAGGGCTACGAGGAGCTGGAATTCGCCTTTGATGTTGCCTTGGCAAAATACGGCGCAGACGCTAAGGTAATTGTCATACCTTATGGTGTGGCGACACTGCCGCAACTGGAAAATTAACGGTTGCGCAGCAGCAATGTTTTGATTATTCGCGGTTATCTGTTATAATCAATAAAAAAGAAAAAAATGGAGGCGAAATGAAAACACCGATAGCCCGTCACTTGGTGATGGATTTATATAATTGCAAGAATATTGATTTGGGTAGTGAGGAAGAGTTGATAGCGGCAGTGCAGTCTGTTGCGGCTTTGATGAATAGCGAAGAATTCAAAGCAAAATCGTTTAGCAATGGCGATTGCACGCATGTATTGGCAACGTTGGGTTGTGTATATATTAGTATTCATTCCTACCGTGAGTTGAAATTTGCGGCAATAGATATTTATACAGCAACGGAAAATGCCGATTTGACTCCGGTGCGTAATTTATTGCGTAAAGCGTTCAAAGCCGAAAAAATTAAGATCACCAATCTTAAACGCGGTGATTTTGGTGAGCAAAAAGATATGAAACCGAAATCGCGCACCAAGGTGGCAACCGGACGGCGCGTCAAGGAAGCCGGTGGTAAACTGGCGAAGTATATCAAAAAAGAAAGCAAAAAAATTCGGATGCCGGGCATGAAGAAGAGGACGACCGAGGAAAAATAGACTATTGATAGTTGCGCTCTTCCGTAGTTTTGGGAGAGCGCGTTTTATTTTGGAGGTTGTGTGGCTCAACAAAAAGAATTAATCCGCAGCATGAAATCCCGGCACATCATGATGATTAGTATCGGCGGAACGATCGGCACCGGATTGTTTCTCGGCGCCGGCGCGACCATTGGCGCTGCCGGTCCGCTGGGTGCGATAATTGCCTTTGCTTTCGGCGGCTTGGTTATGTTTCTGGTGCTGCTTAGTTTGGCAGAGATGGCCGTGAAAGAACCGGTAACCGGCTCGTTTTATCAGTACGCGGTAAAGTACCTTAGCCCGGGAACCGGGTTTGTCTGCGGCTGGATGTACTGGTTGAACTGGGCATTGGCGGCGACCGCCGGGTTTACAGCTGCCGGAATAATAATGAACTCATTTTTACCAGCGGTGCCGGTTTGGGTATGGTGTGGAATTTTTGCTGTATTGTTGGCGTTTATTAATTTGATTTCTGCCAAGGCTTACGGGGAAACCGAATTTTGGTTTGCCGGTATTAAAGTAGTCGCGATTGTCTGTTTTGTGATTATTGGCGCGTTGATGATTTTTGGGGTTGTGCCAAGCAGCAGTTCGATTGTCGGCTGGAGGAATTTTGCCGCCGACGGTTTGTTTCCAAAAGGGTTTTCGGCAGTATTTTTGACAATGATTGCTGTAGTCTACTCGTTTCAGGGAGCGGAGTTAATCGGGATTGCCGCCGGAGAATGTGAAAACCCCGGTAAAAACGTGCCACGGGTAATTAACGGGGTCGGGGTGCGGATTATTTTGTTTTATATTTTATCGGTTGCGGTGTTGGCGGCGATTGTACCCTGGAAAGACGCCGGGGTGCTGGAAAGTCCGTTTGCAGTAGTGTTTAGTATGGCGGGCTTACCAATTGCCTACTCGTTGATGTCGTTTGTCGTCCTGACTTCGGCATTATCGGCCAACAACGGCGCGCTCTATGCCTGCTCGCGGTTGCTGTGGTCGATGGCTAACGAAGGTATGGCGCCAAAGATTTTCGCCAAAGTCAACAAACGCGGCGTGCCGTATATGGGAATGTTCTTGACGCTGGCAGTGGCCGCGTTATCGCTGCTCACCCAAAAATACACAGCAGGAACGGTGTATATCTGGCTTATGGCTTGTACCGGCATATCTGGATCCTTAGTTTGGATTATTATTTCTCTCTGCCATTTTTCTTTTAGGAAACAGCTAGTGAAAAACGGCGAGAAAGTCAGCGATCTGGAATATCGCACGCCGTTTTATCCGCTGGTGCCGATTTTGTCGGTAATTTTTAATTTTGTGGTAATCGGCGCGCTGTATTTTGATCCCGACCAACAAGTAACATTAATCGCCGGACTAGTCGCGGTGTTGCTGTTGTATATTGGATATTGGACAAAGAAAATTTTGTGAAGGCAACTTAAATTAATTACCCGCACAGCGCTAAAAGCGTTGATGCGGGTTTTGTTTTTTATTTGAGAAATAAGAAATTGTAAGGTAAAATGATGTAGTAGTGATTGCGAGGAATTTATGAAATATTGCAATTTTTGTGGCATTAAAATGCTGGATCGGGAAGAAAAATGCCGGGTATGCGGCAAACTGCAAGATGATAACGCTGAAATAGTAGAGTTGCCGGCTGAAAAGCAACTTGAGCTGCCAGAAACGGATGCGGAACCGTTAATTGAGTTGTGTCCGTATTGCCGCAGTGAAATTGCTGATATTAGTCAGCAATTCCTCTGCCCGTATTGCCGCACGCCGCATCATAAAGAATGTTGGGATGCCAAAAACGAGTGCAGTGTGTTTTCGTGCTATTCCAAACGCCATACTTCAACATCTGTTGGTGATGTCGGACATACGGGAATAATTCAGAATGTCAAAACCGGTTTTTTAAGAAATAGAAAGAGAAATTTGCTGGCAATTGCGATTTTGTTAGTATTCTGTCTCCTGGCAATTATTGTGACCGGAAATTGGGAGTTTATTTGTCAGACCCCATCACAGATTATGAAAAAAATCGCCAATAGCAAGGCTATAGTAACTTCAGTTTCTACAGCTGAAACCAGCGGCAAACTTGTCGCTGGATTAAGTGATGGCGGTTTTGAGTTGTGGGATATTAAACGTGCCACGCCTTTAAGCAAAGTCGATGCTTTTAATAATCCGCTAGAATTTGCATTAATCGCACCAAAAACAGCAAAAGAAGTAGCTACTGGTGCTGATGGTGGGGAAACGAAAATCTTTTCAACAAGTAATAGCGCGTTGTTGCGTACTCTCCGTATCGGAACGGAAAGAGTTTGTTCCGCTTCCTATACAGATAGCGGCTCTAAACTAATCACTGGTAATCAAGTTGGCGAAATAGCGGTTTATAATTCACAACAAGGCGAACTTTTGTTAAGGAAAAAAATCCATCAAGGAGCAGTGCTGGCTTTGGCGGCCACCAAAAAAGACACAATTATTTCAATTGGAAAAGACCAACAGCTATTGTTCTCGGATGGAGAAAACGGCAAAGAAATTAAAGGTATCACTCTTTCATTTAGTCCGCTGAATTGGGCGTTTTCAAATGATCGAAACATGATAGCACTGGCCAATAGTAAGGGCGAGTTAAGCCTGTTCAATGCGCAGACAGGGAAATTAGTATTAGAAGGTCTTGCTATCGGCGGGGTGGCTGCAATCGCTGTAAAAAATGATGGAACAATAGTGGTTGCAAATGCTGACGGACAAATTAGTATAATTGCGATTGACGGAACAATCAAAAGCAAATTTTCTGCCGGGAAAAATGGTTCAATAGCGGTATTGTCATTAGATGCGACAGAAAATAAAATATTTACAGCCGGAAAAAGTTTGGTCATTAAGCAATGGAATTTGACGACGCAAAAATGTATTATGGCTTTGGCTAGGCATAAAATATGGATGGAAGATGCCGCTGTTTCAAGAGATGGAGCACTCATTGCCGTTGGCCAAGCTAATGGTTCAATAAAAATTATTGATGCCGATAGCGGTGAAATAGTTGAAACGCTAACCGGACATAGTGAGCTGGTTCGTTCGGTCGCTTTTTCGGAGGACGGCAAGCGATTAGTGTCCGGAAGCGATGACAAGACAGTCAAAGTATGGAATCTGGCTACGGGAAAATCAAAAGACTTAAGTGGTCATAAAGGCTGGGTTAAGTCCGTGGCATTTTCACCAGATGGTAAAGTCGTCGCCAGCGGCAGTTTTGACTCGACAGTGAAAATATGGAATGCCGAAACCGGTGAAGAAGAGCATAATCTGACCGGTCATGACGCTTGGGTTCGCGATGTGAAATTCTCTCCGGATGGCAAAACTTTGGCAACTTGTGGCGACGATAAACAAATAAAAATTTGGAATGTAGCAACCGGCGAATGTGAAAAAACCTTAACCGGACATGAACGCTGGGTCAATGATGTGCAGTTTTCCGAGGATGGTAAAAAGCTTATCAGCAGCGGTGGCGATGGAGCAGAGAAAGTATGGGATATCGATACTGAAAAATGCTTAAACACTATACAGGAGCAAAACGATCTGCGAAACTCAATGATTTACGCGGCTGACGGAAAGATGTTTGCTGAAAAAGCAACTTGTGAATTTTGCGGACAAGAAATTCGCCCGGGTGATGTTATTGCTATTTGTGATAATTGTAAGGCGCCGCAGCATATTGCCTGTTGGCGCGAGAATGGTTCTAAATGCGTAGTTTGCGGTCAGAATATTTCCAAACCTCAGGAGATTGGCGTAGATTTTGCGCGAATGTATAATAATCAACGAGCCGGACGCAATGAATGGCTGCAAAAACTGTTTGAGCGAAACACTGGTTCGAATAAATCTATTTTTAATAACGTCAAAGTGTTGTTAGCCAGCGTATTTGTCGTTTTGCTAATACTTATTGCAATAACCTACTACTTGGTTAAGCAGCCCCGGGTAAGGACTATTGTAGCGCACAATTATTGGATTGAAGCGTTAAAGTTTTCGCCGGACGGAAAATATCTTGCGTCAGGTAGTGGTGATGGAACGGCAAAGATTTGGTCAGCTGCTACAGGAAGTTTTATTCGTACTCTCAAAGCCAGTAATTATCCGATCGAGGCAGTGGTGTTTCTAGGTAATGGTGAAACATTGGCAACAGCCGGATGGGAGAAAATAGTAAGAATTTGGCAAGTTGCGAATGGCAACAATATCGGTTCGTGCGCCGGACACTTGCAGATGATTTATTCGCTTGCTACATCGCGAAAAGGTGATGTTTTGGTAAGTTCAGCCGGCGATAATACCATTAAAATCTGGGATTTTGCCAACCAAAGTTGCGAGAAAATTATTCGCGGTCATATCAGTTCAGTTTTTGGCGTGGCGGTCTCGCCTGATGGCAACGCAATTGCCAGTTGCAGCAATGACCGCTCAGTAAAAGTATGGGACTTTGACGGTAACTTATTAATTGCTTTAGCCGGACATGACGCTGCTGTCCGTTGTGTTGATTTTCATCCGAACGGTTACCTGCTTGCTAGCGCTAGTGATGAAGGTGATATAATAATTTGGAATCAAAAAACCGGTGAGCGCTTAAAGACGCTTAGTGGACATGGTAAACGGGTGCGAGCGGTGGCTTTTTCTCACAGTGGTGAAATGTTGGCAAGCGCCGGAGATGATAATTTAGTAATTGTTTGGAACATTCACAATGGTAGTCAAATAGAAGTATTGAAAGGTCATACTGACCGGGTATGCGCGGTGGCATTCAGCGTCGATGATAAACGGGTAGCCAGTGGCGGTGATGACCGGGTAATAAAAATATGGCGGCTCAAGCATCCGTTTCGGCGTAAAAATTACTAATTTCCAGTCAGAAAACAGGAAAACTCCGGCTTGGCGAACTGCCACAAACCGGAGTTTTTTTTATTACTTTTCCATATAGGCTGTTTTGAAATAAAAGTTGTTTAATGCGTTTTCGATTACCCCTTTTAGTTTTGGGCTATATACCGGTGTTCCTGAGTAAAAATATATCGGGCATATCGGCATATCTTCCATTAGTTGTTTTTCCGCTTCATGCATCAGTTGAAATCTTTTGGTAGGGTCAGCTTCAACCCGTGAGCTATTGATGAGCGAATCGTAATTTTTGTTCAAGTACTTGGCGTTGTTTTGATCATTGTTAGCCGTGAATATGCAGGCAAAAACGTAAGCGTCCGGATAATCGGCATTCCAGCCGTCGCGGGCAATATCGTAGTCGCCTTGTTTACGAGTATCGAGAAAAACTTTCCATTCTTCGTTTTGCAGTTTGACAGTGACACCAAGATTACTTTTCCACATTTCCTGAATTGCTTCAGCAATTGCTTTATGAGCATCGTTAGTGTTATATTTCAAAGTGACTTCCGGGAAACCCTTGCCCCCCGGATAACCGGCTTCAGCTAGCAATTTTTTTGCAGCTTCAATATCATTATCTTTGTAAAAATTGCCGCCAACTTTGCGGTAATCACTTCCAGGCGCGGCATCGGGCGCGCCATAGGGAACCCAGGCTAATGCCGGTTGTTGTGCGCCTTTTGTTACTTTGTCAATTAGCAGTTGGCGATTAATACCGAGGTTGAAGGCTTTGCGGACCCGGACATCATCAAACGGTTTTTTCTTGTTGTTAAAGTCATAATAATAAATTGAAAACTGGGGTGACGGTTTGCAGAGGCCATCTTTGATAAGTTTATCGATTTCGGCAACCGGTGCTTTTTCCATGAACGAAATTTGTCCCGTTTTAAACATTTGCATTAATGTGTTATTATCATCAGTCAACGCCAAATTCATTCCGTCTAGCTTGACTGTGTCTTTGTCGTAATATTGATCATTTTTGACTAGATCAATATCGCTTTTGCGAGTCCACTCAGTAATTCTAAACGGTCCGTTGCAGATAATTTTGTCAACTTTGCTGAAATCACTCTTTTGGTTTACCGGATAATAGGTTGGATAGGCAGTGACGGAAACAAAGTATGGGCAAGGGGCTTCTAAAGTGATTTGCAAGGTTGTGTCGTTGATCGCTTTGACACCGATGTCGTCAGCATTTTTCGTTTTTTCGGTATTATAGTTTTCGGCATTTTTCACAAAATATAAAATACTGGCATAAGGCGAAGCAAAAGCCGGTGCAAGCGCCGATTTTATCCCATACTCAAAATCTTTTGCGGTGAGCGGATCACCATTTGACCATTTCAGGCCTTGACGAAGATGAAACGTGTATACCAGCCCGTCAGCTGACACTTCCCACTTTTCGGCGCAAGCCGGAACGGCTTCGCACTTATCGTTATAAGTGACTAAGCCTTCATAAATTTGATTGGCAACAAAATGCCCGACGCTTTCTTCGATCTTTCGCGGATCGAGAGCAGCAGGATCGCCGCCTAAACCGATTTTAAGAATGTTCTTTCCGTTGTCTTTGCTGCCGCAACCGGCAAAAAGAGTTGCTAACATGATTAACCCAATAGCAATGGCAATTGTTCTTTTCATTTTGCGATCTCCATATAACGATTATTTGATAAAAAACTTGCGCTTATTCTATGTTGAATAAAACAATATGTCAAACAAAATTTATCGGATAATTTATTTCTCCTTGATATTAACTGCTAAAAAGGGAAACGCCGAACTAATGGCGAATAATTAATGCTACAAAACATTGAAGAGGTGTATATGAAACATTTATTTATTATAAATCCGGCCGCAGGAAATGCCAAAGGCTATAAATTCGTGCCGATGATAAAAGAATTAGCTAAAGAGCATCGCGCAGAAAAAGATTGTGAAATAGAATTAACCAAATATCCCGGACATGCGACCGAAATCGCCCGTAAGTACGCAACCATTCCTGATTGGCGCATCTACGCGGTTGGCGGTGATGGAACTATTAACGAGGTGTTAAACGGAATGGTAAACAGCAATAATCAAATGGCAATAATACCGGCCGGCTCAGGAAATGATTTTGTGCGTAGTATCGGTGAAAAAGATAGCGCCAAGAAATATTTTATGAATGTCATTATGGGCTCGGCACGACAGGTTGACGCGGGAATTATAAATGGCCGCTATTTTCTCAACGTATCATCTTTAGGGATTGATGCCGATGCTTGCCGACGTGCGCAAAAATACAAGAAACACCCGTTATTAGGGGGGAAGACCGCTTATTTGATCGGTGCAGCTCTGGCTTTAAAAAACTATGCGACAAACGATATTGAGATAGAGATTGATGGCGAAGTTCTCAGTGAAAAAATAACTTTGATGATAATAGCTAATGCTAAATATTATGGCGGCGGAATCCCGGCGGCGCCAAATGCCGATATGGCCGACGGATTACTGGACGTTACAGTTATGCCGGCGCGGTCGCTTTATGAATTGGTAAAGATTGCGCCATATTTCTATATGGGCAAGCAAAATCGAATTGACCGGCTGATTCAACGTCAGACCAAGAAGGTAGTTGTGAATAGCGAGCACTATTTGACGGCAGAATTTGACGGTGAACTGTGTGTGGAGCGGGAGTTTGTTTTTGAAATCGCGCCCGGTGCCGTAAATCTGGTATTTCCACGGTCACATAATATGGAGGGTGGTAGTGCTTTATGAAAAAAAACATCTTAATACCGATTGGCGATCCGGCAGGCATCGGACCGGAAATAGTCGTACGCGCGTTGCAAAACCGGGAAGTTTATGAACAGTGCAACCCGATAGTTGTTGGCGATAGCGCGGTGTTAGAGCGGATTTCAGGCGTATTAGACTCGTTTGTGCGGATCCGGTCAGTTAATGACGTGAATGCACCCTGTGAATACGCGACTATCAACCTTATTGATGCAGGGTGTTTGAATCGCAATGATAGTTACGCGTTAAAATATGGTGAAATCTCTGAAGCCGCCGGGCGGGCGGCTTACTCCTATATTAAGCTCGCAACTGAATTGTGCCTGAAAAATCCGGCAACTGCCATGGCGACTACGCCGATAAATAAGCAAGCTATTAAGTTAGCCGGTATTACGCAGCCCGGTCACACCGAGATAATTGCTGATTTAACCGGCGCAATCGATCCACTAACAATGTTTCAAACTGACCGGTTGCGGATATTTTTCCTCAGTCGCCATGTCTCATTACGCCAGGCCTGCGAGCTGGTAACTTATGACCGATTGTTGGAATATATTAACCGCAGTATCGCCGCCCTTGTCAGTCTGGGAATTTATGACGGCGGTCTGGCAATTGCCGGACTAAATCCGCATAATAGTGATGGCGGGATGTTTGGCAGCGAAGAACAGGATGATATTATTCCGGCAATTCAAGCTGCGCAGCGCCAGGGGTGCAATTGTGTCGGACCGATTCCGGCGGACTCGGTCTTTGCGGCTGCAAAGCAGGGAAAATATTCCGCAGTGTTGTCGTTGTATCATGATCAGGGACATATTGCCGCAAAAACGCTGGATTTTCACAAAACTATTTCACTCACGCTAGGGTTGCCATTTTTGCGGACGTCAGTTGACCACGGAACCGGATTTGATATCGCCGGAAAGGGCATAGCTAATCAGGTGAGTATGATTGAAGCGATTTTAGCGGCGGCAAGGTATGACTACCAACCTATTTGAAGGGGTGTGACCAATGAAAATCAATAATATCAACAAATTTTTGGCAAGCGCCTATCGAAACGATGTTGTCGGCCGGGAAATGTGGAATGGGAAAAACAATGAGGGGAAGTCAAAACTTGTTGATGAAACTGATTACTATGTTCGTCCGGACAAAGAAGTTGGCGGCTATTCGGTGCAGTTACCACAGTTTGCCTGGGATCCGCCGGCGCTCGGATTACCTGGAACATGGGCATATGGACATCATACCGATTTGCAAGACGTATTTAAGATTACGATCATTGATTTAAATTTTCATAATGAAAATGAACTAAAATTTATTGCGACGCGAAACAACTGGACACCGGCATATCTGACTACTTACTTTCGCTCTACGGTTGACAACCGCTACCCCTACGGCGGTGTTTTGACGATAAAAGAAACGAAATGTATCGACGCTAACAACGCTTTTGTTTCAGAATGTAAATTTATCAATGATTGCAACACTGCCCGCCGCTATCGTGTAGAAATGCAACTCCCGCGTTTTGCTAAACAAAGCAGTGAAAACTTGTACTTAGTAAGCGCCAAGGCAATGCCGGGCGGTATGCTTTATGAAAAAGAAAAATTCTCGATTAACGGTTATGCCGTTGCTGCTACTAGTTTGGGAGCGGCGATATTTGAAATTGATTTGGAGCCATTCGCAAGCCGAACAATTCGATTTTCTTTTGCCGTGTCTGAGCAATCTCCTGATATCGCCAGGAAATTTGTGACGTCAGCTTTAACCGAGAAAAATATTTTTCAAAATAACGAACAGCGGTTTAATGAATGGATGCACGCCAATTCGCCCGGCTTGGAAATTGATGATGTTGATTTGTTGAAAATATATTATTATCGATGGTTTGTAGTGTATCGCGCATGGCACGACCCGCAGTCAATACTGCAACAACACCCTTATCAGCATTCGGCGTTTTATGAGTCACCTTTTGGCCTGTGGTTTGGTTGTGCGATTGGCTTGCCGGTGCCGTGTCAGATTTTAGAAAGTCGCTGGTTAACAAACAAAGAAGTATCGCGCGGGCACTTGTTAAATTGGGGTGAGAAGACCCGGGGATATATGAATTATCTCCAATTCACACCTATGGCGATTTGGAAATGGTATCTGTCGCATCGCGATCGGGAAGTGCTGTCAGCCGTATATCACACCGCAAAAGAATACGCGTTAAAAGATATTGATGTGAATAATCCGGATAAATTGCCCGTGCAACACGGAAGCTGGTTGACTGGAGCCGAGTATCAACCGAATTTTTATCAATTTACCAAACCTGAGCAGTGGGATTGGCGCTATGATGAGGAAGGCCTGGAGCGCTGGAATATGCTTCCTGCGGCATTAATTCGTCCGGATTTGTGCGCGCATACCACCGCCAATCTATTTGCTACAGCTAATATGGCAAAAGCGCTGGGATTGACGGAGGATGCGGAGTTACTCGAGAACATTGCCGAGAAACAGAATGCCTCGGTATTGGAGAAATTGTGGTGCGAGAAGACCGGTTGCTTTGTCGGCGCAGATCCGATAAGTGGAGCGCAAGCAGATGAAGCGCTGTGTTATGATTCGTTTATGCCTTATTTATGGGGAATGGTAGGCGCTGGTCGCTACACCGGCGCATTTGAAAAAATATTTGATGAACAATTTTTTTGGGATGAATTTCCGGTAACTTCGGCAGCAAAAACCAATGTGATGTATTGGGGTGGGAATTGTTTGGTTGGACCATCGCACGCCAGTGTTACTGAACCACATATTTACCCCTGTAGCTGGAACGGTCCAAGTTGGCACTACGCCAACGGACTACTCGTTGCCGCGCTTGGGGCGGTTGCTGAAGGCAACGGTGATGAAAATATGCGCGTAAAGTGGCTGACGCTTTTTGAACGCTGGAGCGAATTGCATTTTCTGTACGGCGACCGGTCAACACCCTGCGCGGTCGAACATCATCGCCCGAGTGACGGCGCCCGATTTCGAAACATTGTCGATTATTTTCACAATGCCTGGTTAGATCCGCTATATAGTTATTATTTTGGCATTCGTATCGAACTGGAGCGGTTGGAGTTTAAACCGTTTTTCAGAGGAACTTTTGTACTAACGAACATTGTCGTTGGTGATCTTGAATTCGCTTTTGAGCAACAAATTGAAGCAGATGGCAGGTTTATCAAAAAAATAATTATGGGCGAATTGGTTGTTGCCAGTTCCAATTCTGTTGACGCGGCGATTTGGTATTTTTAACTGTCGCGAATGGCTGTTTTTATCTTTAGTTTGTGATAAAATAAGAAAATATTATTGTGCAAACGAACAATTCGGTTTGCGTATGGAGGAAAATTGATAAAAAGACAAATTGCTCAATCAGTGTACTTTGTGGGTGGCGTTGATTGGAATATGCGTGATTTTCATGGTTTTTGTACCCCGAAAGGCGTTACCTATAATTCCTATGTGATAATGGATGAAAAAATTGCCGTGATCGACGGAGTTAAATGCACCTTTGCCGATGAACAGCTAGAAAAAATTTCCAATATAGTTGAGCCGGAAAAAATCGATTATATTATTGTTAATCACGTTGAGCCGGATCATTCTGGCGGACTGCCAGTATTGGCTCGCGCTGCAAAAAATGCCGTTGTTGTATGCACCGCCCAAGGTAAGGCGGAAATTATTCAATACTATGGCGACCAATTCAACTTTAAGATTGTTAAGGCCGGTGACAGCATTGACCTTGGCAAAAACAAACTGCACTTTTTACCGTTGCCAATGGTGCATTGGCCGGATAGTATGGTGTCATTTCTGGAAGGCGCTGATATACTTTTTTCTAATGACGCGTTTGGTCAACATTTATGTTCTTCAAAATTATTTGATGATGAAAATGATTTAGAAGAAGTGTTGTTTGAAGCGGAAAAATATTACGCCAATATTTTGATGCCGTTAGGTAAACAAGTTGCCGGTGCGCTTGTGAAAGTCGCTCAATTGCCGTTTACCGTCAAAATCGTGGCACCTAGTCATGGAATAATTTGGCGGTCGCATATCGGCGCAATATTGGCGAAGTATGCCGAATGGTCAGCTGGTGTTACTAACGAGCGAGTTGTTATTGTCTACGAAACGATGTGGGGAAGCACCGAGCAGCTTGCCCGGGCGTTGATGGACGGCGTGATTTCTGAAAATGTTAAAGTAAATTATTATCGCTTAAACACATCCGATCGCACGGAAATTGTTCGGGATATTTTGACAGCGAAAGGTATAATGATTGGTTCATCGACAATGCATAACGGAGTACTGCCAAATGTTGGAACGCTGTTGTATCATTTGAAAGGTCTTCGACCGGTTGGAAAAATCGCCACAGTATTTGGAACACACGGCTGGGCTGGCGGAGCAGTAAAAGAAATTGAAAAAATGCTTGCTGAAACTGGAATTGAAGTGAAGCATTCTATTTCCGCCAAATGGTCGCCAAGCGATGCTGACCTTCAACAGGCTTTTGATTTAGGCGCAGAATTTGCCCGCTCAATAAAATCAACCAGCAAGTAAAAAAAAATAGATATTTGAAAATCCTGCTATTTTTGCAGGATTTTCTTGTATCTATGGCGAATTATTAAATATAAGGAATTAACAGGATAACTATGAGTAAGATAAAAACGTGTTTTTTTTGTAATGAATGTGGTTATGAGAGTGGCAAATGGTTGGGACGATGCCCAGGTTGTTCGGCGTGGAATACTTTTTCTGAAGAAGCTGTCGCCAAAAACAGCAAACGCGAAAAAAGCACCACTAACGCCAGAGTAATAAATATTGCCGATGTAACCGCTCAAGACGACACGAGAATAAGCTGCGGCGTGGCTGAATTTGATAAAGTATTAGGAGGTGGAATAGTCAGCGGGTCGTTGTCGTTGCTTGGAGGTGACCCAGGGATCGGAAAGTCAACTTTGGCGATGCAAATCGCAATGAAAATGTCGCTTCGTGAAATAACGGTTATGTATGTTTCTGGCGAGGAATCTACTCACCAGATAAAACTACGCGCCAACCGTTTGGGCGATTGCGGCAAAAAACTACTGTTGTTTACTGCGACCGACATTGATGAAATATTACTGGTTGCCGAGCAAAATCATCCTCGGTTAATGATAATTGACTCGATACAGACGATGTTTGATCAGAGTATTTCGTCGGCGCCGGGTAGTGTTTCGCAAGTACGAGAGTGTTCCGGGCGCATGTTGCGATTTGCCAAAGAACGAAATATCGCGGTACTAATTATTGGGCATATTACCAAAGATGGTCAAATAGCCGGCCCGAAAATACTTGAACACATGGTTGACGTGGTATTGTATTTTGAAGGTGAACAGAACAATAATTTTCGAATTCTTCGCGCCAAAAAAAATCGCTTTGGTGGAACCAATGAATGTGGGATATTTTCGATGCGAACAGAGGGATTAGTAGAAGTACTCAATCCTTCAGCGATATTACTTAACGACAGGTCAGTCGCTCATCCTGGAGCGGTAATAACACCATTTATGCAAGGCAATCGGCCGCTACTGGTGGAAGTGCAGGCGTTAGCCTGCCAAAGTTATTATGGAATGCCGCGCCGATTGGTTTCTGGATATGATTATAATCGATTGATAATGCTGTTGGCGGTGCTGGAACGTCGCGCAGGTTTGCTGTTTGGTCAACAGGATGTCTTCTTAAATGTTATTGGCGGAATAAAAATCGATGAGACCGCAGCTGACTTAGCAGCGGCAATTGCAATCGTTTCGAGTTTACGCAACAAAGCTGTCGGCAATGATGTCGTGGCTTTTGGCGAGGTCAGTTTGACCGGTGAAATCCGTTCGGTAATGAATATCGAAGAACGAGTCAACGAAGCTGAAGCGCTGGGGTTTAAAACAGTAATCCTTCCGAAAAGCTGTCAGGCCGCGGTCAAGAAAAATCGAAAAATAAAAATAGTTGGCGTTGATGATATTCACGCGGTGTTGGATTTGGTATAAATACTTTTTCGCAGACGGGTAGTCAAAATAAGAAAGGATTTGGCAACAATGAAAAGGAAGCTCTTGGTTTTGGTCCCTATCGTTATCATTGCGATTATAGCAGCGGTCATCTATTTTAAAGATACTGACAAGATAATTGTCGGTGTGGACAACAATCCGCCATATACGTTTTTAAACCAGCCGGTATCCGTCAGTCTCGATAAAAATGGTGTAGCGACAACAGCGGCAGCCAAAGACGGAGCATATGCCGGTTTTGATATTGATGTAATCGAAGCTGCTGCCAAAATAGCCGGACTGAAAATTGAATACCATGAGATTGTTTTCGGAAAAATGTTGGAGCAAATCGAACAGGGTAAGCAACGAGCTAAAATTTATGCTAAAAGCTATTATGCGCCTAGCGCCGAAATTGACGTTGCTATCGGAGGAGTTTCAGTTACTGATGAACGCAAGAAGCTAGTTGATTTTACAACGCCATATGCCAAAGGCGGCGCATGTATTGTAACGTTGCAGGGTAGTGGAATTGCGAACGCTAACGATTTGTCCGGAAAAACAGTTGGCGTTGAATTAAGCACAACAATGGTCAAACAAGCAGCTGCTGTAATTGGCGCTAATTTAAAAGGTTATCATAATCAACAAGATATGTATATCGATCTTTATGATGGCGTTATAGATGCCATCGTCATGGATAAAATGTCTGCGGAATATTGTGTAAAAGAGCGCAAAATGAGTAAAATTAAAATTGTGAACTTGCTTTCAAATGAAGAGTTTGCCATGGTTACAAGAAAGACCGATAATCAATTAACTGATAAACTCAATAAAGCGCTCCTCGAAATGGAAAAAAGCGGCGAACTAAAAAAGCTATACGATAAATGGTTTACCAAACTTTTACCCTGATAATGTGAGAGAATATTTTTGAGGTAGGGATGATGGAAGAAAAAAACAAGAAACTATATTCGGAAGATGATGTCTTAAAACGCACGATGAAGTCGCGTCATTTGACAATGATCGCCATTGGCGGAACTATTGGTTCGGGACTGTTTATGGGGTCAGGAGCCGTAATCAACCAAGCCGGACCGCTCGGTTCTGTTTTAGCTTTTTTTATTGGTGGCATTGTAATGTTTCTCGCGTTGCTTAGTTTGGGCGAAATGGCTGTCGCAATGCCGATTTCGGGTTCGTTTCAGGCTTACGCCACGCGGTTTATTTCGCCATGTGCAGGTTTTTTTACCGGTTGGCTCTATTACCTTAACTGGGGGACGGCAGGCGCGATGTCGCTGATCGCTGCGTCGATGATCATGACCAAATGGTTTCCGATGATGCCGGAGTGGACTTGGTGCATATTGTTTGCAGTATTATTGGCGTTTTTGAATATATTGTCCGCCAAAACCTTCGGCGAGACAGAATTTTGGTTTGCCAGCATCAAAGTTGTCGCCATTGTTGTATTCGTTGTTTTGGGAGCAGCGATAATTTTTGGCATCGATTCCGGCACGCATGTCAACGGGTTTGCAAATTTCTACAAAGACGGCTGGTTCCCGCTTGGTATTGCGCCGATATTTTTTACGATGGTTATCGTCGTAACTTCATTTCAGGGAGCTGAACTTGTAGGAATAGCTGCTGGTGAATCAGAGGACCCTGAAAAGAACATTCGCTCAGCGGTGAAAAATGTCGGATTGCGAATAATGTTGTTTTATATATTTGCCATCGTTGTGCTTGTCGGTATCTTGCCGTGGCAAGAAGCCGGTGTCGAAGAAAGTCCGTTTGCAAAAGTATTTGGCATGATCGGAATACCGCACGCGTACGATATTATGAGTTTTGTTGTTGTCACGTCGTGCCTGTCTTCGGTTAATTCCGCGATATATGCCTGTTCGCGGCTGTTGTGGTCGGCGGCTAATCAGCGCTTAGCGCCAGCGTTACTTAAGCGAACAAACAAATCCGGGGTGCCGGTATTTGGGGTTCTGGCAACGGTCTTGTTAATGATGGTAGCTTTGCTCAGCAAAAGTTTCGCAGCAGCAGAAGTTTTTATGTGGATAACTTCAGCAACCGGGTTCATCGGTTGCATTGTTTGGATAGTTATCGCTGTTTGTCATATTTGTTTTAGAAAAAAATATCTGGCTAGTGGTCATAAGTTGAGCGATTTAAAATTTCGCGTGCCAATGATCGTGCCTATCTTAGGAATTTTGGCGAACTGTGTCGTGATTGTTGGAATGTATATCGACCCGTCATTGCGAGTGATAGTTTACAGCGGGATAATCAGTCTGCTACTTATTGTGTTATGTTACTACATGTTTGTTCCAAAGGACGTGCGCAAAGTAGTGAGTGATTGGAACTAACGCTATATTTGCAAATTTTCGAAGAAGAATCAGAAATTTTTCATTTCCAGCAGGAAAATCGTAACATTCGGCGAATAATAATGGTACTTGTTTAACGAATAAAGAATAAACTTATAAAAACTTTTGGATGGTGAAGATTATGCAGGTCATCAACGCAGAGCAAGCGGCTGACTACATTCGTGACGGTATGGTTGTTATGGTTGCCGGATTTCTGGCTTCCGGCACCGCGGAAACGATTATTGATGCTATTGTCAGCGCAAAACGAAGAGATTTGACGGTTATTGTAAACGACACTGCTTTTGTCGATCGAGGTGTAGGAAAATTAATTGTCGAAAAACTTGTAAAAAAAGTTATCACGTCGCATATTGGCACTAACAAAGTTACTCAACAGCAATACTTGGCTAACGAGCTTGAAGTAGAACTAGTGCCGCAAGGAACCTTGGCTGAACGCATCCGAGCCGGTGGCGTAGGGCTTGGCGGAATATTAACACCGACTGGTGTTGGCACCTTGGTCGAACAAGGTAAACAGGTTATTGAAGTCGATGGTAAGAAATATTTATTAGAAAAACCCTTAAAAGCTGATGTAGCTGTTTTAAAAGCGAAACGCGCTGATTATCAAGGAAATATTCAATATGGTTATACGACCAGAAATTTCAATCCATTAATGGCAATGGCGGCAGAGACGGTTATCGTGGAAGTCGATGAAATCGTGCCCGTCGGAGCTTTCGCGCCGGATGATGTGCATACGATTAGTAATTTTATTGATTACGTTGTAGTAAAGGGGTAATTGTTGTGGATGAGAAAGTTGTAATAGCTAAACGGGTAGCGCAAGAACTACGGCATGGAACATTAGTTAATCTTGGAATCGGGTTGCCGACATTGGTGGCAAATTATTTGCCGGCAGACATTTCAGTGTTTTTTCATTCGGAGAACGGGATGATCGGCGCTGGACCCAAACCTGAGCCGGGATTTGAAAATCGCGACTTGACCAATGCCGGCGGCGGCTATGTTACCGCCGTTCCCGGGGCGGCAGTTTTTGACAGCGCGACTTCTTTTGCGCTAGCGCGTGGCGGGCATCTTGATGTTACTGTTCTTGGCGGACTTCAAGTCGATGAAGCCGGTCATTTGGCCAATTGGATGGTTCCGGGGAAAATGGTGCCTGGGATGGGCGGGGCTATGGACTTAGTAACTGGCGCTAAAAAAGTAATTGTGGCGATGACCCATGCCGCTAAAGGACAATCTAAAATTGTCAAGCAATGCGATTTACCGTTGACATCGGTGCGGCGGGTTGATTTAATTGTGACTGAAATGGCAGTTATTGAACCTACAGAAACCGGATTGGTATTGAGAGAAGTTGCGCCCGGGGTTACCGTGGAACAGGTAATAGCTGCAACAGATGCGCAACTGCAATTAGCTGAAAAAATTGAAGTTATGCGTATTTAATTTTAAAAGCAAAATATTATTTTGAGGTGAAAGATGGGAAAATCGATGATCAGGTTACGGATGAGTTCGCATGATGCCCATTATGGCGGGAATTTAGTTGACGGAGCGCGAATGCTACAGTTGTTTGGTGATGTGGCTACGGAATTATTAATTGCCCGTGATGGTGATGAAGGTCTTTTTTGCGCCTACGACAATGTTGAATTTTTGGCACCAGTATATGCCGGTGATTATATCGAAGCGGTTGGCGAAATTGTTTCGGAGGGAAAATCATCGAGAAAAATGCAGTTTGAAGCGCGAAAAGTTATTGTTCCCCGACCAGATATCAGCCCGTCGGCTTGTGACGTGTTAGCCGAACCGATAGTTGTTTGCCGGGCTTCGGGAACGTGTGTGACACCAAAAACCAGTCAGCGAAAGGGTTGATGTTATGGAAAAGTTAATCATAACCGTCGCGATAACCGGAGGAGAAGTCACTCGTGTTCAGCAACCAAATTTACCGCTTACGCCGCAAGAGATTGCCGATGCTGCCTACGACTGTTATTTAGCTGGCGCGTCCATCGTTCACGTCCATGCGCGTGACGAGAATAGTGAGCCGACCCAAAACTGGGAAATATACGGCGAGATAAAAAAGCTGATTGCTGAAAAATGTGACATAATTTTTCAACCTTCGACTGGCGGGTCGATTTGGCATAGTTTTGAAGAACGGATGCAACCGTTGCAGTTGAATCCGGAGATGGCAACACTGGATTGTGGCACTTGTAACTTTGGCGATGGCGTGTTTATGAATTCACCGGAATACATTGAGAAATTTGCCAAAGAGATGTTGGCGCGGAATGTTAAACCGGAGTTGGAAGTTTTTGAACGCGGCATGATTGACAACGCGGTGCGGTTAGCTAAAAGAGGGTTAATCAAGAGCCCGTTGCATTTTGATTTTGTTTTAGGAGTTGCCGGAGCAATGCCTGGAAGTATTGACGATTTGTTGTTCATGGTTAATAATATCCCGTCCGGCAGCACCTGGACCGTGGCCGGAATTGGTCGCTATGAGTTGCCGTTAGCGCTCCACGCGATCGCCATGGGCGGACATGTGCGAGTTGGATTTGAAGATAACGTCTATTACTCCAAAGGAGTGCTCGCGCAGTCCAACGCTCAATTAGTTGCGCGAATTGCGCGAATTTCTGAAGAAACCGGCAGACCGGTGGCGACACCTGCCGAGGCGCGAAAAATTCTAGGAATCGAGAAACTTTAGCAGAGCGGATATTTTAGTAGGGAGGGTGATAAGATGCAAATAGGATGCGAATTTGGTACTCATCGGGTAATTGAACCAAAAGGATTGTTACCACAGGCCGCAATAAAAATCGATAATTCAATGGACATATTTTCTAATGAATTGCTTATCGATGTAATTACGTTAAACATTGATTCTGCTTCGTTTACGCAGATAAAACAAGTTTGCGGAAGCGACCCGAAAAAAATGGAAGAAATGATCTTGGCGATTGTCAATGAACGTGGCAAAATGCAAAATCCGGTTACCGGCTCCGGTGGCATGCTTATCGGAACGGTGGCGCAGATTGGCTCGGACTTTCCGGATAAAACACTAAAAATCGGCGACAAAATTGCCACGCTGGTATCGCTATCGTTAACACCGCTTAAAATAAGAAAAATAATCCGAGTAAAAGTTGAAAATGACCAAGTGGATGTTGATGCTCAGGCAATATTGTTTGCAAGCGGAATATATGCCAAGCTACCGGATGATCTTCCTGAAAAATTGGCGCTATCGGCGCTAGATGTTGCTGGCGCTCCGGCTCAAGTAGCGCGATTAGTCAAAACCGGTGATACAGTTTGTATCATTGGCGGCGGCGGCAAATCGGGAATACTATGTACCTATCAAGCTAAAAAAAGTGCCGGCCCGACCGGTAAAGTTATCGTTATTGAGTATTCTGAAACCAATGCGCAGCGGTTGAAAGAGCTTGAATTTGCTGATGTGGTATTGGTCGCTGATGCCACAAAACCGGTTGAAGTTTTCAATAAAATTAAAGCTATTACCGATGGCGGGCTTTGTGATGTTGTAATTAACAATGTTAACGTTGAATCTACTGAGATGAGTTCGATATTAATCACGAAAGATGACGGCGTAGTTTATTTCTTTTCGATGGCAACTTCGTTTACAAAAGCGGCGTTGGGCGCTGAAGGCGTTGGCAAAGATGTCACCATGATTGTTGGCAACGGCTATGCCAAAGGTCATGCGGAACTGACTTTGGAAATACTGCGCGAATCTGAACAAATCAAAGATTTGTTTGAGCGACTGTATTCATAATTTGCAGGTAGAAATTTTGGAGGATAAAAATGGCTAGAGACTATAAAACCATTTCACTGTGGGAAGATGTGACGCCGGAACAATGGAATGACTGGCAATGGCAAGTTCGCAATCGCATCACAGATGTCAAAGTGTTGAAACAAGTTATCAATCTGACCTCGGAAGAGGAACGCGGGATCAAGAACTGTTTGAAAACGCTGAGAATGGCGATTACGCCATACTATGCAACTTTGATGGATCCGGACAATTCCAAATGCCCGATTCGTCGTCAAGCAGTGCCGAGTTCGCAAGAGTTGTTCAATGACAGCTGGGATATGGCTGATCCGTTGCATGAAGACACCGACTCGCCAGCTCCGTGTTTGACCCATCGCTATCCGGACCGGGTGCTGTTTTACGTAACCGATCAGTGTTCGATGTATTGCCGTCACTGCACGCGCAGACGTTGTGTTGGTCAAAAAGATGCCGGTAAGAACCGCGATGATATTGAACTATCATTAGAGTATATTCGTAAAACCCCGCAAATTCGCGACGTGCTGGTTTCCGGTGGCGATTCGCTATTGTGTTCGGATGATTTTTTGGAATACATTATCTCTGAGCTACGCAAGATGGCTCATGTTGAAATTATTCGCATTGGTTCGCGGACACCGGTTGTTATGCCGCAACGGATTACTGATGATCTGGTAAATATGCTCAAAAAGTATCATCCGATTTGGTTAAACACCCATTTTAATCATCCCAAAGAGATCACTCCGGAAGCAACTGAAGCTTGTCGCAAGCTTGCTGATGCCGGTATTCCGCTGGGAAATCAAAGCGTGTTATTGCGCGGCGTTAACGACAGCAGTTATATTATGATGGAGTTGGTGCATCAATTAGTTAAAATCAGGGTTCGACCATATTATATTTATCAATGTGATTTGTCCAGCGGTATTAGTCACTTCCGCACCTCGGTATCCAAAGGTATCGGGATAATTGAGTCGTTGATTGGCCACACTTCGGGTTATTGTGTGCCGAGCTTTGTTGTTGATGCGCCCGGAGGCGGCGGCAAGATAAGGGTCATGCCGCAATACATGATTTCCCAGGCAGCCAACATCGTAATTTTGCGAAATTATGAGGGTGTTATCACGACCTATCACGAACCGACTGATGTCGATACTGATGTCGATGATGCCGAGTATCGTGCCAAATACAAATTTACTGGTGTTGCCGGGTTGTTTACCGATAAAGAGCGCATTAGCCTGGAACCGGAAAATTTGGCGCGGCGTATCCGTGGTACCAAAAAATAATAAATATATTGAGGATATTGTGGTGTTGTTTTCAGAAATAAATATTGGTGACAGTTACGAAGAGTCGAGGTTTGTCAGTAGCGCTGCCGTGAATACTTTTGCCGAGATCAGCGGTGACAAGAACCCTTTGCATTTAAGTGACGAATTTGCAGCCAAGTCAATATTCAAGAAGCGAGTAGCGCATGGCATGTTGGTGAGCGGATACATTTCTGCTGTGCTGGGAATGAAGTTTCCCGGTGCCGGAACAATTTATTTGCAACAAAGTCTCAAGTTTATGCGCCCGGTTTTTGTGGATGAGGAAGTTACCGTTCGGGTAATCGTGTTAGAAAAGCGTCCGGAAAAAAATCGCTTGCTGCTGAGCACAGAAGTGTTGTCAGCCGACGGCAAAGCGGCGATTGTAGGCGAAGCTTTGGTTAAATTGGAGAACTAAGTGTATAATTTGGTTATACCTGATATGGTCAAGAGTATTGCCATTGTCGGAATGCAAAAGAACACCGGAAAGACCGAAACGTTAAACTGGCTGTTAAAGCAGTTTAAGATTGCAAACACAATAGTCGGTTTGACTTCGATAGGTATTGACGGTGAGACGGTTGATCAGGTGACCGACACTGCTAAACCGGAAATCACCATTTCTGCTGATACTCTTTTTGCAACTTCGGAACTACATTTTCACGCTAAAGCTTTCGCCGCGGAAATACTCGCGGTAAGTGAGCAACGAACAGCGCTCGGGCGACTGGTCATCGCCCGGGCAAAAGAATGTGGTAAAATATTGCTAAGCGGACCGGCACAGACCGTCTGGTTAAAAAAATGCCTGTGTGAATTACAGAATAATGGTGCAGAAAAAACACTGATCGACGGCGCGTTATTCAGACTTAGTTCGGCATCGCCCGCAGTAGCGGATGCACTGATTCTCGCTACCGGAGCGGCTTTGTCGATAAATTTGCGCGAATTGGTTAAACAAACTGCGCATACCGTGCGAATGATTAATTTACCGTGTAGCTGTGAAAAAGAACTTTTTTTCGATTGTGCAGAGGGAATCTGGATTATTACCGCGCAAGGTAATTTGCAAAAGCTAAATTCACAAACAGCTCTGGCTATCGACAAGGTCGACCGCGCCGAAATTGCGCTAGCGCGGACAATTTTTGTTGCTGGCGGTGTGACGGATCGATTGATAAAACAGTTGCTGGAACTAAAAGCCATCCCGGCTGTAGTGGTGCGGGACTTTACGAAACTTTTTGTTAGCGCGGATAATTTTGCGCGCTTGCAAGCTCGCGGAGTAGAGATTGGCGTCATTAGTTGTTCAAAACTTTTGGCAGTTACCGTAAATCCGTATTCACCAACCGGATATGTTTTGAATTCAGAGCAAATAATAGCGGAATTAGCCGCGCATATTACTGTGCCGATAATAAATATAAGGAACCAAGCTGATGCGGCTTTTTAAGGACTATGCTTTTTGCGGTGTGAATTTTTATATTGAAAAGTTGGAGCTGGCAACAGCGGTCGGGCGAACAAAACTGCGGACGTTGTCGGTAGCTATCGAAGTTGACGAGATTGTTTCCCGACTTGAAACTGCCGCTGAATTCTACCAATTTTCACTAGTCGACCAAACCACTTTCAATAAAATGCGGCATGAACTTAGCCGTTGTAAAGATATTTCTGCAACGCTTACGCGGCTGGCGTTGCGTGAAACCTTAGATGATATCGAGTTGTTCGAAGTAAAAGAACTGGCTTTCTTGATTAACGATCTACAAGTGTTTTTTCAAAATGATTTGAAGAAATATTGTCCGTCCCGAGCCGATGCAATAATTAGCATTTTAGACCCGGAGCGTTTCAATGTTCCCAGTTTCTTTATTTATGACGCGTATGATAGTGAGTTGCGAGCCTTAAGAACTGACAGCAGAAACTCTTTGAAGGAGCGGACATTATTAGTAGCCGAGCGAATTGAAGAAATTGAACAGCGAATTAGAACTGAGTTGTCGGATAAATTACACTGTTATGCCGAAATGTTAATTGACTCTTTGAAAAAAATAGCTGTAATTGATTTGGAGACCGCTAAGGCGAAACTGGCAGAACAGTTACACCTAAACTTGCCGGTTATTGGGACAGTTGGGATCGAATTGCGGAGCGCTTTCAATGCCGAGGTAGCATTTTGCTTGCAAGCGTCCGGAAGGGCGTATCAACCTATTGATGTTGAGTTGTTTAGCGGGGTGGCATTGTTGACCGGCGCCAATATGTCGGGAAAAAGTGTGCTGTTAAAACTTATCGCATCAATACAACTTTTGTTTCAAGCCGGTTTTTTTGTACCGGCATGCTACGCGAAGTTACAACCGGTGGCCGAGGTATTTTTGTTGTGCGGTGATATGCAATCGGCAAATTCTGGATTGAGTTCCTATGCGGCGGAAATGCTCTATGCGGATAGCGCTGTAAAATTTTCAAAACAAAATCGGGCTTTAGTGTTGTTTGATGAATTGGCAAGGAACACTAACCCACACGAAGGACGGGCAATAGTCGCGGCAATAGCCGAAATACTAACTAACTCGCAGTCGGTTGTATTAATTACTACACATTATCCTTCGGTTAATTCTACAGTACGGCGGTTGAGGGTCAGGGGAATACGCGATGTGGACATTCCCGTCGGAGTGGATATTAATAACTTGGGTGACTACATTGATTATGCAATAATCGAAAGTGATTCTGAGCAGTGCCCGGAAGAAGCACTACGAATTGCCGAACTAATCGGTGTGTCCCCGGAAATTATCGCGCGTGCGAAGCAGTTGCTTTGAGAGGAGATTATTGTGAAAAGCAAACTAGGACTGGATTTTTCAAAGGTGGACAAAGCGCGGCAATATGCCGGAAAAATTGCTGCTGAAGTGCAGGTATTTGCCAACAACTATACCACAGTGGCTGTAGAGCGTACGGTGTGCCGGTTACTGGGAATTGATGGCATCGATTCTTTTGATGTGCCGTTACCCAATGTTGTCGTAGATCATTTGATGAGTAACGGAGTGTTGTCGCAAGGCGCGATGTTCTACATCGGAAACGCGATGGCGCAAACTGGCTTACAACCACAACAAATTGCAGAAAAAATAGCAGCAAGCGAGTTGGATATTTCGCGGTTGCCGATACAATCACTGGCTACTATTAAAGCAGCAGTAGAGCCGGTAGTTGACGCAACAATTGTTCGCATTCGAAACAATCGCGCTGATCGCGACCTGATGCTGCAAGAACTCGGAGAAGGACCACGACCATACCTGTATGTCATTGTCGCAACCGGAAACATTTATGAAGATGTGGTTCAAGCTCAGGCGGCAGCCCGCCAGGGAGCTGACATTATCGCTATTATTCGTTCTACCGGACAGAGCTTGTTGGATGCAGTGCCGTTCGGCGCAACAACCGAAGGATTTGGCGGAACATTTGCTACCCAGGAGAATTTCCGGATTATGCGTGCCGCTTTAGATGAAGTCAGCCGCGAGACCGGTAAATATATCCGCTTGGTCAATTATTGTTCTGGATTGTGTATGCCGGAAATAGCCGCTATGGGCGCGCTCGAACGCCTGGATGTTATGCTAAATGATGCACTTTATGGAATCTTATTTAGAGATATCAATATGCAACGCACTTTGGTTGACCAGTTTTTCAGCCGGGTAATTAATGGATTTGCCGGAGTTATTATTAATACCGGCGAGGACAATTATTTGACAACTGCCGATGCAGTCGAACAGGCGCATACTGTATTAGCATCGGATTTCATCAATGAGCAACTGGCATTGTTGGCAGGAATTCCCGAAGAACAGATGGGATTGGGGCATGCCTTTGAAATGGAGCCAGACTTAACAAACGGATTCTTGCTAGAATTGGCGCAAGCGCAAATGACCAGAGAAATATTCCCGAAGGCTCCGCTAAAATATATGCCGCCGACAAAATTTATGACCGGAAATATTTTCCGTGGCCATATACAAGATGCGTTGTTTAACGTTGCTTCAATCTGGACACAGCAAGGAATTCAATTATTGGGCATGCTTACTGAAGCAATCCATACTCCGTTGATGTCGGACCGGTTTTTGTCGATAGATAACGCCCGTTATATTTTCAACAACATGAAAGATATTGGCGAGGAAGTTGAATTCAAAGCCGACGGTGTTATTCAAAAACGGGCGCAACAAGTACTGGATGAAGCGATTGAATTATTGGAAAAAATTACCACCGAGGGGTTATTTGTCGCATTGGAAAAAGGAATATTTGCCGATGTAAAACGATCGCGCACCGGTGGCAAAGGATTAAAAGGCGTTGCTGAAAAAGGCGCTAACTATTTTAATCTGTTCATCCCGAAAATGTTGGGAGGTAAATAATGAGCGGTTATACTATGAGAGATGCTAATGTCGATAAGACACTTGATTTAACAAAAATCAAGCCGTATGGCGATACGATGAACGACGGGAAAATTCAATTATCGTTTACGTTACCCGTTCCGACCGGTGATGAGGCTGTAGAGGCAGCAAAACAATTGATGCGAAAAATGGGCTTAAACAATCCGGCAGTTTCACACTATCAACAACTTACACCGGGATTTACTTTTTTGGTATGTTATGGTGAATGCAGCTATACGGTTGATTACTCCACGATTACTGTCCCAAAAGTCCAAAGCGATGTTATGTCAATGGAGCAGACCGATGAATATATTAAAGAAAATATCGGCAGAAAAATAGTTGTCATTGGCGCTAGCACCGGAACCGACGCGCATACTGTGGGAATAGATGCGATAATGAATATGAAAGGCTTCGCCGGACATTATGGGTTAGAGCGCTATGAGATGCTCGATGCATTGAATATGGGCTCACAAGTCGCCAACGAGGATTTCATCGTCAAAGCATTGGAATTAAACGCCGACGTATTGTTAGTATCACAAACCGTAACGCAAAAAGATGTCCACATTCAGAATATGACCCAACTTGTTGAATTACTTGAAGCCGAAGGGTTACGCGACAAGGTATTGTTAATCGCCGGCGGACCGCGTGTCACTCATGAGTTGGCAAAAGAATTAGGTTATGATGCCGGGTTTGGACCGGGAAGTTATGGCGACAATGTGGCTTCATACATTGCTCAAGAAATGACGCGCCGAATCTGCAAGTAATGTGTTATAATGACTACCATTAAGCTAAGGTGGATGGTAATGAGAAGAACAGCGTTATTTTTGGTAATATTTATGTTGGTCGCCGTATCCTCAGTAAGCGCAGCTTCAATTTCGGTTCCGGAAAACTTTGCTTTTCCACATGTTACAGTTCAAGGCGCGTGGTTGCCCGGAGCTGTTTACAGCGTGGGCAACTCGGCGAATTTGAGCGGGGGTAACAAAAACTTTATGCTCGGTGGTACCTTGGGCTTTGGCGGCGATTTTGCCGGACAGTGTCGGGTGACAACCTTGAATGTTCCATTACAAAAAATATCCGGCGCTAATCAACAGGTAGACGGTATGTTAAACGAGTTCAACCTGCTTTATAAAGTCGACAAAAATGTGATAGTATACATCGGCACTACTTATACTATTGGTAAAATGACCAATACTACCAATAGCACTGAGGAGAACTCAAACAGCTTAGGCTTACAGATTGGCGGTATGTTGGATGTGCCGATATATCAGGAACTATCAGGATTCGCAGATTATTCGATTGGTAGTCAAATTGCCCAATTTTCAATCGGCTTGGAATACCGTGTGGTTGATGCCGCGACGCTAAATTTGGCTTACTATAATATTCAGCAATATTCGTTAAACTATTCCGGTGGCAATACCAGCTATACGATGCAAGGAGCTGCAGTGGGATTTAGTTTCGATATTTAATTAAAATAGCCTGCGACTATAAGTCGCAGGCTGTTTTAATTAAAAACTACCAGAAATTATTTTATTAAACCATTCAGAAAAATTTCCATGGATTGGTCAAGATATTTTTTGTAGTCGGCAGTAAATGACGGGAGCGAATTGATTTTTTGGTCACGCATGAAAAAGTAGTAGAGAATAGCCGCGTATTGAATACGCGCGTTTTCTACTGATTTGATTTTCTTAAACACTCCGGTCTTGATGCCTTCTTGAATAGTAGCTTGGAGAAAATTTATCCCCGTGGCGGATAGTTTTTGCATGGTTTCATTTTGTGCCGAAGGCAGCGCCTGTTCGTTGAGATATACCATGGAGATAGCCGGATATTTGCAAGCAAATTGATAAATCAATAGTGCAAACTCGCGCAATCGATCGGCTGGATTTGATTTAGACTCGCTCATGACTCTTAGGTCGGCATCAATTTCCGCGCCCAGCGTTTCAATTACAGCATCAAATAACCGTTCTTTGGTGCCGAAATGATATGTAATCAACGTGAATGCAATACGAGCGTGTTTGGCGATTTCTCGAAAAGTTACTTTCTTAAAATCATTACGGGCAAACAAATCTTGCGCTACATTTAATATGCGCTCCCGGGCTACAATTTGTTCCATCTCTCCTCCTGTATGAATACATAATCTAATTATAGCAACGAAAGATCGATTTGTAAAATAATTTTGTAAAAAAAACTCATAGCATGTAAAAAATATTGTTAGTGGTTACTAAACAACGCTTTTGCTCCTGTGGAAAATAATGTATAATGATGAGCTGGAGGTTATATTGAAATATTGTTATTTATCTCATCCGCTTGCGGAAACAAACCCTAGTTACGGTACGTTAGAAGCCAGAATAAAAATTGAGCGGCTGCGCGATATGGAGCGCGGTGACCATTGCAATGTAGCCGAGGTGTGTTTTGAAAATCATTGGGGGACGCATATTGATGCACCGAACCATTTTTTTGCAACGGGCAAAAAAATTTGCGATTACCCGGCAGACACCTGGTTTTTTGAAACCCCGCAAATCATTGAATGCGCTGTGCTACCAGGACAATTTACTATGCCGGAGGACATTGTTAGTCAAATTGATGCTTCAACTGATTTGTTGATAATAAAGACTGGCTGGACTAAGTTGCGTGGTACTGAAGAATTTTCTTTTAACAACCCCGGATTGGCTCCAGAATTAGGTTTAGAGCTTCGGAAAAATTTTCCAAATATACGCGCCATTGCGGTTGAACCGACTTCGATTTCAAGTATGGCCGACCGTGAGCGTGGCAGCGCGGCTCATTTAACTTTTCTTGATCCAGATGCCCATGGCGAACCGATATTATTAATCGAAGGCATAAAATTGTCTGAAAACACTTGCAACTATAGCAAAATTTTTGCGGTACCGTTAATTATCGATGGAATTGATTCAGCGCCGCTAACGATTATCGGTATTTTAGAGGAGGAATTGCAATGCTCTTAGTATTGGATGTTGGTAATAGTAACATTGTCGCCGGAGTGTATTCCGGAAATGAATTGACTAACCATTGGCGCGTGTCTAGTTCCGGCGGAAAAACCGCTGACGAATACGGTATGATTCTCGACGGGTTATTTCGCCATTGCGGCTTACGGATGGAGGATGTAACCGCAATAATAATTTCTTCGGTTGTGCCGACCATTATCGTGCCTTTGCAGCGCATGGCTCAGCGCTATTTTGATCGGGAACCGTTAATTGTCGGTCCGGATACCGACACCGGACTAAAATTATTACTCGATAATCCCCGCGAAGTCGGTTCGGACTTGATAGTCGGAGCGGTAGCGGCTTATGAAAAATTTGGCGGTCCGCTTATTGTAGTGGATTTTGGCACGGCCACAACTTTTTTTGCCGTTGATGAGCAAGCTCAATGTTTGGGCGGAGTTATAGCTCCAGGAATTGGCATTTCTGCCGAAGTGCTTTTTGAGAAGACCGCTAAGCTCCCAAAAGTTGAAGTTGCAAAACCGCCATCAGTGATTGGCGCTAATACTGTTCACGCCATTCAGTCCGGCATTTTGTATTCCGTTGTTGGTCAGGTAGATGAAATAGTTCGCCGGATGAAAGAGGAACTGGGCGCTTCAGCAAAAGTTGTCGCTACCGGGGGATTTGCCAAACTAGTGGCGCAAGAATCAACCACTATTGACGAAGTCGAACCGTTTTTGATTTTGGATGGCTTGCAAATAATTTACCAGCGGAGTATTGCCAAAGATTAATATGTATTATAGAAAACTTTTGGAAAAATTTAGTTTGGGTGCAGTGGAAATTGCCAATCGGCTGGCGCTGGCGCCGATGGCCGGTGTGACGGATCAGCCATTCAGAGTACTATGTAAACGAATGGGTTGCGGATTATTGGTAAGTGAAATGATCAGCGCCAAGGGGTTGTTGTATGATAACGCCCGCACTTTTGAGCTGTTGGCGAGTAGCGATTATGAACAACCGTTTGCCGTTCAATTATTTGGTAGCGAGCCAGATACTATTGCTGAGGCAGCAAGAATAATCCAGCAGCGCGGCGCTCGACTAATCGACATCAACATGGGCTGTCCGGTGCCAAAAGTTGTCAATGCCGGCGAGGGCTCGGCGTTGATGAAACAGCCAAAATTAGTTGAAAAAATTGTTTCACACACGGTAAATGCAGTTACCGTTCCGGTAACAGTGAAAATTCGCAGTGGCTGGAGTGCCGATGATGCAAATTGTTGTGAGATAGCCAAGATTATTGAGAGTGCAGGTGCCGCGGCAATTGCGGTACACGCTCGCACCCGGGAACAGTTTTATTCCGGTTTCGCAGATTGGACTATAATCGCTAATGTAAAAGACTCTGTAAAAATACCGATATTTGGCAATGGCGATATCTTTTCCGGAAAAGATGCTATCGAAATGATGCGCCAGACCAATTGTGATGCAGTTATGGTTGGAAGGGGAGCCATGGGTAACCCTTGGTTGTTTAGCGAGATATTACATCTAGCCACAACCGGACAATCCTTGCCAGTGCCAACTGTTTTGGAGCGAATTGCACTTATTGTTGAACAGCTGACGGCGCTAACAATACTAAAAGGGGAGTTGCGCGCTGTGAAAGAAATGCGTAGCCACGCAGCTTGGTACACCAAAGGATTACGCAATGCTACATTGATGCGGCTGAAATTTAATCAAGCTACTACCGTAACGGACTTTGTCGACGCGTTTTCAATAGCGACGTTCAGTTGAATGGAGTAAAAATTATGCTAGTTATGCCTGTCGCAAACGGGGTCATGCCGTTTGCCGAGGGTGGAAGTATAGTCGGTGCCTTTTTGCCCAAAGAAGGCGGCGCGGCAGTAATTCGCGCCGGTATTGGCAAAGAATTGCTGGTTTGTCCGTGGATTGAAAAGAGCGGTAAACTCTACCCGGTCGGTGTGGTCACTGTCATTCGCGATATTTGGTTTGAGAAAGCGATGTATGCCAACGGTGAATCAGTGCCGATTATTCTTTCCCGCTTAGAGGGACGCGGCTTTGCCAGGTGGAATAATTTGCGTGCCGATAAAGGCAATATATTTTGCGATAAAATAGAGCCGATGAAGATGTTTTCTGACCGGTTAAAATATCCGGTGCTGTCTGGTGCCGGTTGGATGGCGGAAGGCGGATTTACTGAATTTAAGGGCGTTAATGATATTCCGGTCACTGTGTATGGTTATGATACTGAAACTGGTGATGATGTGGAAATATCTGCAAATCTCGGCGGAATAGTTTCCGAGGAACACGCTCATACCATTGAGCATGGCATTATTCGCGCTTTAAATATCTATGGTTTATGCACGCCAAAAACACTCATTGAGGCGATGGCTGAAGAAACGGACGAATTAAAGCAGACGCTGGACATTGGGTTGCGTTTCACGTTGCCGGAAATTCTCGGCGCGACCTCGACTGGCCAATGCGGTAACCAAATGACCAATATCGCTCAGTTTTACTTAAATAAAGACTTTGTTAGCAACTTGGAACAAGGCAAAGACGTTGTTTCCGCAGTTGAACAAGCGCGAAAGTCGGCGATGTCACATGTTGTCGAGGATATCGGCTTGACGATGCAAAAGGGCATCAGGGTTCTTCAGGGCTTAAAACTGGGTATGAGCCACGATGACACGCCGATTTCAGTCGAGACGGCAAAAAAAGTCATCGCTCGGTTTCCATTTGACCCGTGGAGCTGAAGCGAAATAAACTAATTACTGATTTTGTTTGTACAAACCAAATGCCACTATGTTATAATGTACCCAAAGCCTTCGGAAGGAGATGACTATTATGTCTATAAATGTACGCGGAAAACAGTTTGAGGTTACACCGGCTATCAAGGACTACGTAAGCAAGCACATCGGCAAGATCACTCACTATTTTGACAATCACGGTGATGTGAATGTGACATTATCGGCTCACAAAGGGCAACATTCTGTTGAGGTTACCGTCAATATGCACGGTTACATGCTTCGTGGTGAAGAACAATCTGCTGATCTCTATGTGTCAATCGATAAAGTGGTTGAAAAACTTGAGCGCCAAATACGCAAGCACAAAACAAAATTAGAAAAAAGGTATCGCGGCGCCGGATTTAAGGCTGATGTTGTAGTTCCTGATGACGAGCAAATAATCCATGATTTTGCCGTTGTCAAGAACAAGCGGTTTTCATTTAAGCCGATGTCAACGGAAGAAGCAATTTTACAGATGGATTTATTGCATCACGGTTTCTTTGTTTATACCAATTCTGACACCGATGATGTAAGCATTGTTTATAAACGTAAAGATGGAAAATATGGAATGATTGAGCCGGAATAAGGCAAATAGTAGCCCCAAGCTTATTGCTTGGGGCTTTTATTTACTTATCAGCGCTTTTCTGCTAAAATGAGCTGTATTTTTATATTGATTCGGAGGAATAATGAGTATTATTGGGTGGGTAAAAAATCTGTTTGGCGATTATAGTGAAAGCGAAGTAAATCGCATGAAACAGTATTATTTAGAAGTGATAAATGATTATGAACCAACGCTTGAAAACTACACTGACGGGCAACTGGCTGAAAAAACCACTGAGTTCAAAGCGCGGTATCAGGATGGCGAGGCTCTTGAGACGCTGCTACCGGAAGCTTTTGCCGTTGTGCGCGAAGCCAGTAAACGGACATTAGGCATGCGTCACTTCGACGTACAATTAATCGGCGGCGTTACTTTGCACGAGGGGCGGATTGCCGAGATGCGCACCGGTGAAGGTAAAACTTTAGTAGCGACTTTGCCGGCTTATTTAAATGCCATCACCGGAAAAGGTGTGCATGTGGTTACCGTTAATGATTACCTTGCCAAACGCGACAGCGAATGGATGGGGCAGATTTACAAATTTCTTGGTCTAAGTGTTGGTCTTATTGTTCGCGATATGGATTTTGAACAACGACGAGTGGCCTATAATTCCGATATTACTTATGGTACCAACAACGAGTTTGGCTTCGATTATCTTCGTGACAATATGGTCGTTGAAAAAGAACAAATGGTGCAACGTCCGTTAAATTTTGCGATTGTCGATGAAGTGGACTGTATTCTTATCGACGAGGCGCGTACTCCGCTGATAATTTCCGGTCCTGCGGAAAAGTCGGCGGATTTGTATGTAGTGGTAGCTAAAGTTATTCCGAAATTGCGTGCCGAAGAAGATTATACGGTTGATGAAAAAGCCCAGCAAGTGTCATTGACGGAAAACGGCATCAGCCGGGTTGAAAAACTATTAGCTATCGACAATTTGTACGATGGCGACAATATGCAGCTCGCGCATCATGTTAATCAAGCGCTAAAAGCGCATACGCTAATGCATCGGGATAAAGAATATGTAGTTAAAGATGACGAAGTAATTATCGTTGACGATTTTACCGGACGGTTAATGTTCGGTCGCCGCTATTCGGACGGTTTACATCAATCAATCGAGGCCAAAGAGGGTGTAAAAATTCAACGGGAAAACCAGACTTTGGCTTCGACCACGTTTCAAAATTATTTCCGTATATACAACAAGCTTTCCGGAATGACCGGAACGGCGAAGACGGAGGAACAAGAGTTCCGGAAGATTTATAATTTGGATGTAATCGTAATTCCAACGCATCGGGATATGATTCGTGAAGATTTTCCCGATGTAGTGTTCAAAAATCAAAAAGCGAAATATAAAGCAGTAATCAATGAAATTTGCGAACTGCATGCAATTGGCCGCCCGGTTCTGGTTGGTACGACTAGTATTGTTCAATCAGAACAACTGAGTGAGATGTTGAAACGTCGCGGTATTACTCATAACGTATTAAATGCTAAATATCACGAGCATGAAGCTCATATTATTGCTAACGCCGGTCAGCACGCGGCAGTTACTATCGCCACAAACATGGCCGGGCGCGGCACGGATATTGTATTAGGCACAGGTGTTGCCGAGTTGGGCGGGTTGCATATTCTCGGTACCGAACGGCACGAGAGCCGGCGAATTGATAACCAGTTGCGTGGCCGTTCCGGTCGTCAAGGCGATAACGGGTCGTCGCGATTTTATTTATCTTTAGAAGATGATTTGATGCGGCTTTTCGGCGAAAACGTGGCGTTCGTGATGGACAAACTGGGTATGGATGAAGACATGCCAATCGAAAGTTCCTTAGTAAGCAAAACTATTGAACGCGCGCAGAAAAAACTTGAAGCGCATAATTTTAGCATTAGAAAATATGTGCTAGAGTACGATGACGTAATGAATCAACAACGACTGGTTATTTACGAGCAACGCCGAAAAATATTGGAAGAAAACAATCTCAAAACCAATATTTTCGAGATGTTGTTTAAAGTGGCCGAGCGCGGCGTTGAGTTGCATATTCCGGAAAAAACTCATTCTGAGGACTGGGACATTGACGGTCTTATCGGCTATCTTGAAGAATATATGCCGATCGCCGCGCAGTTGCATGCCGCGCGACTGTCCGACTTACATCGCAACGAATTAGCTGAGCGAATTTACGCGGTGGCGTTGGAAACTTATAATAATAAAGAAGCCGCTGTCGGAGCGGATAATATGCGCATTTTAGAACGCGCTGTAGCGTTACGGGTGGTTGATACTAAATGGCTAGATCACTTAAACGATATGGATTCTTTGCGTCAGGGCGTTGGCTTGCGCGCCTATGGACAGAAAGATCCGCTGATGGAATATAAATTCGAAGCGTTCGATTTGTTTCAACAAATGATCGCCAATATTCAGGAAGACATCTGCCGGTTTATTTATCGGGTAGACTTTGTAAAACCGCCTGAAGACCATCTAAAAGAAGCCACAGCGAAACATGGCGACGAGCAGGTAGCGGCAGAAAAGAAGCAGTTACGCGCTGACCGCGAAGTCGGGCGCAATGAATTTTGTCCCTGCAACAGTGGCAAAAAGTATAAAAAATGCTGCGGAGCGGGGAAATAACCAAATATTGGAATTGAGGAAAATAATGTTATTAGAAGATTTAAAGTTTGATATTGAAAAATGTATGGTAAAACTCGGAGAAATCAGGGGGTCGCTTTGACGTCGACGGTAAACTGCTAGAGATAAAGGCGCTCGACGAACTGATGAGCGACGCTGAATTTTGGGATGATCAGTTAGCATCGCAAAAGGTGATGAAAAACATAACTGTGTTGAAAGATACTATAGATGAATACAATAAATTAAAACGAAAATGCGATGACGCGCATACGCTGTGGGAATTAGCATTAGAAGAGAATGATACTGAGTTATACGCTGAAATCGAAGCAATGCAGTTAGAAGTTAAGGATGAGCTCGATCGGTTAGAATTGCGGTTGATGCTGAATGGACCATATGATAATAGTAACGCTTTGTTAAGTGTTCATGCCGGAGCTGGTGGAACAGAGGCGCAAGACTGGGCCGAGATGCTGCTCAGGATGTTTACCCGTTGGGCCGAACGGGCCGGTTACCGAGTTGAGATGATGGATTATCAAGCCGGCGATGAAGCTGGTGTCAAGAGCGCGACTATTTCCGTAACTGGTATCAATGCTTATGGTTATCTAAAGTCGGAAAAGGGCGTACATCGATTGGTTAGAATATCGCCATTCGATTCGAACGCCCGCCGTCATACGTCATTTGCCGCAGTAGATGTCATGCCGGAAATTGACGAGAATATTGAAATCGCCATTAATCAACAGGATCTAAAAGTTGATACCTATCGAGCGAGCGGCGCCGGTGGGCAAAATGTTAACAAGACCGATTCCGCTGTCCGAATTACGCACATCCCAACAAATATTGTTGTTGCCTGTCAAAGCGAACGCTCGCAGTTGCATAATCGGGAAAATGCTATGAAAATGCTTAAGTCGAAACTTTTTGATCATGAACGGCGCAAACAGGAAGAAAAACGCGCCGAAATTGCCGGTGAATATATGTCCAACGAGTGGGGCAGCCAAATTCGCTCCTATGTATTTCATCCTTATAACTTAGTTAAAGATCATCGTACCGGCTGGGAAGTCGGTAATGTTCATGGTGTTATGGAAGGACAGATTGATGGATTTATCAACGCCTTTCTAAAGGGAATGAAATTGGAAAAATAATCAGCAGGAGATATTATGAGAAGATACAATTGCAATATTGTTTTGATAAGCATCCTTGTGGTTGGCCTTTTGGCGGCGTTATTTGTCGCTTATCAGCGAAATGTTGCTGAAACCGGTAACAATTCCGTCGAAATTATGATGGACTACGATGACATCATAACAATTGCCCAGGAAGATGGACTGAATTTGGAAGCTGTCGCGGAACAATTCAAGCGGATCGGCGTGACTTCACTTGCGGTCTATGATGTTACTTTGGAGCAGTTGGCACGACAAAATGCAATTGCGCTTCTCCCGGGTGAGGCGTTGCTAGCATCGGCTAAGACAGGTGTCGGTTCACCGGTCATTGCCGCGCTCGAGCAACGAAATTTAATTAACGGTGGCAGTACTTATATTTTTGATAACAACTATTCGGACTATGATAATCTCAAAAGCGATTTGACCAGACGTTATGGGAAAAAAGTTGTCAGCGAAGTAATAGTAAATCAACAAAAGATAATTTGTGTTGCCGCAAATTATGATGATATTGAAAAAAAACCGATAGCCATTTCTGCACAACAGCTTCGCGATGTTGCAAAATTTGGTTTTTATATTGTCCCGCGCCCGTTTAACTACGCCAGACCAACAAAAACGGACATTGAAGCGGTATTTAACCGGTTGAGCGTTCTGCCGGAAAACAAATATAGCGGCATCATGTTTGCGGGTGACGGAGTGCTAGGCTATCGGGCATTGCTCGACCAAACTGCTGCAGAATTAAAAAGACATAATTTGCCGGTGTATGTTTGCGAAAGTCCGCTTCAGTTGCAGTTCATGAAGCAAGACGGACTTGCCGACATTGTGCGGCTAAGTGGCTATAACGCGGCGCGGGCGTATGTCGTCAGTAAGGAAGAACAGCCGAAATTGCAAATGGACGTAATGGTGCATCGATTTCAAATCGCGGCATTGGAACGTAATATTCGTGTTGCCTTCCTGCGGCGAATTGAAAAACCGCTGCCGGATATGAATTTGTTACAAACCAATCTGCTGTACGTAAACAATGTCCGTAATGAACTGACCGACAGGGATTTCATTATTGGCAAGGCCGGACTATATCCGCCGTATTTTCCGACAAAAATATTACTGGTATTGATTTGTTTAGGCGCGATAGCGGCAACATCTTTGTTGGTGGCGAACATGTTTCCGTTGTCAAGAGCTACGCTGCTCGCCATTTTCATAATCGGTTCACTGATAGTGTGCGTCCCTGTGCTTCGCGGTGGCGGAATGTGGGCGCGGCAGTTAGTTGCTTTTTTAGCGGCTATTACCTTCCCGGTATTAGCTGGCACGTGGGCATTGTGTAAATTCGAAACCTACTCTTATAACACTAAGAACTGGTTTCGAATATTATTCGACGGAGTCGGTTCAATAGTTGCGGTATCGGTAGCAGCTTTGATCGGGGGGATATTTATCGGTGCAGTGCTGGGTGATATCAGCTTCATTCTTGAAGCTGAAATATTCCGGGGAGTCAAAGCGGCGTTTATTCTACCGCCGTTGTTAATGGCAATTATTTTCATCCGCCGCTATAACTTGTTGGAAAATAGAATCAACAACACCGGTGACCGGATTATGTTACAACTCAAACAGCTGTTAGATTTACCGATATACGTAAAAACAATGATTTTAGTCGCCATCGGGATGTTTATTGCCTGGGTACTGGTTGGCAGAAGCGGCGATGCTTCCGGCGTTCCGGTGCCGGCGATAGAAATCAAGATGCGCTATTTCTTGGAAAATGTAATGTATGCCCGACCGCGCGAAAAAGAATTTATGATTGGTCACCCGGCATTTTTTGTAGTGCTGTTTGCTTTTTGGCGCAAATGGCCTGAATGGATAAAGTGTATTTTGATGATGGCAGTCGTAGTGGGTCTGGCATCATCGGTAGAAACATTTTGTCATTTGCGTTCGGCGATATTTTTATCGACTATTCGGGCTTTTGACGGGGTGTTGCTAGGTACTATTATTGGTGCTATTGCATTTTGTGTGCTATATTTTGGCGATAAACTCCATCGTCGGCAAAAGGAGCGCCAATAATGAAGCGAGTCGTATTGTCTGGATATTACGGATTTAGCAATGCCGGCGATGAAGCGATGTTGCGATCGATATTGCAAGCCTTGCGTAGCAAAAATAGCGACTGTAGTATAACTGTAATATCTGGAAATCCCAAAGCAACCGCAGCAAAATATGCAGTTAAGTCAGTTTACATTTTTGATTTTATCGCTATTATCAAAGTGTTGATGAAATGCAATGTGCTTATTTCCGGCGGTGGAAGTTTGTTGCAAAACGTGACTAGTTGGCAAAGTTTTTATTATTATTTGACGGTGCTGGCGCTTGGGAAAATGTTAGGCGCAAAAGTGATGCTTTACGCTCAGGGTATCGGTCCGGTGCGGGGGTTTTTGCCAAAAAGAATTATGAGTTGGATTGTCAATCGAGCTGACTATATTACAGTGCGTGACGAAGGCTCTTTCGCTGAGTTGCACGATATTGGTATTTCCAAACCTGTAATTCAAATTACCGCGGACGCAGTTCTCGGAATGGAACCGGTTGACTTGGTATGTGGGAAAAACATTCTCCAGAATTTAGGCGTTGATCTTTCGAAAACTGTTATTGCCGTTGCGCCGCGCCGTTGGGCGACTGATAACGAATATTTGAAATCATTAGCT
>JBAXTZ010000028.1:0-47290 GCA_037129925.1 Bacillota bacterium
TCATGTTGTAGTTGAGTAGATAGAGCAACCAAAATGAGCCGACCAGTGAGAACGGTACCGCCAGTAGCACAATGAGCGTGCGGGTGAGCGAGCGGGTGTTGAGGTATAGCAGTAGGAAGATCAGCAACAGCGTTATCGGGATGACGATTTTGAGCATCAGCGCGGTTTTTTGCATAAACTCGTATTCGCCGCTCCATTCCAAGCGGTAGCCGTCAGGAATGTGGATGTCAGCGATTTGCGCCTTGGCGCGATCGACATAGCCGCCGATATCGCTGTCGGTGGTATCGAGATAGACATAGGCGGTGAGCAAACCCTGCTCACTTTTGATTCCGGTCGGGCCGGGCTGAATTTTGATGTCCGCCAGTTGTCCAAGTGGTATTTGCGCGAAATTGCCGGACGGGCTGTTGGCGGCTGGTGGAGCTGTTTGTAATAGTAAGGAATCTTGAGCGAGGCTAAATTGCGGAATCGTCGGCAGTCCGGCGGTCAAAGCGGGGGCGGCTAACAAGACGGGTACCAGCACGCGCTTTAGCGACTCGACATCCGAACGCCAGTCGCGGGCATAGCGAATGTTGACTGGATAGCGTTCGCGGCCTTCAACAGTTACCGCAACGTTCGTGCCACCGGTTGCGGCCTGTACTGTTTCTTCAATATCCTGCACAGTCATGCCATAGCGGGCAGCAGCATCGCGGTTGACGGTGACATCGAGATAATAACCGACGTTCACCCGCTCGGCATAGACGTTGCGCGTGCCGGGCAGTGTGCGGAGTTGTTGTTCGATTTGTTGACCGATTTTTTCGATTTCGTTGAGGTTGGCGCCCATAATTTTGATGCCAACCGGGGTGCGAATGCCGGTGGCCAGCATATCAATGCGGGCCTTGATTGGCATGGTAAAGGAATTGCTCACCCCGGGTAAACTGACCACTTCGTTCAGTTGCTGGGTTATTCCCTCGATAGTCATTCCTGTCCGCCATTCGGCTTCCGGTTTGAGTAAAATTACTGTTTCAAACATCTCCAGCGGCGCCGGGTCGGTAGCCGTTTCGGCGCGTCCGGCCTTGCCGAACACTCGCTCGACTTCGGGGACGGATTTTAACGCCCGGTCTTGCAGTTGCAGTAGTTTGGTTGCTTCGGTAACCGAGGCGCCGGGCATCGTAGTTGGCATATACAGCAGACTACCTTCATAGAGTGGCGGCATAAATTCACTGCCGAGTTTGGCAAAGGGCACGAGTGTTACGATTAAGATGATTACCGCTGCCGTGATGATGGCTTTGGGAAAGCGCAGTACAAACACGACGACCGGATGATAGATTTTCTGCAATATTCGGGTGACCGGATTGCGTTCTTCCGGAGTTATTTTGCCGCGGATAAACAAGCACATCAGCACTGGTGTGAGCGTTACCGCTAGAAAAGCTGAAAATAACATCGCGAAAGTTTTGGTGTACGCCAATGGTTTAAACAGTCGTCCGGCTTGGGCTTCGAGCGTAAATACCGGTAGAAAGCCGACAGTTATGACCAGTAGCGCAAAAAACAGTGACGGTCCGACTTCTTGAGCGGCCTTGATTATCACTTGCGTGCGGCTAAACCCCGCGCGGCCGTTTTCTTCCCACTGTTGTAGCCGCTTGTGGGCGTTCTCGACCATAATAATCGAGGCATCGACCATAGCGCCGATGGCGATGGCGATACCGGACAGGCTCATGATATTCGCGGTCACACCTAATCCGAGCATTAGCAGGAACGAGGCGATGATTGCCACCGGCAGGGTCAAAATTACGACAAAGGCGCTGGGGAAATGCCAGAGAAATATTAGGCAGACTAGCGCTACTGCCAACGACAGCTTGATGATTTCGTCTTTGAGCGTGTCAATCGCCCGATAAATCAGTTCGCTGCGGTCGTAGGTGGTGACGACTTCTACGCCTTTGGGTAGTGTCGGCGCGATGTCATTGGTGATTTTTGCTTTGACGCGGTCGATGACGTTCAGCACGTTTTGTCCAAAGCGCACCACCACGATACCGCCGGCGATTTCGCCTTGACCATCAAGGTCGGCAATGCCGCGGCGTTGTTCCGGTCCAAGTTGGACGGAGGCGATGTTTTTTACCAGTATTGGCGTGCCGCCGTTGTCGGCAGCCACGCTGATATTTTCAATGTCTTGGAGCGACTTGATGTAACCGCGGCCGCGGACGATATATTCCATGCCGTTCATGTCTAGTGAACGCCCTTCGACATCCTGATTGCCGGCGCGGACCGCCGATAGCACTTTGCTAAGCGGAATGTTATAAGCTTGCAGTTTTACCGGATCGATAGCAATTTGGTATTGCTTGACAAAGCCGCCGATGGCGGCGACTTGTGCCACGCCGGGTACACTTTCGAGCGCCAGTTTGAGGTTATAGTCTTGCATACTTCGTAATTCAGCGAGGTTGTGTCCGCCGGTTTTATCGACCAGCGCGTAACTATAACCCCAGCCAAGACTGGTGGCGTCCGGACCAAGCTGCGGCGTGACGTCGGCCGGCAGCTTGGACTTGACTGACTGCAGGTACTCGGTCACCCGTGACCGCGCCCAATACTGGTCAGTGCCCTCTTTGAAAATAACATAGACAAAGGAGCTGCCGAGATAAGAAAAACCGCGGACTGCCTGAACGTTTGGTGCTGCCAGCAACGTAGAGACAATCGGGTAAGTCACTTGGTCTTCGATAATGTCCGGACTTCGCCCTGCCCACTCGCTGTAGATGATTACTTGCGTATCGCTCAAATCCGGTAGCGCGTCGAGCGGAGTGTTTTTCAAGGCAAAATAACCGGCGATTGTTAGCGCTAGGACCATCAGCAGCACTAAGACTTTGTTGCGGGCGCTCCAAGAAATTACATTTGCAATCATGGCGCGACCTCACCGTGTAAACGGGTTTCGGCATCAATCAGGAAGTTTGCCGCCGTGGTCACTCGTTCGTTGACTTTTAAGCCGCTAGTGATTTGGCTGTAACCGTTAGCACTGTAGCCGGTGGTCACTAGCCGCTGTTGCAGTTTACCGTCGCCCAAATCGACATAGACAATTTTACGGTTGCCGGTATTTAGCACAGCCGAATCTGGGACGGTCAGCGCCGCGGCTAAGCTAATATTAATCGTTATCGCGCCATACATTTGCGGTTTGAATTTGCCGTCGGGATTAGCCACGGTCATGCGCACTTTGGCAGTGCGGGTTTGGGCATCGAGCATCGGATAGATATAATCAATTTTAGAATTAATCTTGGTATCTGGGAAGGCGGAAAAAGTTAAGCTGACCGGTTGGCCGGCGTGAACCAGCGCCAAGTCTTGTTCATAAATATCCGCAATCACCCAGACGCGTGACAAGTCAGCAACTGTTAATATTGGCTGGCCGGCGAGCACTTGTGAGCCGGGCAGAACTTGCCGTTGCATGACGTAGCCTCCGGACGGACTAGTTACGGTAACGGTGCGTTGCGCTTGCTGAGTGTGTTCCAAATTATTAATAAATGCGTCATCCACGCCGAGCAAACTCAGCCGTTCACGCGCTGCAGTGCGCAGATTGGCAACTGCTGGATTGCTGAGTACTGTGATATATTCGTTTTGCGCGGCCAATAATTCCGGGCTGTAGATGGCAGCAACCGGTTGTCCGGCGGCGATATATTGCCCGGTTTCAGCGGCAAATAGCTGCTCAACAAAACCGCTATAACGGGTGCTGACAATGAACAACGATTGCTCGTCAATGCTCACTCGTGCGACACTGCGAAGCGGATAATCGAGGGCGCGGCTGGTCGCGGCGGCGTAGGTCACGCCGATTTGCTGTTGTTTTTCTAGCGGGATGTCGACAATCAACAGCGGTTGTTCGGTAGTTTGCGCAGTGCTGCCGGTTGTTAGCGGTTGGTGGTTTGTGGTAGTTGAAGGTGAGACGTGCTTGTTCATACTCAGCACGATGCCGGTAATTATGCCTGCGGCAACAATGACGGCGGTGATAATTAAAACAAATATTTTTTTGCGAGTAAATCCAAACTCTTTCCAAGTCATCATTCCGCACTTCCTTTTTTGCTATAGGCAACCAAGTTGGTGTTGCAGAGCGCTTGCAATCGCGCTTGGGCCTGCAGTACGGCGGTGTACTGTTCCCAGTAGCCGGTTTCGTAGTCTAGCGCCGAGGTCAACTGCGCCAACGCATTGCTCAGCGTATTGGCACCGGTGACATAAGCCGCGCGGCTGGTAGCGTTTAATTGAGTGTTGATTGCCGGTAAGTTATCTTGATATAGTTTCATGGTACGTTTCGCAGACACATAAGCCGCGTAATTGCCGTAGACAGCCGAAGAAAGCTCATGTTGCTGCCGGGAATATTCGGCGGCTGCCAGTTGGGCATCGGCAGTCGCCTGAGCGATGGCTCGATTTTGCCGGTCAGCCAGATTTATTGGAATACTCACCTGAAGGCCGGCGTTCCACATTCCCGGCATACCGCCGGCAACGGCAATACCACCACTCAGAGTGTAGTCGGGAAAGCGTTCCTCCTCGCTTAATTTTACCGCGAGCAATTTGCCGTCCCAAGCCACTTTCTGGGCCATTAGAGCCGCCGATTGCTGCTGTGCCAGTTGGCTAAGGGCCGCTGGCGGTTGGGTTTCGAGGACTAGTTCGGGTAACAGCACTACTAGCGGCTCTGCAGTCATCATCATGCCGCTGAGCGAGCGAAGTTGATGTTCAAAGCCAACGGTATCAGATTGCAATTGTTCGGTTTGTAGTTGCAAATCGTACTTGGCTTTTTGCGCTGCCAGCACATCTTGCTGTGAGCCGCCGCTACTGCGGTAACTGGCAACTGCTGCCGCAATCAAGTCAGTTGCCAGTTGTTGCTTTTCGACGAGCAGCGCAATTTTTTTGTGCGCCAGCGCCAAATTAAGATAGCCTTCGGCAACTTTGCCAATCAATGCGCTTTGCGCTGCTTTTAGATTGTCGGCAGCTTGAATGGCGGCTAATTCGGCTATTTGCCGACGCAAATCGCGTTTACTTGGCAGTACGATTTCTTGGGCAGCTGACACCATTATCCAGGACAACTGTCCGGTTAAATTCGGTGTGAGCGTGTCTGATTGATAGTTGATGCCCAAGCTCGGATCCGGCAGGCTGGCCACTTGTGGCGCTACCTGCTCTGCCGATTGCAAAGTGGCGCGCGCTGCCGCTAATTCCGGGCTGTTGATAAGTGCATAGTTGGTCAGTGCCTCAAGCGACAGATAACTATCAGCCGCTAACGCCGAGCCAGACAGGCTGATTAGTACCAGCAGCAAGATGAGGATTAGTCGTCGCATGAGGGGCACCATCCTTATAGATTATTAGTGGGCATCGACAGCGAAGTCGATTTTTTGCTTCGCGCCATTCCGGTCAATTACCACGCTCAGTGTCCATGAACCGGCCATCATCAATTCGACGTTGGCGTTATAGGTTTTTCCGGATAGTTCAGTCTTGGTAGTGGCGCTCATCGCTGGCATTCCCGGCATCGCCGGCATCGAGGCGACGACTTTTACCTGAGCATCAGTGACCGCGCCCTTGGCATCGGTAATGGCAATTTGCATGGCGTTATCACCGGCGACCAGCGGATTGTGGTCGGATTGTAATTCGACAGTGTAACCGCCGCCGCTTTTGCTGGCAGTAAAACCATTGGCAGCGCCGCAACCGGCGACGATGATTAGCATTAACAGACTGGTTAAGACCGCGATTAGCGTAAGGGTTTTTTTCATGACAACCTCCAAATATTTTGTGTCGGATAGCCCGATTAATGCAAAACCGGCGCTATTTGAATTAATTGTACAACATCGATTTGAAGAAGCTGTGAAGATTGGAAAAAATCGGTGGACATTTTAACACTTATATATTCGCTATAATATATTAAAAATCCTGCACAGTCGCAAATGTTTTGTCATAGACGATTATTCGTAATAGCCGTCCTCTCTGGTTGACAACACCTTCTGTTTACAGTAACATATAGACAAACTTAAATATGTTTATGTGAGGCTAGGTTATGCAAATGTTTGCCGATTGGTTGATTTATGGGATAATGGGACTGGACCCGAAGAGTACGCTTGGCGAGGCGTTGAATTTTTTTGTATATGATACGATAAAAATCTTTGTGCTGCTAACGGTGATAATGTTCGCAGTTGCTGTTATTCGCACCTATTTCCCAGCGGAGCGGTCCCGGAAGTTGCTCGGTGGTAAACGTCAGTTTCTTGGTAATATCATCGCTGCGTTGCTCGGAATCGTCACCCCGTTTTGTTCCTGCTCGGCGGTGCCGTTATTCATTGGTTTTGTCGAAGCCGGGGTGCCGCTGGGGGTGACGTTTTCGTTTCTGATAAGCTCGCCGATGGTCAACGAAGTGGCGCTTGGACTGCTCTGGATAATGTTCGGCTGGAAAGTCGCGCTGATTTATATTGGATCCGGGCTTACTGTGGCGATTATCGGCGGCTGGGTTATCGGTAAGTTAAAGTTGGAGCGCTATGTCGAAGGCTATGTTTATGAAATGGCCGAAGCCGATGCCGGCAGTTGTTGCGCAGCCGGTCAGCCGGTAGAACAACAAACTTTCAAGTCACGGCTGGTGTATGCGCGCGAAAATACCCTGGAACTACTCGGAAAAATCTGGCCGTATATTATCGTCGCCGTCGGTATTGGCGGCTTTGTGCATGGCTATGCGCCGGAAAATCTCTTAGCCCAATATGCCGGTAGCGATGTCTGGTACGCGGTGCCGCTGGCAGTGCTGGTCGGCATTCCGTTGTATGCGAATTGTGCTGGCGCCTTGCCTATTGTCGCGGTATTGATAGAAAAAGGCGTTGCCACCGGCACGGCGCTGGCGTTCATGATGGCGGTAACGGCGCTTAGTTTTCCGGAGATGATTATTCTTCGCAAAGTAATGAAGCCGCAGCTGATCGCGATTTTTGCCGCGATTGTCGGCGTTGCCATAACGCTGACCGGCTACCTGTTTAACTATATCTTGAAGTAGGTAAAAGAATGGAACAATTAGCAAATAATTTGGCGGCACAGATAATCAACAGCGGCAGTCTGGCAATTTGGCTGGCGCTGTTTGCCGGGGTGCTGTCGTCGGCCAGTCCCTGTACACTGGCAATTTTGCCGGCGGCGGTCGCTTATGTCGGCGGCGTGTCCGGTACCAGCCGCAAACAGGCGGCGAAAAGTTCGTTGGTGTTCTGGCTGGGGCTGGCGGTGTCGCTGACGGCGCTTGGGTTAGCGGCAGCGCAACTGGGACTGTTTTTTGCCGGATTTGGCGGCTGGTGGTATTTGTTTTTGGGCGCGGTCTTTGCGGTATTGGGCTTGAATGTGCTCGGAGTTATTAAGCTGTTGCCGGACAATTGCAACATTCCCGTGCAGCGGTTCGGGCTGCTCGGCGCGTTTGTCGCCGGATTAATCGGCGGCGTGGCATCTTCGCCGTGCGCCACACCGGTGCTGGCAGCGATATTGGCGCTGGCGGCGTTAAAAGCCGATTGGTACTATGGCGCGATACTGTTGTTTGCTTATTCGTTCGGCCGGGGTTCGCTGATTTTTGTAGCCGGTTTCTTTACCGGAACGATTAATAGTTTTCTCCGCTCTGAGCGTGGTTCGGCGCTGGTGTTGTGGCTGAAATATCTGTTTGGGATAGTATTGCTGGTGTTCTCGTTATTTTTATTTTATATCGGATTTTAAAAAGTGGAGGAATAAATGGAAATTAAAGTTTTGGGGATGGGTTGCAAAAAATGTAAGACGCTACTGGAAACAGTGGAAAGCGCGGCGAAAGCCGCCGCTATCGATGCTAACATCAAGAAAGTCGAGGACATTCGCGAAATCATGAAGTACAAAGTCATGAGTACCCCGGCGTTGGTAATAGACGGCGCCGTTGTTGTAGCCGGTAGAATACCAACTGTTGCTGAACTCCAGAAAATCCTGGTTGAGCGAAAATGACCGCTATGCAGCTTTGCAAATTGTTTAAGGCGCTAAGCGATCCCACCCGGTTTGGTATCATGCAGCTGTTGATTGGCAAGGAAATGTGTGTCTGCGAAATCATCGAGGCGTTTGACAAATCCCAACCGGTTATCTCGCATCACCTGAAAGTACTGAAAAGCGCCGATCTACTCTCTGAGGCGCGTGAAGGAAAGTGGATTATGTATAGCATCCGACCGCAAATTGCGGCTGAAGCGGCCAAGGTTCTGCAAACGTTCGCTGGCACAGCAATTGTTCGAGTTGATCCGCGCAAGGGTTGTATTGAAAGCAGGTGTTCCGATGCTAAGCGGCAATAAAAATGGTCTAATCATTGCCTTGGCGATTACTTTTGTCTTTATGCTCGTTGAAGCAGTCGGTGGCTGGCTGACCAACAGTCTAGCGCTACTGTCGGATTCGGCGCATATGCTCAGCGATGTAGGGTCGCTGGCGATTAGCTTGGTTGCCGTTTGGTTTGTCGCCAGACCGCCTTCCCGGCAAAAAAGCTACGGCTATCAGCGAATGGAGATACTCGCGGCGCTACTAAATGGTGTAGCGCTCTTTGTCGTTGCCGGATTTATCATCTGGGAAGCTTATTCACGCTTAGCCGCTCCCCCGGCGGTCGCCGCAGGCAGCATGATGGTAATCGCCTTGTTTGGATTGTTGGCAAATATTGCCAGCGCCTGGGCGCTACTCCGTAACAGCGATGTCAAAAACAATATCAATATCAAGAGCGCCTATCTGCACGTTCTCAGCGATGCGCTCGGGTCGGTCGGAGCGTTGCTTGCCGGTCTGTTGATGCAAGTCTATGGTTGGTATATCGCCGACCCGATTATCAGCGTCATCGTTGCCGTGCTGGTATTAAAAAGCGCCTGGCGGTTGATTACCCAGGCAGTACATATCCTGATGGAGGGTACGCCAGGTAATGTGGCTGTAGCTGATATTGTCCGGGAACTCACGGCTATTGACGGAGTTGTCGGCGTCCATGATATACACGTCTGGCAGGTTACCGCCGGCTATGATGTGTTTAGTTGTCATATAACGGTGCTGTCAGGGACAAACGCCACGCAAATTCTGGCACAGGCAGTACCGTTACTGGAACAAAAGTTTGGCCTGCGGCACACGACGATTCAAGTCGAGGAGCAAGGAGCCGATATTAGTTCCTGGGGTTGTCAAGCCGACGGAGCGCATAAGTGATGTTGTGTATAGTGTTTGACCGAAGAATCCTAAAAGACGAATTGAGGCTGAAATGAATTACGCAGAAATTATTAAACAAAGTGGTAAAGTATGAGCAAGAAGAAAATAGCGCTAATTCCCAACGACAGCTTTACTGAATTTTTGATCTACACATCACCAAATGGTAAAGTCTGTGTCGAAATTTTTCTACATGATGAAAATATTTGGTTAACACAAGCAAAAATTGCTGAATTATTTGGTGTGGAACGAAGCGTTGTTACAAAGCATATTGCAAATATTTACCGAGAAAATGAACTGGACAAATCGGCAACTTGTGCAAATTTTGCACAAGTTCAACAAGAAGGTGACAGAAGCGTAACGCGAAACCTAGAATTTTATAATCTTGACACCATTATATCAGTGGGCTACCGGGTTAATTCTACTCAAGCTACCCACTTTCGCATTTGGGCAACCGAGCGGCTGAAGGAATACATCGTCAAAGGATTCACGATGGATGATGAACGCCTGAAAAACCCGAACAATATATTTGGTAAAGATTATTTCGAAGAGCAATTAGCCCGGATTCGCGACATTCGGTCCAGCGAACGGCGCTTCTATCAAAAAATCACCGACATTTACGCAAAATGCAGCGCTGACTACAATTTGAACAACGAAATCACCACGCAATTTTTTGCAACCGTTCAAAACAAACTTCACTGGGCGATCACACACCGGACAGCTGCCGAAATCATCCATTCCCGTGCTGATAGCAAAAAGCCGAACATGGGATTAACTACTTGGAAAAACGCGCCTAGTGGTTTAATCAGAAAACCGGATGTCAGCATCGCGAAAAATTATTTGAATAAAACAGAGCTTGATAATCTCAATCGGATAGTTTCGATGTACCTGGACTATGCCGAGTTACAGGCAAATAATCAGAGAATTATGTATATGCGAGATTGGGCAAGCAAGCTAGATGCGTTCCTGCAGTTTAACGAAAAAGAAATCCTGACAAACGCCGGCAAAGTTACCGCCGAAATAGCAAGAACCTTTGCCGAAAGCGAATATGAAAAATTCATAGTGCAGCAAGACCAATTAGTGGAATCGGATTTCGATAAAGTCATAAATAAGCAGCTGGAAGGCGAAAAAGCACAATATTACAAAAATACAACAAAAGGAAATTTTAAATGAACACCGCAAAAAAACACCTATCCTTTCTCGACCGCTTTCTCACCCTATGGATATTCCTGGCAATGTTTATCGGGGTGGCTTGGGGCTATTTTTCACCTGGTATTGCCGGATTTTGGAGCAACTTTCAAGTAGGTACTACAAATATTCCGATTGCCATCGGCTTAATCATCATGATGTATCCGCCGCTTGCTAAAGTAAAATACGAAGAGTTGGGCGAGGTGTTCAAGAACGGAAAAATCCTTGGGCTGTCACTGGTGCAGAACTGGGTAATCGGGCCGGTATTGATGTTTGCGCTGGCGATTTTATTTTTGAGCGGCTATCCCGAATACATGGTCGGCCTGATCATGATTGGCTTGGCGCGTTGCATCGCGATGGTCATCGTTTGGAACGAGTTAGCCGATGGCGACAGCGAGTATTGCGCCGGGTTAGTGGCGTTCAACTCGATATTTCAAATATTATTCTTCTCGGTGTATGCCTGGGTGTTCGTGACGATTTTGCCAAAATGGTTTGGGCTGCAGGGTGCGATTGTCGATATTAGCATGGGCCAGATTGCCGAGAGTGTCGCGATTTATCTCGGCATTCCTTTTGCCGCAGGATTGCTCAGCCGGATAGTGTTAATCAAGTTGAAAGGCAAACCGTGGTATGAACAAAAGTTCATTCCGAAAATTAGCCCGATTACGCTGGTTGCGTTGTTGTTTACAATTTTTGTGATGTTCTCGCTCAAAGGCGAGTATATTGTAATGATTCCGCTGGATGTGGTGCGGATAGCGATACCGTTGTTGATATATTTTGTAATCATGTTCATGTTGTCGTTCTATATGGGGCATCGGATTGGCGCCGGATACAAGAAAACCGCTTCGCTGTCGTTTACCGCCGCCAGCAACAATTTTGAACTGGCAATAGCCGTATCGGTCGCGGTATTTGGAATCAATTCCGGCGTGGCGTTTGCCGCGGTCATCGGACCACTGGTCGAGGTGCCGGTGCTGATTAGTTTAGTTAATGTCGCCTATTATTTTAGGAGGAAGATGTTCAATGAATAAGCAAACAATCTTGGTGGTCTGTGTGCACAATTCGGCGCGGTCGCAGATGGCGGAAGCGTTCTTTAATCAATTAGGCGGCGAGCGGTTCGTTGCCGAGAGCGCCGGTATCGAGCCGGGTAAACTCAATCCGGTGGTCGTGGCAGCGATGCAAGAAATTGGCATTGATATTTCGCAAAACCGCGTAAAGTCGGTGGACGAATTCCTCGATGCCGGGCGCGAGTTTGATTACGTTATCACGGTGTGCGACGAATCGCAAGCCGAGGGCTGCCCGGTGTTCCCGGGGAAAACCACCCGCCTGCATTGGTCGTTTGACGACCCCTCGGGGTTTGCAGGCAGCTTGGAAGAAAAATTGGCACGGACGCGGCTGGTGCGCGAACAAATCAAAACGAAAATCGAGAATTGGTTGCAGGCGTAGTAATTTAGCCGAACCGCTGTGCGTAATTGCCGGTGGTTTTTTTATGCGGTTGCAGGGATTTGCTAATTTATGGCGAATTTAAATAGTATATTTTTATACGGGGTTCGAAAACACCGAATCGAGGTAGTGATGCCCAAAACTAATCCGGGAATTATCACCGCCGTCCAGGGAACGATAGTCGACATTTGCTTTACCGACAAAATACCGGCGCTGCACTTGTTGCTTTCGACTGGTGCCAAGGCTGAAGTTTTTCTTGAAGTTCTAACGCATCTATCGGTCGATAAAGTTCGGGCGATTGCCTTAACCCCGACTGGCGGACTGGCGCGAGGAATGAAAGTATATCATGTCGGAACGTCATTAATGGCGCCGGTGGGAAAGAATATTTTGTCGAGAATGTTTAATGTCTTCGGGCAGCCGATTGACCAACTCGAACCGCCCCAAGCTATTGAAAGGCGGTCAGTTTATCATGAGCCGCCGACGCTAGGCGAGCGGTCTCCGAAGACGGAGATATTTGAAACCGGTATTAAAGTCATTGATGTGCTGATGCCGCTGGAGCGCGGCGGCAAGACCGGACTTTTTGGCGGCGCTGGTGTCGGTAAAACGGTGTTGCTCACGGAAATGATTCACAATACCCGCGGGAAGCATCAGGGGATAAGCATTTTTTGCGGTATTGGCGAACGCTGCCGTGAAGGCGAAGAATTGTATCGGGATATGCGTGATGCCGGAGTGTTGGGCAGTACGGTAATGGTTTTCGGACAGATGAACGAGCCGCCCGGCTGCCGGTTTCGTGTCGGCAATGTCGCGCTTACAATGGCTGAGTATTTCCGCGATGATGAGCATCGTGATGTGCTGTTATTAATCGACAATATTTTCCGGTTTGTGCAAGCCGGTTCGGAAATTTCCGGACTAATGGGTCAGATGCCGTCACGGCTGGGCTATCAACCGACGATGAGTACGGAACTATTTCAGTTCGAGGAACGAATTTCCAGCACCGCTGTCGGCGCGATAACTTCGATTCAGGCAGTTTATGTTCCGGCGGATGATTTTACCGACCCGGCAGTAGTAAATACTTTTGCCCATCTGTCGGCATCCATAGTATTGTCGCGAAAAAAAGCCAGCGAGGGCTTATATCCGGCAATCGATCCGTTGCAGTCCTCGTCAAAAATGCTGTCAGCAGATATTGTTGGTGAGCGCCACTATCGCTTGGCACAGGAAATTCGCCGGACGCTTGCCGAATACGAAGAACTCAAGGATATTATTGCGATGCTCGGAATTGAAGAAATTTCTCGTGAAAACCAAAAAACCGTCTATCGGGCGCGAAAATTGGAACGCTTTCTTACCCAGCCGTTTGCAACGACGGAACACTATTCGAATTTTTCCGGAAAATTCGTAACGCTTGCCGAAGCCCTCGAGGGTTGTGAACGGATATTAAGCGGGCAGCTAGATGAGCTGCCGGAAAGCCGGTTTTATATGATCGGTTCAATTTCCGAGATTGAACCGGCAGAAACTGCGCTTGCAGGAGTGAATGGTAATGCGACTTAAAGTTATTTTGCCGCATCAAGTGTTTTTGGAACAAACTGGCGTGAAGCGGATTGTGCTCGAAACCACGGCCGGGTCGGTGGGTATTCTTCCCCGACGGTTGGATTGCGTGGCAACGCTGGTGCCGGGGATATTGATTTACGAAACGATACAGGGCGAAAATTATCTGGCGGTGGGTGCCGGGATGATGGTCAAGACTGGTCTGGATGTTTCGATAGCCGCTGCCAAGGTGATTGCCGGCGCCGACTTGGCCACTTTGCGGCAGGTGGTCGTAAGCCAACTAATCAAGCTAGACGAACAAGAGCGTAGTGTGCGCACAGCTTTGGCAAAGCTGGAGAGCAATTTCGTGCGCCGGTTTTTGGAGTTGAAACGCTATGAATGACAAATTAGCTGAAACCGTTGGTAAAAAAGCGCGCCGCAAGCGCAACGCCGCGCGGAACAAGAACAAGAATATCTGGTTTGGGTTCAGCGTGTTCGGACTTATCGGCTGGTCGATAGCATTGCCGTGTTTGCTGGGCGCCGGACTTGGCTGGTGGCTGGACAGCAATTATCCCCGGCAGCAATCCTGGACGTTAATGCTATTACTTGCTGGATTAACTTTGGGTTGTTTTAATGCCTGGCGCTGGCTGGAAATCGAACGCAAAAAAATAACCAAGCTGGAGGATGACGATGATGTTAATACCTGAGTGGTCGCTTGTGGCGCTATCCGTTAGCGCGGGAGTTATCGCCGGCGCGGTTTTTTTTGGCGGGTTGTGGTGGACGGTTCGCCGCGTAGCCCATGTCCAGCGGGTTGCACTATTCTTGGGCGCTAGTTTTGCGCTGCGTGCGGCGGTTATGTTGCTGGCGCTTTATTTTAGTTGCGACAATGACATTATTCGTATGGCTGGGTTCCTGGTCGGCTTCTTTGTTGTCCGGGTTATCGCGGTGCGGCGCAAAGGGAGTGTGAAATGAATCTTACACCGGATACAGTTGTTTTTTGGCAATATGGTTTTGTCAAACTCAATGCCACCATTGTAACTACCTGGTTGATAATGATTTTGCTGGTTGTAGGGTCTTGGCTGGTCACGCGCCGAATTTCGTCCGACCTCAAGATTTCGCGCTGGCAAAACGGGCTGGAAATAGTTGTGATTTTTATCCGCAACCAAATAGCCGCAGTTGGTTTGGCAAAACCGGATAAGTATTTACATCTTTTAGTAACGCTGTTTATTTTTAACGCGGTGGCGGCAATTGGCACGATTATTCCCGGTTTTGAATCACCGACCGCTTCACTTTCAACCACAACCGCGCTGGCGCTCTGCGTGTTTATCGCCGTTCCGGTCTATGGAATCGCCGAACGCGGAGTCGGCAGATATTTTAATAGATACCTGCAACCGACCTGGATGTTATTGCCATTTAATATTATTACTGATTTGTCGCGCACCTTGGCGCTGGCAGTTCGTTTATTTGGCAATATGGCAAGCCACTCTTTGATTGTCGGGATAATTCTCGCGGTTGCACCGCTGATGTTTCCAGTAGTGCTGCAAGCATTTGGTCTGCTGACCGGGTTGGTCCAGGCCTATATATTCACTGTTCTCGCGTTAGTATTTATCGCGGCTGCAGTTAGCGGTCAAGAAGGCTAAAAAAAGCAAAGGGAGGACAATTTTATGGACGGAATCGTTATTGTAGCGGTAGTCTCGATTATTACAGCCGGTCTGACAATTACCATCGGCGGTATTGGCCCGGCGCTCGGTGAGGCCAAAGCCGTTGCCGCGGCCCTGGCTTCGATTGCGCAGCAACCGGATGAAGCCGGGACGATTACCCGGACGCTGTTCGTCGGTCTGGCAATGATTGAATCGATGGCAATCTATTGTTTTGTTATCGCCATGATTCTGTTGTTTGCCAATCCGTTTTGGAACTATCTTATTCATAAAGCCGGAGGCTAATCATGCTGATAGACTGGTTTACTGTCGGCGCGCAAATTATCAATTTTCTGGTATTGATTTGGCTGTTGAAGCGGTTTTTGTACAAACCGTTGCAAGAGGCGTTGGCGCGGCGAGAAAAGACGATTGCTGATAACTTGAACAGCGCTGCGGCGGCAAAAGCAGAAGCCGAAATTGAACGATTAGCCTTTCAGCAAAACAATCAGGAGCTTGAACACCACAAGAGTCAATTGTTGATATCGGCGCAACAGAACTATGAACAAGAACGCCAAAAGCTATTGGACAACGCCCGAAACAGGGTCGATGCTCAACAAGCGGAGTGGGAGCAGGTATTGCATCAGGAGCGGGAGGCGTTCTTCGAGGAATTGGGCAAACAGCTACAACAGGAAGTGCAACTTATTGCCCGCCGGTTTTTGCAAGAGCTTGCATCCGCTGACCTCGAGGAGCAGATGGTTATGGCGTTCATCAACCGGTTGAACCAGTCGGATGCAGTGAGCCAAATTTCCCTGCAAGAGTTGGTGCAGCAGCCAGATAATCGAATAGTTGTGCGGAGCGCCTTTGATTTTTCAGAGCAAACCCAACAACTAATTATCGCAGCGCTAAGTCATAAAATGACCTTTGCCGTGGCTGTCGAATTTGAACATTCGCCGGAACTGCTATGCGGTATCGAGTTGTTTGCTCAGGGCAAAAAAATTGCCTGGACACTGACCCAATATTTGACCGGATTACGCCAGAACATTGAAAGAATTCTCGAACAAAAGAAAGAGGCCGAAGGTGGCGGATAATAATCAATTAGTGGCAGTAGCCGATGCTGTTTATGCAACCTTGCGCGCGGCGAATACGCAGGTAGATGCTCATTTGAAAATTGAACAAGTTGGCATTGTCCGGTCGTTGGCCAATGGGGTTGCCTGGATTGATGGGTTGCCGGATGTCCAACTCGAAGAGCTGGTTCGGTTCCCCGGCGATGTGTTGGGAATAGTATTTAATCTGGATGAACGACAAATTGGCGTGGTATTGCTAGGAACAGCCGAAGACATTGAAGCCGGAGTCGAGGTGCAACGCACTGGCCGGGTGGCGGATGTCCCGGTTGGACGGGCGTTGCTCGGCCGGGTAATTGATCCGACCGGAAAGCCGTTGGATGCCAAAGGCGCAGTGGGCGCAACCGCACGGTTGCCGATTGAACGGGAAGCGCCGCCAATTTTGGCCCGAGCGCCGGTACAGCAACCGCTGCAAACCGGAATCAAGGCAATCGACGCGTTGATTCCGATTGGCCGGGGGCAGCGGCAGCTAATCCTCGGTGATCGCCAGACGGGCAAGACGGCAATCGCTATTGACACGATTATCAATCAGCAGGCCGCCGGAGTAATCTGCGTGTATTGCGCCATTGGACAACGCGGCGCGGTACTGGCCAAGTTGATTGCCGATTTGACCGAGCGCGGCGCGTTAGCCAATACGGTGGTCGTGGTCGCCGAAGGCGGCGATGCGCCGGGGTTGCGCTATATAGCGCCTTATGCCGCTACTTCGATTGCCGAATATTTTATGGAACAGGGGCAGGATGTGTTGATAGTCTATGATGATTTGACGAATCACGCCAATACCTATCGGGAGATTTCGCTGTTGTTGCGCCGTCCGCCCGGACGCGAGGCCTTCCCCGGGGACATTTTCTATATCCACTCCCGCCTGCTCGAACGGGCAACCCGGCTGAACGCGAACAATGGTGGCGGGTCACTGACGGCGCTACCGATCATTCAAACCGAGGCGCAAAACCTATCGGCTTATATTCCGACCAATTTGATATCGATTACCGATGGTCAGATATATTTGTCGCCGGAGTTGTTCCAAAAAGGGATTTTACCGGCGGTCGATGTCGGGAAATCAGTTTCGCGAGTTGGTGGTAAGGCGCAATTGCCGGTGTTCCATGCCATTGCCGGAAATCTTAAACTAGCCTATTCCCAGTTTGAAGAATTGGAAATGTTTTCCCGGTTCGGAACGCGATTAGATGAAAAAACCCGCGCCGTTCTGGCACATGGACAACGTATCCGGGCGTGCTTAAAGCAGCCGCAATACCAGCCGCTGGCAGTTCACGAACAGTTGGCAGTGCTGATTGCGCTGACCGCCGGATTGTTTGACAAAGTTTCTTTAGAAAGCATCGCTAGCGCCGAGCTGGCGGTCATCGCGGCGGCAGCGATACCGGAGGCGGTACTCGAACGAATACTAGCGGGCGAGTTGCCCGGAGCAAAAGACAGCGCGGCTATTTTGCAGTTGATAGAGCGATGCCTGACAGAGCTGGAGGAGAATAATGGCGCAAGCATTGGCGCTGCTACAGCATAAAATAAAAATCGCTAAAGACCTGCGGGAAGTCGTTGATACCATGAAGACGATGGCAGCCGTGAACATCGGTATTTATGAGAAAGTTGATCGAAGCCTGGCAGAATATAATCAAGTCATTGAATTGGGGTTGCGGGCAGCGCTGCAAAAATATCCAGAGTGGCTGGCGCCCAATCCCCAGACCGGTTCCGCTGGAGAGGGCGTAATCGTCTTTGGCTCTGATCAAGGCATGGTCGGTCAGTTTAATGATTATCTGAGCAACAAGGTGCTGGAACTGTTGGCGGATAGCGCGAACGCTAAGATTTGGTGTGTCGGCGAGCGCGTCGGTCAAAAACTCTTAGATAAGCAAGCTATCCAGCAGTTGTATCGGACACCTGATTCCGCTGTCGGCATCGCTGCAGTGGCTGGAAGCCTTCTCCTTAAAGTTGTCGAGCAGCAGGAAGAGGAAACAATTGACAGGTTGCTAGTCTGCTATAATAAGCCGACTAGTGGCTCGGGGTATGAACCTATCGTTAAACAATTGTTGCCGGTAAGCTCGGAATGGTTAGAAAATTTAACAAAAATGCCCTGGCCGACAAAAACGATTCCGCAAGTAATAGAAAAGAATTCGGAAGCAGTTGCTACGTTTATCCGCGAATATTTATTTATCAATATCTGCTGGGCGTGTGCCGAATCACTAGTCAGCGAAAACATTGGACGGCTGGCGGCGATGCAACGCGCGGAAAAAAACATCGATGAACTTCTGGCGGAATTTACGATAAGCTACAACCAGGAACGGCAAAGTTCAATTACCGAAGAGCTGTTTGATATAATTTTCGGCTATGATGTGCTAAAGTCCGGAGCGAATTGAAACTCAGACAAGTTGTAAACTTAATAAAGATAGTTTAAATAATGTTTCACGTGAAACATTATTTAAACTACTTGTAAAAAGAACGGCGGCCTAGCGATTGATAATAGCAAACGCGAGCCCGGTAATATATCAAACAAAACGCCATCCTAACGAAACAATTCGTTAGGATGGCATTTTTGGTGGTGTGCTGCAAAAATGATGACAGCTTGGCTAGTTTAGCGTAAACTGTGCGCCCGGGGCGCCGATAAAGCTGACATAACTGCCCTTTGTTACTACAACAGGTTTTAGTCCGGCAAACAGGCTGTCGTAGACGATGTCGCCGGTAGCTGTCACGACAATCAGGCGGGATTTTTCCGGTGTCTGGCAATTCAAGATACAATCACTACCAGCCACGCGCCACTCGTTGTAGCCGTCCGCGCCGATAGTTACCCTTTCCGAGCGATTCAGCGTGTCAGTGTGGATGCTATTCGAGTAGAGAAACGCGAAACATTTCAACCACGGTTTGCCGCCGTTATCAAACAGCGACAACTCGATGGTATCACGGCTGTAGGGCAAATCCGAGTTGGCGGCAGTTTCACTGGTCAGACGGCACAATGCGCCACCGGCGTTGATATATCCCGGCAAATCCTTGACCGCGATTGTTTTCAGTTCTCCGGCGCACATCAGGTCATAATAACTGAGATTGCGCTGTAGCCAGAGTACGCCGTTAAATTTGGTCGTGTTGTACAGCGGTTGTTGAGACGCGAGCATTTTCATGGTGACGATATTGTTAGGCGTACCGTTGAAATAAGTTACCAGATAGTTTTCGCTGTTATATTCGGCGAAACCGATACTGACAGTCGAGTCGATCGCAAATACGCTGTTAATATTATAAGGAAGAGTAGTCGATTCGACAAACTCGTCGTCATGTAGTTTGGAATATTTCATCGTGTTAGTCGTCTGGTCAAACTGGATTTTGGCAGCGCCGGAACCTCCGCTATAGTAACCGGCATACTTTAGGAGCGTTTTCAGAATTGGGACATTGGCGAGCGGTAATGACGGCATAGTTGATTTGGCTTTGACAATGCCGCGCTCTTCGAGCAACCTTTGCATAATAGCTGAGGTTATTTTAGCGGGGTCGGCCAAGCCGGCGATACTGAGGGCAATCGTTAATTGTTGTTTGGGCGCGGTATATAGTTGAGTATGAAATTGTGACGTGCCACCCTCTTTTGCGAGGACGGTAACGCCTTGCACAGAGAACTCATCGAGCGCAATGCTATCCCAACCAAGTCCGAATTGATAGTAGGGTTTTCCGGACAGGACTGTTTGCTGTCCGTATTGCGGCTTTTGGTATTCGGCGAGCGACTGGGGGTTGAGAATCTTGCCGTTCCACAATTCGTGGCTGAATTTGCAAAGATCATTTGCGGTTGAGGCGATGCCGCCGGATGCCATGATGCTGATATATTCGGTCGGTAGTGCCCGTCCGTCGCTAGCGCTGTAAGTGATGGCGATGTTTTTGTTGCCATTTTTGAAAAAGCAACTAGTGTTGTTCAAATTCGCTTTAACAAAGATACGTTTGTTTAAAAAATCGGCGTACGGCACGCCGGAGACTTTTTCGATTACCGCCTGAGCGACGGTGAAGCCATCATTGCAGTACACGCTGATTGCCCCCGGATTGGCTTTCAAACGGCTGTCTTGCAGCACTGTTAGTGTCTCAGCAACATAGGCAGGATTTTCGATGCTTCCGAAGCCATCGCGGGCGTTGGTGCCGGGCATTCCCGAAGAGTGATTGAGCAACATTCGCACAGTGATGTGCTTGTAACGCGGGTCGGCCATTTTGAATTCCGGCAGATAAGTCGTGACCGGTTGGTCGAGGTCTACTTTACCATCTTCACAGAGCAGTAATATCGCGGCTGCGGTGAAAATCTTGCTGGTCGAGCCGATATTAAACTGCGTGGCGGTATTCGCTGGCGTAGATTTGGCTCGGTCAGTCATGCCAAAAGCCTCGGAATAGACAATTCGGTCACCGTCCATGATTGCCACTGTTGCCGATGATGCGCCGTTAGACAGCGCCTGCCAAATTTCGGTGCGGGCAGCGGAGATGGATTGAGAGTAATCCACCGTAGCGGCAAACGCTAAACCAGACATAGCAAGTGTAAAAATCAGACAAAGAAGCATAATTCGTTTCATAAAGTCCTCCAAAATCGATCGATAGTCGTTTCAAGTTAGTAGTCAAGTTGTAGAGAAGCGCATTTACACGATTTATCGCTTTCACTATACAACTTTTTACTTACCAACAAGCGTCCAAGGCTCGTTCCAGATATTGGCAGTCACAGCCGCGCTTGGAGTGCCAACCCACGAAGTATTCTACGGCGCACTGCTGCGTGAGCCTTAGTTATTACATTTATATTCTAATGGTACGGCGGTGTTTTATCAAACACTATTCACCGACTTAATAAAGAATATTTAAATAATGTTTCACGTGAAACATTATTTAAATATAGTGTTAAAAGAAACGTGCTAATATTCCACCAAATACCTGCGTTTAGCAAAATATTTGCGTTATGCAGGATTGTTAGTGTTGTCTGTCGAATTTAATTTAATCAATTAGTATGAATACAGTTTTCGTAGTTGCTTCGGCATAAATCACAGGAGGATAACATGATGAAAGTATTAGCAATCAATGGCAGCCCGCGTAAAGGCGGTAACACTACCCTGCTCATCAACACAATATTTACAGAGCTGCAAAAACACGGCGCGACTACGGAGATGGTGCAAATCGGTGGTCAGATTATCCGCGGCTGTTTAGCCTGTCGTCAGTGTTTCAAGAATCGTAACGAAAAATGCGTGATTAAGAATGACCCGATCAATGAACTTATTCAAAAAATGAAGGAGGCCGATGTGATTATTCTCGGCTCCCCGACCTATTTCACTGATGTATCCGCAGAAATGAAAGCCTTCATCGACCGCGTCGGACTGGTCGGCGGTGCCAATAATAATATGTTTAAGTACAAAATCGGCGCAGCAGTGGTCGCCGTCCGTCGGGGCGGAGCAACCCATGCCTTTGACACGATGAATCATTTTTTACACAAACATCAAATGGTCATGATCGGCTCGACCTATTGGAACTTCGGGATCGGACTAGATAGTGGCGAAGTCGCCAAAGACGACGAAGGCATGGAAAATATGCGGAATATTGCTGATAATATCGCTTGGTTATACACTAAAACTAGTGTTTAATGAAAAGCAAGATTCCTAACAAGGCCGTACTTTATGAAGCTTTTAAATGCCGCGATTCTATTTAATGATTAGGAGGATTTATGTGCAAAAGATGCTTGGCTTTTATCGCGTTTCTCCTGCTACTTGTCAGCACCGGTCATGCCGCGCCGCTTACTAATTTCGGTTTTGGACATTTGTCTGCTGATGCTGATCTCGATTTAAGTTATCTGTTCGTGCGCGATGTGTCGATTAACGGTTCGGAGTTCAGTCCGTCGGCTTTCAACGGATTTTCACCTGGCTATAGTTACGCGGTCACGGTCGGTGTTTACGACGAGAAAAAGATTGGTGGATTTGCCGTACAACTAAAAAATTCGATATATAACGGACCGACCAACAATTCCTCACAACTTCCCCTGATTCCCATTCCCGTCGGCCCGGTGAGTTATTGGGCCAGCGGTGCTAAGGTCGAATACAATCTAGTTTATCAGCTGCCAGTAAATAGTGCCGTTACGGCGCAAGTGATTGCAGGAGTAGATAGCATTGCCAGCGGTATCACGCTGAAAACGGACACCAATTCGATACTGAGCGAGCTGCGCGGCGAGGTGACCGTTTCTGGTTACGGTATCCATGGCGGAGTATTGATAAACTATGCACTTGGACCAGAGTTTAATTTGTTTGGTAATGCTGAATACGGCACCTTGTTCTGGGGCGCGGGTATTGGTGCGAGTTACACGCCTATTGATCATCTCGATATAAACATCGGTTGTCGCTACGAAGATTTGGCGATCAAAGATAAACTTAAAATCGATGGAATAATCATTCCTATCGATTCGATTAATGCAAGTTTTGTTGAACCATATATCGGAATCACTGTGCGATTGTAGCCCTGTCCAAAGCAACGTGATATGAGCGTGCGCATCGGATAGGTTAGCGTGTTATCGCTAGTAGGTAGAAAATAAAATATGCTGGGCTGAGTTGAAACAAGGTTTCTTCTCGACCCAGCATATTTTATTTTGGCAATAACACTGTAAACGTCACTCCCTCTGCGGGGTTGTTTTTAAAAGCAATATCGCCGTGAAACAGTGAGACAATAGCTTTGGTTAACGACAATCCCAGACCGGAACCTTTTAGGTGTTTGCTGGTTTGGCTCCGATAAAAGCGATCGAAAATGTGCGGATAATCAGCCTCGTTGATTCCCGGCCCGTGGTCCCGCACTGTCAACTTTAGTGTCGCATTTTCTGATACTAATGCTATGTCAATAACGCTCGCGGAAGGTGAATACTTAACGGCGTTAGACAGCAGGTTACGCACAACTTGGGACAGCAGCGCCGGTTCTGCATAGATAGTGCAAGCGCCACATCGGGTGTAATTAAAACGAGTGGCTGGCTCCCCGCGCTGGACAATTAAATCAATCTCGTTGCGGATAATCTGATCTAAGTCGAATTCCGCAAGCGCCAGTTTCTCACCTTGTAGATAGTTTTCGATCCGCGATAACCCTAATAGCGCCGCGGTGGTGTCGCGCGCCAGTTCAGTGTTGCGTAAGATAATCGATGTCATTTCGGCGATTTTGGGGTCGTGATTTAGCATCTGGATAACTTCGGCGCTGGCTTGAATTGCCGCCAGCGGCGTTCTTAACTGATGCGCAATGTTAGCGGAAAAATTCTGTGACTGACTATTCGCCATACGGAGTTGTTCGCTATTAATAAATCGAGCAGATTTACAACTAACGAACCGAACAGCCTGGACGAATATTGCGGTTAGGCGTTGCTTGATATTGCTCATAATAGTAGCCGATAACCGCTACCGCGAACGGTTGTTAGTGCCATAACAAAATCCGCGCAGTCTGATAGCTTATCGCGCAGATTACTGATATGAGTGTCAACAGTACGGGTATCGCCGCTGAATTCATAGCCCCAGACGTTGTTCAGTAATTCATCGCGTGACACAATTCGATTTGCGTTAGTGAACAGATAGTATAGCAACAAAAATTCTTTCTGCTTTAAAATTATCGGTACTCCGGCCAACGTTACAGCTTGGTCAGCGTAGTTAATGGACAAGCCGCGCCAATCAATAATAGGCGCTGGTTTTGAATCAGGTTTTACAAAACGGCTGCATAAAGCGTTGATGCGCATCACGAGGTGCAGTAACTTGAATGGCTTAATGAAATAGTCGTCAGCACCGGCTGCATAACAGGAGATAACGTCCATGTCTTCAGAGCGTGCCGTTAACATAATAATGATTGTTTCACTGGTTGTAGTGTAGGCGCGGATTTTTTTGCATAATTCCCTGCCGTCGATAAGCGGCATGGAATAATCGAGCAGAACTACTTGGGGATGTTGCTGCAAAACAACCTCCCAGGCAACGCCGCCATCTGCGGCTGTTAAAACTTCAAAGCCGTTCAGGGTCAAGCCAATATTCATTGCCGCGCAAAAATCGGCATCGTCGTCGGCTATTAGTAGTTTAATCATAGACACCTCAATGTAGTACAAAAGTTATGACACGATATTTAAATAATGTTTCACGTGAAACATTATTTAAATATCGTGCGAAATGTTTTGTAAGCGAGCTGTGGTTTGTCGTACTTAATTAACAAATAATTGACGAACTGTTAACACAAAATAGCATATTCGATTAATTACAACTGTTAAAATATCGGCGAGTTTTAATTAATGGAGTGACCTATGAATGTAGTTATAATCGATCAACAAATTCAATTTCTCGACGAATTTTCTGGATTGCTTAGCAATTATTCGGAAATCGACAACTTGCACGCCTTTATCTTCGCCGATAAAGCGCTCGTTCACGTCCGCGCAACTGCGCCGAATTGTGTTTTCCTAGAACCGGAACTCGCAGGTCAGCACGGTTTGTCTGTGGCAGCAGCTATTCGTGCCTGCAGTGAAGGAATCGCGCTGGTGTTTGTCTCGGCCAACCGGCAGAGCGCTATTAAGGCATGGGACTTATCGGCGACTGATTACTTACTAAAACCTGTTGACCAGGAGCGGTTGTCAGCCGTCGTGAGTAAGTGCGCCCGCGTTTGTCGGGAAACCCGAAATACGGCGCTGTCGACAAACGGGCATTTGGAAGTAAAGCGCGAAGCAATTCTTGCCGGCGCCAGTGCTATTAATTGGCATGGTCGCCAGTCGCGGTTGTTCTTCGAATTTCTGCTTGACCAACCAGGACAAGTGGCTAACAAGTACGTTGTTTGCGAAGGATTGTTTGCAGACTACCAACCAAAAAAGGCGTTGGCCAAATTGCATTATGCAGCGCTACATGCCCGTCGTTCTATCAATGAGGCAAACTGCGGCTTCCGACTGCGTTACAACGTAGACAGCTATCAGCTGATTACCCAATTCACACCAGGCTTAAAGGAATCCTGTCAGGGGTGATTGTTATTATAAGACAATAAACGATGAGTAGACTGTTGTATAAGTTATTTATAAGTTACATTTGTTACAATCGTACCATGTGATGAATAACCATTGCAATACCTACTACATTAAGAAGGAGACTAAAGAATGAAGAATTTACACAACAGCTTTACCTGGCTGTTGTTGCTAATGTTTATATTGATGCAAGTTGTGCCGATGGCGGCAGCAGCTGATCAGTATAGCCAACCAGCGACGCCAACGCCCGGTAATCTGCCGACTGCTGCCAACAACAGCGCCGGCGACCTTGCCGTTGTCGCTGACAACATGGCAAACTACTATTTCAATCTGTACAAAGACGCTTGGGGGTGGGACTGGTTAAAGACGACTAATGTTAATTTTAGCGCATTTAGCGGCAACACGCCGCAATGGAACATTAATACTTTCCAGCCCCTCACGCTCAAAGACAATCTCGACAACTTTCTATTCCTACAGGGCCAATACGGCACCGGCAACAACACGCTCAATGCCGGTTTGGGCTATCGCACTCTGAACACTGCGAGAAGCGCTATGTATGGCATGAACATCTTTTATGACTGGCAGACCGCGGTGAGCGGCATTAACGGCTACAATCCGACTGGCAACGGACACATGCGGGTCGGCGCCGGTCTGGAATACTTCACCGGTCCACTGGAATTCCGCGCCAATGGTTATTGGGGCGTATCCAGCGATGTAATGACCGGGCGAGTACTCGCGACCGACGGATTGACAGCAACGCAGACGTGGCAACATGTGGCGCCGGGCGGCGATCTGTCGCTGGGCACCGACTTTGCCTTTTGGCAAGCGCCGTGGTTAAAATTGACCGCGACTGGCAACTATTATGGACAGACGCAAAATGGCACAATCAATGGCTATCAAGGAAATGTCTTGTATGGCAATATTACTGCCCAGTTGCAAGTAACGCCACAGCTGTCGATAAGCGGCGGCGGTAGTGCTGGTAATGGTGATCCATCCAGCGCTAACATTGGGTTTCAATTTAACCTGCTGGCGCCGCCAGTACCGGCATTGTTCATGGCCGAACCCGGGATGAACGAGCGCGCGGCGGTTGACATAAGCTACAAGATGCTGCAAGCGGTGCAGCGTAACAATACCGTTACAGTTGAGCAGTATCAAAAACAATTGAGCAGCACGACTACCGCTTATGCGATAACGGTCAACGACAGCAGCGGTCTGCCCATGGCCGGGGTGCATACCCTGTTTAGCTACAGCTTGGCAAGTGGTGTCGTAACCAATAACCCTGTTACACAAGCCGCTACATCGGACATCCTCGGTAAGGTAACTTTTGTACTACCGGAGGGTGCGGTACCTGCTGTTTTCTCGGCGAATATCGGCGAGACCAGTGTTTCGGTAACAGATTTTAGCGCTTTTAACAAAACGGTGCAATTGCCTGTAACGGGTACTATTGTTTTGTGCGGGCAAAATATTCAGGCAGTTGCTAATGGAAGTGTGGCGGTATATAAAACAGGGGCAGCGCAACCGCTTAACTTTTCCTATCCTTTGGAAAAACCGTCTTACTATCGCAGCGCAACCGGCGCAGTGTTGCTGGGCGGACTCTCCCCCGGCGAATCTTATATCATCAAGGTTATGCACGATGGAGTGATAGATGTTTTGCCACAACAGACAGCATCGAGCGGGCCAAATAATGCCACGCCGGTTGATGTGGATGACAATATCAGCTTGATTGGCAACGGCAGCGCCGGACCGGTTACGGTGCAGGCGTATTACAATGATGGAACAGCCGGCTATCCCGGATTGGTGATGTATTTGCGTTCTGGCGGCAGCTTCGGCGGCACCTCGATCAAAGCAACTACCAACGCCAACGGCCTTGCAACATTTACTAATGTGCCGTATGGGCAATATCGAATAACTTTTGATAATGAACAACTTACTATCATCGACAACATCATTTTGACGGCTGATGCACCCAGTAAAGCGGCTCAAGTAATTGTGCCGGAAACCGCGCCGCTGTTGAATGGCGCAGTTAATATTGGCGTTATCAAATATACTGATGTGGATACTAATTTGGCGGCAGGAACGAACATTCAATTGTTAAATACTGCCAATGGAGTAACTTATACCAAAGATTATAGTAGTAACGGCGCACAGTTTGCCAACTTGCCGGTCGGAGCAACCTACACCCTCTGGGCATTATTGCCAACTGGTGCAGTGCAGATAGCAACCGTAGATTCGATTGTCGTTAGCGACAATACGCCGGTTGCGGTTAATGGCGCAACTATTGCCGGTAGTCCGGCGGCGCTCGGTTCTGTCCATTTGACGCTAACCGCCGACGGTGTACCAGTTACTGCCGGTAGCGAGTATGGTTTGTTCGATAGCAACAACAATGTAATTGTTAGCGGCATGATAACATCCGGCAATAGTGTTACTATCCCCAACCTGGCAGCAGGAACTTATCGCCCGTATCTAGGCAGCGCTCAAGTCGGAAGTAGTAAAGCGATCAGCGGCTACATTTATCTTGGCAGTGAAGTAACTGTGACTGCCAGTGACACAACGACGGTCGCGCTAAACGGCATATCATCCCAGTTCAATATTGCTACAAAACAAAGCAATGGCACGCTAGCGGCAGCCGCCGTTATCAATATAACTCCGACAGTTGTTCAGGCGACGTTAGCCGGAGACACGCGGATAACTACCGACAGCAATGGCGAAAAAACCATTTGGCTATGGGCTGCCGCGAACGGCGCCGCCAGCTATAACTTCCTGACGAACATTTCGGCACAGAGTGTTAGTCAAACAGCGATTGCGTATGGTGCAACAGCGATGAATGTATTGTTGCAGCCAAATGGAGCAGACGGGGCTAATAGCGGCAGCATTAGCGGCGTAATTAGTATTGACGGTGAAAATAATTATTATGGTACAATGATTACGCTTAATCCGGTTCCTGCTAAAAACGCAACCGTTACCGTGGCGGCCGATGGAACTTTCAAAATATCCAACATCAGCGCGGGTAGTTATGGTTTGACTATAACCGTACCGGGTTATCAGTCCAACAGTTTGCCAAACTCATATACCGTTAGCGCCGGTTCAGAAACGGTTGCCGGAATAGTGAACACAGGATTTGTAAAAGTTCCGGTAACCTTGACCGGTAAAGTAACAGATGCAGCGACAGGTACAGCGCTTACCAATGTTAGCGTGTATCTCAGCCGCGGCAACGGCAGCCTGCCGATTCAGACGGTAACTGATGCGCGGGGCAATTACTCGTTTGCCGGCTATACCTTGAACAGCGGTTTTTCCACCGTCATGGTAATGGCCGACAGCGGTTATGATTATAACTCTGTTACCAAAACGCTGTTAGACGGCGCCAACACTCTGAATATCAGCATGAACAAGGTGCTGTATTAAAAGAAATAAATAAAATGCGAGAATAGCCGCCGGATGGGTGTCCGGCGGCTATTCTTTTTCGACAAATACTGTCAGCCCTGCTTGTCCCGCCTTGACATCCCGGGCTTCATGATTATCTCGTAGCAGACGCAGCGAACTGATATAATAGTATTGGTTATTGCTAAAATGAAAAAATCAGCATTACACCGATACCTTAAACCAGTTGAAAGGATAAACAAATGAGCGGGCAAAAAATAGGTCACTACGATGAATATGACAAAGCAGCGCTATATTACCGGGTAGTTGATGAAGTAAAAAACATGACAGTATCGCCGGAGGAAGACGGCTACAGATACTTGGCGGGAACATTGCCACAGGATATGTCCGGACTAAGTGTTCTGGATGTGGGCGGCGGTAATGGTCAGTGGTCAGAGCTGTTTTGCCGGCGTGGTGCCCGGCGGGTTTTGCTGTTCGACAAAAGCCCGGCAATGGTGGAGTTTGCCAATCGCCGTAAAAGTGTCCGCCAGCTGGAGCGGCTGGAAATAAGAAACATCAGTCTGGAAGACTATATTCAAGCTACTGACGAGAAATTTGATATCGTATTTTCGTCATACAGCCTGATGTATTTCCAGGATATCTCCACAGTGATGATGAAACTATGCGGACTGCTCAACGCTAATGGGCAGCTGCTGGTTATGACGAATAATTTCATACCCCGTCACGGTACCGCTCCGCTGGAAGTGCCGGCAGGCATGGTCATACCGCTGGCTTTTGGCGAAAACGAAAAAATTCATTTTGAGACATTGTATCAGCCGGCAGCGCTATATCTGCAGGGCATCGAGATGTCCGGGATGCGCGCCGTTAATTTGCGTTATTTTCCGGACAATCCTAACAGCATCGAACCGTTTTTTGATAACCGTTACGGATTAAAAATCAGGCAGCTCGTAATCAGCGCTCAGAAGTGAAGCATCTCCAGCTATCGGAGCAATAGCAAGACCACTGTCGATATTGCAACTCACCTTTCATTAAACGTCAGCAAAAAACTAAAGTCAAATCAAAATCCAAAGCAAACAGCGTCCCGGCGAAAGTCGCGGCGTTGTTTGTTTTTGATTACAGCATAAAACCAAAAGAATCCTGTCAGCCTGAATCGCTATAATTAAATTAAGAGTGGAAAACTGTCGCACCAGGCACAGTTTCCGAGATAGCAGGAGGGCATCATGAAACAGAGCAGAGCGATACGCAGGAATATGTTACGGATAATTCCGGAGTGGATGAAGTGTTTTGCGCGCAGTGTTGTACGGGCTGCAAAGCTGCAAGGCCGCAAAGCCGCAAAGGGGATAAATTCCTTCTGTTGGAAAAGCCGTAGACTTTTTCAACAGTTTAACTCCGGATTAAAAAAACAAAAAAACAACATTCGCACTGCGGTATGTGCACTCGCCGCCGCCGGTTTGGCGTTGGCGCCTTATTCCGTGGATATGGTAGCTGGCGGCTGGCGGTTGGCGGCTGTAAATGCGGCACCGGAAGGCGGCGTGGTCGTTGGCGGACAGGCACAAATTTCAGCAGCTGGCAGCACAACCAGCATCACTCAAACTACAGACCGCGTTGCAATCGACTGGTCGAGTTTTGACATTTCGAAAAACGAAACAGTAACTTTTGCACAGCCGGGAGTTAATTCGGCAGCGCTTAACCGCGTTATCGGCAACACGGCTTCGCAAATATTCGGCCATATCAATGCCAACGGACAAATCTATATCGTCAACCCGAACGGCGTGAATATTGGTTCAACGGCGGTCATTAATGTCGGTGGGCTGGTTGTCACCACCGCCAATATTACTCCGGCAACATTTATGACAGCACCGCAATTATCTGCGGATATTGTCATTGCTGGCAGCATACAACGTGCAAGCAATAATGCCGGTATCGTGGTCTCTGGAAAAATTTCGGCGGCGGATAACGGTAAAATCATTTTGCTCGCCGACAAAGCGGACGGCAGGCTGGACGTAACCAACGCAGTACTGACTGTGCGCGGCGGTTTTGTCGAAACGTCGGCGGCTAAAGTAACCGGACTAGACAGCGTACATGTCGATACCAGCGGCGGCGACTGGCTTATAGACCCGACCGATTTTAATATTGGTGGGGCTAGTAGTGACATCAGCGGCGCGGTTCTTGGTAATAACCTGAATAGTAATAATATAACAATCCTGAGCAGTCAGGGCAAGGCTGGCAGCAATGGCGATGTTAATGTAAATGACGCGATCAGTTGGACGGCAGATACTAATCTCTCGCTATCAGCGTATAACAACGTCAATGTTAATGCCACTATCAGCAACGCTGTTTCCAAAAAAGCGGTCGTCAGCCTGCGCGCCGACAACACCGGTATCGGTTACACCAGTGCCTTGCCAAATAGCGGCGGCAAAGTAGCCTTCAGCGGCAGCGCGGCCGGTGTGCAGCTAGCTTTTTCCGGAACTACTGAAGTGGATATGTATAGCAATACTTCAGCCTATAATTCTGATGATTCGTTTGGGTTGTTGACGCGAACTACTGCTGCCAAACGCAAGGTTTACTATCTGGTCAATCAGCTAGGCAATGCAACAGATGGCGTGAGCGCGCATTCGCTGGCTGGTATCGCGAATAATTCTACACTTTGGGGCAACAGTTATGCGCTGGGGCGAAACATCGACGCGGCTGCTACCAGTGGCTGGAATATTGTTAATGGCGTGACCAAAGGTTTTGTTCCGATTGGCAATGCCACGACTGCTTTTGCCGGAAACTTTGACGGCTTGGGCAATACTATCAGCAATCTCTTTATTCACCAGGAAGGTACTTATACCACGCTGAACCTCGGCTTTATTGGTAAATCCGCAAAAGGCAGCGCCGGAGTTATCAGCAATCTAACCTTGAACAACGCCAATATCAGCGGCAAGAGCAACCAACGCGTCAATATCGGCGGTATTCTTGGCTACGGCGACTATGAAATACTGCGTAACAACGCGGTAATTAATTCCAGCATCAGCGCCACGGTCGCTGCAGGAATCAGCGTGTATGGCACGATCAACATCGGCGCTCTGGCTGGGAGCGGACAATTTGATGGTGGACTGGTAAAGAACACAAATATTTCGGCTACCGGTGATACCGGTGCAATCTACGCCGGTGGCGCGGTCGGCGCGATGACGGTTCCGGGCAATGTCAATAATATTACTGTAGATAGCTTGAAGTTGAATGTCACCGGTGGCAACAACAACATCTACGCCGGTGGCATCATCGGGATGGTCGGCGGCACGAGTAATACCAACAATGACACTTTAATCAATTCCACGCTCAATGCGGTGAATGTCGGCGCGGGCGGTAACAACCTGTATCTCGGAGGAATTTTTGGTGATACCAATGATGCTACCGGGCAGATAACCAATGCGAGCATGACCAATCTGAGCGTGAGTAATTCCAGCATCAGCGGCAACAGCGATCAGGGCTTTTGTGCAATCGGCGGAATCGGCGGCGAGCTTGAGGGACTTCGTTTGATTATTGATACCGCGCGTGTCACGAATAGCACGATAACAAGCTCGTCGAATACCGGTTTTTTGCATGTCGGCGGAGTCATTGGTGACAGCACAACATTCGACGCTCGTGTTAGTAATATTACTTTTAGCGGCGGCACAGTGAGTGTTACCAATAATAATACTATCGCAGATGATTATGACGATATTGCGGTAGGTGGCTTGTATGGCTGGGCGGCTTATGGCGACACGATAACTAACGGTTTGGTTAGCGATTCGGTAATCAGCGGCACGGTAAATGCCAAGGGAGTCGCTGTCGGTGGTGGATTTGGCGAAAATTGTGCTCAAAAAGTAAACGGGTTTAGCGCGAGTAATCTGACAGTAAGCGGTTCGGGAGTGGATGGTTATGTAAATGTCGGTGGAGCTGCCGGGCTGAATCAAAGTGTTATTACCAATGGAGTAGTGAAAAACAGCAGCGTAAGCGCTTATAGTACTAATATGACTGCCCGGGCCGGCGGTGTCGCCGGAGTAAACGCTGGCGGATTATATGATTTCTATATCCGCAATCTCAACGTCCAAGCGTCGAGCGATACTTCCTGGGGTATTTATGCCGGCGGTGTTACCGGCGAAAACGCGGTTCAGATGGATAATATCGACATCGCGGACTGCAATATAACGGCTAACAATATTGGATATGGCGAAAATTCGATGGCGTTTGCCTATGTCGGCGGTATCGCCGGTTATGTCGATATGATGTACTACCGTTTGGCGGGCGGCGTTATTCGTCATATTACCGCAGCTAATATGAATATCAGCGGCAGTAGCAAATATGGCAGTGTAGAAATCGGCGGTATGGTTGGCGAGAACAATGACAATATTTACAACTATTCACTATCCAATATTAGCCTAAACGCGACCTGTCCAGATGGCATGCTGATGATCGGCGGTATCGCCGGCTATAACGCTGCTTCGATTAACGCCGGAAACAATCCGGTTTCAAGCTGGAAGGGTGCAAATTTGATCGAGTACGGTCAGGTTAGCGGGATTAATATCAATGTCAGCAGTAATAGTGGTGACATCTATGCCGGGGGCGCGGTAGGTTACAGTGCGCCGGACTTGTGGGGAGGCATGCTTTTCCTGGAACTTCCAAAAAATATTTGGGTGCCAGGCGCGTATTATTTATCGCGAACGACGCTTAACGATGTAAACATTTCGGCTAAATCAACTACAGGTAACGTATATGTCGGCGGAGCCGTCGGCGAAAATTTCGCGCGCGCCGATTATCTTACAATTAGCAACACCAAGCTTAATGCCGATAGCACAAATGGCATGGTCTATGTTGGCGGCGTCGCCGGGCACTTGGGCGGCGAAGGCGAAAATAATCAATTGACCAATGTCACTGCTAACGCGCATAGTGCAAACGCCGGAGTATATGCCGGTGGTGTTGCCGGGGCCTCAGACAGCTTTTTGCGCAACAATACCGTGAATGGTCTTAATATCTCCGCCAAAAACGACAATAATGCGACTGTCTACATTGGCGGTCTGGCCGGCAGTGGCGCGCAACCTTTTGACACACGAACAATGCCCGGCGGCGTTGTTACGATAACAAATCCTGATGGTAGCAAAACGGTCTATCCGCCGACGCCTGTTAGGCCTATGGACGGGTCAAATAATAACAGTGTAAATAATTCAACTATCTTAGCTAGCGGTAAGGGTGTCGTATATGGTGGCGGGCTGGAAGGCTATAACAAACCTTATTCGGAGTGGGATTTAAGGTTTGTCAACAACTCCCTCTTCAATAATGATTCAGTGAACAACAGCAGCATTACCCTTACTGGCGGCGCGAACGTCTATGGTGGCGGTTTGCTGGGTTATCTGGAACTGGCTGAGAACAATTATGATGGCGCATTTGCCGATAATAAGCCATTTGAATGGGGGATAAACAACGCTCTGGTTGCAAACAACACGCTTGCTGTGAATAGCAGCAATGGTAATAGCTATGCTGGCGGAGTAGCCGCGGTCAACGGTTCGATTATCTACAACCGCAACGACGGTGCACGCGTAGTGAGTAACAATACAATTAACGCCAGCGCCAATAGCGGCAGCGTTTATGCCGGCGATCTGCAAGCCATTGGACTGAGCGGTATCTGCAAGACCACCGGCACTGCCAAAAGCAACAATGTTATTGCACAACTAACTAACGGTACAATTGGCATTACCCAAAGCACTGATGGCTCAGGCGTATTCGCTCTGACTGGCAAAAATGCTAAAGTAACGCAAAACTGTATAACCTTAAAATCGGTTGCTGACAGCAGCGTCATTCTCGGTACCAGTAATATTACCGGTGGTGGTCTGAGCGTTAACAGCTATGGCGACATCGTCCAAAGCGGCACGGTCAAAGTGAGCGGCGGACTGACAGCGCAGAGCACCGCCGGCAATGTCAGCTTGATGAACGGCATAAATGATTTTGACAGTATAAACTTCAGTGCCAGCTCCGGTACGGTTGCTATCGCGGATAGCAACGCACTCAATATTATTGGCACAAACTCTGCCAAAGGCGCAATCGCTGTGAAAGCCGCGGGCAATCTTTCGATTGCCGATAACGCTACTATTGCCACCAAAGCAACCGGCAACGCCGTAATACTGTCTGCAGACGGCGATTTTACAACCAATATCAAGAACACCGCGATTACGACCGGTAGCGGCGGACGTTTCCTGGTGTACATGGTCAGTCCGGCGAACAATAAAGCGACAGCGCTGAACGCACTTACGGATAGCGGCAACTATGGTAATGCTTATGCAGCCAATGTCGGCAAGAATGTCTTCATGTATCAAAATTCCGCTACCGGTAAGCTAGTCGTATCCGGCAGCGCCAATGTCGCCGACGGCAGCACTATCGATATCGTCAGTAACGGTGCATTGCTGGGTAGCGCGACAGTCAGCGGCGGAAAATACACCATCAATCTATCTGTCGCTACGCTCAATACCCCGTTTATGGTATTTATCGACAACAACGCCAACGTCAAGGGCGGCAGCTTGTATAACAGCTATGCCAGCGACGGCAGCTACGACTTGAGCAGCGCACTGCTCGCAGTCAATAACCTCGGCAGCACCAGCGCAATGCGCAGTGTGTTGGGCAGTTATAGCAATAGCTATCTGCCATACGCTTATAGTGGTAACAATATTACCGTAGCAGGTGGTCTGGGGTTAATAGTAAACAGTAATGCGTTTGCAGTGGACGGCAACATCACGACCACAAATGCCAATCAGACATATAATACAGCGCTTAACATTCTTAACGCAGCAGCCTTTAATGCCAATCAAGCCAATATTAGCTTCAATGGCGCGGTTAATGCCGCGGCTCAAGCCGTGACCTTGAATGGCAAGACAATTAATGCCGTTAATGCCGCCAACGATTGGGGTACAGTAATATTAACCAGCGCCGATACGGCTAAGCTGACTGATGCTAATGGTATAATCTTCGGCGCGGGCAACGCCAACAATCTTAACGTAACTGCTGCTACGGTTAGCCAGAGCGGCGCGCTAAAAGGCGCTAGTTTTACCGCGACAGCCAATACTGTCACGCTGGACAATGCCGCTAACGACTGGAGCACGGTCAACCTTAACGCCAGCGGCACGGCGACGATTACCGATAGTAACGCGCTCATCCTCGGCGCTGTCAGCACCGCAAACCTTAATGTTAAGGCGACAACGCTTACCCAAAGCGCAGCTGCTAAAGTTACTGGCACTGCTAATATCAACGGCACCGATGTTACTCTGACCAACAGCGGCAACGACTGGGCAACATTAGCCGTGAGCGGCAATAATGTCAGCATCTTTGACATCAATGCCGTCAACCTTGGCGCGCTAACCGCTGCAAGTTTGAATGTCAACGCGAGCGCAATTACCCAGAATGCGGCTGCCAAAGTGAGTGGCATAGCAAACCTGAACGCCACAGACATCAATCTTGCCAATGCCGCGAATGATTGGGCGACAGTCGCTCTGAACGCAGCCAACAATGCAGCGCTCAGCGATGCTAACGGCATTATCCTCGGGGCGGTTACAGCCGGTAATCTGACAGTCAATGCAACCAACATCACTCAAAGCGCGGCCTCTAAAATTAGCGGCACCGCAAGCCTTAACGCAGCCTATGTCACATTGACCAATGCCGCCAATGATTTTGGCACACTAGCTCTAAATGCTGCGAACAGCGCGACCGTGATAGACAGTAACGCCGTGAACCTCGCTGCGGTAACCGCGTCTAACTTGACGGTCAATGCAACGGCAATCACCCAAAGCGCAGCAGCCAAGGTCAGCGGCAGCGCGGTATTTACTGCTAATGACATCACGCTTACTAACGTAGCAAATGACTTTAACACAGTCGCTCTAACAGCAGTAAACAGCGCTGCAATAAACGATGCAAACGCAGTAATACTGGGTGCAACCAAAGCAGTTAAACTTACAGTTACCGCCGGTAGTATTAGTCAAAACGCGGCAGCGCTTATCAGCGGACAGACTACACTAAATTCAACAAGCGGCGACATAAACATGACTAACACCGCTAATGATTTTAACACCGTTACTCTGAACGCCAGTGGCAATGCCGCAATAAATGATGTAAACGCGCTAACCATTCAAGGCGCGAACAGTGCCGGCGGCGCATATTCCGTCGCGGCAACCGGCAACTTGAATATTGCAACCGGCAGCACACTAAATGCTGGCGCCAGCGGAAACGCCGTAGTACTGTCCAGCGGCAACGACTTTGTGACCGCGATTGCCAACAGCGCCATCACCACGCCAAATGGCCGGTTCCTGGTGTATATGCTCAATCAGGCCAACAATAAAGCGCCGAACCTTACTGCTAAGACCGACAGCGCTACTTATCCGAACAGCTACAGCGGCAACGCCGGCAGCAACGTGTTCTTGTACAGAAACGCCGCAACCGGTAACATGGTGGTCGCCGGTACGGCAAATGTCGCAGACGGTACCCAAATCGACGTTATCTGCGGCGGTGTCATGCTCGGTAGCGCGACGGTCAGCGGCGGTAAATATACCGTTAACCTTAATGTTCCGACGTTAACCGGCGCGTTCATGGTCTTTATCGACAACAACGCGACCAAAGGCGGCAGCTTGTATGGCAGCTACACCAGCGGCAGCAGCTATTCCCTGTCCGGCGCACAGCTTACGGTTAACAATATCAATAGTATGAGCGATATTCGTGCTGTGTTGGGTAATTATAGCAATAGCTATCTGCCTTACAACCTTAGCGGCAACAATATCAATGTGGCAAGCGGTCTCGGGTTTACAGTTAACGGTGACACGTTTGCCGTAGACGGGACTATCCTGACGACCAACGGCAATCAGACTTATAACGCTGTACTAAACGCGCTTGCTGCGGCAACGTTCAACGCCCAGACCGCCGGCAATCTCAGCTTTGTCGGCGCAGTAACTGCCAACAACAATCTTATCACCATGAACGGCAAGGCAATCACCGCGACCAATGCCGCTAACGATTTCAATCAGGTCAACATCCTGTCCGGCACCACGGTTAACCTGACTGATAGTAACGCCGTGGCAGTAGCCGGCGCCAGTTTAACCAGTTTGAACGTTAATGCGCGGGGCGATGTTACACTGGGGATCGGCACCAACGGCATTAATACTACCGGCAATCTGACAGCGGTTGGCACGAATATCGCGACTGGCAGCGACAACAGCGCCAAATCGAGCATCGGCGGTAATGCCAGCTATACAGCGACTGCAACTAACGGCAATATCTCAATTATTGCGCCAAGCCATTCAGTAGCTGGCTCTTATACTAATAACTTTACAGGTAGCGGCAGTCATAATCTCTATATGTCCAACAGCTATAGCTGGACGACCAGTCCATCATTTGCGCTGGGCACACTTAGTGGCTCGCTCAATAATCTAAGCTACCAAGCGCGGTACGGCGCAGTCACACTGGGTGGCGCGAACTTGACCAATATTACCGGCAATCTGACGGTTGACAGTTTTGGTGCATTAAGTGAAAAAGCAGCGATGACAGTGGCTGGTAACGCAACGTTCAAAAATGGCTGCAGCACCTACAACCTCGCGGGTTATGACAATAACATTGCCGGTACTACTACTTTTGTAAATGGTACATATTCTCCGGAAATAGCATTCAAAAACATTTCTAGCGCGGCGACTGCAAAATTGGTTATCCCAGACAATGTCAATAACTTGACCTTGATCACGCCGAATCAAAATCTGGTGTTTGGGGAGCAGTATGTATCCTCGACCGCCGATATTACTGCCAATACCATTACATTGAACGGTAAATTTGCGGTTAATCGGAAAACCTTCACAGCTAAAACATTAGCCGCCGGCGATAGCTTCATTATCAATAGCACCGGTCAATTGGTAAGCAGTTTAGTGCCATATCCCGGCTCCTATTATGCGCCGCTCGCTAACAACGCTATTGTTATTGATTGTGGCGCAACCGGCAGCTTTAGAAATTATGCCGGTGTTAAGGGAATCTATTTCTCTTATCTAAACGCCATAAGTGGCATTACCCCGCGGTTCATCATAAGCGCCGGCGCACAAACCGACCTGACCTTCGGCGGATTGACCGGTACGATAATCTATAGCGCTAACAGCAGTATGATTAATAGTTATATCGCCAAAGCCGATGGTGTCAACTACTTCCTAGTCGGAGTCGCCGCGAAGAGCTAAAATCTTGTTACCGCCTCGGTTCAGCAACAGCGCCGTTTCGAAAAACTTTGGCGCTGTTGCTTTTCTTTTTGCCACACAGGTAGTACACTACTGACTGGGGAAACTATTAACGGCAAAAGCGGGAGCGAAGCGATGAAAGCGTTATCAAAGAGGTATATCTGGGGACTGCTATTGTTTGTTTTGCCGTTAGTTATCAACGGCTGGTTATACATTATTTGCACCGACCGCATTGCGCCGATTGATAACGGCGCGGCTGATTTGCGGTCAATAAACCTGGAGTTGGAACCGGTGGTGCTGGCCGGAGACTGGGAATTTTATCCCGACTTGTACCTGACAGAACCCCAAATCAAGCAAAACCTAGCGCGCAAAAGCTATATCAAGGCACCGGCGCTGCCGTTCAATAGACTGGATTTTTTTGCACAACCCGGAACCTATCGGTTGGAAATAAAGACCGGCCACAGTTATAACAGGTTAGGATTATTTGCCCGAAAAATTCCTGAGCACACCCGGCTATTTGTTGATTCACATGAACTCATTGTTGAAGAATCCATCCGGAAGTCTTTTTTGGTATGGAGAAAAACCTCGGTCTTGGGCTTTGCAGCGGAGAAGAGCGGTGATTTTGCGATAATAATTCAGCTAATGCCCGGCGAAAGCTGGGATGGCGGGCTATATCTGGGCAGCCCCCAGTTGCTGTATTCGCTGTCCTATGGCATAATTGGCGGTTTTTCAATAGTTGCGATCACTTTTTCTGTTTCTTATCTGATATTTGTTATCGGCAGTATTATCAACCGCAACCGGGAAAAAACCATGCTATTGCTGGCGGCGTTTCTATCTTGCAGTATTTTTGTGTGGCTGTGGGACTACCTTTGGTTTATTCGTCATTGGCCGGTCAATCTGATTTTTGTCTGGGCCGGTCTTAATCTTTTATTTATGAGTGCGTTTTTGTGGTTAAGCACACCTGTGAGCGCCCGCTACAACAGGCCCGCAGGGTGGTTTGTGGCAGTTAGCACAGCGCTCTTTGTAATTTGGTGCTTTCTGCCGTTTGCTGTTGGTTTATGGCTGTTCGTAGTCTGGGCGGTAATTGTCTTGGCGGCGATAGCCTTGTTACTGCATAAAGCCACTGTAGCAAATGTTTTTGGTTATAAACATTTGTGGTTTGAAACTGCCAGTATCCTGCTCGCTTCAAGTTTTTGGGTGCACGGTTTTGATTCAACGTCGATTCTGTCCTGCAACGGTCTTAATATGCTTTTGATATCACAATTGCTGTTTGTAACTGAAAAACACAAGCAGGCCAATGAACTGGCGCGTAACAAATATGAAATCGAACGCAATAAAACACTGCAGTTATCGTTTTATCGGGCACAAATCAATTCGCATTTTATCTTTAACCTGCTTTCATCGATAAGTTCGATGATTGTTAATGATTCGCGGCGCGCGTTTTTGACGCTGACTAAATTCAACAGTTATTTGCGCCAGTTGTTTGATAATGATCCGAATAGCCGTCTGACTAATCTGGCGAGCGAGTTGGAGCTGGTAGACAATTACCTGTATCTGGAGTCAATTCGCTATGGTGCAAAGTTGCAGTATTCACTGAATGTGGCTGAGGGCTTGGAAAACATTTTGCTGCCGCCTTTTTCTGTACAACCGCTTGTGGAAAACTGCATCAAACATGGTGCATTGCCGGATAGTCGTTCGGAAAATATCGAAATTGCGGTAACTGCTATGGAGCGTGCGATCAGGATAACCGTTGCTAATAATTTGGGCATTAAGTTTGATCGCGACAAACTGCTTAGTGCGCTTGCGGGCAAAGAACGGGTCGGGTTATTTAACGTCAAGCAGCGTTTGGAAAGCTGCGGTGGCAACTTGAGCTGGAATATTGAGGATAAACGGATAGTTTTTGAGATTGTGCTGGAAAGGACGCTATGTTAAAAGCAATTATTATTGATGATGAGCCGTTGGTGAGTGATTATCTTAAAATTTTGTTGCAGGAGTATGCTGACGTTGAAATAGTCGGTGTGTTCGACAATCCGGCAGCGGCGTTGGATTTCGCGCGGAGTAATTTTGTAGATGCCGTGTTTTCCGATATCGTCATGCCGGGGATGAATGGTCTGCAATTTATCGAACAGCTTTATAAAATTGTTCCGGCAGTGGGCGTGGTGTTCACAACCGGCTATAAGGAATTTGGCGCCGAAGCGTTTGATTTGGAGGCGGTTGACTACCTGCTTAAACCGATAGCACCGGCGAAACTGGAACGGGCGTTGGTTAAACTGCGAGAATACTGCCAACGTAGCGGCGGTCGCCGACCCGACAAGCAAATTCGCATCAATTATTTTGGGCGGTTTGATATTTTGGTCGATGGCGTATCCTTGAACTTTCACGGTAATTTGACCTATCAACTGGCGGCGTTCTTGGCGCACAAAAAAACATTCGTCGATAAATACGCGATTTTTGATGCGCTCTGGCCGGATAATTTGAACGATGAAGCGCTGTATAATAATCTGAGCCAATTGCTGTATCGGTTGCGCCAGGTGTTTGCCGATAGCGGTCTGGAGATTTGCAATGTTAAGAAGAGCGAGCTGTATATGCTTAAAATATCTCCCGCCTATTCCGACGTCGCCGAGATGCAAGCGCTGCTTAGTTTACCCGCTGCACAGATCGATGACGCGCTGCTAGCCAAAATTCGCAGCCTCTATTCCAGCGGCTATCTGGCCGACAATTACTGGCCGTGGGCGGATGAGCTTACCGCCTGGTGGGCGATTCAGGTCGACAAATATTTGGAGCACGACCAACCAGAATAATGGCGTATAAGTAATACATAAGTTCTATTTGCTACAATCGTAACAGAACAAAAAGTAAGAGGTAAAAATTTCTGTTATGAACGTAGTATTAGTAGATAATCATGAGAATAGTTTAAATAATTTATCGGCGATGTTGCGGCGGGTTCCTAAAATCAGCACACTCAACGCGTTTCTGTGTCCGCAACAGGCTTTGGCGCACCTCGAGAACCACCGGCCGGATTGTGTCTGGCTGGAGCCGGACATGCCGGACAACCACGGTATCCTGTTTGCCGAGGCGGTGCGGCAGTTGGATGAAACGGTGCCGATCGTGTTCGTATCGGCCAGTCAAAAATACGCCGTAACCGCTTGGCAGTTGCAAGCTTGTCACTATCTGTTGCAGCCGGTCAATCCAAAGCAATTACCCCGGCTGGTAGATAAATGTTTGCACTATCGGCAAAAGATGAACGCACAACCGCTGGATATTTCCGGTCAGATAAACGCAATCGACTGGCATGGCAAAAAAGCCCGCGAGCTGTTTGAATACCTCATCCGTCAACCGAATCGCATTGGTAATAAGTACATCGCTTGCGAAGCACTATTTCCGGATGACGGTCCCGATAAGGCGTTTAGCAAATTGCAACAAGCGGTGTATTATGCCCGCAAGTCATTGGTTGATGCCGATTGCGGCATCGAGTTGCGTTACAACGTCGATAGTTATCAAATCATAATATAATAAGAAAAGCCATGTAGAAAGCGAAATTTTCTACATGGCTTCTTAATTATTGTCTATTTACCAGCCGCCTTTAACAACCAGCGGCTGAGTCCACAAATATCTTCCGCTCGAACAAAAACTGCGGGCGCGAATCCATTGCTCGTTGCCGACGATTTTGTAGCGCGGGTTACGACCGTGAATTTCGGCTAATAGCCCTTGGCTGCCAAAAAAACTAGTAGTGTAGTGAAAGTGGTCGTAGGTCTCGGCAATATTCAGGTAGTATTCGCCATTCTCAATGCCAAAACCGGTTAAATTCGGGCCGTTGCTGGCGGCGCAGCGCCCGGATTTTAACGCGCAAAGAACGTTTGCAGCGCTTAGCGATTCGGCTTCAATATAGGTCCAGGAATTGCCGCCGCAGGCATTGCGGTTCTGCGCGTTCGCCAGTTCGTCGGGCAGCAACCGATGCACGTCATCGGCACCCACGCCATAAATCAGCCGCCCGGCGTTCAAAATATCGTTCCAGATTTCGTCTGTTCCCTGTTTGCCGCCGGCTGAGAACGTGTTGCAATCGGTAGTGCCGTTATGTACTTCAAAAAGATTGCAGCCGCTGGTTTGCAGAAAAATCGCGGCATCCCACATATAGGTCCAGTTTGGATGAGCCGCCAGCGCCAGCCCGTGGTTGTCGTTTACCCAGTTGATTTGCCGTTGTAGCGATTCGACCGGATCGCCGCTTCGAAATGTCGTCGCCAGTTCCTGACAATCAACCGCCACGCCCAAACCAACGACATGGCAGGTGCCGCCGGTTTCGTTGCCGGGAATGACTAGGATGTCGTAGCGATTGCTCAACTCACAGGCTTCGGTTGCAGTTAGCCCGCGATGATGGTCGGTAATAACCAGCCAGTCGTAGCCGCGCTTGGCATACCATTCGACAACGTATTCCAGTGGCGCATCGCCGTCCGAGCGGTTGGTATGGGTGTGCGGGTTGCCTTTGTACCAGTTCATGAGAACCTCTCCAGTCAACTATTATTTATTTGACGTGACAACTAACGATAAAACTTTGGTTTGGCCTATATAAAATGTGCCCTTTCGGGGCTGTTTTTGAGAATATCTCACCAAGAATTATTGGTTTGTTTTTTCTTGGAAGCGAACCCTCTCATTTCCAACAGGGTCGTATTCACGCCCGCACATTCCTTCGTTCAGCTTCCCAAGTTTTCAGCTTTCATACTCCGTTACCGGGTCTAAGCCCTAATGGTGTAGTTTACCTGCTTTTCGTTAGTTCGTTTTCCCGTAGTTATTTGATAAGCCGGATTTGTCCGTGTTTAAGCCGCCTGATTTATCATAGTACTGCGATCTGTCTGAAGCTTTTTGCCATCATACATCCGATTGTTTTTAACCAATCCGAATATTATCCTGATAAGTTTGTTCATTAGCGCAACGATCGATTGCTTTTTCTTGAGCGGATTCTTGGTTCTTTTTGTAAAATGCTGGTGCATTTCCTTGAATTCTGAATTTTGTGCAACGAGGGTTATTACCGCCCGGAACAGCGCTGCGCGCAACATGCTTCGCCCTCTTTTTGCTATCACGGTGCATCCACGATGTTGGCCTGAACTCATGCTCACCAGGTTAAGTCCTGCCAGCTTCGATATCTGTTCCCAGCTATCGTATTTCCGGATATTTCCCACTTCGGCAATGAAACTTGCAACCGCTATTTTGCCTACGCCTTTTATACTCAGCATCAGTTTGCTTTCCGGCAATTCATCCATTATCAAATCCGCTTGCAGCATTATCCCGGCTAACTGTTTCATATACATTTCATACTGCTCAATCAAATTTTGAAGTTTCATCTTTGCCGCAGTCAGTCCATAACTTATCCCCACGCTTTCTTTTGCTGCTGTCTGCAACTTAACCGCCCGCTTGCGGCTGATTTTTTTCATCCCCTGCTCGCGCCACTTTGCCACGATTTCATCTACTGAATGTCTTATCGTCTCTACCGGCAGCGGCATCGTTTTTAATATTGCCATTCCGGTCTTGCCAGTCCATTTACCAATTGCATCCTGCATTTCAGGAAAATATTCTTCTATCCATTGGTTAATCCGACACTTTACTTGGGCCTGCTGTGCAGCTACCGTGAATCGGTGCTGCATCAAACACCTCAACTCCGCATACAAACCTTCCTGCACCATCATATCACAGTACTTACCGTCATTTATCATTCCTGCTATCAGCCGTGAGTCCTTGCCATCGTTTTTGGACGGCGAATTATCTTCAAGTTCTTTGCTGAGCTTGACGTGAAAAGGATTAACCATCACCAATCTGATATTGTTTTTCCTGCCAAGATATTCAAACAATGGCTTCCAATACGATCCCGATGGTTCGACCCCGAACATTACTTCTGTTTTGCCGTATTTGCTCTTCAGATTTTCAATCCAGCCGATCAGTAGCGCATATCCTTGCGCATCATTACGGTATACAAGCGGTTTTTCCGTCATCTCGATTCTTCGCCAGTCTTGCGCTCGAGCGTAATTGTATTCCTTCGCTATATCGCTTCCTATTACTAAAGTGTTCGCGGTGATTGACTCGAGCTTCGCGTTAATGTTAGAATAATTGTGGTTTTTCATCTTGCCTCCTGATTTTTTGAGATTCGAACACTCTCATTTTAAATCAGGAGGCTCTTTTATTCAAATCGGTTTATCTTATTATATTACAGGAATGCTCCGTATTTATTGTTAATGGTTAAAAGCGAAAAGTGAATGGTTAAACTGCGGATAGTGAAAATCTGGGTAGTACAAGGTTGCAGTAGTGAAAGAAGGGCGCACCTATGTGTGCGCCTAGTATCTATATTCTACCGTCATGCGCTTGTTTTATCAAATACTATTCGCAAACTTAATAAAGATAGTTTAAATAATGTTTCACGTGAAACATTATTTAAACGTCGTGTAGAAAGAATGGCTGATATTTTCTGAGTTGAAGCGGCAAAATTTGCCTGCCATGATAGAATTAATGAAAAGTTAGCGATTGATAGAGGTGGATATGCCGGACGGTTACAAGCATTTTTCCAAAACCAAGCCGATGAAGCTCGAACACTTTGCCGAGTGCAGCCAGTGGTGGAACAACCGCGTGGCGATTAAAGACAGCGAGACTGACAGCTGGAAAGCCAAGGATTATACTGTCGCCGAGCTTGCTGCTCGTGGCTATGATATCGACTTGTGTGGTTATCCGACTATCGAAGAAGAAGTATTGTCGCCGGAAGAAACAATAATGCTGTTCCATGAAAAACGCGACTCGTTAAATGCAAAAATCGACCATAAAATTGCTGAGATTGAGGCATTGCTGGGAGTGGTACGGTAGACCGCTTTCGCACGTCCTATAGAGCGCAATTGTCCAACAGCTTGTTGGACAATTACCGTGGGGACGCACGATACGAGACAGGGCAACCACAGGGGGTTGCCCCTACCAAAACGGAATATGATGTTCGTTGCAGGGGCGGGTCCCTGAGCCCGCCCTCAAGCAAAAGGCGGTAAACTATGCAAATAGCCGATAAATATCAATGTAAACAAGCACGAGTACGAACCCGGTGCGAGCCTTGTAGAAAAAATTCCTGATATTTCCAGAGTTGACTCGGCAAAATCTGCGGTTTATCTTGAATGAACTCTGGATAATTGTTATAATTGAAAAAAAGCTGGGAGCATAGTATGAAAATTCCGTTATTGTATCGAATAAACTACTGGTGGACGTCAGGTGCGGTCAACGAAGCATTTTTGCCGCTAACAGTACGTTCAGAAGCACAGGCGGTGCTTGAGCATTTGCATAAACGGCGGGTGCTGGTGGTTACCGGTCCCCGGCGGACGGGAAAATCAACGGTGCTGCTGCAAACGATTGATCATTTATTGAAGACCGGTGTTGATAGTAACAGAATATTGTTTTTCAGCGGTGATGAATTAGCATTATTTGCGGGTGGCGAAACGATATTTTCGCTAGTGGAAAGCTACTTTAGCGACGTGTTGCGCGAGGCTCCCGGGGCGATTACCAAGAAAGTATATATATTTATTGATGAAGCGCATTTTGGTGCCAACTGGCAGACGTACATCAAGAACTATTACGATGCCCGGTTTAACATCAAATTTGTTGTTAGTGGTTCATCTTCGGCGCATTTGTTTGACGGCGCTGTTGAGTCGCTACTAGGGCGAATGGAATATTTGCGAATCCTGCCGTTAGATTTTGCGCAATATGTTCGGTTTGCGGCAACTGGCGCTAGTACGACTGTTGAACTTCCAGTAGTGAAACGGGTAAATTTGTTTGCCGATATCGATAGCGTTCGAAATGCTTTTACGGAAAATTATGCCGCAAGTGTGGCTTATGCGCAAGAATATCTGAATTTGTTGCGCCAGTACTTTCTTTACGGTGGCTATCCGGAAAGTTTCGAATACTACTCAGTGCAGCAGTGGCACAAGACCCTGCGCGAGGACATTATTTTTCAAGGGCTGTATCGCGATGTAGTTAGCATATATGGCGTAAAAAACCCCTTGGCATTAGAAAACCTGTTGGTTTATATCGCTGGAAATCAAGGTCAGAGTTTTTCTTTGAGTTCAATCGGGCAAACGGTCGGATTGGATTTTGCTACCGTAAACAACTATTTGAAATATTTGGAGAACGCCTTTTTGGCAGCTACTCTGGATAATTATTCAGTAAATGTTGCCAAGACTATAAGAAAAAACAAGAAAATCTTTGTGTTGGATAATGGCATCAGTAACGCGCTGCTAAGCGTAAGCGAGCTATCTCCGGAAACAGAAGGTGCGCTGGCTGAAAACTGCGCCGTACAGGTCGTCCGGTCACTGGCCGAGCAGGAAATGTATAAGTGCAGCTATTGGCGGGACAAGAACTGCGAAGTGGATATCGTTTTGCGTCAGGGAACCAAACTGATCCCTATTGAAGTAAAATATCGAAATACAATTTCTGACGACGATTTTAGCGGTATCCAGGCATTTTGCGCTAAATTCAATTGTGACAAGACGGTAGCGATAACCAAGAACCATTTTGACGTTAGTGGCGAATTGTTAAAAGTTCCGTTGTGGTTATTTGCTTTGAGCCAATAGTGAGCGGCATAGTAAAGAAATTTTCCTGCCATGTTATAATTAATGAAAAGCAAACTATTGGTTGAGGTGCATATGCCACGACTGACTGAAGAGGACGTTAAGTACCGCTATATCACACCGGCTATCGAGCGATCTGGCTGGAAAAAAGAGCAGGTACTCA
>JBAXTZ010000029.1:0-45982 GCA_037129925.1 Bacillota bacterium
TGTTCATGGGCTTGTCAACGTCTAAACCGCCGAGTCTGTATTGGTTTATTAATTTCTCTGTTTAAAAAAGGATACCCCCGCAGCTCAAAGAACTGCGGGGGATTACCTTGCGACACTTACCGTTTCCGGTAACGTCTTATTTTAGCAACGCGAAATACTCCGATAGGCATTACGAGGCATTTAGCGTTGAATAAATTGTACCATATCGTTGATATTTTAGCACTTAATATCTGTTTTTTACATGGGCTTTGAAGTGCAAAAGCCGTAACTAAAGGTTCACAGCGATCAAGAATAATGCCTATCGGAGAATTACGGGGAGCTAAAACTACGACGTGAACTTATATTCGCATTTGGGAATAATGCCTATCGGAGAATTACGGGGAGCTAAAACCAGCGAAATACTCGGCTTGCGCTGGCAAGAAATAATGCCTATCGGAGAATTACGGGGAGCTAAAACTGTTTATGGCGTTCCTGCTCATACGTTCCGAATAATGCCTATCGGAGAATTACGGGGAGCTAAAACGCGCCGTACAAGGTCAAAAGCATTACACAGAATAATGCCTATCGGAGAATTACGGGGAGCTAAAACCAAGCATTAATGGTCCACGCGCAGCAGTTATTAATAATGCCTATCGGAGAATTACGGGGAGCTAAAACATAACGACTGACTACGAACCAGCAATAACTAATAATGCCTATCGGAGAATTACGGGGAGCTAAAACACCCCATAGCGTTCAGCAATCCTAGTAAAAATAATGCCTATCGGAGAATTACGGGGAGCTAAAACTACGCCGACCTACAAGCAGAGAATGAACGAAATAATGCCTATCGGAGAATTACGGGGAGCTAAAACTGAGAATCTTTATAGGCGTTCAAGTCCGCTAATAATGCCTATCGGAGAATTACGGGGAGCTAAAACAGGAACATTGCTAAGGCACGTAAAATATGGAATAATGCCTATCGGAGAATTACGGGGAGCTAAAACCATAGATCCATCGGTAGTTCTTTCTGGTTCAATAATGCCTATCGGAGAATTACGGGGAGCTAAAACTTAACTGTCATAGGAGCTTTGATTTCACGTAATAATGCCTATCGGAGAATTACGGGGAGCTAAAACCGTAGCACAATGATTCTCGTGTTTGTCCTTAATAATGCCTATCGGAGAATTACGGGGAGCTAAAACCTTGTACAGTTATCCCCATGGCGTTTGCTAAATAATGCCTATCGGAGAATTACGGGGAGCTAAAACCAAAGCCTTGGGCGTAAGCCTTTACGCTACAATAATGCCTATCGGAGAATTACTGGAAACCAACTTAAGCGGCTCGCTTATTATTGTTTTTTCTGCTCCTAATTTGTTCAAGTGCTACAATTGGTGTTGCTTCATCATAATCCATATCTTCGCAACCCTGCAATTCAATCATAAACGCTTCACGAGGTTCGGTAAAAATTTCAATAACCGTGCCAATTCTACCGTCTGTTAGTTCAACAACGTCAAACATTTTTATTGACATATTCACTCGCCTCCTTCTTATAGTTGATTTTTTTGTTAGTGACATATGCTGACGTTAGCCGGAGTTTTGTTTGACCTTTTTCCAGTAGCCAGCCGGTTTGTACTGCCGCTTGCTTACTATTAACGCCAGTTATTGAGATTACTATTGAAAACACCCGACCATATTCATTTGCTCGACGCTCAATCGGAATATACTCATCGACGTTTTCAATAATTTGTTCTTTAAGTATTTTATAATTACTTTTATTGTATCCTAACGCTTTCTCAAAAGCAATCGCTTTATCTCGTCCACAGGGGTGATTTTGATCCAGTGCATAGCCAAGCAGTTTATTATCGTCTACTTGCAAATTATCCTTGGTAAACATACTGGTTTCCTCCGTTTCAAAATAGCGACATTTGCTCAGTGTTAACTATTTTTTCCTTCTTTTTCGGCAAGCCGACGAGAAATTTCATTTTACCGTATTGCTTATCCGTTATTTGCAAAAACCTTATCGAACCGACTGGTGGCAAATTGGCATTTAGACGTTTAACGTGCTTTTCAATAGCGTCTTCACCATTTACCAAACGACAGTACACGGAAAATTGAACCATATCATAGCCATCGTTCAACAGAAATTTTCGAAATTTGGTATAGCGCTTGCGGTCTTCGCGTTCCACTACTGGCAAATCAAAAAATACCATTATTCTCATAAAGCGATTACTCATAACTGTGTATATTAAGTTCGATAATCTGCGGCAATTCAAGTCGCTCATAGTCGCGTTCACGACATGCCGTTGCGAAAGATGCAACCATGACATCAACCGCATTTAGTACACTGCGACAGCCGTTTTTCAATAGCACATCATAGTGTAGCAACTGTAGCAATCCGGCACGTTGCAATTTGCCAAACTCTTCAACTTCTTGCAAGTTGCTATGCACCCATATATCTACCAATGGCCGAAAGGGTTCGACAAAATCATCGGCGAGATTAAAGTTATTAAGCTCACTACGATGAAAAATCCCCAATGCTGGATGAAAACCATAAGCAGTCAGTGCCCGCGCTACAGCGGTGCGAATTATCGCGTAACCATAATTTAAACCCGCGTTAATTATTGTATCATCGTCTCTGGTCATACGCGGAAACATTTCGCGAAAATAGCTATTCGCCGCTACCGCCTCGCAGTTGTCTTTGTCGCCTGACGCCACTCGCTCGGCGATACTTCTCAACTCCTTTGCTCGATTGAGTTGCAGCAATTCCAGTGCCCGCGCTTGATTATCAATCTTACACTGCACAACTTTTTGCCAACAGCGTTTTTTGAACGGTTCACTAAGTTCCACTTGCATCTTGAGTACTTTGCTTTGCCGTGAGTGGCTGTTAAAAGGCAGAAAAACACCGCTCGGTAAATGTTTTTCATCACAAACAACGAATGCTGTATCGGTCGCCGCGAGTTCGGACAGCAAGCGGGCGCTAAAGACTATTTGCGGCGTATCGGCAACAATAACCGCGATGTCTTCGAGTGGCAAACCTACCAGGTCATCTTGGGTAATCACCAACTGCCGGTTTTTAATGGTTAATTGTGCCGGATTGCTAATCATCACACTACGCCAGCTCACAGCGTTTTTCACCTCTTACCGGGAAATAATTACCCAACACATCGACTTGATACTTTTCAAACTCCTTAGCGAGTTTAACACCCATTCCTTCAACTCTCATATCTGGATTATTATCATGTGCCTCGACATTTATCGCTCCTGTACCGCTGTGAGTGGTCTTGTAGTATCCAAAGGTTTCTTTACCCCCAGCCACTACCCTCACCAAATCATTAGAAAACAAGCTAAACTTAAAATTATAAGTTTCATCCATTTCTGGCCATTCATTTCTAGTTTTGCCTTGCGCTATGGCACTGCTCGGCAATTGTTTCTTCACCCGATCTGCAACATATATCGGCACAAGGTAGAATTTACCAACTTTTTCAAAAACATCAACGCGAATCATCGAAGCATTATCGGCGATGCCATTATTTATTAACACACCGCCATCGCCGCCTTTTCGTTCGATTTTTATACTGCGTACAATTGGCCCCCGGCTGCCGTCATTGGTCGGTTTATAAAATGGCTCGGCAAATGCCTTATCCGGCTTATCTCCAAATAGTTCCAATCGGCTACGCAACGCAACATACAGTTTTACGTCGCGTTCCTTGCCCACCATGTTATCTAGCGTTTTCAAAGTGACTTTTCTTATATCAGTGCGGGCGATAGTTTTTCCACTATCCAATTGATTAGCGCTGCGTACCGTTTCTAAGTGTGCAGTACCGCCGATTTTATGCTTCGGCATTCTCGACACGAAAATCGGCTTGATTTCTGCGTCGATACCATCGTATTTTAATTTCACATAGTTATTGGCATTGATCGCTTCCGTCGGATTAGCCAACAACCGTGCTTTTAGTTCTTCACGGAAATGTTCCCACGGCTCAGGAAAATGTTTTGTATCAATATTTTGATAGAGGCCACTATCTAATATTTCACCGGTATCAGGATCGATATAATGTTCATCAATATGTATCAGCCGCTTAAATTTATAATGGTATAACTCGTTAGCCTTGGAGAACATGGTCAATCGGCGCACTAATTTGTCGGATGCTCCGGCAACCACCGCTGCATCTAGCGCATGATGCAAGTCGCCTTCAGCGCGAACCTTAGTCAACCCCCATTTAGCACGCAGAAAAGCAGTCATCTGACCATTTATAGTACGCACGCGTTTAATTTTATCCGATTCAGCAAACTGCAAGTTGTGTTCAATAAAATTCTTCATAAACCGGCAGATATAGCGGGTATCATTCAAATGTCGTTCTTTCATTTCCTCGGCGGCAGTGCGGTCATATTCCTTACGCAACAATTTTTGTCGTTTCGTCCAAGAGCGAATAGTACTGTTCACCCATTCTTCATAGCTATGCCAGCGATTTTCATTACTGCCAAAATATTCATAGGGCGTACTATTGCCTTTGAGCTGATTTTCTTCACCGGCAACCAACACTTTGTTTGCCATACCATCGTCTAAGCAGCGGCTATAGGGAATAATGTGATCGATTTGCGAATAACCCACATCAAACAATTTCAGCGGGTCGAGATAGCGTTGCGAATAAGCACAAAATCCACCTTGCTCTCGCCATAGTCGCCACTTTGACAACTCGTCCCCGCGAGGCTCACGTGCAAAATGTTCTTTGAAACTGCGCGCAGTATCTTCCTTAAATTTACGGTACTCGTCTTGACCTTTCTTGATTTTATCGCGCTCAAGTTTCGGTTTGCCCAAATCACGCGCTAATTCAATATTGACAAAATCCGGTTTACCATATTTTCTAACTATTGCGTTTACAACTTTGCGCGTCTGCGTTATTGCGCGATAAACCACCGGATTAGTAATGTCGGCTCGTTCCACTACTGGTAGCAGGCTTTGTGCAGTAATTGTTTTCGGTTGATAATGACAATATCCGGCTTGTTCACAGGCTTCATCATAGCGAATATTTTGCTCTAAATACGGCAAGATTTTTCTTATCGCTTTCAAAGAAAGATGCATTACCTTGTCGCAACTAATGTTGAGTAGTTCATCTATCGCCGGCGCCTCTATGGCAATCGCCGCAAGCTCTCGCGACACCTCGTCGTCTGCCTTGTAGTAAGTCAGCGCACAGGCTATACCGTCAAGTAACTCAGGTTTTGTGCTAATATTCAACCAATAAGTTTTGCTATATCTTTCCAAGGCTTTACGAATCATATGCCAGTTTTTCATTTCCACAAAAGTCGCGCCTTCGGGATCCTCATCACCGTTCTTACCACTATAGCGCAAACCGTTAAACTTATACTCAGACGTAATTTGCAAATTTGTTCTTATTTGTTTATAAGTCAATTTGCTTTGCTTATAAGCCAAATCCACACAAACAGCTTTTTGGTTATCGGTCAACTCAATTCGTACACCGCTCAACACTAAACGTAAATTATTAATCTTCTGTAACAACATAAAGCGCTCTGATGAATAAGCCGCTTTTGGCGCTCGCAACTCACCTTCCTCAAAAGTACATGTGCCGATCATTTTCAATACTTGATTACCTTCGGCATAATGACGTTGTGAGTTAAAAACAATTAAACAATCTGCTTCAAATTTTTCATCAGCAAAAAGATTGCCAAACTGCCGTTGCATAGAAAACAATATTTTCAGCTCATCTTCCTGCATAACTCTGGCAATAGTGTTTAGATAACTACCGGCTTTATTGCGCTTATTTTCCACAAATCGAGTATCTTTTGCCAGCATCTCGCCAATTGTGCGATAACCCTGCGCTTCAAGTTCAGCTTGATTACGTTCAATATTTTTTAATATTTCTCCGCCCTCGCCACTCGCCGTTTCGCTCTTGCGATTAGACTTGAAGCCACGATGTTTAGTGACATGATAAATAATGCGTATCCACTCATCCGCAGAAACAAGGCGTTCCAAAGCTGCCGCACGCAAATCGTAAGGTGTCAAAATAAAATTTCGCGCAAAAAAGTCTGCGGAACGAACTTCCGTTACTAGTCCTCGTCGCTCAAACAAATGCAACAACCGCTTCATCCGATGGGAGCGTCTACGCAACCGCCTACGCAATCCCCGCGCCATTCGGCGCGGCGTATTTAAGCTCGAACCATCTTTGGGATTCTCAGCCCCTTGGAATGTTCTAACGCCCAAATCTTCAATGCGTTCATCCTCATTGTTTAGTACCGCCCACCCCACCGAAGTTATTCCAATGTCCAACCCCAAAGTATACTTCATCATCCCCACCCCGCCATTCTTCTTATATACTAAATTCGCCACGACCGCCAATATTTCCTGCAATTACAAAAAATATTGTTTCAGCAATAACTTAACCACCGGCGCAAACATGATCAAATCACACTTTTCACGCGCTCAACCGCGCATTACGCAAGGCATTAGTTGTTATTGACGAACTGCGCGACCAGCAGTGCAATTTTTTTCTGTATTCAAACTACTCAGCGATGCGTAATTTGAATACTTACTTCGAACAAAAAATAAAACGACCCCGCGAAAAGCGAAGCCGCAAATTACGTGTCTGTTTTTTCGCCACCGCATCGGTCTGAACTGCGCATTATGCAGGATATTACTTTTTGAGTTCGAAGAACAAATCCGCCAGCGCTGGCGGATTAGGACATAATAAAAGCCCCTTAATATTTCAAGAGGCTCAGAGATTATTTTTTGTTGATCGCCATAGGATCGTTCTTATCATGTTTGCTAAGTTTGATTTTGGTTCCGTGCGGGCAGTCATGCGCGATTCCCGGCCGCGCATTATGCAGGGCGTTCTTTATTCTTGACGCTTGACTTAACGAACGCGAAACAGTAGCAATGCGGAGTTTTTTCATTTGACAAATTAACAATTGACAAACTTTATGCCGCGTATTTTTTTACATGAACAATAAATTTTCTTAATTCTTCGTCAGTCAATTGCTCAGACGGAATGCCTTTTTTGGCACAATAAGCATCAATGGCACGAAGGTTATAATTCGGGCATTTTGCATCAGGGTCAGTGTATCTACTGTCTGTAGCTGCCTCATCCAGAAGTCCATATTTTTTGTCTATCATTTCGCCCTCCAGTCTCCTAGCTTATATTTGTCGATAAGTATTTTTGCTGCCGCCTCGGTTATCCGCATGCGCTGCGATTGCCCTATTTGCATTGCGCCTAACTCCTTTTTGTAGTGCGCCACAAGTTGCGTCTTTGCATCGAAATACGCATATCCCCCGTAACCATAATCGAAACTTCGCTTACAGCCAATAGCCGCTAAATGCGCTCCAACGCCTTTATATTTTCCTAGTGTACCTATGTTGTTTGAGTTATTTTCTATAAGGCTCAAATATGTAGCACTCAGCTCTTTGTCATTCTTTAATGCCAACATTCCTTGAATCTCTATGTCATCCTGCAAGGTAAGTTTATATACTTCTTGCCCTACTTTTATCGGCTTCGCCCAGTCAAATTTCCAACCTGCACCCTTCAAGCCCTTCACGTCTGAAAGCGTTGCTCGCGAAATGCTTGTTTCTACCTCTCGGCCTGTTGCACGTTCTATTAAACAGTTGGTCAATCCGTCAATGTCAATGTCAATGTCAATGTCAATCATATTCTGTTTTCCTCTGCCCATTATTATACCATTTTTCTTAATAATGTTCCACGATTCCATCGGCAGTTGCATGGCTTGTTCACGCTAAAGCAGCAATGCGGAGTTTTTTTATTGGCCAATAAAAAAAACCAACCGATTAAGGCTGGTTTTGGGGCCTTTATTATGCAAAAAATTAAAGCTGAGCGGTTATCCATCCTGCTGGATACTGTTTAGTTCCAGCTTAGCTATACGCCATTTACCCATAAATCATTACTGGACAAGTCCAAATCATCGGACCACGCAACAGCGTATCCTTTGCAATCAATATGGACAGTTTTGAAAATTGCAGGATTTTTCAATTGCTCGAATTGCGGAAACGATTTAAACAGCTGTTGAACATCGTAACACTTGGCTATGTTGTTTTCAAACACTACTTTTAATTGTAAATTGTCTAACGGCTGAACTTCAATTACCTTAACGGTTTTCATAATCACTCCAGTGGCGCGATAGGGTTGAACACTTGATTGTTCCAGGTGTCCATCAACTCAGTTTTATGCATCGCACCCCACTCTTTTACCAATGACACGGCTTTATAAGGTAAGTCGCCCTCAATTATCTCTAAAGTATTAATGTCGATACATTTCCTCCTTCATCCCGCATAAACTCAAATATTTCAATAGCTAACATTATATGACACAGTGATATAAAACACAAATTAACAATTCACTTCAATGATTTTGTGATTTCCAGTATTGAAACACTAAAGCGGTCAGAACTTGGTCAGTTCCATACGCTATAATTAGCCCATAAGGTTCAGACAGCAAAAACCATTAAGCCCCACGGTCTGGATTATGTTAATACAAAATAGTTTTTCATATAGCTTTCTCCTCAAAAACCGCACGAAATATAGATTCTCTCCTCTTAAATTCACTCCGCAGCAATGCGGAGTTTTTTTATTGTGGTCACTTAAGCCATCCATTAACCTTTCACACCGGTCCTGACCGCGCATTATGCAGGGCATTACTTATTCTCCAGCTGGGAATATCTCATTTGCACTTGCTAATATTTTGTACTATAATGCTAATTAAGATATATCTTTGTATAGTTATAGCTCATTACTCAACTTACAGCCAGTCCAAAGGCTATGCGAGACTGGAGAACGGAGGAATTATATGCCAACGATCAGCATGTTTTTCGGAATCATCATCAGAATGTACAACAATGGCGAACACAATCCGCCACATTTTCATGCTACATACCAAGGCTATAACGCTGTTTTCAATATGGATGCCGAATTAACTGCAGGCGAGATGCCAAGAAAACAAACCAGATTGATCGCAGCGTGGACAGAACTTCACAAAGATGAATTACTGGCCGATTGGGAATTAGCCATTAACGAGCAACCACTGTATAAAATTGAACCACTGCGGTAAGAGGTGCATTATGCAAATGATTTTTAACGAACAAATAAATGATTATGTTTACCGTGCTAGCACTCCTGCTTGGGTAGTAAATAAAGTCACCCCGTGCGAGGACTATACACTGTTACTCACGTTCTGCACTGGCGAAATGCGCCTGTTCGATGCCAAACCTTTGCTAACCAAAGGCATATTCATTCCACTTAAAGACATTCATTTATTCATGCGCGCAAAAGCGTCCTGCGGCACCGTGATATGGACGGACGAATTAGACATTGCGCCGGAATACCTATATGAGCATAGTAAGCCGAACGACTAATAGCCTTACTGATCAAAAATCGCTACACCCGGTCAGCATCTGGTCAGACCGCTGCGATATAATTAGTCCATAAGGTTCAGACAGGCAAACACCCTTAAGACCCACGGTCTGGATTATGGATTTACAGAATAATTTTTCATATAGCTTTCTCCTCAAGTAACCTCTGATATAGATTCTCTCCTCTTAAATTCGCTCCGCAGCAATGCGGAGTTTTTTTATTGTGGCCACTTAATCCATCCATTAACCTTTCACACCGTTCCTGACCGCGCATTATGCAGGGCATTACTTATTCTCGGGAGGCACTCAAATTGATGTAATTGAGTGCCTCCCCGGAATACGGCGCTTGACTTTTTGCTTACTTTTGCGTCAAGGCAAAAGTATGGCGCGGCAGCGCAACTGCTTAAATTCACTCCGCAGCAATGCGGAGTTTTTTTCATCTTGAAGACCTGCTATTTGATATCGAGCAGCCAAATAATCAAATCGCAAAAATTGATATTGTTTGGCGTGTTAATGTCAACATTTTTGTCTCTGGATAAGAATAATAAGACATTGTCCGCTTTATCAAGATGTTCCTCGTCTTGAAAAAAAGCACTTGTTTCTCTTGGAAAATTTTCTTCAGTTAACTGCAACGTTACCTGGTATTTTGTGTAACGACCGTTCATAGCGCGAGTGATAAAATCGATTTCTTTCTTGTTACTAAAACTGACAAAGCTGATTTTACCACCACGACGCAATAATTCAATAAATACTATGGATTCAAGTAGCTTTGCCGAATTGCGCTCATTATGTGCAAAAGAGTTAACCAAACCCGTGTCTATACAGTAATATTTTTTTGTTACGTCAAAGATTTTTTTAAGCTTCCAGTCAAACCTGCTCACTTCGAACAACGCAAAAGTTTTTTTGATCATCTCGACATAGGCAAGGACAGTATTTTGCTTGATATCATTATCCATATACCGCAAATATTTTGTTATCTGGGCAATCGAAAGTACGTTGCCGGAATTCACAACTATGTATTGAAATATTTTTTCGAGCGAACCGACATTCCGCACTCGAAATCGTTCAATAACGTCATCCAAAATTACTTTGCTGAAAACTCCCTGCAAATACGAATACCGAGCCCCTTCCTCCGATATCGTAAGCGTTTCCGGTAATCCGCCGGTACGCATATAGGACGAAAACATATTTTCAATTTTGGCTCGGTTAACGCGCAGCTCGTTTTTGTCCGACACCGAGCTGCTATTATAAGTCAAATATTCGCTAAAACTAAATGGTAATAGCTGAAACTCAATAAACCGTCCGGCAAGATTGCTGCCGATTTCTGCTGATAGCAATTCCGAATTTGAGCCGGTTAAGATAATTTCTATTTCGTCACCATACATTTCGTATAGTGTACGAATAAACTTATCCCAGTCAACGACACGCTGTATTTCATCAAAAATCAAAAGCTTCCGCTGTCCGTTGTCGGCAACCGTCGAACAGAACAATTTGTATATTTCGTTCAAGGCTCCAGGATTACAAGCGTTCTGCAAACCAAAATGCTCAAAGTTCAAAAATAACACATTCTTATCCAAATATAATTTCTCACGAACCGCACGCAAAGCAATACGGCGGGCGAGATGCGATTTTCCCACACGGCGAAATCCGCTGATTATCTTTATTGGTTTAGAACCAATAGTCGCAAATATCTCGCTCTCGCAATATCGCTCGATACCTTGTGTTCGGAAAACGACATTTTGAAAATCAGTTATCAGTTCAACCAAATATTCTTTATCCACTCGTAAACTCCTCAAGGTGAGTATTTTATCCATAATTATACCCTCATGAAGTATATTTAGCAAATATACTTCAATGATCCTATAATTTTCAGCGTTGCAATATCCTCCCGGTCAGAACCTGGTCAGTTCGATACTATATAATTAGTCCATAAGGTTCAGACAGCAAACACCCCTAATCCCCACGGTCTGGATTATGATAATACAAAATAGTTTTTCATATAGCTTTCTCCTAAAGTAACTTTTCAATATAGATTCTCTCCTCTCAAATTCACTCCGCAGCAATGCGGAGTTTTTTTTTGTGGCCACTTAAGCCATCCATTAGCCTTTCACACCGGTCCTGACCGCGCATTATGCAGGGCATTACTTATTCTTGGGAGGCACTCAAATTGATGTAATTGAGTGCCTCCCCGGAATACGGCGCTTGACTTTTTGCTTACTTTTGCGTCAAGGCAAAAGTATGGCGCGGCAGCGCAACTGCTTAAATTCACTCCGCAGCAATGCGGAGTTTTTTATATGAAACATACTTTTTCTCAGGATTCTTTCATGTTTAGGTGTGCGAAATTAATTTCTAGCCTACCGTGCTAGGTAATCCCGACAGGCGAGCAGCGGCCATTGTTCATCATACATATCCAACACCGACACCGAGTAATTTTGTCCGCCCGCCTGTACCCGCACGACAATATGTCCATGTAGCGAGCGATATGATTCATCCAGCACATCTCCAATAACAAGTTTAAGCGAATCCAACATATCAGTCGCGTACAAGTCCCGCGCATTCGGATACAACTTGCTTGATATTAGACGCCGAAACGCATCTTCACCCGGTTGGTCACTCGACCAGCTTTGACCGATCCACACACGGGGGCGCAATGTTCGTACGTAATACGGATTGCACGAATCACGGCTGCCATGATGATTGAGCGTTGCAACATCGACCGCTCCGATTAATGGCGCAACGTGTGCTTCCATGCTGTCCATATCCGATTGCGTAGTGGATTTGTCCATGCCGCTGATATCGCCGCCAGTAAAAAATTTAAACGCATCATAATTCAATTTAAACGCGGCACTTAAATTGTTTTCATCTCGGCGCGTAACAACCACAATATTATCTTGCGCCTCGCCGGTCCACACTCTACCGCCACCGCACAAATTGCGTATCCTAAAACGCGGATAGTCGCATGCTGCGTATTTTAAAACTAGCTGCTCACAACTACCTACGGTGAATAGTTCGTGACGCATACCGCTATGTCGTTTATGATAGTTAACAAATTTTAGATACTCATTTATCGTGGCTACTAATCCACCATCGTCATTGGTGCGTTGCACATAATCGCGTTGCCAAGCAGCATCGAGCATGGTTCCATCTTCTTGTCCCAATATTGGAAAAGCAAAGCCCCTGTCAATCAGGCAATCAATCTGTATAGCATCACCTACCTCCATTATTCCGCTCATACGATATGCCCCGGTTTTCGACAATTTACTCTGCGCATCTATCTCCCCAAAGTGGTCATCATGCCAATGGGTAATGAGTGCATAATCTAGCTTAGTAGCCATCCCGTGCGGTCCGAACCTCCGAATGTATTCCACAATCCAACCCGGCGCAGTACGCGAGAAATCCGGCACTCGACGCGATGTGCGTGGCGTTGAAACCCTCGTTTGAGTATCTGACATATCACCGGCATCGACTAGTAATGTCGTCCCATCCGGAAAAATATAAAAAGCACTAACACCCCGTCCGGTTTGAATAAAATGAATGTCCAATAATCCTAATTGCCAAGGAATTAGCTTAACTTTACACATGTTGCGACTCCTTCTCAATAATGGTCAGAACTTGGTCAGTTCCATAATATATAATTAGTCCATAAGGTTCAGACAGGCACACACACTAAGCCCCACGGTCTGGATTATGATAATACAAGATAGTTTTTCATATAGCTTTCTCCTCAAACAACTCACGAATATAGATTCTCTCCTCTTAAATTCACTCCGCAGTAATGCGGAGTTTTTTTATTGCTTGGATATATCCACAAAAAAGCGGCAACGTTCTCGCGCTACCGCCATCAGATTATTGTGATTCAGTAAGAAAACTATTCCATATAAGTAATAACGTTCGGATTATAGGTAGTCGGTTTGCTCGAGGTAATTATTATTCCGAAATGAACGTAGGGTTTGGTTATATCATCATCGTAGTCGTGCCAGCGGGCTTCAAACTCAGTGCGGGGGACATACGCGTAGTTACCAAGCGTCGACGGATCCATCATATAGATATTAGTTTTGTCATAACCGATTATTACCACCCAATGACCATCTTCCCAGTCCGTTTGGTAGGCTTCAATAGTCATCGGTTTATCTGGCCATGCCTGCATACAGACCATTACCGGATTTTTTTTGTCGATGTACTGCTGCAAATCAGCTAGTGTCATATTTCGTCGTGTGTCTGCTGTCAGCCCCTGCGCTTGGGCGTATTTTACGATTTCGCCGGTACGGGCATAGTCTTCGGCGTGTAACGCCGTCGCTAACTTATCTTCGCGGATTTCAATTCCGTAATAATACAGCAACGACTGAAACGATGCCACACCGCAAGTATGGTCAGTAGCTTGACGGGTTTTGGGGATTTTGATCAAATTGCTTACATCGCGTTCGGTGATCGGTTTGGCAAAAGCCAAAGCCGAAGTCAACAGGATAATCAGGGCGGTAAAAAACAAAATGCGCTGTTTCATTGCTACTTACTCCTTCGAAAGTTTTGTTGAGATAGTAAGTAAATAATAGCACATTTTTCGGATTTTAACACAAAAAAGAGCAGTCTTTCGACTGCTCTTAACTATTTAACCAAGGTATTTGTCGCTTCGTTGTTCGACGGGTGCTCCGTAGCCGACTTCACCGGGGGCTGCGCTTGAGGCCGTGGCTTGTAGGTGTTCGGACGCAGTGGCGGTCGCTCCGGACGCGGGGCGTTCGGACGGTTAGGCGCGGTTGCCGGAGTGGTGTTTTTCGGCGAGATAACAATTTTTCGGTTTGGCTCTTCGCCTTCGCTGTGTGTGGTTACAAACCGGTCGTTCTGCAACGCCGAGTGAATAACTTTGCGCTCATGCGGGCTCATCGCTTCAAACGCCATCGCTTTACGGGCGCGTTTGACTTTGTTTGCCAAATCCAGCGCCAGACGGGTCAGCGTCTCGGCGCGGCGCACCCGGTAGCATTCAATATCGAGAATAAATCGTTTCTTGATACTGGCATCGCGGTTACCGATAAGATTTACCAAATACTGAAGCGCTTCGAGATTGTATCCATGTTTGCCAATCAATACGCCCAAATCTTTGCCGCTTACATTCAAACGAACGTAGCCATCAGCTCCGCTAATCATTTCAATGGTGAAATCTTTCACTTTCATCTTTTGTAGCAGTTCGGTTAAAAATTTCTCACCATCAGTTGCGGCGTTAATGCCATTATCTTCCACCGGCGGTTTTGCTTCAACTGCAACTTTGACTGCTGCAACCACCGGCGTTGCCGGTTTAGCTGCCGGTTTGGTTGTCGTTTTAGCTATCGGTTTAGCTGCTTGCACAGTAGCTGGTGCTGGCTTGGCATTTGTTATTGGCCGTGAATTATTTTCTGGTTTTTTTGTCACTTGTGGTTGTGGTGGAACCACAGGTTTCACAGCTTCAACCACTTTCTTCGGAGCCATTTTGCTTTTTTGCGACTCAGCGAAAACTGCTTCCATCTCTTCCAACGCCGAAAGCGCCCGGGTCACGCGAACTTTGGCTTCTTTTGCGCCAAATCCCAAAAATCCCCGGCTCGGAGTTGTCAACACCTCAATATCAACAGCGCTTCGATCGGCATCTAATTCCGCCAATGCAGCATCTATTGCTTCATCTAACGTCTTACCTGTTTTTTCAACAAAAGTCATATATACTCCGTTTTGGATTATTTTTTCTTTTTCTCTTCAATAACGACGACCGGTGCCGCATCTTTCTCGTCGAGTTTCTTATACAACCACCATTGTTGCGCTATTTGCACCAAGTTGCTCGTAACCCAATAAATTCCCAAGCCCGCCGGGAAACTGTAGGTCATATAACCGATAAATAACGGCATAATATACAGCATCATTTTTTGGGTTTGCGCTGCCTGGTCGCTTTGGTTAGCAGCAGGTTGCTGTTTTCCCTGGGTTTGTTTGGTGGACCAGAAAGTTGTCGCCGCCGACAGTACCGCCAAAATCATTGTCGGTATAGTGCTGTGCGCCGCAAGATCCGGTATCCACAAAAAGCTCGCGTCCTTTAGCTCAGCCAAACCGTAAATCGACCAATACAACGCAATAAGTATTGGCATCTGTACCACGATTGGCAAACAGCCGGACAGCGGATTGACTTTTTCGTCTTTGTATAGTTTCGCCATTTCTTGCTGCAAGCGCGGTTTGTCGCCTTTATGTTTTTTTTGCAGTTCGGCCATTTTGGGCTGAACCTTTTGCATACTGCGCATCCCTTTGATCTGTTTAACGGTCAACGGATAGAGTAGCATTTTTATCGTAACTGTAAGCAGGATAATCGCCAAGCCCCAATTGGCCATACCGATATATCCGGCCAAATTATAATAAAAGTGCAGAATAATCCGCATTATATTTTCTATTGGATCTAATATTCCCATCTTTGGTTCCCTTCAAAATAATCGCAATTCCCTACGGCACCGGGTCATAACCACTGGTTTTGCAAAACGGGTTACAGCGCAACAACCGCTTGATAGTTAGCCAACCGCCCGTTGCTAAGCCATGCTTTGCTATTGCCTCAAGCGCGTATTCCGAACAAGTCGGAATAAACCGACAACTAGGCTGTTTCAATGGTGAAATATAGCGCTGATAGCCGCGAATAAAGCGTAATACCAACTTTTTCATTTAATCAGCGCCGCCGTTTTGCAGCACTTTGACTTTGTTCGCCAAAAACAAAAAGTTTTTTTCGACTTCTTGCATTTTCACTTCAACTGCCGCCTTACGCGCCAACAAAATTAAATCGTAGCCGTCGCGAAGCCGGTAACGATTTAAACGAAATGTTTCGCGCAGCAGCCGTTTCAACCGATTGCGCACATGCGCTTTCCCGAGTTTTTTTCCGGCGGCAAACGCCGCGCGGGTCGGACCAATCTCACGCTTTTGATAATACAATATCAAATAGCGCCCGGCGATTGACCGGCCATCGGAATATAACTTTTGAAACTGCTCAGCTTTTTTAATTTTTAGCGTTCGCGGTAATGTAAATCTTTTCGGTTCGCTCACAGAAACGTGTCCTGTCACCCGGCTAGACCTTAATTATGCCGACAGCTTTTTACGGCCTTTAGCGCGGCGTCTTTTCAATACATTGCGTCCGCCCTGGGTCGCCATGCGCTCCAGGAAACCATGAGTGCGTTTACGGTAAGTGTTGTTCGGTTGAAAAGTTCTTTTCATTATTATTCTTCCTTTCTATAATTCAGCGCGGAGTGCAATAGGCAATCTGGTAGCAAACAAGTTTTATCGTCATTTCCGCTGCTGATTAATACCCTTCTTAACGAATAGCCTTGTTATTGTAATTAACCCTAGAAAAATTGTCAAGAAATATCGTTAATTGGTCGTTAATTTATCGCTAATTTTCGATTATTGTAAGCCCTTCAAAAAGACAGCGCCCGGCGCCAAGCAGGGCAAAGCCGTACATACCGTGGTCAATATAATCAATCGAATCATCGGTAAATTCCAAAATCGGTCTGCCATCGATGTTAAATTCGAAGTGGTTGCAAACCGCCGTAATGGAAAACTCATAGCGATTGCCGGGTTGCCAATTAAACGGACGACTGGCGACGACCGTCTTGCCGTGATCGTTTTTGATGAGCGCCACAGTGTTATCACCATAAAATCCGACATAGTAACCCATCATCAACCCTTTAACCCGAAACGCCAACATGTGGCTGTCGCCGCATTGCGGAATGATTGCGGTGGTCAGGCAATAGTCGCGGCTGTAATAATTGCCGGTAAAGGCTTCGGCATCTTCGATGCTGAGCGCTTGCAAGCAACCATCTTCCAGTGTCCACTTACCGCGATTATAAGTGAGCTGGGTAACGCAATTAAACTCCTCGCTCTCTTTGGAAAAATCAACCTGGTAATCGGCTTTGCCACTGAAATGGACGTAATCCACATCAAAATAGCCGATAAAGGTGCCGCGCTCGGAATTTTCCAACCGCAAGCCGATTTCGTCAATCGCCTCGCCGCTAGTATCTGGAATCGTCCATTCGATTTCCCGCCAGTCGGCATTGGCAAACAATATACAATCCGACGTTAATTCCGTCTTGGAATGGGTCAGCCGCACATAGAACGACACCAGCAAATCTTCACCACTCAGCATTTCGGTTTTACAGTTAAACTTAACCGTCTGTCCGGGATAGACCTGCGGTGAGAACGTCGGCAAATAGCGCTCGTCGTCAAAATCCGCCCGCCGGTAGAACGGTTTAGTGTACAACCGCACACAATCATTGCGTCGGTGATCAAGCAGCGACAGCCGCAAGCTCCGTACGCCAGTGGGGGTATCTTGAATAAAATTGCTCAAATGATTGGAAAACCGTTTGGCGCCCACTCGAAATCCGTGGGTGCTGCCGGCTAATTCGAAATCATAGTAACTATCCCGGTCATCGGCTTTCGGCAATAGCTCAACCGGCACTTCCACTCCCGCCACCCGGTAGCCGATACGGGCGATTTCCCGGACAAACGTCGGAATATCGACGATGTTCAGTGAACCGCTGATGCATGAAGCAACCAGCATGTCGTTTATCGGTTGACGATAATGCGCTTCAACACTGGCGATTCCATAGGCCACTCCGGCAATCGTGCCGGCATTTCCGGCATTACAGTCAGTGTCCCAGCCGCACATCGTGGCGATTTCCACGGTGCGCGAAAGACTGCCGCTACCGTATAGCAATGCCAGCGTTACTACCCCGGCGTTCGGAATCATGTGACAGATACCGCGATATTTGTCATAGCCAAAATCGCGTTCCAGCATTTTGAAACAAGCCCTAAAATCGGTCGGATTAGTGTTATAGAATTCAATTACCGCTTGGTTAACCCGCATAAATTCCGAGTCCGCCGGAACATATTCCAGTCCGGTATTGACAATCTCGCTAATATTGTCGGTCAAAAACGCCTGAGCGATACAGACGGCGTTAAAGATACCGCCATAAATGCCATTTTTAGCATGAGAAACCGAAGCGGCTTTTTCGGCGTATTCAGCCGCTTTCGCCGGATTACCCGGCCAAATCAATCCCCATGAATCAATGAATATCTGGCCGCCGATTTGTTCGGCAAGCGTTGCGCCGTTCTGAGCAATCGAGCCGGATTGCGGCGCGTTGATACCATGTTTGAGATTTAAGTAAGCGGTGTGTTCGGTGCTGATTCCATAACCGCCCCACCAGAACATCCCGTGACCTTCGGACGTGTAGTTCAACCAGGTGTTGCCGACATCTGCGGCAGTAAGCTCACGATCCCGGCAATAGTCTTCCATTGCCCGGATAAAGAAAATCGGCCCGTTGGTGTCATCGTCGGCAGCAAAGTTGGTAAAATCTTTGACATAGCCGCGCAAATCGCCATATACGCTCAAAATGCGGTCGTGCGTCCAAAATGCCGGTTCGACCGGCGCTCCCAAGCGAACGCCAATCGCCTTGCCCAAAAATCCGGCATAAACTTTTTCGAGATAATTATCCGGTATATTATTCATCGTTATTCCTCTCCAAATTCAATTCGTGGTTTAGAAACTGTCTTTTAACTGCGCGTAGCGGGTCATTTCTGCCTGATGCGCGGCTTTCAACAATTCCAATGCTGTTTCGGCGAAGGTATCGGCGATGGCAAATAGTTCCATTTTGTTCTTGGTCATCAACATTTCTATTTCTTCAGCGGTAAAGACGCTCATACCTTGCAATGGTCCGCAAACTGCCGCTGCCATTACGCCAATCGAATCGGTGTCGCGTCCGGAATTAATGCCGTCGATAACAGCTTGTTTTAGGTCGCCGGCATGGAGAACACAGTAGCCGAGCGCCAGCGGCAACTCCTCGATGCAAAACAGCCGTGATGGCGTGTAGTGATTGCTGGGAACGCCAACTTTTCCGACAGCGCGGTTGACATCATCGCCCATCGGCGAGTATTTGCCGATAATCGCGTGAAAAGCTGCCACAACCTTATCGTGGTCATCTTTATAGGGGCGCAGTTCGACCGCCGCCGCGCAAATATCCGCGATTGCTGCCTTGGTGCCATCTTTGGCAAGCGCAATCGCCGTTTCGACTATCGCATCAATAGTTACATTTTCTTCAAACGCCTTAGCGACACAGGCCGCCAGCACGCCGGCGGCTTCCAGCCCATAACTTGCCTGATGTCCCTGGGCAAAAGCAATCGCCTCGTTATAGGCGGCCAACGGATTGAGGGCGTTTACAATTCCAATCGGCGCGATATACATCGCCGCGCCGCAGTTAATCATATTGCCGATACCGCCTTCACGCGGCTCGCAGTTGGCAAGAGTGTGACGCATGAAGATCCATTTTTCCGGATAAAACAACCGCTCAATGATACAATCGACTTTTTCAAACTCGGGGATATAGGTTTTCTTAAAAGCGATTTCCTTGACCATCCCGTCGGCCATGTCATAGGCATCGAGATGGCGTCGCTGCTCGTTGTAAATATTCATCAGTGCAATAGTCATCAGCGTATCATCAGTAACCGTACCAAACCCGCGCACCTTGTTCATCCCCGCCCAGGATTTCTTGTACCACTCGCGCTTCATGTCCGTTACCCGGCCATAGCGCTCTTTGATTTCCGCATAACTTAGTTTTTCGACCGGGCAGCCAATCGCATCGCCATAAGCCGTGCCAAACAGCACCGCTCGCACTTTATCAATAAAAGTTTGTTTATTCATAATCATCCTTTCTTTACTGCACCCATGCACTACCCACAGTTTCACTACTGCACCCTTGCACTACCCACAGTTTCACTACTGCGCCCTTTCACTACTCGACTTTTCACCTTTAACCTTTAACCTTTAACCGGTCGTCCCTACTTCAATGTTTGGTTGGCATATTCGGTCAATTTGTCGCCGCCTTCGGCATACCAGTTCTTGACGAATTCATCAAATTTCTCTGGCGGATATTCGCCGGAGATGATTTTGTAGGAGTACTCTTTGTAGAGATTGGTTAACGCGTCGTAGGTTGCGGCGAATTTTCGCGGGGTGATAAAGTTAATGTCTTCGGTGTAATAATCTTCGGCTAACTTCATCGAGTAAAAGGCATTGTCACCAAGAATTTTCACCGGACTGTTCCATTTCGGGTAGAGGAAGAAACGTTCAAAATAGTCTTTGGCTTCCGGCATCAATACGATTTCGGCACCGTTCATTTTGTATTGCTTGCCTTCAATGCCAATCCGGTCCAGAAACTGTCCGTCATCAGAAATAAGATATTCGAGTACCTTGAAGGCGATATCCGGATGCTTGCAGAGCGCCGAAATCGCGAAACCGCGATCTTCTTTGTTGATGTCGATCGGCATAAAGCCTTTGCTCACCCCGGTTGGCGGTTCGAGAACTACCAGCTCGGCTGCCGGACCATTGACTTTCGCCATTTTGGTTTCATAGATATCGACAACTTTGCCGTTTGTAGCCGTAACTATGCCGATTTTCCCGGAAAAGAATTTGTCCTCATAAACATTCCATTTGGTAGTGATATATTCATTGTCGAGGATTTTTTCTTGAAATAATTTGCGGTAAAACAACAATTTGTCTTTTTCAAAATTAGTGGTCTTTGCAAAAACAAACTTGCCATTCTTGTCCTTCATCCAGGTTGAAGTGACTCCAAAGGCTTTGTTGAATATCTCATCGAGCCGGTCGGTGTTTTCAGTTGCCGAGATGCCCCAGCTTTCTTTCTTCCCGTCACCGTTCATATCGGATTGCGAAACAGCCTTCATCAACCGATAGTAATCATCCAACGTTTTCGGCGGTTGCATTCCCAGTTTATTCAGCCAGTCTTTACGCACCAGCGGCACCTTGGTCATCAATGGATAAACGCGAATCAGGTAAGGAAAATTTGCCAGCCGCTTCTTGTTGTAATCGAGCATCCGCTCATTAAACAACTTGGATTGTGCCACATACGGACGCAAATCGGTAAGCAACCCTTGCTCGGCCATAATCCGGTCGCCGCTGCTTTGAAAATAGATGATGTCCGGCGCCTTGCCGCTCATCAACATCAGTGTGAGTTTTTCGGCATAACCGCCGGAAGGAATTTCCACAGTGTCAATAACTACGTCGATACCCTGCTTTTTTAAGCCGTTTTGCAGTTGGACGATAAACTGTTTGTTCGCCGGATCGCTCGGTGAAAAGTCTTTGTTTACAATCGAAATATGAATTTTACCGTCATCGGTCAGCGCTTCCGGTTTGCGATGATTAAAATAAAACACAACGCTGCCAATGATTACCAGCGCTAATAAAATTCCAAGAAAATATTTCATACTATTCTTTCACACCTCCGTGCATATCGCCTTTGGTGAAATATTTCAAAATCAACGGATAGACCAGCAAAATTGGCAGGGTCGTGATAATAATAATCCCGGCCTTGAGCGATTTTATGTCAATAGTGGCAGCGTCTTTATAGGACGATACATTCTGCAAGCCAACCATGGCAACTTTATCCGACTCCACTACAAATTGCCGCAGCACCACCTGTAGCGGCCACTTGTCCGGGTCGGTCAGATAAATCATCGCCCGGAAATATTCGTTCCAGTGAAACACCGCGTAAGACATCGCGATCATCGCGATTGCCGCCTTGGACATCGGCAAGACAATTTTGAAAAACACCTGAAAGAAATTTGCGCCATCAATTTGCGCGGCTTCCAGTAGCGACCGGGGAATTTCTTCGAAAAACCGCATCAATACCAACAGGTAGAATACATTAATGCCTTTGTACAAAAACACCGACCAATAACTGTTCAGTAAACCGATGTTTTTCATGACCAGATAATCGGGAATTATTCCCGGTTCAAAGACCATCGTAACAATAAAGAATATCAAGATGATTTTGCGGCCAATCAATTTCTCGTTCGACAACGCGTAAGCCGTCATGCAAGTAAAAAAGACATTGATAAAAGTACCGACCAAGGTTATCAGCACGCTGTTGAACAGCCCCATCTGCACTTTTTCATTAGATAATAGCGCTTTGTAGGTCTCGACGTTAAAACCTTTCGGAAAAATCGCCAAGCCGGAGAGCGAATTAACCGCCTTGCCGTCGCTGAGTGATGTGGCAATCAAATTCAAAAACGGAAAAATTATCGTGACAGTTATTAAGAACAGCGAACCGTAAATCAATATCGAACTTGCGGAAATCTTACGCATCTTACCACACCCCCTTGCCGGCTTTTTTCTTGAGAATAAAATGCGATGCCATGATTAGCGCCAGACCAATCACCCCTTTGAACAAACCGACGGCGGTGGCATAAGAAACTTCGCCATTTAGCAAACCGATCCGGTAAACATAAGTGTCGAGAATATCGATGGTCGAAATAACTGAATCGTTCATCAGGTTAAACACTTGGTCGAACCCGGCATTCATGAAAAAACCGAGATTGAGGATAAAAACGATGATAATTGTCGGTTTTAACTCCGGTAAGGTAATATGCAGCATTTGCCGGACGCGACCGGCGCCGTCAATCTTCGCCGCCTCATATAGCGACGGATTGATTGCCAGCAGTGCTGCAACATACAGCATCGTGTCCCAACCCGAGCTGCGCCACATTTCTGTCAGCACCAATATCCAGCGAATCCAGGATTGGTCGGTCAAAAACGCTGTCGGCTTCAAACCCATAGTTTTGGCAATTTCGGCTACCGCCCCGGAACTCGGCGACAGAATAGTGATAAAAACTCCGGCAATAACTACCCAAGACAAAAAATGCGGCAGATACATTACTGATTGAATATATTTTCTAAACCAGGTTGTGCGTAATTCATTTATCAGTAACGAGAGAATTATTGGCACCGGAAAATAGAACACGATTTTCATCGTGCTGATTATCAAAGTATTAATCAGTACCCGAATAAAAGCCTGAGAATCAAACAACTCATAAAAGTGCTTCAAACCCACCCATTGATTGGCGCCGATAAACCGAAAATCCTCAAACGCCAGCCGGGCTTCGATAATCGGGTAATAGCAAAATACCAAAAAATACACTATCGCCGGCGACAGCATCAGATAGAACAGCCGGTCGTTTTTGATTTGCACCCAGGCGACATTCAGCCGCTGCTTAGCTGACACCTTAGAATTTAAGTCCATAGCCCATCTCCCTCTCTCTCATCTATATCATTATCCGCATTTTGCCATTAACCTTTAGCATTTAACCCTATATATCGAGTCAATTACCGTTCCATCCACCCATTTTACCACCGCTACAACTTCATCGGTCAGTTGTGGTTTCTCCGGGACGGCGCCGATTATTTCATCGACCTCGGCTTTGAGCTGCTGGATGGTTTTCAACGGCAACCCGCTATCTTTGACCGCCAGCAGCAAATCCTGGCGCAGCGGATTGATCGCAATTCCCCGTTCAGTGATGATTACATCAATCAATTCACCCGGTCCGACCAGGGTGGTGACGCTATCGACAATTGTCGGAATCCGGTCGCGTACCGACGGCAGCGGCAAGATTACACATTTTGCGTGCAGGCAGTTTTGCCAGCCGCCGATGCCGTGCAGCAGATGTCCATCCGAATGAGTGACGACATTGCCGTTAAAACTGACATCAACTTCGGTCGCACCGAGAATCATAATATCAATCATCGAGGTATAGTTTCCCTTGGAGTGAAAATTATAGGCGTTAAAAACCGAAACCGAATGGTGATTAACATTGTCTTTCAACGACCGCACCGCGTCGAGGTCGAAACACTGGGCATCGAGAATATGCTCCATTTGGCCTTGTTCAAGCATATTGACCATATACTTAGTACTACCGCCAAAACCGAACCGGGCGCATTGCTGCTTGGCAGCAAGAATTTTTTGCAAAAAATTGCCAATCGCCAGCGACGTCCCCCCGGCTCCGGCTTGGATAGCGCAACCGTCGGTTAATATTCCCGCGCAGTCGCAAAATTTCGCGGTCAATTCAGCGATCAACAACCGATCCGGACTACTGGTAATCTGCGTTGTGCCGGAAATTATCTGCTCCGGTATGCCAATCTTGTCAACTGTGACAACATAATCGACATAATTTCCTTCGACTTCCATCGGCATACAGGGAAACTGTACCAGATTGTCAGTGACAACAATTACTTTTTCGGCGTACATATAATCAGCCCGCACATAGCCCAACCCGCCGCACGCCGATGGTCCGTACATTCCGTTGGCGTTCCCAAATGCATCGGCGGTCGGAGCGGCAATCACCGCGATATCGACTGTCAATTCACCGTCTTGGATTGCCTGACAACGGCCGCCATGCGAGCGCAACACTGCCGTACCCCGCATCTTACCCTCGGTAACCGCTTTACCGATAGCGCCATTCATGCTGCCCTCGATGTGCTGAATTGTTCCGGTCTCCAAATGTCCAAGCACCGGACGATGACAGGGAAACGATGCCGATGGCAGCCAAACCAGGTTTTTAATCCCTAATTGCTCAGCGATGGCAAAAATCTCGTTTGCAACCAGATCGCCATTACGTAAATGATGATGAGTAGAAATCGTCATACCATCCCGAAGACCGCATTTTATCAATGCTTCCTGCAAACTATTGCCGGTTTTGTTGCCATCCCCCGGATAATCGAGCGCGGTAGAAATCAGCGGACCATGTTTTCTGCCCGCTGGCCGGTGTTGCCCTACACCTTTAAAAGGAATTACCGATGGCCCGTTGACCAGCTCCGGCACCAATCGTCCGGCGGCGTTCAATATCATTTTATCCGTCATTGTTCACCTGCTCTAGCGCTAAGTAACCCCAGGTCAGTTGCCAGCGCGATAACCGCCAGCGCCTTCTTAACAACCGGGGCATCAATCATTTTCGAACCGAGCGACACCACGCCTTTGCCGCCAGCTTTGGCTTGTTCGTAAGCCGCAACAATGGCCACAGCGCGACTAATTTCTCCGGCGGTCGGCGAAAATCCCTGTTTGATAATTGCTATCTGTCCGGGATGGATACAACCCTTGCCTTCGAACCCCAATTGTTTGCCAATTTGCGCCGCGGCTAGTAAACCGGCGCTGTCCGCGACGTTCGAAAACACCGAGTCCTGGGCACCAATTCCGGCAGCCGCCGCCGCGTTCACCAGACAACTGCGAGCAAAAAACGACTCGATAGCGGATGCCGAGGTATTCGTGCCAAGGTCCGCCGTATAATCCTCCAAGCCAATCGCAATTGAAACAATGTTCGCACTGGCGCAGGCGATTGTATAGACATTGATTATCCCAAGCGCGCTTTCTATAATCGGCATCAAATAAATTGGCTGAGTTATACCGTGCCGGGCTTTTATTTTGGCGATGCGGGCTTCAATAATAAAAATTTGCTCGACCGTCTCGACCTTCGGCACTAAAATCACCTGGACATTTTGAGGAACAATCATATCCAAATCCAGCAGCCCAAGTTCACCCTGATTGATCCGCACCATTTTTTCTGCGTCATAAAAATCCACACTTCGCAGGGCGTTTCGCACTATCAGCCGTGCCGACAATTTTTCCTTTTCGGAAACTGAATCCTCCAAATCGAGAATTATTCCGTCCGGTTTATGCAGTCCGGCGTTTAAGAAATATTTTGGCTGGTTGCCCGGCAAATACAACCGGGTTGTCCGGCGGCGAATTTTTTGCGGTTGCGAAAAGCTATAGCTTTTCATTTCCGGCAACGACTCCCGGTCAAGTCCGGGATGCGCGGTTTTGACCGCTGCCTCCAGCCGCGCCATGATAACATAGGGTAACGCGCCATAGTCTTCGATTTTCACAACGGCATTAACTATACCCAGTTCTGTCAACGTCTGCTCCGCCAACTGCACAGTTGACCGACCATACATCGGCTCGAGTTTGCCAATAAACTCAACTGTCAGCCCGCCTGACTGTTGTGGTGTATAGCGCACCCGGCAGTCGGATTTTAGTTTACCATCTACTCCCGAACAATATTCACCGCTCATTTCGCTTGCTCCTTCGGTTTCAGCAAAAACTTCACCGCGTCAACGAACGCCGGGCGCCACACTTCCCAGCCATGCCCGCCCTGCATCACCCGGAACTCAGCGGTAATCGCTTTGGAGCGCCGCGCCAGATTGTAGAACATGTGCGCCTCGACATCCAGATCGTGCAACCGCTCGTTGATGTCTGGAACCGCGTATTCGTCATCACCGACTGCAATATATACACTAGCCTTAAATCCGGAAGCTTCAAGGACCTTTAACGTCAGCGGATAGTTTTTCGCCAGCCAAATATCATCTACGAACAGTGTATCGTTTTTGCCAAATGCGCCAAATTCGCGGGTACTCGAGTCCGCCGGCGGCAACGGATAATATACTGCCGGGCTAAGGACGATACCGCCGCCGAACAGTTGCGGATAATTAAGTAAATAGCGAATGGCGCCATAACCGCCCATCGAATAGCCGCCGATAATGCGGTTATCGCGAGTTCGGATACTGCGATAGGTTTCATCGATTGCCGGAATTAATTCGGTTATAAACGCTGTCTCGACTGCCCGACCGGTTTTGTAAGCTGAATCAACATAGTAGCTGCCACGGTCGCTCCAGGGCGCATCCGGCATTACCGCAATAAACGGCTTGGTTTGATGTGAGGCAATCAACTCGTCGATATCACTCTGGATTTTTTTCCAGGCATTTTTATCATTGCCGCGCCCATGTAACAGGTACAGCACCGGATAACTGCTTTCACCGCCTTCATAGCCATAGGGCAGATAAATGTTGTAAGTGATATTTTCGCTCAATACTTTTGAACGAATCGAAGCGGATTTAAATGTCCCGGTGTTAATAGCCGCATTGCCAACCGCGCTCGTGGCGAAAAACAGGCTAACTAGTAGCCCGACAATAATCAGTTTAGTTTTCATACACTCCATCTTTCCACGGCAATAATTAATTTTTGGCTCGGAAACTTGCGACTTCTTCCAACGTCGGTATCGATACCTGCGCGCCCAACTTGGTTACCGAAAGCGCCGCTGCCGCCATCGCAAAATCAATTGCATCGGCTTCGGATTTACCCTGACTTAAATAAGTTGCAAACGCTCCGGCAAAAGTATCGCCTGCCGCAGTTGTATCAATCGCCTCCACCCGGTAGGCGGGATAGCGATTTACCGTGGTCGCGCGATGCACTTCGCAACCATCACCGCCCTTGGTAATGACCACCGCCCCCACACCAAAAGAAAGCAACTTGGCAATTCGGGCTTCGACAGTTGGCAACGCGTAGTGTTCGAGCAACTTGTTTAATTCACCTTCGTTGGGCAGTAAATAATCAATTTTTGCAAATAGGCTCTCCGGTAATTGCATCGCCGGTGCCGGGTCGAGAATAACGGTAACGCCGGCGGCGCTGGCGATGTTAATCGCCTGAATTACTGCGTCCTGAGGCACTTCCAGCTGCACCAGCAAAATAGCGCTGCCGCGGATAATCGATGCGTGTTTTTCGACCATCGCTGTTGTCAACAAATTGTTAGCGCCGCTGACCACAATAATCCGATTGTCGCCACAGCCCTCAACCACGATTCCGGCAACACCGGTATGTGCCGCAACCGTCTGGACATTGTCGATGTTTACATTACCAGCCTTCATACTCGCCAATAATTCGGCGCCAAAGCTATCCGCGCCGCAACAACCGATAAAAACACAGTCGCCGCCAAGCTTTCCGACCGCTACCGCCTGATTAGCGCCCTTGCCTCCCGGCGCGGTAGTAAACGCCTCGCCAAAAACGGTCTCGCCGCGTTCGGGATTCTCCGGCACTTGAAAAACTAAATCCATATTCATACTGCCGACTACAGTAATTTTCTCGCTCATAGTAAATCTACCTCTCGAATTAACATTTTACTTTTGGTGTATTGATTTGTCTTTACCATATTTCGACACCCAACCGGAAATCCCTGCACGAATTTTGTAGTACTAATAAAATAATCCTCGATTAAGCATCGGTCAACTTTCATCATCTCTGAACATGATTTCACAGTGACTTCCGTCGCAAAGCGGTTTGTTAGCCGACTGACCGCAGCGACAGAGCGTTACGCGGTTGCGTTGCTCATAGGTTTGACCGCCGGCTGCCTCAACGGCAATGCCGCCCTTTAACCAAAGCGGACCGCTGACCTTATGCGCCGTCTCGTCCAACAAGCTTATTGTCGGCGCAAATTCCGGTTCAATTGCCTGACCGGTGGCTTTATCCCAGACCACCAGTCGTCCCGACGGACAATTACCCGCCGCTTCGATTGCAATTTCCTTTGACTGCTCATCATCAGATTTTTCCGTCAGAGTCCAGGTGTCACCGCAACGATGACAAAACAACGCGGCAGAACACAGTTTTTCATTGTCGGTAAGCGTTAGTCCGGGACCAATGTACTTCATCGCATTGTCCAGATAGTTTTCCAGTGCTGCCGTTTCCGTACCGTCAAAATTGATTGCAACATGCCCGCCGTCGCAGAATGGTTTGTTGCTCGATTTGCCACAGCGACACAAGGCGTAGCTTTCCGGAACAGCTATTTCGGTCGTTTGCTGCCAGCTAACCGGAATACTATCGCCATCGAGAAGCGTAGTTTCGCGAATTAGCGGTAGCGCGCCGGACACGAGATATGGACCGTCTCTAATTATTTTTACTTTCTGGTTATTTACTTTATTCATTTTCACCTCTAAAAAACATCGCTAATCAATAACTTTCTTCATAATATCACTTTCCTATTATTCGACAGTATCGGTTTGTTTCCTGCCGTTGTCTCAAAAATAATTGCTCAAGCAACATTTCCCGGAATAGCGGTTTAACCAACCCGGTGAATAATTTCGTCAACGACAGCGGCGCTGTGTAAAAAGCCACAGTGCCAAAGAGCAGAAAAGACCACCGAAATACATTTGCGGATATGGCAGATATTTTAGTTGTCAATATGAAGAGAAGCAACGGCGCTGGAATGAGTTGAAAGTGTCTTTGGCGATGTCCAAGGCAACTTTTAACCAAACCCAATCGTTGGGTTGATATAATTCAGGTCATCTGCCAAAAATACGAAAAAAGCCGTGTGGAAAGTTTTACCTTTCTACACGGCCCCGGTGTATGTGGAACGGTGGACGCGCTATATGCATTACAACTACATCTGAATATTTTGATGATAGCTGCGACAACAAGACGATTATGTTTTCCACAGATTATCGAGGCTATCACTCAGGCTCGCGCCACTAATACAGTTTCGACAAATCCATTTTGGCATAGACGACACGTTGGATTTCCACCACTTTATCCTGTTCGCGCACAATGTATAACACCGCATAATTATTAACGCGTAACAGCCGGTATTCCTCGCATAATGGCCGTATCGTCCGGTAAACTTTGTTATAATAAGGGAATTTTTGCAATCGGAAACAAGCTTTTTCCAACGCGATCAGCAAATCGTGCGCCGCTTTCGTGGCTTTGAGCTTGTCGGTGATATACAATACATTTTCTTCGATATCCTGTTTGGCGACCGGGAGATAACTCAGTCGATACATAATGTCATCAAGCCTTTGCCGCTAGCGCTTGCCGCAAGCTGTCGAAAACCTCCTGATGCGAAAAGCGCAGATCCGTCTGGCTGGCTTGAAGTTCGGCATCTTTCAGTTTGAAAAATATTTCACTTTCAAATTGCAACTTCTCGTAAGCCTCGTAACTCATGACAACCATATCGCCATAACCGTTTTTTGTTAAAAACACCGGCTCTGCCGTCTCGTGAACTGTTTTCGAAATATCTGCGAATTTGTTGCGCAAATCCGATACCGGTCTTATTTGTGCCACAATAGTCACCCCTCTTTCTTAACCATATTTTTATCATAATTACGCTAAATTATCAAGAGCTTTCAACTGAAATATGTTTGCTGGTATTTATCAGTCAAACTGTTCAAACGAAGTAATCGTTTCCCGGACACCGGGCAACAGTGCATATTTTTGCCGACTAGTCTCCGGACACAGCCCGATAATATAGCCAATCCCGGCAGCATGAGCCGCAGCGATACCCGACACCACGTCTTCGACAAAAATACAATCTCTAGGCGGAAGACCGAGTTTTTTTGCCGCCCGCAAATAGATGTCCGGAGCCGGTTTCCCCGGAAAACTAGCGACGATCATGCTCGCCGAACACGGCTATGACACTATAGAGGTAAGTCAGGGTTTGCAATACGCAGAATTGGACGGAAACCTTGGCGGGTTGCCGCTACGTTTACATATTCTCAAGCCAGTCATACTCACGGGGGGCACTGCTATGAAATTGCGACAAATATCATTGAAAGTGGCGCTGCCGATATGGTAGTAGGCCTGTGCCGGGCGCTTATCCGTGAACCGGGGTTAATTAACCGCTGGCAACAAGGCGATGTCCGTCGGGCAACCTGCACCGCCTGCAATCAATGCACGTTGGAGTTGCTAGCAAAAGGCTCACCCTTGGAGTGCTTTCTGAATATGCACAAACAGTAATGCTCGGAACTTGTCAGCCGCCTTCGAATTCGTTCTGCTTCTGACAAACATGAGTCATATAGTGTCGCATTATCAGTTTCCATTTTGAACGCTGCACGGCTATTTCAAACCCGGCACGAAGGTATGATTCCGGCACCCCAGTCCAGAGAAACGCCGCTGGAACTTTGTCGCCATACGGAACAGCCGGGTATGCCTCGACAATGCTCCCGCCCTGCAATCGGCAATATTCAACAGCCGCCTTGATGAGTTCGGTTGACAATCCCCGCCGACGGTACTCCTTACCCAAAAATATGCAGACGATCGACCAGACCGGCTGGTCATCAATCGGTTTCAACGTCCGCGAGTATTGCAGTCTGACGAACTGCCGTCTTGGCGCTACAGCGCACCAGCCAACTGGCTGTCCGTCAACATAACCCAGCACTCCTAGTGATTGATCAGTTTCAACCAATTGCTGCATCGCGGCTTTATTCAGTTCGCCTTTTTGGCGCTCGAACTCGTTTTTTTTCAATCGCCATGACATGCACCAGCAACCGCCGCATGCGCCGCGTTGACCCAACAGCGTCACGAAATCATTCCAATTGTTTTTCGTCAGCGGACGGGCAACAAATCGTTTGTCAAAGTTGATGTATATCGGCACAGTTTTCACCCCAAAACAGCTTGGCAATATTAACACAACCGGTGGTCCATGGAATACCAATAGCTACAGTCTGCGCGGATAATTCCGCAACGTGACTCAATCTTTCCTGCTCCGGTCTGCAGTGCTAATAACGCATTATCAACGTATACCAAGGTTTAGGATTATCCGGACTGATACAGTTTAGTTCCTTGGGGAGTTTGTTCCAGTCAAACGCTTTAAGATCAAACGACCGCATCGGTGTGTCCGGTGGCAGCGCCCGCAAACCATATGTAGTAACCGAATCGTAGGTGTACATGTTCTGCAGATAATAAATGCGGTTTTTATGATCACGCAAAGAAATCCAGATAGTTTTCCAATTCATTTCGCCGGTCAGTCCTGAAGGATAAGTAACACTGCACAACAACCCCTGCGCCAACCGCAGTGCCTCGGCATTATTTGCCGGCGGCTCTGCCATACGCATTAGCTGAGATAATCGCACGAACCGGCTACTCGACGAATAATCGCCTGGTAAAGCTGAATAGCCTTCAGTAGCTACAGTTATTCCGTTAATAACGGTGTGACTGTCCATTATTTTCAAATTGTCGAAGGTTTTGTTGTACTCAAGTTGCTTCGGGTACTCCGGTTCGTTGGTCACAACGTCAGCTCCTCGATAAATATAGCCTTTTTTATTGACAAATTCGATGAGTGCGCTCTTTCCATTGGCATCGTGCAATATAATATGCATCGGTGCAACGATAAAAAGCGTAGTTTCGTGCAAATACGCACAATCTACCAGTTGCAAATTATCGAGCAACGCCAACGCTTCATCAACGTTAGCAGCTGTTCCCAACAGATAATTTCCGATATCACCCACCGACAGTACCGGCCGGGAATCGGTCGCCGAAAACGGCGGATAGGTAGCATTGTCAGCCATAACCAGTAGCGCGTACGACAAGCCCTGAGTGTTCATGCCGTCGCAAACATGCGCATCGTCACCGAACGTTTTCTGCCCGACGAATCCGTATTTGTTCTTCCACACCAACCCGCGGTCGCCAATAGCCTCAGCGTCAACCACTGGATCAGTGCGATTTTCAACGTCGGGATAAAACACCGCCATATTTCCGCCCGCGTTGGCAAGAAAATCCATTGTCCGCGCAGAAACAACTGCTCCGCCACCTTTATTCAACAAAAATTCACTACAGGCGGCAGCATCGGCTGCATACAGACTGATTATAAGCAATCCCGCAAATGCAATTGCCAAAATTTTCTCCGCGAAACACTTTCCAAAAACCACATCATCCTCCAGGCATTTGTATAATACTATAATTTTTTAGTCAGCATCAGCACCAAATTGTCATCGTTAATCGTCGGCTCTCCGGGCTGAAGCTGACGATAGTCATAACACAGACCACGGCCATCGGGAACATACCCGCGCTTTACATATAACCGTTGCGCCGCACCATAGTCCGGGTACATACCGACACCAATACCGACTGTATCCGAATAAGCCCGCGCCGCGTTCTCCGCCTCATCCATTAACCGCATTGCGATACCGTTGTTACGATATTGCGGCAGTACATTCAAGTCCTTTATTTCAGGAATTCCAGCCGATAAAAACGGCGGATAGTGACTATGGCGGCAAAGCGTTACATAACCGGCGAAAACCCCGTCTACCCTCACTATCCAGACCAAGCGCTGATTACACTGTTGTTCAGCGAGATAACCGCGGTACAGCTCCGCAGGTTTGCTCCAGCCAAGCCGTCGGAATGCCGCGACAATTTCCGGGATATCTTCTTCCCGGAAGCTGGCAATCTCCATGTCGCTGGCCATTCGCATTTTTGTTTTTCTCAGTGAGTTTGCTGGTTCCGCTCCATCTTTGCATCCAAAGTAAAACAATTCCGGATCGTTCTCGTCAAGGTTATCGACACAGCCGCTTTTGATAAAGCCAATATTGTCGAACAGTTGTTGCATCGGTTTGTTAGATTGATTGGTCGATGAAAACAGCTTTTCAGTCAATGCTACTTGCTGACAATGCTTAATCAAGGCAGTTGCAATCCCTTGACGGCGGGCTTCAGGATGTACCATAACCAAAGAAATAAAAGCATTGCCAAAAAACTTGTGCTCAAGAATCGCGAACCCGGCGATATTGCCGCCGCTCCGTACGACATAGCACTCGCCGCGCGCGATACAGTCAGCGATATATTCCGCCCGGCTATCGTTGCCAACGATAGTGGCATCGAGCGTTTGTACAGCCTTGGTGTCACCGCGACCGGATTTTTCTGTAAAGTGCTTGTTTACCATCTTCACCTTTCACTTCTGCGATTATTATCTCAAATTATCCTGAGCAAAAACTTGCTCCATAGTAGTACAAAAATTAATGAATCACTTATGCTTTAACCCCTATGTTAACCCCGTCCGTTTTTTGATATAATATTATTGTACATAACCGCATTCAACAGTGCCTAACCTTATTTTTAGGAGGTAATCATGATTTACAAAATCTTCGTTATTCTGGTCAGCGTCTTTTTTGTTGCCTCGACAATGCTGGTTAATATTCCAGCAACCGCTGCCAGCCAATACAACTCTAATTCGTCGCTTTCAGAAATCGTTAATAGTGACTGGATGCTTTGGTCAAAAGGGAATAAGTTAAGCTATAAGGAACTTTCTGAGGTTATGACCAACCCGAAGTATCAGGACTACGAGGCTGCCGGGTTGGCGGCGATGTGCTACTACCTGCGCGTCAACAAGGATAAGCAACTGGATTATGCGGGCGCAGTTGATGTCGCACAAAGCAACAAAGTTGCCAAAGAACATTTTGCCAAATTTCTCAAAGAAGTTCCGAATATCAAACGCAGCTTATACGCCAACTCTTTGTCGCCGAATTTTGCCCTATTACAACAAGGTCCGGTTGGCGACTGTTTTATCTTTTCCGGACTCGGTTGGCTAGCAAAATACCGCCCGCAAGTTATTAAAAACGCTATCCAGGAAGTCAGCTCCAACAACGGCAAGACAAAAAAATATCTCGTAAGTTTCCCTAATGGCTATCGCGTAAAAATCGCAGAACCAACGGATTCGGAAATCCTCTTTAACACCAGCGCCGAAAGCATTACCGACGGCTTATGGGTTACTGTCACTTTGAAAGCCATCGGCGAGGTTTGGCCGAAGCTGACAAAAGAAAAATCCTATGCCGAAGATCCGACTGTCTATCTTGATTCCGGCGGACACCCGGCGCCGTTCGAACAACTCTGGACCGGAAAAACTCCGACTGTTTACAAATTCAACAAAACCGGTTCAACGTCGCTTGAAACAATTCAAAATGTGTTGATCTCGATAAATTCGGAAAACTTGTTGGCTCAAGCCGGTGGCGTGGCACCGAGTAAAGATGATCTGCCGGTTCCTGGACATCATGTTTACGCAATACTGGCTTATGATGATTCTAGCAAAATGCTTACCATTTGGAATCCCTGGGGCAGCGATTTCACGCCGAAAGCCAGCCCTGACGGTCCAAAAAACGGCTACACCCGCAATCACGGCGTGTTCCAAATGTCCTTGACTGATTTCTATTCAATATATGCATATTTGTGCGTAGAATAATGGCAATTACTTTATGCGGAAAGTCATATTCCAAAGCCAGATAACTATCCGGCATCAAAAACGGATAATTGGTAAACCCGGCGGCTAACACCACCATTGCCGGTTACCGGCAATCATTTGCCAGCGCTTCGAGACAGGACAGGTAAAACCGGGTGCGCAGGCACAAATTCAAATCATCATTCGGATATACTTCGCGACATAATTCACGCCACAATTCTACCGCCTCAGTGGTTACCCACAAGCCTGCATAGCTGTCCCGACTTATTTCCGGCAACAGCGATCGGGAATAATTCACGACAAAAGCCGTCCCCGATACGTGCGGCAGTATTTCACAGTTCTGTTCTTTATTCATATTCCCCTCATCCATATACTTTGCGTTTATAATTCGACAATTTAACAATATATCCTGCCTTTGAGCGTTATATTATTTTCTGGCAGGATTTTTCCAACCAACAGCGAATATCTTAATATAACTGGGCGTGTTTCAAAACAAGCGGGCAAAAAAGCTATTGTCGCCTTTTGTAAGCGCAGCCATAAATGGGGGGGATATGCAGAAATTCTTCTTGTTATTCATTATTTTGACCATCATTTCGTCGCTATTCACGGTTTGTTCGGCAGCACAAAAGGACAGCGACATTCCCGTTTTGCCAGTCAGCCAGTTTGATCCGGTGTTCCCGGACCGCGACCCGGAAACCCGTATGTTGGTTAATAACAAACGCTGGTTCAAGGCCTATGCCGGACAAGGAATTATCTACATCCGCAATCACGGTGTTACGACCGCGAACATTTATATCAACGACAAAAAAGTCAGTTCCGGCGCGGCGTTTTCGACGGCGAATGGTGTAACTGCCGTTAATATTGGCAAATATACTTGCGACAACATAAATTATCTCCGTGTCGAAGACATCGTGCCGGGCCGGACAACCGATGATAAGAACCCGGCATCGTTCGAACTTTTCATGCCGTATCCGGTACTTTCAACCGGCACGCCGGAAAGCGCCGGTATGTCTTCGGCGAAACTCGCAGTTATTGATAAATTGATTAACAGCGAAGTGGCGAAAAACTTTCCGTCCGCGCAGTTAGTCGTCATCAAGAACGGCAAGATAATCAAAAACAGCTCTTACGGTTATTTGCAAAACTGGGACAAGTACCGGGAGATTCCGGTCAGCGATCGAAAAAAAATGACACTGGATGATATTTACGACCTCGCATCCAACAGCAAGATGTATGCTACCAACTACGCCCTGATGAAACTTGTCAGCGAAGGAAAGATCAGCGTTGACGACAAAATCTGCAAATATCTGCCGGAATTTGCCGGCGGCGGTCGCGAAAATATCGTTTTGCGCAATTTGCTGGTACACAATGCCGGTTTTGCTCCGGAGATTTTCTTTCACAAGGCAAAAGATGAATGGTTTTCCCAAGATGCCGCAAAAACTAAGACCCTGCTCATGAAGGCTCCGCTTACCTACCCCACCGGCAGCAGATCGCAATACAGCGATACCGACTTCATGCTGCTTGGTTTAGTTATTGAAGCAGTAACCAACATGCCGTTGGACAAATACGTTGAGGAAAACATTTACCAGCCGCTTGGTTTGACGCACACGCTGTATAACCCGCTCCGCAAAGGCTTCACACCCGAACAATGTGCGGCCACTGAACGCAATGGCAACACCCGTGACGGACGGGTGAATTTTCCTAACGTCCGCACCTATACATTGCGCGGCGAAGTGCATGACGAAAAAGCGTTCTATTCAATGGATGGCATCGCCGGACACGCCGGACTGTTCAGCAACAGCAGTGATCTTGCCGTGCTCATGCAAATGATGCTCAACAACGGCGGTTATGGCAATTTCAAACTTTGTGATTTGATTACCGAAAATTATTTTACCCAGATGGCGACCGGCATTCCGTATCGCGGTTTGGGCTGGCTCAAGCCGGGTTGGTACAGCGTCGACGATATGAAATATCTCTTTGGCCCCTACGCTTCCAATCAGGCCTTTGGCCATAATGGCTGGACCGGCACCCTGACCATAATTGATCCGGCGCACGACCTCGCCATCGCGTTACTTACCAACTGCATCAATTCACCCGGACTGCCCAACGACCCGAACGGCTTTGTTCATAAGTCACCGCCGTTTGAGACCGGGCTGTTGGGCAGTATAACCGCGCTGGTTTATGAAGCAGAAATAAAGTAACAATTGAAACTGTCAATTTTAGCTCATACGACTTACAACCACACTCATATCAAAATCGAAATGAGTGTGGTTGTAATATTTTTCCTATTCATCCGCTACCTACAGTGTGTCGATGCTTACAGCCAACCTGCTATCAAATCATTGGCATCTTTAGAACGCCGGTAACAAAAAATCGGCCGGCCAATTTTCACATAAATCAAATCTTTTTCCAGCGCACCAACGGTCACCAAAAATTCCAAGTACTTTCGTACCGACACTTTAGAAATATCCAGTTTTTCGGCCAGATCTTCGGTAACAAACTGTCCGGTTGCGTATTGTTCCGTTGCCGTCCAAATGTGCTTCAACGTCATTTTCACCAGACCCTTGGGAAGTTCGGAAGCAGATTGACCGCCGCTATTTTGCAACAGTAAATCGATTTCGTTTTGGCCAAGGTTTGCATGCTGCTCGAACAGCTTTTTTTGATCACGGAATTTTGCCAAGGCGGCCTGCAACCGTTCAATACCAAAGGATGTTTTTACGATATAGTCGGTTATACCTAACGCCAGCGACTGACGAATGGTTTCAACGTCGCTTGCGGCAGTAATCATTATCACCCCTTGACGTTTTCCAGCGCCACGCATTTTTTGCAGCAGTTCGTTGCCTTTCATTTTGGGCATATGAACATCCAACAGCAGCAAATCAATAGACTGAGTCTCGATTACCGCCCAAGCGTCTTCACCGTTCGCGGCGAGCGCGACCACTTGAAAATCTTTTTCAGCCGCCACGCCATTGCGGAGCAGGTTGGCAACCAGCGGATCATCTTCGACAATCAAAACATTAATATAAGCCATGTCACGATCCTTTCTATCCCGCCAACACGCAGGTAATACTGCTGCCAGCGCCAACTTCAGAACAAACCTCGATATAACCGTTGCGGCGAACTACAATATTGTTTACCAGATACATACCCCAACCACGGTTTTCACCTTTGCTGGAATAGCGCAATTCAAGCATCCGGTTTTGAATCTCTTGAGACATCCCAACGCCATTGTCATCGACCCGGATGGTAATTTCATTGTTTTCCTGACGGATTAACACCGTAATTGACTTGTCTTCAGCAACTTTTACTGCATCACAAGCATTGTCCAGCAGATTGCTAATTATTATCGTAAGATCATGCGCAAGCTCACTGTCAGGGATGTCCGGAAGCCAACTATTGTCATCAACTACAAACTCAATTTGCTCTTCGCGAAATTTGCTGGCCTTGCCGAGCAACAATCCGGCAATTCGTTCATCGCGGATTTTATTGGTAATATCAGCGACTTCATGCTGGTAGTTACCCACAATCTCCGCCATAAATTGCCGCAGTTCGTCAAGCTTTCCAAATTTTGCCAACCCGTCAATCACAAACAGCCGGTTCATAAATTCATGCGTCTGCGCCCGCAACGTATCGGCAAAGGTCCGCACTCCGGTTAATTCTTCGGCGATTTTACGCATTTCCGTGGCTTCCCGCGCTGTAAGCACCAGCCCGATAAAATCGTCATTACGATATAACGGTAAACTATTTACCAAAAAAGTACGAGTTTGCACGATAATTTCTTTAAGGTAAACCGGAGTATGTTGCGTGAGCGTTTCCAAAAACGGCTGTAGCGCAACTACTTCCTCCAGCAACTTGCCCTCCAGCATCGGAAAATTGGTCTCCCGGCAAAAGTTGGTAACGTAACTATTTACAAACATTATCCGACCCTCAAAGTTGCAAACAATGATTCCCTCCTGCAATGCATCGAATACCGCCGACTGCCCACCGAGTTTTTCCGACACCTCTTCAATAGATTGACGGTACCAGCTACTACGCTGGCGCCGTTCAAAATACCAGGCGAAAAATATCACGCCCAGAAGAACCGGTGCCACCAAAATCAAAAATATTTGCCGCACCTCGTCGACAAGTCCGGCATCGTCATCATAATCCGCAGCGATACCAACTTTGCCCAAATATTTATTGTCGGAAGACAGTACCGGGACAACTTCAAAAATGTAATTACGCTCACGCCAACCAATTTCAGCTGGCTTTCCGCTAATCCGGGTCTCAAGTAAAGCATCCAGGTGATGATCACTATTCATTTTACTATCAGCCTGCAATACGCTCTTGCCATTTTTGTCCACAACTAGCACCCGGTCGATCAGATTTACTCTGAGTCCCAAATCCAACATTTGTGCGGCATCCGTCAAATCAGCCTGCGGGTTGCCGGTCAGAACATCTTTCAGATACAACGATTTGCTAAACAACAGTGCCGCCTCTTTGGTATGCAGCTGACGTTCTTCTTTTTGGGTATAGTTAATATAAACATTTGCTCCATAAGAAAGCACGATCATCAGAATAACAGCAACAACTAGTACTCCGGCATAGTACTTTCCACTAAGACGCACATTACTTGTAGCCTTGCTCATCAAATCACACCCTCATACCATTTGTTTTATTATATCACGGATTACCTTTGACTAACACGACAAGACACCTCCCGGCATTAGCAGGAGGTGTCTTTTCTTACAACTATTAGTTAATCAAAACAACTATAGCCGCGTCAGCTAACATGCCGCTTTCGGCATCGGCCGCCAAGATTCTTGCAGCATCGGCGCGACTGACTACAAAATTACGATTGAAATCGCGCAGCGCCAGTGGTCGGATTATCATCGGAGCATTTCCGGCTCGTGAGTAGTCCGTTGAATTCTGATCGACATAGTCACATAACCCGCTGATGGCTAACACGTCAAAGGTAACATTGCTTCTGGAGTAAATTATCCGGCCATCTTCATCATAAATAACTGGTGCCGGTGCTCGCTCGACAGAAGAGTTTTGACAGTCCAGAATCAGCCCGGTATTAGTCCGCTGACTGATTGCCGCCGGCGGTCTTTCTGGTAATTCCGGAATAATATCAACCGGCATTGGCAGAATTGACATCGGTGGCATACTAGTCTGCGCGAGTTTGTCGACAGAAGTCTCGTCCGCGCCGTTATAAAATACCGGCATTATTTCGCTGGCATCGGCTTTTGACGCGGTAATCATCGTGGAGTAATATCTGCGATTGGTTTTTTTGACCTTAATTCTGTTTATTACCAACACTTTCAGAACCTTGGTAGTACGCACATACCATTTTGCGCCGGGTGCAATCCGCATATACTTGGATATTCTCGTCGCTTTACGTTCTATAGCAACATCTGTATCTTCATCCAATAACTCGCACGAATTGTATTGTATCTCTGTTCCGTCTCCCAATGTGATCTTGCAGCCGTCAGCCGGCGTCGGATCACCTTTGGTATTGAACCGGGTGGCGCGGTAGATGTAGTCGCCTATCGTGGCATCGTAAACGGCGGTGTGATAATAAAACGCCATGTTGTTCCTGTCGATGCCGCGCGGTTTTCTTTCCAGCATCAAGGTCAGACTGTCGCCCGGATACAGCTCCTGATAATCATTCCATTTTTCCGATACTACCCGGCCATCGTCTTTTTCCCAATGCATTTTTTTGAAATCACTCGCGGTCTCGGCACAAACCCAAATATTTTTTTCTGTTGTATTGGTATAGGTGATATAAAGTTCTTCCTTGGTTTTTTCGAGCTGATTTTCTGCCATCATCACCGGTTCCTGCGCGCTTGCCATTACCGGCGCGATTACTGAAAAGACAACCACCATTGCCACGATCAACGCCACCAGTTTTTTTGTTGTAATGTTGTTTAACATAACGTCCTCCATACTTTCTTGTTGTTTGTCCTAATTTTACAACACGAATTTTGGAGGGTATATATTGGCAAATTAAACGAATTAAAGTAACTAAAAAAAGTGCGGCCATGGCCTTCGCACTAAAAACTTCTATTCATTCTGGGCGTTGTAACGCTCCAGCCGTTCAGCAAGCGTACCGGTATGTAATTCGAACAGATGGTTGTCATAATCGTAAAAATAAATTGACCGGCCTTCGCCAGTTACCCGCTTCCGCGGAGTCTTCATTTCCAAGTCGTAATTATGTATCCGTTCAACATAGTTCTCAAACTCGGCTTCAGCGATTTTGAAAGCAACGTGATTATAAGTGCGCGTCGGTAACGGCTCGCCGACCATCAGTATGATCCATACCCCGCCAATCAGGAAGAACTTTTCTCGCGCCAGCGAAAATGTTTTATCGCCGCTACTATAAACTTCCGTAGCGTCAAATATGGCCGTCAACAGCGCCGCCGAGCGTTGTAAATCACCAACCACCAAGGTTATATGGCTAATTCCTTCGATCATAACATCCTCTTAATCATGAAAGTTCTTCGTCAAACCACAATTTCACAACCATTTGTGTCTGGCTCCAGACGCGGACGGAGCGGCAATGCAAATTCGTTTCATAATCCGCAAATAATATTTCGTTATAAGCTATTTTCGCCAAAATTTAAAAATATCCTGCACAAGCAATAAAAAACATCTTGTGCAGGACAATTAGTTGGTCTTGGTGTATGGCAGTCTCTTCTCCCGTTAAATTGGGAGTGTTATAATGAACAGCGAGAAATGAAAAAATTAAACTAGAGGTGAAATATGAAATCGCGATTTTCTCTTAGTGAAGCGCTCATTGACAAGCCTTTTCGATGGCTAAAGAACCTCTTTCATAGCGAAGCTTTCAAAATATTATTGGGAGTCTGCTTCGGTTCGCTTTTGACTTTTGGCTGTTCATATTATATTTTAAACAAACAAATTGAAGTGGACAATCACAGATTTTTGTTGCAGCAAAGGATACAACTCATCGAACAGATGGCGTCGCTCGCAGCTGAACACCAGCACATAGAAAATTTATGGTTTACTTATAAAAACGATCTTGAACAAAAGAAATTGGTTCCAAATAACGCCCAACAAGATGCTGTTTTCGAAAAAATGACAGATTATAATACGCGCTACTATTCTAACATAACCTTAATTTCGCACTTTTTTGGCAAGGATGTTGCTGAAAAACTCAAATTAATGAATACTACCAATGCTTGGGAAGTTAAAAAAGAACAGTATGACGAACTTATCGACGCGATGTGCTCAAAAATCGATTTGCCTGAAAAGTGAACTGACTTAAGGAGTTTTACCACAATTATATTCACATCAAAAAAAGCAACCCGGCGCTTGCAGTTACTGCAAGTGAGAGGTTGCTTTTTTACATATTATTTTAGAAAATGAAACTTACTTTTTCGCCGAAAGAAGAATCGCTGGTCGATTATATATTATATTCGTTTCTTTTGCCTTGACGCTATAATTCTTTACATTTGCAGAATACAGAGCTATTATTAAAGAGATGTATTCAGTATAAATATCACACTTCGAGAATTATTGATTTTTCTCAACAAATAAAGACAAGCTATCAGAAAATAAAGAGGTAAATATTGTGACAGCCTATTTGAAGTTAGCGAAATTAATCGTCTTTTCTTTCGCCGATGTTGAAGAACTTACCCATAACAAAAAAACTTCATATTCACTTGTAAATCGGATGATCCACAAAGGGTTGGTTAAGAAAATAAAAAGCGACTTATTTAGTTGTGTTAATCCGGCTACAGGTGATGTTTTTGCATCGAAATTTCAAATAGCTTGCAAAAGCAGTGCAACTGCTTATATTTCTCATCACTCAGCGTTTGAATATTATGGAATAAAAAATCAAATCTCTTATGAAGTAATTGCTTCATCGAAAAACCCTTTCAAACAATTTGAATTTGAAGGCATGAGTTATAAGTGTATATCCTCGAAAATTGACGTTGGAATAATCCAGCCAAATCACTCCGAACTCATAAGAGTAACCGACTTAGAGCGTACTGTTGTGGACAGTATCAAGGATATGGACAAAACCGGCGGGCTTGAGGAGTTGTTAAATTGTTTGTCATTATTGCATTTCTTAGACGCGGAGAAACTGAAAATATATTTAGATGTTTATGGCACACAAGCGCTATATCAAAAAACAGGTTTGCTATTAGAACATTATGCAAAAGAACTTCAGATACCGGCGGCATTTTTGGAATACTGTAGTAGCAAAATTGATAAAAGCACCCGCTATTTGTCGAAAGAACTAATACATAACGGTGTCTACAGCAGTAAATGGCGACTAGTCGTACCAGTAGGGCTTTTCAAAATTACCGAGCAAGGAGGCTCCGAATTTGTTTGATTATGATAAAATGTATCTTGGCAAAATAGCAAAAGAAACCGGATTCGTCCGTGATACGTTGGAGAAAGTATATCGCCTGGCGGACGTTTTGGAGTACCTAAATACAAATCCATTGTTAAGCGAACATCTGGCGCTAAAAGGCGGTACTGCGATAAACCTAACGGTTTTTAATATGCCGAGGCTATCAGTTGATATTGATTTGGACTATCTAAAAAATGACAACATAGAAACAATGTTAGAAACGCGCGAGCATATTAACAAGATTATCGCTGGTTTTATGTTCACGCAGGGCTATTTACAAAGTGCAAAGACTAAAACCCCTCACAGCCTGGACTCTTGGGTTTATTCGTATACAAATGCCGGCGGCAATAGAGATTTGCTTAAACTGGAAATCAATTATTCTTTACGAGCGCATATTCTTCCTGCCGAAAACCGCGAAATTACAACAAAACATTTTGCGACCAAATATAAAATCAAAACGTTGGGATTGGCTGAGATATTCGGGAGTAAAATATGTGCCTTGCTAAACCGGACAGCGGCAAGAGATCTTTACGATGTCAGCAATATGATTAAACTTAACTTGTTCGACAAAGACTTAAAAAGTATGCTAAGAAAGTGTGTTGTGTTCTACAACGCAATTTCGTCCGAAAAACCCAGTGCATTTGATACCAGCGCAATTAGTTTGTTGAATCAAAGCAAAATAAAGACAGATTTACTACCAATGATTCGTAATAACGACAAATTTGACCTTGAAACAACAAAAGTCGCGGTAATAACCTATATTCAAGAGTTGATGACATTAACCGGGCAGGAAATTGAATTTTTGAATTTGTTTCAGCACAAGGAATATCACCCAGAGTTGCTTTTTGATGACAACGATATTTTGCAGAGAGTAGTCAAGCACCCTATGGCAATTTGGAAAGCCAGAAAGAGTTAATTGTTGCAGTTTACATACATTTGCCTTACTTTTATCCTGCATTTCAATAATACTTCATAAACAAATAGAAAAACCGCCCGACATTGCTATCGAACGGTTAATTTGTGAAAATATTTTGTTACGACGTATGTAAAATCAGTCTGGATTTGGCTGCGAAAACAATTCCATATTAGTCGGTTTTGGCAATGCCATCGGCAACTAATTTATACCCAAATCCCCGTATTGTCTCAATGAATTCGGTTTTAGCGTCGAGCTCGAAAAGTTTCTTGCGCATTCGGACAATGTGGGCGTCAATCGCCCGCTCGCCGCCGTCATAAGTAGTTCCCAGCACTAACTTAGCAAGATGGTCACGTTTCAGTACCCGGGTCGAATTTGCCGCGATTGTCTCCAGAATCTTAAATTCCGTTGTCGAAAACTTAACCTCAACACCGTCCAGCTTAGCCATCTGCGCATCAAAATTCAAAGTAAGCCGCACGACTTGATCGGATGGATCGAAAGCTGAATACTTCACTTCATCTGAATAACAGCGTTTCAACAAATTCCGCACCCGCGCCAGCAACTCGCGTGGATGAAACGGTTTGGCGAGGTAATCATCAGCGCCAAGCTCCAACCCAAGTATCTTGTCGATGTCTGCACCCAGCCCGGTTGCCATGATAATCGGCACATTCGATGTTTTGCGAATAATTCGGCAGACCTCAGTGCCAGCGATCTTTGGCAATTGAACATCGAGTATCACCAACTTTGGCTGCACTGTTTCAAATAAAGCTAACCCTTCTTCACCGTCGTAGGCGGAAAAAACTTCAAAGTCATTGCTTTCCAGATATTCCTTGAGCATATTGGAAATGCCCGGGTCGTCTTCAACTAGCAGAATTTTAATTTTGTTCATATGCCCTCACTAATTCTGCTAATATATTCGCCATAAAATAATTTTTTCCTGCAAGCAATCATCTTCAATCAAAATTATCTTTAATCCACAACTCGATCTATTGCCAGAAACTTAACGGCATTATCTACCTGAGTGAGCCGCATCGATCTTGGCGATTACGTAATAGTCATCGCAAACAACTTTCGGTCAAACTGTGCAAAAGACGTTATCGTCGCTTTGACTCCGGGCAACTGTTCGTATTTTTGGCGAACTTCTTCCGGACACAGCCCAATAATGTAGCCAATTCCGGCAGCATGAGCCGCCGCGATACCCGATACCGCGTCTTCGACAACAATACATTCTTCTGGCGGCAGACCTAGTTTTTTTGATGCCCGCAAATAGATATCCGGCGCCGGTTTGCCGGGAAAACTGCCGTCATCATGAACCACCAGCGCAAAATCAAACCAACTATCCAGTTGCAAATGCTCAAAGAAAAATCGCAGATTAACTATTTCCGACGCCGTCGCTATCGTCCGGGGTATATTGTTCGCCTTTAGATAATTCAAGAATTCCACTGCCCCCGGCGACAACTTGAATCCGTCCCAGCCAAGACATTTCTCGCGGTACAACCGTTCTTTTTCTTCGCCCTGCACTAGCGCTTCTGCTACGCTCAATTCCCGTGACTGAACATACTCCAGAATATATTTATTTACCCGTCCATGTAAATGTTGCTCAATCTCTTGGGCGCTAAATGGTTTACCGCGTTCCTGTTCGGCATACTCCGACCAAACGGCTTCGTGCAAATGGCTATCCCACAGTAGCACGCCGTTAAAATCAAAAATCATGCCGTTAAACTTAACCCAACCTTCGGGAAATAACGCACGTAAATTGCGAAAAAACGAATAACGGA
>JBAXTZ010000003.1:0-113824 GCA_037129925.1 Bacillota bacterium
CCGTCAGCCTACGTTTCTCGTCTGCCGGTGGTTGCAGGTTCCTTTCCCCGATGTCCACACGCTACTTGTTGGTCACGTGCGCTCTTGCTGTTCGACGCTGCTGCTGCAGTCGCCTTATGTTAGTGATTAACCTATCATCACTAACAGCAGTTGCGGGGCGGATACTTCCAGCGAACAGCTTACAAACACAAGGTTTATAAGGCTTCAACCCGCTGGTCGACCGCTTGAGTTTTGAGCCGTTGTCCGACCTGCTCTCTAGCGGTGAATGGAATTATACTCGATAGGGTTCGATACGTCAACCCCCAATTTCGAAGTATTTTGTGCATTGGGGATTGTAAAGCGACTTGGCGCTAGCCAAATATTGCAACATTCGTGGCTGAATTATTTTCAGTAAATTTTTCGGCGCTCTACAATCACAACATTTTTCCCTTTGTGCCAATCACCTCATACGCGTGCGCTACAAATAATATACAATAAATCTTTTACCGGGATACTCGTAACAAATATTGTTCTCGAGAGTAAAGTCTTATTGCTCAAGCTCGAACTATCAGGATAGTCCCGCCAAGGCACAAAAAAATTGCAACTGCACCCAGAACTGCACCCAGACACAAAAAAAGCCTGCCGATTCTCGCATTCACGAAAACCCTGCAGGCATTGATTTTACTGGCGGAGTGGAGAGGATTTGAACCTCCGCCCCAGTTTCCCGGGCTAACGGTTTAGCAAACCGCCCTCTTGAGCCGCTTGAGTACCACTCCGTTACACTGTATGTCTGGCAGCTAGCGGCTGGCGGCTAGCGACCATTGGAAAATAGCTGGCGGAAGGGGTGGGATTCGAACCCACGGCCCCTTGCGGGGTCACTGGTTTTCAAGACCAGCTCCATAAACCGCTCGGACACCCTTCCAAGAGATACGAGTGATATTATATTAAAAGATTGTCGGATTGTCAATAACCTGACTGCTTTTTTGATGACTAATCATTATCTTTGCGGTAGAATATTTGCGAAATATTTTGTCGGGAGTAATATTGTTATGAAAATGGAAAGATTAAACACTTGGTACAACTCACCCGAAACCACCAATATTAGCCGGTTGCCGGCACGTGCCACGACTATACCGTTTGCTAATAGCGGTGCTGCTCGGAACTGTCCGCGCGCGCAATCGGAATATTACCATTCGCTTAACGGCGATTGGAAATTTAACTGGGTGCCGACACCGGCTGAGCGGCTGGTTGATTTTTCGGACACTACTTACTCTGACTGTGTTTGGCATACTATTCCGGTACCAGCGGCCTGGCAGCTACATACTAGCGACTATCCGCAATATACCAATGTCCGTTATCCGTGGACAACCAGCGAACCGGAGTTGATGCCGCCGGTTGCGCCGACTAAGTATAATCCGATTGGCTATTATGTTACCACCTTTGACGTTCCGGGAAATTGGCAGGAACGCCAATTACGGATTTGCTTTGAGGGTGTGGAGTCATGTTTTTATTTTTGGGTCAATGGTCAATTTGTCGGTATGTCCAAAGATTCTTTTACTCCGGCTGAATTTGATATTCTTCCCTATTGCCAGCCAACTGGCAACACCTTGGCGGTAGAAGTTTTCCGCTGGTGCGACCATAGCTGGCTGGAGGATCAGGATTTTTGGCGACTGTCAGGAATTTTCCGCGACGTTTATCTGTATGCACCGGGTGCCATTGCGATTGAAGACATCTTTGTCGTCGGCGAACTTGATGATAATTTTGAACATGGGTTGCTAAAAGCGAAGATTTCGATTGCGTCACATAGTGATAAAGTTGCAGAGTTACAAAAGACATCCGACGCTGCGAATTCGCTATATCTCGAATTGCAACTGTACGACGGAAATTTCGCGCTATATGACCCGCCGTATATCACACCGCTAGAATTCATCGACGGCAACTGCGAAATCTATCTAGAAGATTTCATTCCGGTGCCGAAACAGTGGAGCGCGGAGTATCCGAATTTATATTTGGCTGTCGCGGCAATTAAGTCTGCTAGCGGTGAAACACTGGACGCACGTAGCGTCAACATTGGTTTTCGCCGGATTGAAATACAAAACGGTCTGCTGCTGATAAACGGCAAGCGACTGGTGTTTAAGGGTGTTAACCGCCACGAATGGAACATGCACAGTGGCCGGTCGATAACCGCTCGGGATATGCTTGAAGATGTTTTGCTAATGAAGCGCAACAACATCAACGCCGTTCGTACCTCGCACTATCCGAACCAGCCGTTATGGTATGATTTATGCGACGAATATGGATTGTATGTCATTGATGAAACCAATTTAGAGACGCACGGCAGTTGGCAGTACGGGCAATTCGAAGAATCCGAAAAAACCGTTCCCGGTAGTAAACCGGAATGGACAGCAGCGGTCTGCGAACGCGCAGCGGCGATGGTCGAACGCGACAAGAACCACCCCTCAATAATCATGTGGTCGCTGGGCAACGAGTCTTGGGGCGGCTCAAATTTTGAAAAAATGCGCGAAACAATCCTGCTAATCGATAATAGCCGACCAATTCACTACGAGGGCATATTCCACGACCGGACATGCCAGCATGTCAGTGATGTCGAAAGCCAGATGTACACCAAGCCGGATAGCGTGGAGTTAATCGCGCAGGGCAACAAATTGCACGGCTTTCTCGACCAAATCCGCGCCATGACCAACGGCAAACCGGAACTAGCTGAAATCCATCAAATGATTGACAATAATTTTGAGCAACTTTTACAAAACTACCCGCAGCTACCGCTGCCGCTGGAACTCAAACACATTCTGCGGCTGGCGGAGAGCGTACCGGATAAGCCGTTTATTCTCTGCGAATATAGTCACGGCATGGGCAACAGTTGCGGTAATTTGTTTAAGTACTGCGAGCTGTTCGATAAATATCCGCAGTTGCAAGGCGGTTTTATCTGGGACTGGATTGACCAGGGCTTGATAAAAACCACTAACGGCAGCGAACAATTAACCTATGGCGGCGACTGGGGCGAGCAGCCGCACGACGGCACTTTTTGCGGCAACGGCCTGCTGTTATCCGACCGTACGCCGACGGGGAAATTGGCAGAAACCAAAAAATGTTACCAAAATTTCAACTTCACCTTAACTGACGAACGTAACGGTGTCATCGAAGTATTCAACAAGTTGTTGTTTACCAATGCCAATGAATTCGAATTTTGCTGGAAGGTTCTCAATCGGGGCGAAGAATATCTTGCCGGCAAGTTTTCGCCGACTATCCTGCCGCAACATCGACGGCACGTCTGCTTGAACTGGCAGTGGCCGGATTTCGACCACTCCAGCGAATATATTTTAGAAATCTCAGTGCGCTTACGTCATGATTCAATTTGGGCTGATGCCGGTCATGAGATTGCTTGGCAACAGTTTGAATTTTATAACCACTACACGCCAAATATTTGCAATACCCCGGCAGTGAAACAACAGACCGGCAACACAATTATATTTTCCGGTACTGATTATTCAGCAGACTTCAACAGCGTTACCGGCGCGTGGTCCCAACTGACGCTCGCCGGTCGCGCTTGCTTTGTAACTGCCCCGAAAATTAGTTGCTGGCGGGCGCCAACTGACAACGACCGTGGCAATAAACTGGCCGAGCATAGCCAGTGTTGGCAATTGGCGGCTGGCGGCTGGCAGCTGGAGGAATTTCTGAGTGAAAACAGCAGAATTATCACATCCCACAGCAACTCCGCTTTAAATAGCACAAAACTGGTTGCCGAGTATTCATTTGATGCCGAAGGGATTGACATAAGCATCTGCATCAGTCCTGATGCAGATTTACCAGAACTGCCGGCTTTTATGCTCGAACTACAGCTTAATCAGCAGTTTAAATCTTTTAGTTACTATGGTCGTGGCCCGCACGAAAATTACAGCGACCGCAAGAGCGGCTGCAAACTCGGCATTTATTCGTCAACTCCGGCGGCGGAATTCATTCCCTATTTGCGTCCGCAAGAATCGGGCAACCATTGTGATACGCGTTGGCTATCGTTGTCCGCTGTTGGCGAGTTAACAAGTGATAAGGTTGTCAAGTCAGCAGAAAACAATCCCGGCTTGCAGATTGCAGCTTTATCATTCCCTTTCGAGTTTTCTTGCCTGCCCTGGACTCCGGAAGAAATTGCGGCGGCTGATCATTGCTACAAATTGCCAGTCTCCGACAAAACCGTACTCCGCAGCGGCCTGCAACGCGGCGTCGGCGGCGACGATAGCTGGGGTGCCCCGGTACACCCGGAATTCTCTTTGCCAGCCGGTCAGAACTACACTATCAAATTTCGCATAACATTCTAAGCGGGAGGAACACATGCCGATAACCACAAAAATAATCACCCGGGACAACATCGTGTATGAGCAATTCACAGAAAGTTTTCCAGAACTGAACCTGCAGGTGCAGTACTGCAAAATCACCAACAACGGTACTTTGCCTGCCATCGTTACGCAGCTGGAACCTGCCAGCTACACAGTTGCCAGCACCGGCGGCACACTCGACTACTGGACCAGCGGCTCCGGTAACGAATATACACCGGAACACCGGCTTGCCGACAAGCCGGTATACCTGGAGTGTATTACCGGCCGCTCGTCCGAGTCCATCCATCCGCAATTCGCGCTACGAGCGCCAGACAATGACAGCGTCTTACTGACCGCGATCGCCTGGTCGGGCAACTGGCAGGCGGAATTCAAACCGGCTGCTAACGCCACAACTGTATCTGCCGGATTGCTGAACAAAGGATTTGCCAAAACCCTGCAACCGGGCCAATCGTTTGCTCTGCCCAAAGTTGTCTTTGTTGAAGCCCCTACACTTAACCAGGCAAAAAACAACCTCTACAGCTGGGCTCGCAACCACTGGTTCCTGCCAAACGAACTGCTGTCCAGTAGCCCGGTTGAATGGAATCACTGGTGGGGCTATGAAGACCGCTTTATCAATGAAGCGACTTTTCTGAAAAATGTCGATCTCGCCGCCGGACTTGGTTTCGATGTCTGCACCCTTGATGCCGGCTGGTTTGGCCGACCGGAACTGGAAACCAACTGGTTTCAAACCCGCGGCGACTGGCACTTGTTAAACAACCGCCGCTTCCCCAACGGTTTGCGGGTGCTCGCCGACCATGTTCACAGCAAAGGTATGAAATTTGGCATCTGGTGTGAAATCGAAGCGCTCGGCGAGCTGGCTGAAGTTCAGCACGACAAGGACTGGCTGGTAGCAAAACGGGGCGGCGCCAGTCTCGGCTATGTCTGTCTCGGCAATCGCGCCGCGCAGGACTGGGCTTTTGAAACATTGTCCGGCCTGATTGGCGGTTGCAACGCCGACTGGTTTAAGCTGGATTTCAACCTCAATCCGGGAATGGGCTGTGACCGCACTGACCACGACCACGGCAGCGGCGACGGCTTGTACGAACACTATCTAGGTCTATACGCCTTGCTCGACCGGTTACGCGAACGGTTTCCGCAACTGCTCATCGAAAACTGCGCATCCGGCGGCTTGCGCACCGATCTGGGCATTATGCAACATGTCCATCTGGGTTTTCTCAGCGACCCGGACTATTCGCCACACCAACTGCAAGTATTCACCGGCGCATCGCTGATTTTACCACCGGAGCGCTGCCTGCACTGGTCCTGGTCAACAACGGTCCAGAGCGAAACCGGCCACTGGCCGTTCCCGACTTTCGACTTCAACCGCCCGGACTTATCGGATAAAGAGATTATCTTCCACACCCGGGTTGCGATGTTGCACCAATTCGGTTTTTCGCACCGGTTGCCGGAATACGGCGAGCGCGAGTTGGCATTTATCCGCGATGCCATCCGGTTTTTCAAGGGTCAGGTTCGTCCGTACCTGACCGGCGGTAAACTCTATTGCTTGTCGTCACAGCTTGACCGCCGCGTAGCGGACGATTTACCGTTGCAAGCCTTCTTGCTGGTCAGCGCTGATGACACCAGCGCCCTGCTGTTCGTCTTCAATTTTGTCAATTCTGAAAGCGACCAGACGATTTTGCTCGAAGGGCTGTGTGCCGATAGCAACTACGGCATCAGCGATTATGACAACCCCTGCTTTTTGCAATTTGCTACAGGCAAAGCATTGCAACAGGAAGGGTTCTTGCTACCGCAGCTTAAGGCGATGGAATCGCGGATTTTCCGGCTCACCCGCAACAACTGATTAATAAAACAACGGCTTCGCAGCATAAAACCGCGAGGCCGTTGTTTTTTTTAATTTACTTTTTTGTTTTCTTCCACTCATCAACCTGCCGCTGCATCTCGGCCATAATTTTGTCCAGGCCGTTGGCGCGCGCTTTGTCGAGGAATGTCTTGATTGCCGCGTCCGGCTCGACCGAACCGCACAGTATCGGAACGGTAAATTCTTTGACGACATTAGTAACTGCGGCCATCTCAGTGTTCACTTTGGAAGAATCGAAAGAAAAACCGAGCAGTGGTGATTTTTTGGCAGTATCATTGAATTTCTTAACTTCGTCCCAGACAGTTACTGTCTGATAGGACGGTATGTACTGAATGAACATGTTACCCAATGTTGGTTTCCAGATTGGATAATCTGCAGCTCTGGGCAGTACCTCTACTTGCTTGTCGTTGACTTTTTTGTAATGAACACCTTCAATTCCAAAGGCAAACAAATTCTGCAAGTAGGGGTCCGACCACAACAGATTCAAGAATTTCATCGCCCGCGCCGGATTTTTGCTGCCGGAAGCGATGCCGATCATCATACCGCTGACCGACCGAGAGGTAATCATCGCCGGTGTGAACTCCGGCTGCATTACCACTTTGAACCCCCAGTCGCGTTCCCAGTCCAGCTGCGCCTGTGGCAAGTATTCCGACAACCGCATCATACATTTGTTGGTTGGATTCCAAATCTGGACAAATTGCGTCGGAGCATCGGTACGAATATAGCCTTTCTTGTAGAAATCGCGAAACGCCTTAACTCTGTCCAAAAATGCCTTGTCTTCGTATTGGTTGATTACTTTGCAACTGGCATCATCGGTGCGCACCGCGCCGGGAAACTCCTTGTCGAGCAAATAATCATATTCCAACATCAGATACGGCATGTGCAACAAGCTGACATCAGTTCCGTAAAAGTCCGGATGCTTGGCTTTCATCTTGGCGAAATACGGCTCCCAGTCGGTCAGCTTCTTGATCGCCGCCATATCTACGCCGCACTCATCAACCAGTTTTTTGTTGGCGCAATAATAAACCTGGGTCGCGATGTCCTTGTTACAAGGAACCGCGTAATTCACACCCTTGATCGCCGTACCTTCCCAAGCAGTCGGGCTGTCGATTTTGAGGATATCTTGTCCGTATTCTTTCAACAACTCATTTAACGGCAACAAGACACCCTTGGTGGCATTCGAGCGGTAATCGTTGGCCCAGGATGCCGTAAACATCAAGTCGATTGGCTCGCCGGCAGTGGTCGCCAAGACGATTTTTTGGTCATAATCGTGCTCGACCAGTTTCATCTCCACGGTGGCATTGATTTTTTGTTTGAGATACTTGTTGACTTCTGCCAAAACTAATGGTAAATCCTTGGACTGACCGCCATAATTGTACCAAACTAATTTAACTTCCTGATTCGGGTCGTCAGTGTAGGCTTGTTGCTCAGCCTGTTTGCCACAACCAGCCAGCGCACAGACAACCATTGCTACGACAATCAGCAATCCCAACTTAAAAATTCTCCACATAATCATCTCTCCTTCGACTAATCGATTTTATTTTAATTATTGCAAATCGCAAACCACTTCGACTGACGCTTTGAACTGCAACGCCCCGGGCGAAACCGCCACGCTGCCGCCCATTCCGGCGCCGCCTTTATTGGCAGAGAACATAATCATATCATCGCTGTAATTGTTCCCGGAATTTTCCCGAATCACAATCGTCTTACCAAGTTTTCGCCCTGCTGAATTCGCCATTATCTCTGCTTTGCGCAACGCATCGATTACGGCGATTTTGAGCGCTTCACTCTGGGTTGCGGCACGGTCTTTCTTCATAAAGCGAATGTCACCAATCTGATTTGCTCCGGCAGAAATGCACAAATTCAATATCGTGCCAATCGTTTCAAAGTTATCAATAATCACCGTCACGCTATTTTCCGACTGATAGCCTTTGATTTGTGGTTTCTTACCTTGCTCACCACTGTCCCACAACGGATAGACGTTAATCCGACCGGTAGTGATGTTTTTTTCGTCAGCTGACAACAACAACTGTTTTTTGACTTTCGCCATTATTTCATTATTTTGTTGCTGCACAGCACGCAAATCTTCACCAACGACTACCACGCCAATATCGATTTTTGCCTGATCCGGCGCGACTTCCACCACTCCGTCGCCGCGGGCGGTAACTGTATTGCGCAAATCCAGAGTTTCAGCATGACACACCAGCGTTGACAATACCAGACAGAACAGTAAGCCGATAATTGTTTTTTTCATAACCCCTCCGTTTATTGAAATTTATTTATAACGTTGCAACTACCGCCTTCAGCAAAAAATACCCGGCCATCATCAGCATTACCAAACGGGCGACATTCTTGACCGCCGGATTGTTAAATAACTTTAAGGACACACCAAACAAGGGTAGAAAATAGATACTCGTCCCAAGATAAAACCATAAGAAATAGGTCATGCCGGACCACGCCGAAGCCTTCGCCAGTACCGCAATGAGCGCGGCCACAAATGGCGGGCAGATTGCCAGACCAGTTAGCACGCCAAACGCCAGCGCGCCTAACCACGGTTTATATACCCGGCCAATCAGCCTACAGGGTTTTAGCGTCGGGAAGGCGCCAAATAGTCCACCGGCTAATAATAATGCTCCGATCAACCAACTGGAAATTGCGGTCAAGTTCTGAAATAGCGCTGCCTGATTAGCAGCCAGCAATGCTCCGGCAAACCCGGCAATCAGCCCAACCAGCGCATAAGAAAACAATCGACCGGCCAAAAACAACACCAAGTAACCAGCGTTTTTCCTGCCACCACTATTTTCGGCAACCAAAAACGGCAGTAAATACAAACCGCAGGACAACAAGCAATACCAGCCGGTGGACACACCCAAAAAGAACGCTTCCATCCTAATGTTTGTTTTTCAGCGCAACTCGGACCGCCACCGACTTGTCATCAAACAAATATACCCATTTCACATTTTCGGCGTTTCCATCGCTGGAGGTAATCCTGGCTGTCAATTTGGCCGTGTCTACGGCAATTCCAAAATGATAACCGTCACTACTAATGGTTTCAATTACCTCCCCCGGTAATTGGGGTTTGCCGATTAGCCGAAACTGCACAAAACCTTCGCTGGCATCGCCAAATACGGTCTTAAATACCGGATGGTTGATTATCAGCTCATAACCCGGGCGCTGAATAGTAGTTGCCGGCTGCCCGCCGGAATACCAGGCCGTCGGCTGCAAACCGGTCGCCAAAACAAGCTGCTCGAGTTTGTCCATGCCGACAAAAGAAAATATCATATAAAATATCGCTGCGACTGCTAGCAAGTATGCGAAAAACGCCTTAATTTTTCCAAACATCTTATCCCCCTTAACCGAGAGCGAGCTTGAAAATCACACTGATGCTCTTGGCGAGCATCGTGCCAAGCATCGCCACCATCAATATATACGCTGCATACATAAACAGCAACCGCGCGGCAGCAGAATTCGCATTGCAGCCTGTGCCCCGGATATGATAAGCGATCGCTTTGGTCGGGCAATTATCCGCGCATCTGCCGCATTTGGCGCATTCACTGCGAATCGTCCCTTGCTGCAGCCCTTCTTCGTCGATTGCATTTAACGGACAAACAGTAATACATTTTTTGCACTTTATGCACTTATCTTTCGCAATCTTAATGCTGAAAATATTTACGCGGTTAGACAACGCGAGTAGCGTCGGCCCGAGCGGACAGAAAAACGAACACTGAGCGCGCTTTTTTGAGCGGAACGGCAAAATTATGATAAAAATTAAAAACATCCCAAAGAATAATAACATCCCGATAATATCTACTACTGTACTGCCAATCTTGAATTCGGTCACGGCTTTAAACGGGCACAGCCATTCGCAGTATGCCGGTGCCAAAGTATAAGCCGACAGCAAAGCCGAAAATGCCAATACCGCCCAGGGTAGCAGCCGCCATAATTTGCTTTTGAAAACGAATGAGGGCTTTTTCCGTAGTTGTGCTACTCCCTCGTCCCATCCGCCATAAAAACAACCCCAGGAGCACCAGCCGCGACCGAGCACGATAACTGCAGAGATAATAATGACCAGCATTGAGGCAATCGAGGCAAATCCACCAGACATTGTGCCGGGAAAGGGAATTTCACCAATCGCAAATCCGGGGATTATCAACATCGGCGTGACCAGATGGCAAAACGGCACCTTGCATTCATACACCGCGACCGATGAAACCATCATGCTGCCGCGAGTGATAATGTTATGATAGATAAAACTTATCGGAAACAACAGCGCCGCCGGTATAAACAACATTGCCCGATATTTCCAAGTCTTTCCGGTTCGCAACATCATAAAGAACAGATAAACCACATAAAGGAATACCAGCAACGAAGCAACGCCCTCATAGCTATGTATCTTTATCCCGTGCAACAAAAACATCGCCGCAATCAGGATTATTGGCAATAACGCGAGTATCGCTTTCCAAAGTTTCATGATGCCTCCGAAAAAGTTTGTCGACTACAATCTACAGAATATTAATTCGTCAAATAAATACAAATTCCTGCTTGCAGCACTGATTCGTGCATGCAACAATTTTATTCGCCGATGCCACTTGAAACTTCAATTTCCTGCTCATAATAGTAGGAATAATCTACGCCCTTCATAAACAGCTCGCGGTCGTTGATCTTATCGGTCAATGCCGACAGTAATAATGATTTTATCTGTGAAGCATCTGCCACGCTGGCTTTCATTGCGGCGAGATACGCTGTTTTATTGATTGCACTCCAATCCACGCACATTTTCAGATTCTTTTTCAAAATCAAGTCCAGCCAAATACGCGTACTTCTGCCGTTGCCCTCCATAAACGGATGTGCAACATTCATCTCCACATACTTAGCAGCGATTTCGTCAAAAGTGCTTTCAGGCATTTTCTCAATGTCGGTGAGTGTTTCTGGCAAAAAGCGTGCCAGCGCAAATTGAAAGCCGCTCTTAGCGATGTTAAGTGTTCGGATTTGCCCGGCAAACTCATACAGTCCGCCGAATAAATAGCCGTGAATCTGCTGCAAGCCTTTGACTGTACCAACTTCGATTGTATCCAAAAGAGAACTGTCAAACAAGGCATACGCCTTGGATTTGCTCTTGCCATCAATCGTCTCATCGCTGTATGTGAACCATTCGATAAAACGATTGGCTTGCTTGCTCGGGAAATTTTTGGCCAGTTCGATTATTCCTGCATTATCAAATGCATCAGTCCGATATTTTTTTCCGTCGGCAGCTGTCAGTTTCAGTTGGTTAGCGGCACTAACCAACTCGATATTTTCTTTTTTGAGTTTCGATTTTAGATATTTCCAGTAATTGCGGTTTTTCTCATAATCTTCCACGCCGCGAAGAACGCCGATGGTATCCAGCACCGAAAACCACCATTTGGAGCGCTCATCATCCCAGACGGCACGGACTTCCCTGTCATCAAAAAAACGGATGGAAACCTTGCTCATCTATAACTCCTTTATGACAAGAAAATTTCAAAGAAAATTAACGCTCTGATTAATGATATTGAACGCGACCAATAGAAGAAATTGGCAAACTGGAGCCGTTGAAGTTTGAGCTTCAAGGATTATAGAGCCGGATAATTAAATCCGAGCATCGGCTGGTTTATATTATTGACGGTGATTCGATCATTATTGCTCAATGTAAGGAACATTATTAGCGGCATGACGGCAGGTCTCGCGCTCAATTAGTTCATATGATGCAAAATCACCACTTATGAAAACTATTAATCATTGCCTTCAATTTCTTGCAACGTTTTACCCTCAAACTTCCAAAAAGTTCTTCCATTAGCCGCTCCGCCGACAACAATGGTAGCCGCTCCACTCGGACTACTGAACGCGTAATTAAAGACAAACTTATAATTTTTTTCATCTTCGCACTCGATTATAACACCTTGTTTTAGCAACGATTCTCTAGTCTGCTTAATTAATTGCGAACACGAATTTTGCACCGTCTTTACAACAATAGAACCAGCAATTATTACGTACTTGCCCTCGACATTTGTCATTTTTGCCAACGCGCCCTTGTTTTTACCCTCATATACAACTTTCCCTAAAATGCTCGGCTCAATTTTCACAATACGAGACTTCAACAAATCATATCTAAAGGAATCCAAAATCAACTCAATATTTTCAATAAAATACTCAATATCTGATTTTTCAGATATTGATATATTGGGGTAGGTAGGTTTATTAGTGTTTTTGAGTTTGACATTATTTGCTTTTTCAACCTTTTTGCACAATGCAGACTCAATGTATTGAATATGTGTTTTTGTCAAATTGTTATCTTTTGACGTGAAAACTATTGTCTCAGTCCAAAAACTTTTATCATCTGAACGATTATGGCTTTGCAAACGTGGTTTGACTGGATCGCCTTCACCAATATACGCGCAATTAATCTCTGGCCCTAACAAAATATATACACCAGGTCGTTCAGCTTCTGGACACTGCTCAAATTCTTTCAGTAAACTGCGCGGAAAGAAAGTAGCGTGAATTGTCATGTTTGCAATTTCTACGGTTCGTAAGCCATCCGCCTCAGCACCAGCTAAAAAAAGTTTTAACGATTTGGATCTACCCATAACTACCTCCATAAACATCTATCTTTTTTTCTTTTTAATTCGCTATACTAATTATTATTTTCGTTAGACATCAAAAGGTTAATTTGCATTTATCACACTCTCCCCAAAGTTATCGGAAAAATGCTATTAATAATAATATTCGCCAAATAAAATTAAAATCCTGCACAGCAGCAAATGTTTTACTGTGCGCAGGATTTTTGGCTTGTGTCATCTAAACTCAATATGCAACTCTTTGCCCAAATCATCTGCGATTTTTTTCAAAAAGGCTAATGAAGGATTATAACCGCGTAATATTATTTTCAATTCTCGCGCTAATCACTTGCTTAATAACTTCGAATTCCGGTTCAAGCGCCTTGGCCGCGGCTGCAAATTACGTTTTTTATTGCGGTAAGGATTTTACGCATCATTTTGTCGGTTGCAGTCAACATAATTAGCCACATTTGTCGGTTGCTACCGACAAATTCAAATTCACGCGAGTCAAACCGCAAAAATCAGCGATTCACCAAAGCCGCCGGCGGCGAAATATCTATCATGTAGCTCATTGCGCTGGAAATTCGGCGCCAATTTATCAATTAACTTAAATAATGCTGCGGCGTTAGCTTTACCGCTAGTTGTAGCCAGCACGATTCCAGCGGCGGCATCGCCGTGCGGCAAGGTTACTGCTGTCATGTCCAGCATATTGGCTATTTTTACCAGGTATTTTCCACTTTGGTTCTGCACCGCCCGCGAAGTCTCACCGCTCAGTCCGAATACCGAATCGCCAAAGCCCAGCAGATCTACCGGTCCTTCAAAAGTCATAACGGTGTCGAAGTTCTGCAATATTTTTTCCATTGCGCTAATTGACTGAGTACGGTCAACAAAATCGGGAAAGTGTGTTTCTCTACATTCAATCCCCAGCTGTTGCAACTGTTCAATAACCGGTAGTAACCGCGCTTGCATATCCGAACCGTCCGGCAAAGTAATGTTCCCGGTCGCCGGAACGGCAATTGTAGCTGGCCACAGCCGGTCTGTTTCCAAGAGCGCCAATAGCCCGAGCGCAGCTTTGGCAACTTGCCAGTCCCGGGCAATCATTCCGACAGACGAAGAAAATGCAATCCCATCAGTCGAGCGACCAACGGAATTGCTTTTGTAGCCGCAACCGGCTAGCAATACACTATACAAATTACAGGCCAAAGCCGGCGCCAGCACCGAGCCGCCGCCGTCTGTGCCTAGCGCCAAATCATTAATTCCCAACAGCACATTAACTGCCGAACCGCTGGATGAGCCGGTCATCGGTCGACCGGTCAGCGGATTGAGTAAATCGACATCGATTGCCCGCCCGCCAGTCGCAGCCTTATCTATAGTATGCCAGATGAAATTGTCCGCACACAGTCGGGCAATCAAGTCACGCGGCATTACCGGCGTATTCTTTACGCCAAGCAAACAAGGTCGAAGACCGTTCTCAAGAGCCTCCGCCGCCAAAATCAATGCATGCGTATTATTGGCGACAACCGATTTACCAAGATTTTTTTCCGCCTTCAACACTGCTTGGGCGATTCTCTTATATGCGCCTATCGTTTCATTCATATTGCGCCTCTCTCAGTGATTTCCACTACGCCGCTCACTCCAGCTACTCTACATGACAATTCTGGATTTGTTCTTGAAAATTCACAGTTTCAATATCAATTGACTCCGTCGTTTCAATCCGCGCATTAATTCGAGCCGTTAATTGTGCTTCAACAAGTGAGCGTAAAAAACCGTACTGTTTGAAGGAGCGCTCAGTATCCGGAATGGGCGCGACTGAGTTTACGGTTTTAGCGAGCTATTGTTAGCACACTAGGCACTGAATTACAGCGCTTGATGTTTGGGTTGCTTTTGCATCAAGGTAAAAGTAACGTCTGCCGCAGGCAATGCGGTTTAGCCTATCGGCTGCGCCGATTGTATGCGCCTTACTTTTTGCCAGGCTGAAAAAGTAAGATCTAATTGATAACCATCCTACTTCTTCAAAATCTCTTTCACAATCAGCGGCAATACCTTGTCGGTATGCTCGGCGGTAAACCCAAAGGCTTTTTTGCCGGACGCCACTTCGGCGATGATTTCAGCATCGGATTTAATGTTTCCCGGCATCGAAACCGTTACGCATTGTCCCATGCCTAGTAAAGCGATTGCCATAGCCAGCGCCCCGCCGCCACCGGTGTTGCAGGCGCCAACATAATAGTCTGCCTGACCGGTCTTGATCAGCATCGCCGCTTCAATATCACTCTTTATTTCCACAGATACCTTGTCGCCGCCCAACTCCTTGACTTTGTTGGCAATCTCCTGCTTGTTCATCTGCCCGCCAATTACAAATTTAATCATCTTTTTTCTCCTACTGTTATTTTATTCATTTCAGCTTTCAACATTTCGCATTTAACTTTTAACTTTCAACTTTCACATTTCGCACTTTAACCGTATTTTATTCTTTCTACAACCTCGCCAGTCAACTTCACCCGTACATCACACAATTTATACAATTCTTCATGTGGCGGATTAGTGCTACCGTAAATTAACGTAACATGTACCCCTTCGTCTTTGGCAATCTGAACCGCCGGAATCATATCGCTGTCGCCGGTCAAAATTACCGCGTGGGTGATCTTACCTTTCATCGCCAACTTCGCCAAATCCAGGGCAAACAGCACATCAACCCGCTTTTGCATATAAATCGGTCGATGCTTGGAGTTAAAGCCCCGCCGTTCCAGCCGTCCCAAACATACCGAAAAATTGGACAGTTCGCTCAATCCGGCTACGAAATCATCAAATTTCTGCGTGAGTTTATCGCTCTGCGCCGAGTGGTCGTTATAGGGCGGACAATGATAATAACTGGTACGCAACACGTTTTTCCCATCCGCCATATAGTGCGCCAATTTGGCATAATCAATCGGCACATTGCCGAATTCATCTTTTACCACTGCATCAAGATACCCGCCATCAATAAAACTGGCAACCTGTAAATCCATATCAACCTACTTTCTCCCTCTAAACTCTCCGCTCCCAATCCCCCGTTCCCTATTCCCTATTCCCCAATCCCCAACATCTCACTTCACCGCCGGCGCAAACAAATGCATCCAGGCGAGAATATTGACAATAATTCCCGTGGCAATCGCGGCTATCGGACCAACTGCCATTTTAATTATCGGTTTTTTGGATACTTCGTTTAAGCAATAAGCACCGGCGACAATCAGAAAGCCCATCCCGGGAAACATTTTGTTCGCCGCCATCATCGAACCGACCAACAACGCCAATTCCAGTACTTTGGTCATCGCCGCCCGCATATTGTCCGCCGATTTCTTTAATCCGGGAAACTTGTCAAAGATATTGGCAAATAACACCAGACTCGAGGCCTCGAGCACAATGACAATTGCGCCAGAAATTGCGGCAACTGCCAAATTCGGCGACAACAACCCAGCGGTAACGACAAAACCAAAACCGTCTGTTACCCAAACCCCGGTTGCCAGACTGGTCATTCCTTTTAGGGGGATATAAGAAAAGCCGCTGATTATTGATAAATTCACCGCATCGGTTACTTGATTTTTCGCCAGCGCCAGCAGCGTCAGGTTGGAACCGACCAGCAGGTGAATGTGCGCGGCCATCCCATAGACCGCACCGACCAGTGCAATGTACGGCATATTTTTTTTGATATTTTTGACCCGGTCGCCAAACAATGACGCCATATTTATTGATACTGTGGCTTTTTCCCGCATTGCAAAAAACAACAGCATCACAAAACCGGCGAGCAACGCGCAGCCATCAGCGCTACTCTGCCAGGGGCTGATCGTGACTAATTGGCGCACAACAACGGTGACTGCCAGCGCGGTAGCGCCTTTTTTGAAACCGTATTCCATCGCAATAGCCAGCGCCGGAAACGCGGCAAACGCGAACAGCACCGGATCGCCGAGCACACTCAGCCCGTCAAAAACATTGACCGGCAACTGCTGCATCGCGTCAACAAACCACTGCAATCCGGCGAGCAAACCGATGCCATAAATTCCCCCGGCAACCGCCGCGCCGGCAAAACCCAGGGCGTTTTTACGATCGGTGTACCATTTCTTGTCCCAATCCGCCGGAAAAAATACCCCGATGATGTCGGTGCCCAACCACAGACAATGTACGAGAATAATCGGCGACATCAGGGAAAAAGGTATCCCAAAGCCGATTATCAACCCGAAGCTCAACGCGAATGTCGTTGCCGCCAATTCGGCACGATTCATCCGCTTTTCCCGATACTCCGGCATAATCGGCCGCACTGCGTCATTAAACACCGCGATACCGCGGTTGGCGAGGACCGCGCCGAGCGCCCCGGCGAGAAACATTAAACTGTATTTCAAGAGCATAGGTTTCTCCTTTTATTTCAGCTTTACTATTTCAGATTTTTCAGAAACGACTCACCGTTTTCACAGCGCGGTGCAGTGAAAAATTCACAGACCGTCTGGCCGATATCCGACAAAGTCTTGCGCTCGCCGATAGTGCCGGGCCGGATGTTTTTCCCATACAGCAACAGCGGGGTATTTTCGCGGGTGTGCTGGCTATGACCGATGGTCGGGTCGTTGCCATGATCAGCGGTCACCAGTAATATATCGTCGTCATTCATTAATGCGATGATTTTGGCAATATAGCTGTCACTAATGCGCAACTTTTCGGCATAAATTTCTGCTGATTGCAGGTGTCCGGCGATATCAGTTTCCTGGACGTTGATACAGATGAATCCGTTGACGTTCGCTTGGATACATTGCAGCGCTTGTTCAAGCGTCTCAGTAGTATCAACCACCGAACAACTCTCGCCGTCCGGGTTATCGACAATATCAGCGACTTTGCCGACGAGAATGGTCTTTACACCGACTGCAGTCAGCTGCCGTGGCACCTGCACTGCCGCGTTAATGCCATAGCCAAGATGCTGCACCAGATAGCCGGTGTTGTACACTCCGGACAACGGGGCATTTATGCCGATGTAATTTTCTTCTTTGATTTCAACTGCGGCAATTAGAGCGTCCGGCTCCACAGCTTCACCGCCAAAGGCAATGACCCGGGACACGTCGGCAATTTCCCGCACGATCTTCCCGATGGCTAGCACTTCCTCAAAGCTAATCTTGTCGAATGTCGCCGTGATGTTATAGGCGCTGCCGCAGTCGGCCTCAATATTGTCCGCGATAGTTACACAGCCGTTCACCAGCAGATATTGCAACTGCTCACCGACGATTTCCACTTGATACCCGGCTTGCAACAGTTGTTCCCGAACTTCAACCAGAATCTCGGAAAACGGTCGTTTGCGCGGTTTCTTGGGCCTGGTTCCCATGATCTCTTGATGACCATAAAACGTATCCGCGCCATAATGCATCAGTGCGCTCTTGCCGAAACACGCGCCAGTTTGGCGTTGCAAGTAGGGCAAATCTACACCCGCGGCGTTTGCCAAGCCGAGCGCTTGCAAATTCGGCAACCGCAAGCCTGGTACCGCTTCAAAAATATGCAAACAAGTGTTGGCGCCGACATCTTGGGGGCGTACTTCGACCGCGTCCGCTGTCGCCCCGATACCGTACCCGTCGAGAATCAAGACTATAAAACGTTTCACCGCAACCACCGTCCTTGTGAATCGTAGATACCGACAATCCGCGGCAGCCCGGACTGTATTCCTTCGACTAGCGCCACTTCACTGCGGGTTACGAAAACCTGGGTGCGGAAGCAAAACAGCACCGGTGTACCGACCGGGCGCTGGTCAAGCAGTGGCAGATAGTAGTCGATTGCGTCATCGGCTACTGTACCGGTAGCGATAACATCATAGTCGCTATCCGGGCTTTTTACCAACGCCATACGCATATTCGAGCGCCGGTAATAACCGCCGCCGTAACACAGCGATTGTCCGAGAACGTTGTGTGAAACTTCACTAATATATAGCAATGCAACCCGCTCCGGCTGGGTGGTTGCCGCGTGCAACGGGGTCGTGCCGGTGAGCGCGTGGCCGGGTTCGCCGTGGGTGCTGCCGTTTGCTTTTAGCAACGGCAACGATGCGACACAAGTTGCCGAAGGCGTGTTGATTTGATTGATCGCGATGCCATTTTTGCGTAACACATGGGCGGCGGTTGTTAATGTCGTCATGTTATTCGTCGCGGCTATAGCTGTTCCGTCAAATAAAAAACAGGGAAATGCCGTTATCCCCTCGACCCGGACATTTCCGAGTGCATTAATCTTCTCCGCAGTTGTTGTCGCGATAGTGAGTGGGATTCCGCCTTGCTGACCGGGATAGATTACATCACCGGTCTCAACGATTTTCAATAGCAGCTTTTGAGTTATGCCCAGTTTTTTGGCGACAATATTAACCTGCTCGGCCATTGCCAGCGAATAGACTGTCAGAACTTCGGTATGATAACTAAGCAATTTTTCCAACACCACCAACGGTGTCTGCACCAAATGACCGACGTGTCCAAGTTTGGCTCCACCTTCAGCAAGTGTCAATGCCTCACGCCAATCGACGGCAACCGCTCCCTGATAACCTAGCTCGTACAGTTTAGCGGCAATGTAAGGATTGCGACCAAACTGTTTGGTCATGTAATACAACTTAACCCCGCACTCATCAGCTTTAGCCTTAATCAAGCGGGCGTTTTCCAATAATGCATCCAAATCTATCAGATAACTGTCCGGTTGTAACGCACCGGCGGCATATAACTCAAAAGCTGCCGCCACAAAGCGCGGATTGTTTTTTTGCAAAGTCTCTACGAACATTATCTCTCCAATTAAGCGCCTTGCAACGCTTGGGCCAAAATTCTCAGCACGGTGTCTGCGCCGCTCCGCATCGGATTAATCCTGATCAAGCGGCTGTCGGCGTCCGGAATACTGGCGCGAAAGGTGCCCGAGACCCGGTAAAACATCGGCGCGATTTCATAGCGCGACTCGGCGCCGACCGGATGCGGCGCTGCGCCCAATTTTTCGGCATTTTTTATTATGACCGGAGCGTTCGGTTCCTGTAGCTCAACAATTATCACCCGCGACTGGGCGTTGGCGATAAACGCGCTTTTCACCCCGTCCAGTTCTCCGTCATTTAACCGTTTGACAACCTCCGCGCCAACTTCGGCCTGAATCGCTAATGCGACCGGCGCATATACCAAACTGCGCAGTGCATCCATCGCCTCGTGTCCCTGCACCTGACCACCGCCGGAATAATTGGCGGCGGTAATTTTTTCGATATAACTGCGTTTCCCGACGATGCAGCCGATTCCTTCCGGTCCGAGCAGCTTAAATAGCGAAAACGCCGATAACGCAGCGCCCAGTTGCACGCCGATTTTTGCAGTTTTCATGACGACATAGTTATCGTCAGTAATTATCGGGATGTTCTTATCGGAAATAATCCGGATTACCTCGGCAATCGCATAGTTGTCATCAATTTTTTGCCGGGAATATTGGATCAGCGCGCAATCCGCCGAATCGGCCGCTAGTGAACTCTGGAGCATACTAGGATTGTTGAAATCCAGAGCGGTTGTTTGGAGTGCCATGCTGGAAATTATTGTCTTGGTTGTCGGATATACCGGCGCTTCATGCACCAAAAGCGACCCATTTGGCTCAACCATACTCCAGAGCCCCCAGCGGATGGCGGCAGTTCCCGCGCCGCGCACCAATACACAAGCTTCGGCATCAAAAAAATCGGCTAGCACGGCTTCGACTTTGGCAGTATATTTCGGTTTGTTATAGCCACTCACCAACCCGACGTCACCGCAGCTCAAAAATTCCGCGCCGCCAAAATGGGTGGTGATGCTATCCACCAATCTAAACTGCAACTGCATCGCTTGCGCCAGCGTCAACGGCTGTAGCGGGAAAGTTTGCATAAAATTCTCCTTGAACAAAAATTGGATTTACGACAGCAACCGGTTGGGATTATCAATCAGCATCGTATCAATTGCCGATTGGGAAATACCGGCGGCCACTAACATTGGTACAAAGGTATCCAACAGATAGCCGTAACCGATACCGCCGTTAATCGCAAAGTGCGATTTGCGGGTGATATCCAACGACAATATCACTTGCTTGCATAAGTCGCGCCGGCTAATTTCCGCCAACATTTCTACCCGTTTGCAGTCTGGCAGATATTTGCTTTTGCCGATAGTGTCAAAACCGACCGTTACACCTTTGTCTAACATCATTAAAATATTTTCCAAGTCGCCGGTCAAGTCGGCGTGGCCGATGATAATTCGATCCGGCTCAACACCGAGACTGGTGAGCAACTCAATCTGCTCTAATCCTAATTTACCAAGCGTAGTATGCGTCGAAATCGCCGCGCCGTTCTCGCAATGGGCCCGGGCTGCTGCTCGGAATACTTTGGTTTCAAATACGGAAATATAGTCGGCTCCCGATCCAACTTCGCCGATTATTCCCGCACGAATATCAGTATCTTCAATGCCGATTTCAAGTTCTTTGCGCATCTGAGCGGCCAATTGCTTTTCCGTCAGCCGGTAGACATCGACAGGGAAAAATGGTTCCTTGTAGAACCCGGTTGCATAAACAATTTTCATGCCGGTTTCTTTAGCGACCCGCTCTACATATTCAACGTTACGTCCCATACCGCTGTTGGTTAGGTCAACGATGCGGGATACGCCCTGATTTCTAAGTCGGACAAACTCCACGACCGTATCGACATAGCAATCCAGACAGCAATCGTTGTCATTCTTTACACCCGACAAATCGACCGTGACATGCTCATGCATCAGCGTAATATTAGCCGCTGGTGGCTGGTGGCTGGTGGCTGGCAACTGAATGTCGGCTTCACCTGACAACTTGACTACTTGACTACTTGATAACTTATCGTTTCCCGGCACTTTCTCTCCTTTGCGGTCTCTGCAATCAGAGCCTTGTCTACTTTATCACTCTATAACTTTTTAACTCTATGACTTTACTACTTTATCACTTCACAACCGGCGGCAAATACAATCCCAGCCAATATAATACATTGACGAGTATGCCGGTGAAAATCGCCGCCACTGGTCCGATAGCCATTTCGACTAGCGGCTTCTTCGTTGTCTTGTTTAACACATAAATGCCGACTACTACAAACAATCCCAACCCTGGTGCCATATTATGCGCGGCCAACATACCGCCGACGAGCAACGCCACTTCCAGGACTTTGGTCATCGAGGTGCGAATATTGTCGCCGCACTTCCGCATTCCGGGAAACTTATCCAACATTTTCGCCGCCAGATTAAGCAACATTATCTCTGCAAACATAATCAATGCACCGACAAAAAACGCGATGAACGGATTTTTAATCAAAAATCCGGCGACAAAAATAAAGGTCATCCCTACCGGACTATACACCCCTGTTGTAATCGCGGTGGTCGCCAACAACGGAATGAAGCCTAATCCCCGCGCAAAGGCGGTCATCGCCGCTTCGGTCGTTTTACCGCTGGCTGCCAAATTCAATGAAATCGGATCGCCGGCAATCATCAGGTAAGAAGTGGCGGCAGTGGCCAAACCACCGGTGAACGACAGCACCAGCGCGTTTTTGCGTATCCGCTTCATCCGCTCGCTGAAAATTGATGCCAAGTCAATCTGCATGGCATTCGGATCCGGTTTTTCGCGCAGCGCAAAAAACAGCATGATGATCATTCCCGCTAAGAGCGCCATCCCTTCCGGGTCGATGCTCAGTTTGGCGCCCGCGATATTGAATTTGCCGTAATACACAAACCATTGCCGCACCAGGAATGAAGCGACGAAAGTTAATATTCCCTTTTTTATGCCATATTGCAACGCCACGACGAGTGCCGGGAATGCCGCAAATGACACAATTATCGGCGTGCCGACCATGCCCATGCTCGGCAGAAAATTTATCGGCAACAACTTGAACGCGGTTACGACAAACTGCAGACCGACTACAATGCCAATACCGTATAGCGCACCAAACAGCAATGCCAGAATTGAGCCACGGGTGCCTTTGGGTGACCAGGTGCCAATAATATCCGTACCTAGTAGAATGCTATGCACCAAGATTACTGATGCTGCCAGCGACACCGGAATTCCAAAACCGATTACCAAACCGAAACTAAGTGCGAAGCTGGTCGCCGCCAGCGCTTTTTTGTCCATCCGCCCTTCGATATACTCCGGCATAATCGGCCGCAAGCCATCATGAAAGACTGCGATCCCGCGTTGCGCCAATAGCGCTGACATCGCGCCTAATAAGGCGATGAAAATATAGTTCATAGACCCTCCTCCACCCACTCAGTGTCACTCGAAATATTTGTTCAAATGCAAATATATATAGCCTTTTTCCGAATCCGACAAATTGACCGCAAATAAACTCTCGATTTCATTCATTGCCGTAACACTCTGCGGATAAGCAACCGATGCCTGAATTTCATCGATAATCGCACAGTCCAACGCTTGAATGGTATCGTTTTCACGCATCCGTTTCAAAGCTATTGCTAAATGGGTTATAAACATACCGGCGTTGTCTTCATTAAGTTCTATATGCCACTTCTCGGCGAACATTTTTAACATAGCAGTCAACCCGTCTGCTTCTGCCGGGCTAATTTGTTCAGCATCGCTCAGAAGTCTGATTCTAAAGGGTAAATCAATCATAAACACCTCGCATCTTTTCGTTGTAGTATAATTCGTTGCTGCATCTAGCTTTTCCTGCAAAAAAGCTGCATTTTCATGCAGCTTTTCAAAAACTTTTATAATATTGTTTGTATTTAGAAATTACAATTGCGCAATTTAGGATTATTGATTACTTGTAAAAACAAGAATTTCCGATGAATTCACGCAGTATCGATGTCGGCGGGATATTGCTTTCATCAATAATCGGCATAAAATAACTAAGAAATTTTAACAATCGCTGAGCTTCGTAATACTGTTTTTCATCTTTGTCGATTTCTCCAAGCAACGGTATAGCATAACGTCGCAAGACTGCCAATTCATAAATCAACGCGGAATTAAACATGACATCAGCATCTTCCTGGTAGGGAAATATGTTTCTTTCTTCACCGCGGCGAACTGATTTCCACATTTTCAAGGTGTTTAAGGCTGAGTTGCCGCGATATTTATTATCTCGAACTATTCGCCGTATCAACCGGGCTTCAGTTGTCGGTATTCTATTGTGGTTATCTATTGATAATTGCGTAAGCGCGCTTATGTAAATTTTGAATTTGTTCTTCCTGGCTACTGAGACTGACAATTTGTCATTTAATCCATGAATACCTTCAATAAGCAGCATTTGATCTTCGTTCAGACGAATGCGCCGCGTACTCTGTACGCGCCTGCCTAATTTGAAATCAAAAGTCGGCAGTTCAACTTCTTCACCACTCAACAACTGCGTCAAATGAATATTAAACAGCTTCAAATCAATGGCCTCTAGCGCTTCAAAATCGAACTCGCCTTTATCATCTTTCGGCGTGCATTCGCGATCGACAAAATAATCATCCAGAGAAATAGGCACCGGCCGTAAACCGTTTACTTGGAGCTGTATCTTTAATCGATTTGCAAAAGTTGTTTTTCCTGATGAAGATGGTCCGGCAATTAAGACAACTCGTGCTTCCGGTTTAGCTAAAATCGCATCAGCGATTTGCGCAAGCTTTTTTTCATGTAACGCTTCAGCCACTCTGATTATCTCATTGGCTTGTCCCTTTGCAATGTGTTCGTTAAGGTCTGACAAATAACTGCAATTAAGAATTTTCCCCCATTGCTCGGCCTCGTGAAAAACTTTAGCAAGGTTGGGTTGATCGACAAATTCCGGCAATCGGTCTGGCTGCAGTTTATCCGGCACCAACAATACTATTCCGCTCGGCGGATAATATTCGAGCGAGAAAAGCCGTAAATATTCGGTATTTGGTACCAATGAGCCATAAAAATAATCATAATTATCATCACAAAAATATAAACGCACTTCTTCGAGTTCAATTTGCGTGAGTAATTTAATCTTGCTGTACTGACGGGTCACTTGAAACATTTCAATGGCAATCTTTTTGTCTATCGCCTTAGAAAAAATCGGTAACTTGAGGGCAACCAGGTCACGCATTTTTTGCTCGATATTTCTAAAATCGCCGGTTGTCAGCCTTCGTCCCATTGAAAGCTCACAATAATAACCCTTGCCAATAGAATTTCTAATGGAGACATCGCTGTTCTCGTATAGTTGCTTGACTGCCATTACCAGCAGAAAAAATACACTTCTCAGGTAAACAGTATTCCCGATATCTGAACCAGTATCAAATAAATCAAATTCAACGTCTTCATTAATCACTGTATTCAGACTGGATATTCGTTTATTTATCGATGCCGCAACAATCGGATAATGAAAATGCCACTTATAGTCTTCGGCGACTATTTGCGCCGATATGCCTTTGGGATATTCCCGTACGGTGCCGTCCGGGAAAGTTAATCTAACTTTTTCCATACTTACTCCACACTCAAAAACCTGGCTAAATTAACCAAGCAATCAACTCAACGATACCGTATGATAGCGCACCGACCGCCATAGAACAAGGGATAGTCAAAAACCAAGCCGAAAATATTTTTCGCGCCGTTCCCCAACGAACAGCATTAAAGCGCTTTGCTGCTCCAACGCCCATTATTGAGCAAGACACAACATGAGTTGTGCTTACCGGTAAATGCAATAGAGTTGCACCGAAAATAATAATCGACGAATTGACATCCGCGGCAAATCCAGACAACGCATCTAGCTTGAATATTTTTCCGCTCATCGTCTTAATTATTCGGTAACCACCGATAGCGGTACCTGATGCCATTGCCACAGAAGCAGCAACTTTAACCCAAAACGGAACTTCCATGGCAGAAATAAACCCACCGGACAACAATGCGAGCGTGATAATTCCCATGCCCTTTTGCGCGTCATTAGAGCCGTTTGAAAATGCAATCATCGCTGCCGACATAATCTGCAGTTTTTTAAAACGATTATTAATTTTCCACGGCGACCATTTGCCAAAAGTCCAAAAGAAAATAATCATTACAAAATAGCCAAGAACCATTGCCAAGAGTGGCGAAAAAATCAGCGATTTAAATATTCTAAGAATTCCGTCAAATTTCAACGCTGCCGGACCGCTGGAAACCAAAACCGCGCCGATTATTCCCCCAAGCAACGCGTGTGAAGAACTCGACGGAATACCATAGTACCATGTAAACAAATTCCAAAATATAGCGCCGAACATCGCTGCCAAAATTATCTCCGGACTAATTAGTTTGGAGTCAGCAATATCGTCGCCAATAGTTTTAGCGACACCGGTGCTATACATTGCACCCAACAAATTCATTAAAGCAGCCATCATGACGGCCACTTTCGGGGTCAATGCGCGAGTGGAAACCGCTGTAGATATTGCATTAGCCGAATCATGAAATCCGTTAATAAAATCAAAAATCAATGCCGATGCAACGACACAAATTATCAATATTAGCGACGCGCTAAGCATACTTCATTACCAAACCGCGAATAAAGTGAGCAAAGTCGTCACAATGATCAAGTGCATTTTCTAGCAGTTCAAAAACTTCTTTCCACTTAATTACTTCAATCGGATCAGCACAATTCGCAAACAAACTTGCTAGTTCGCGATTGTAAATTCGGTCGCCCTCATCTTCCAATTCAATAATGTTATAGCATTGTTCCAAAATCTCTTCACGATTTTTCTTGATGCTCTGCATGAATTTGAAAATCAAAAACAATTCGTCGACGCAGGAAGCTAGCAGTCTGCTCATCTCTACTGCCCCGGAAATGGGTTTTTTAATCCGAAACACTACCAGCCGATCCATTATTTCTTTGATCAAACCGACAAGATTTTTGAGTTTCTTATTTATCGCAAATATTTCTTCGCGGTCAATTGGCGTTATGAAGCTTTGGTTGAGTTTGTCAATTACCGATTCAGACAGTTCAATTGCTGCATAATCGATGTGCGATATCTTCTCAAAGTTATCCTGTACTTGATCCAAATCGTCGAAAGCCCCAATCAATAATTCCGAACTCTGTTGTGCCAGTTTTGCTGAATCTAAAAACCAAACAAAAAATTTGTCCTCGCGCGGTTTTAAAAACGAAAACATCTATTTATCCTCCGTTTTTCATAATTGCCGACTTGGTTTTTGCCGCGACGCCGCCAATTTTATGCACCGGGACGCCGCAAATCGCTAAGCGCACCCCTTTGCCAAGCGCAACTCCAAAAATATTTTCCTCTGCCAAATTTTGCCAGACTGCTTGAGGATTAGCCGCTGGTATTGTTATAAAAAATCCTGCACGGTACGGAAGATACTCTAATTGACAAGCATTTGCCTCAGCTTCAAAAATACGCGTACGGGCAGCTATCATATCAATGTATTGTTTTCTTTCCAGCTCAGTTTTTTCAAACAGCGTTTTATCCTTGTACACATCCACCAATATTTGCATAGCGCCCCGGTTGCAGTTTGACCAAGTTGCTCTTGCCGCCCGCTCATTGATGGTTTTGAACTCTTCGCAGACAACCGCGCTACTACTAACACAGACGAGCGCTCCACAGCGTTGACCATATATAGTAAAACTCTTTGACATTGAAAAAGCGATCAATATCAATATTTTTTTTGAAAGCCCGCCGAATTTCTTCATAAATGCTCGCACTTTGTTCCGCTCGCCAGCAAAATCGATGTAAGCAATATCGGCTACCAGAGTAATTTTCTTGTCGGTACGCTTTTGCGCTGCTTTCACAATATCAAGCACACTGTCCCATTCAGCATCGGTCAACGAGTAACCAACCGGATTATGCCCAGGGGAGTTGATTATTATCAGCAAACTGTTCTGTTGGTCCAGCACTTGATTGACTCTTTTTTCGAAATCAGTGACGTTAAAACTATGCTCACTATTAAAGAATTCAAAAGTTTCCAAGCGGCGTTCAATATTGTCGGACATTGTCCGATACGGACCCCAAAACCAATCATGCGATAGTATTGCCTCGTTTTTTTCACTATAACAGAATATCGAATTGCGAATAGCCCCGGTCCCGCCTGGAGTTGCAACCACTGCAATGTTTGCTTCCGGTCGGCTATCGGCAAATACCGCTTGCTCGACTGTGGCTAAAAAATCCGGAGTTCCGCTTATCGGCGCGTACGCGGCAAATTCCGGCACTTTCAACGAACGAAATAATCGCTCAACCGTAGGCAGACAGACTAGGTTCTCAGCTTCGTCATACACTGCGCCCAGTGTAGCGTTGACGATGTTATCCTTGCCAAAACTCTTTATCGCGGCCATACAAGCGTTGCTCGCGCCAAAAAACGGATCGGGTAAAACACGATTGTCAATGTGTGTTGCCGACATACTCTCAGTCATAACGTACCTCACAAATTATTGGGTATTTCAACTAGTTTATTTAATTTCATCGTCACTATCAAAAAATTTGCTATGGATAGCATTTACTGCTTCTTTTAAATATTTGTTATGAATCAAGCAAGAAATACATATTTCTGATGTACTGATTACGTCGACGTTAATATCAGCCTCTGCTAAAGCGCCAAACATCATCGCTGCAACTGCCGGTCTGCCCATCATTGAAGACCCGACTACTGATACTTTCGCCATGTTTTCTTCAATAATTACGTCGGCGCACTTAATTTCCGCGCTGATATTTTCCAACACATTGCGCGTGTGAAACAAATCGGTGCGGGGTACGGTAAACAAAATATCTTGCTTGCCGGTATTAATATCACGGTTGCTCTGTACTATCATATCCACTTCGATATTATTTTTCGCCATCGTTTCAAAAACTCGAAACGCAACGCCCGGCGCGTCCGGAACACCGTGCAATACTATTTTAACAACATTATTATCATGAGCAACACCACGGATAACATATTCTTTTTCCGACATCATAGTATATTTCCTCCGAATAATTGTTCCTTCTTCCATAGTGAAAGTTGAACGAACATGAATATCTACGCCGTAGTGTCCACCCATCTCGACCGCCCGCGGTTGCATGACAACAGCTCCCAGACGCGCCATTTCCAACATGTCATCATAAGTGATTTCTTTCATTTTATGAGATTTCTTGACTATCCGCGGATCAGCAGTATAGACACCGTCAACATCAGTAAATATCTCACAAACGTCGGCGCGCAGCGCGCCGGCGAGTCCGACAGCAGTTGTATCTGACCCGCCGCGACCGAGAGTTGTTATGTCACCGTCGTCAGTTACACCTTGAAATCCGGCTACGACAACCACTTTTCCAGCATTTAAGGCTTGCTGGACTCGTATCGGCTTTATCTCTTTTATCCGGGCTTTACTGAAAACTTTTGTGGTTTTTATTCCGGCTTGCTCGCCGGTAAAAGAAACGGCATCAACACCCAATCGTTTAAAAGTCATCGCTAACAAGGCAATTGATACTTGCTCACCGGTCGCGAGCAACATATCCATTTCTCGGGGATATGAATCGGCCGTTACCGATTCAGCCAACGTTAGTAAATGGTCTGTCGAGTCACCCATAGCTGAAACAACTAATACTATTTGATCATCAGCAGATTTTTCCGCAATAACCCGGTTACAAATATTCAACATCTTTTCCGGCGTTGCCACAGAACTGCCGCCGAACTTTTTTACAATTAAAGCCATTATTCCTCCGTGAAAAAAGAAAAGTGAAGGTAGACACAGCCAAGTCTCTTCGGCAATGTCTCACTTCACAAATTTTATACTACTTTTATCTCTCGATCATTTTCCCAAAGCCCGTGGATATTGCAATATGCTGATGCAATAATGCTCCCACCAGTCTGTAATTTTATTTTTGTTACTGCGACGGGATCACCCACCACCGGACCTTCACCATGGGCGTTAAATTCAAATTTGCCAATATCAAACGCGAATTTCCCGTCTGCTGGTTTGAAAAATAATTGAATCCAGCGGATATGATGCTCCACAGTATCTGGATGGGGTATTTCCTCGCCAACCGATACTGAGAGGGTGAATTTTTCGCCGGCAGTAATTGTTTCTGGAGCGTTAATAACTGGTACATGTTTTTCGGCTTTCCAATCAGCGCTTTGTATGACATCGGAAAATTTCATAACTGCCTCCAATATTTTACATACGAAAATAAATAATTATCGGGTAAGTGATTTTGTTTTAATCGACAACCAAATTTGGCTGGCGTTAAATATCGACGAATAAGTTCCGCAGAAGAAACCTATTAGTAATGCTAAGCTGAAATTTTTTGTTGATTCGCCACCGAAAAAATATAACGATGCTGTACAAAACATTACAGTAGATACAGTGTAAATCGAACGACGCATCGTCTGCCAAAGCGAAGTGTTTACCAGTGTCGGTAAGTCATCGCTCTTTTTCATTTTCTTAAGGTTTTCTCTAATCCTATCAAAAATTACGATAGTATCATTGATCGAATAACCGAGTATCGTCAGTATTGCCGCGACAAAAGTCGCATCAATTTCCCAGGCAAAAAGCGAAAATAATCCCAGCACAATAAAAACATCATGAAACAGCGCGATGATTCCGGAAATAGCGAATACGAATTCAAACCGAATAGTGATATATACAATCATCAACGCTGCAGAAATCAACACTGCCAGAATGGCGTTACGAGTTAACTCCGAGCCGATAATTGCGCCGACTTTTTCTGCGCGCAACATATCATAATCACCGATTGCCGTTTTGGCTTTATCCAGCAAAGCCCTTTCCTCAGCATTATCCAATGCACGGGTGCGAATTAAAACTTCTTGTCCGCTCTCGCTTTCCGTGCTTCCAACCACTTGTATCACCGGGTTTTGGATGTTTTCGGAATGTAAAAAATTACGAACCTGTTCAACGGTAACCGACTGCTTAAATTTTAAATCTAACAGCGAACCGCCGGTAAAATCAATTCCCAGATTAAATCCTTTGAAACCAATTGAAATCAAACCGGGAATAAGAATAATTAGTGAAAACGTAAACCAAATAATTCGTTTATGTACTAAATCAAATTTTATCATTTCACCCACACCTCTATACGCCAAACTTATTGCCGTCTTTACCGCTAAAACCGCTAATCAACCATTTCAACATAAATTGAGTACCGACTAGCGCAGTTGCGAGATTGAGCACAATACCCAGTCCAAGGTTGAGTGCAAAGCCTTTCACTAAACTAGTTCCTAAAATATACAGAATCGCAGCAGCGATAAAAGTTGTCGCGTGCGCATCGATTACGGTCGCAAACGCCCGGGAAAAACCAGCGTCCATTGCCGCGCGCAATGTTTTTCCGGCACGAAATTCTTCCTTGAATCGTTCAAAAATTAATATATTGGTATCAACTGCCATACCCATCGATAAGATCAGACCGGCGATACCCGGCAATGTTAGTGTCGCTCCAAGCAACTTCAAACAGCCCAGCAGTAGGACAACGTATAACAGCAAGGCGACATTTGCCACTAACCCGGCCATGCGATACACAATGAACATAAATAATACAATTGCAACGATGCCAATGAAAAATGCCCATTCACTCTTAGTTTTTGAATCAGCACCCAGCGTTGGCCCAATTGTACGAGTTTCTAATATTTCCACTTTTACCGGCAACGCACCCGATCTTAGCAAAACGGCTAACCGTTGAGCTTCATCCAACGATTTCTCGCCGGTGATAATGGCTTTTCCGTCCGGAATTGCCGATTCAACTACCGGATTAGTAAGCACTTGATTGTCAAGCATTATCGCAATATGCTTGCCAACATTTGCCGCAGTTGCATCACCGAAAAGTTTCGCGCCTTCCGGAGTGAACTCTAAATTTACTATTGCCCGGTTGTTTCCATCCATTTGCGCTTTGGAATCTTTCAAGTCTTTACCCGATAATAACGACTTCCCGGATTCATCTTTAAATTCCAAATAACCGGTCTTGCCCAGCATTTCAATAGCCTTCTCCGGATCCTTTACACCCGGTAGTTCAACTATTATTCGATGCGATCCTTGCTCGCGCTGAATAATCGGCTCGGTTAATCCCAATCCGTTTACGCGCAATTCGACGATTTTCTGAACACGATTCATTGCATCTTCATCGACTTTGGCATCTTTAGTGTCAACGGCTTGCAATACAACGTGCGTTCCCCCTTGCAAATCCAGTCCTTGCCGGATCGACATCGCGAGCGGTTGAACAAAATATCCGCACACCCCGATAATAATTACGACCAAAATTACAAATCTACTGAAATTTCCCTTCCCCAAGGCTACCTCCAACTGTCAATTTATCAGCGATATTATAGACTATTCAAAAATAATATTCAACAGAAAGCTTTTGGCAATAACTTCTCAACGAAATAAATATTCGTAAGCTTCCGGAAATTTCCTTGCCCAGTAAGCTTCATTATGTTGACCATCTTCGTCAATCATCAGTTTTACTGTGTGTCCACAGGCTATAAGTGCATGAGCAACTGCACAAACATTAGGCGTGAACCGCGTCGCAATTTCCAAGTCGCAGTGTGCCGCTTCGCGTTCGCCGGCGCAAATAAAGTATTTTATCGGTTGGTCAATTGGATGACGAGTTATAGTGTCCGCCGTTAAAAACAACGATGGTGAAAATGCGCCAACAAGTCCAAACACTGTCGGGTGCTTTAATGCCGCGTAAATTGAAGTCTGCCCGCCAAACGAGCTACCCATTATTCCGGTTTGCTCGCGCTGTGGGCAGGTACGAAAGTTCGCGTCAATATACGGTTTCAATGTTTCAACGATAAAATCGACATAGCGGTCGCAATCGGTGCACCCAGGCACCAACTCCTGATCTCGAAAGATTCCACTCTCGATCCCCACAACAATTATTCCGCAATCACGTTTCTCCTTGGATAGCGCCTCCAACGTATCGTCGACACTCCACTCGCCGCAATATGAGGTTTCCGGCGCAAATAAATTCTGTCCGTCATGCATATATAACACCGGGTAGCTAATTTTTGATAAATCGTAGTCATGTGGCAAATAAATCCAGATTTTTCGTTCGCGATCCAATTGCGGCATCACGAATTTTTCGATAACTTTCACATTCCCGGTAGCCCCGCCTACATAAGATAATAATTCAATCATTTAGCTCTCAATCCTTGACATAAACTTATAATTTCCCTAAAATAGTATCATAAACTCGACAAACAATAAATAGCATTCAGGCTTTTGTCTTTAAATAAACCGTAAGGTTGATTTTTTTATTTTGATTTAGGGGTGAGATTATGTTCGAAAATTACCTGTTAGCACCTAAAGTATACGACGAAATGTTCAATGATGACGGCTCGGTACGCGAGCATTACGAAGAATTGTACAAGACATTCGGTAAACTCGACATGAAAAACTTGGCTGAACGGCAAAATCGCATGGACGACGAAATGATAAAGCAAGGGATTACTTTTACCTTGTATAATGAAGATAGTAACGCCTTAGAGCGCACCATCCCTTTTGATATCATTCCGCGAATCATTAGCAGTACGGACTGGGCCTTTATGCAAAAAGGCCTTAAGCAGCGCGTTACAGCTCTAAATCGTTTTATTCACGATATCTATCACGAACAAAACATCTGCAAAGCCGGTATCGTCCCGCGCAAACTAATTGTCACTAATAAATATTTTCGCCCGGAAATGATGAATCAAGATGTCCCTGGTGACGTTTATATTTGCTGGTCGGGAATTGATTTAATTCGTGCCGGCGACGGCGATTATTATGTCCTTGAGGACAACCTGCGCACCCCAAGCGGTGTTTCTTATCTGTACAAAAATCGCTGGATGATGGAAAAACTTTTCCCGGAATTGTTTTTTAATTATCACGTCATGAATTTGGATCGCGGGTTGCATTTGTTCTTGCGTGCTTTGCGTAGCATAGCTCCGAATAACAATCCTAATCCCACAGTGGTATTGCTCACTCCCGGTCGTTACAATTCAGCTTATTTCGAGCATACTTTTTTAGCGCAAGAGATGGGACTGATTTTGGCCGAGGGGCAGGATTTAAAAGTTGTAGATAACAAGGTTTACCTAAAAACCTTACACGGACTTCAACAAGTTGACGTAATATATCGTCGCATCGATGATGATTTCATTGATCCGCTGGCCTTCCGACCCGATTCAATGTTGGGCGTGCCCGGACTGATGAATGCCTATCGCGCCGGAAACGTTGCCTTGGCTAATGCGCCGGGAACCGGTTTTGCTGATGATAAAGCAATATATGCCTACGTTCCGGAAATTATTCGTTATTATTTAAATGAAGAGCCAATACTTAAAAACGTGCCCACCTATATTTGCGCGCGTGAAGAAGATCGAAAATTTGTCTTAGACAATATTGAAAAAATGGTTGTTAAGGAAACCTCGCTTTCCGGTGGCTATGGAATGTTAATCGGACCACACGCCACAAAAGAAGAACACGACAAATTCCGCCGGCAAATTTGCGAACGACCTGATGAATATATTGCCCAACCAACCATTCAACTATCCGCAGTACCAACTTTATGTGACGGAACTATTGCTTCACGCCGGGTCGACTTGCGCCCATATATTGCATTAGCCGCCAACGAAGAAATTCATATAGTACCGGGCGGACTGACCCGAGTTGCAATGCGCGAAGGTTCGCTAGTCGTAAATTCATCTCAAGGCGGCGGCAGTAAAGATACCTGGGTAATCGAAGAATAATAGTTTGGAGGTCTTATGATAAATGTTCGCGTTGCTGAATCAATTTACTGGACTGGTCGCTATACCGAGCGAATCATCAATCATACCAATCTTATTGATGTTAGTTTTCACAGTTACTTAAGTTGGACGGAAAATACCGATATTCAAAACGATTTGTGGCAACGGTTGCTAAGTGTTCTTGGCGAGGCAGATGCCTTCTTCGATCGCTACAATTCTTTGAAAACCCGGCATGTACTTAACTTTTTAACGCTTGATAAGACTTATGGCAATTCAATTATCTCCTGTGCCGGTAATGCTCGCGAGAACGTGCGTGCTATCCGTCAAGAGCTGCCTACGCCACTTTGGGAAACAATAAACGGTTTCCATCTTTGGTTGACCGCCGAGAGTCAGGCAAAACGAATTTTCGCGCCGGACTTCAAACCTTACGATTTTTATAAAGGAATAAAGCAAGCAGTAACATTGTTCCACGGCATTGCTGAAACAACCATGATTCGCGACGAAGAGTGGCGGTTATTGCAACTAGGGCGCTATATCGAGCGCGCTGAGAACATTTCCCGGCTTGTGCTAATGATGCACCGTAACACTCTGGAAATGCGGCAAAACATCAGCAACAACCGCTATCATCAATTAACGGCAGCGCTCCGCGCCGTTGACGGATTAGAATCCTATCGAAAAATCAATGCTGACCGCGTCAGTCTTGCCGCCGCAGCTGCTTTTCTCGTTGGTCAACCACTATTTCCGCGTTCGATTCATTATAGTTTGACGATCTTCAAAAGAAATTTACTGGCTTTAGCCGCACCTGAAGAAAATATGCAATATTCGCCTTTAGCAGAAGTAGATGCTATGTTGGCTAAAATCGACAATTTCAGTGAAGATGATTATAATCTCGACAGTCTTCCTAATATGGTTTGGGATTTTCTCGCGACTCTTAATGTTATTGGGACAAAAGTTTACAAAACATATTTCAAAGAGGTTGATACTATTTTATGAAGTTAAAAATAATGCACCTTAGCGAATACAGTTACGGAAATTTCATTACCGGCAGCGACAATGAAATGCATTTGGAGCCCACGCTTATTGATAACAGTATCAACGAAGTACGCCTAAAGCCGCGTACTAATTATCGCCAACATCTGGCATATTACGATTTTTCAACTGCTCCTGCCGTACCTGTCAGATGGCACAAAGATTATTTCCAGAGTGATATCGCTTGTTTTGAAGTAATCGAACCGCATAACCAACTTTCGATTATTGCAACTTCAGTAGTTTTAACCGCTGAAGGGGAACCGCGTTCGGGTTACGTTTTGAAACCAGAAGATGAGCGTGCTTTGTTAAACTCGGCACAATTTCAAAATCGTTATGCCGAGTATTTACATATGACACCGCGCACTCTGATTACTCAATCAGTAGCGGATTACTTTAAGACTTTGTACAGCCAATGTTCTACCGGCTGTATTTACGATTATGTTCGCAGTCTTACTACCCAAATTCACAAAACTTTTCAGTATCAACCAGGAGTTACGAATATTCACACCACTGTCGACGACACCGTGCGCTTGAAAGGCGGCGTTTGTCAGGATTTTGCTCATCTGATGTTGGCTACTTGTCGGGACATTGGCATTCCGGCACGTTATGTGAGTGGTTATCAATATATTGGCGATCTGCCGGAAAATATCGGCAATGACAATTTAATTATTGCCATGCACGCCTGGATCGAAGCTTTCATCCCTGGCGCCGGTTGGTTGGGATTCGATCCGACAAACGATAATATTATGAGCTGGCGCTACGTGAAAATCGCCGATGGCCGAGATTATAATGATATTATTCCAATAAAAGGCTTATATCGCGGGAACGCGATTCAAACATTAAGTGTTAAAGTGAAAATCGACAAACTGGATTAAACAAAAAAATACCACCGTACGGTGGTATTTTTTTGTTTACACTAAAATATTTCGTTAACAAAAATGGTTTGATCGCGTGCCGGACCAACCGAGACGATAGCCAGCGGAACGCCGGCCAGCTCCGAAATACGCTCGACATATTTTCGCGCTTTTTCCGGCAACTTTTTGTAATCGCGAATATCACTAATAGGCACTTCCCAGCCGGGGAGGGTTTCCAAAATCGGAACCATCGTGCCAAGTTTCTCTAAACTTGCCGGAAAATCGGTCACAACTGTATCGCCGCATTGATAACCGGTACAAATCTTCACTTCATCTAATTCATCCAGGATATCTAAGCGGGTAATGGCTAAATATGCCAGACCGTTTACTGTCGCCGCATATTTTATCATAACCATATCCAACCAGCCGCAGCGCCGCGGGCGTCCGGTAGTAGTTCCGTACTCCTTGCCAGTATATTGAATATATTGACCAATCTCATCATCAAGTTCAGTCGGAAAAGGTCCTTCTCCCACTCTGGTAGTATAGGCCTTAACAACACCCACCACCTTGTCAATTCGAGTCGGACCAATGCCCGCGCCCACACACGCGCCACCGGCGGTAGGATGCGACGAGGTAATATAAGGATAGGTACCATAATCAACATCCAGCAAAGTGGCTTGCGCACCTTCCAAAAGAACTTTTTTACCAGCAGTTATCGCTTGATTTACATAAGGAATAGTATCGCAAATATAGGGGCGAAGTTCCTCGCCGTATTGCAAATACTCCTGATATATTGCTTCAACTTCAAAACCGGTCTCATCATATATTTTTTCGAAATATTGATTTTTGGTTTCTAAATTTGCCGCAATTTTTTCCCGCAACAACTCCGGTTCCAATAAATCGGCAATTCGAATACCGACACGATTGTGTTTATCGGCATAACACGGACCTACTCCGCGTTTGGTTGTGCCGATTTTCTTTTTTCCCAAAGCTTCCTCTTGGACTTCATCTAATAACCGATGATAGGGCATTATTACATGCGCCCGGTCAGAAATTTTCATCTCGGCTACTTTAACGCCCTTAGCACGAATATCTCTTAACTCTTTTAACAAAACCGGCGGGTCTATAACCACCCCGTTACCTAAAACACAGATTTTGTTTTCATACAAAATGCCCGAGGGCAATAAATGTAGTTTGAATTCCTTACCATTAGTAATTACCGTATGACCAGCGTTGTTTCCGCCTTGATAACGCACGACAACGTCAGCTTTTTCCGCGAGAAAATCAACGATTTTACCTTTACCTTCGTCACCCCACTGAGTACCAAGAATAACTGCAACAGGCATATATCCTCCTATAAACCGAATCGTTTCATAATCGTATCAATGTGTCTGATATAGTGCGTACATTCAAAACAGTCGTCAATTTCATTTTGACTTAAGTGGCGAATGACATCCGGATCGTTGCTAAAGTTCGTCTTAAAATCAACACCTTGCAACCACCGCGACATTGCGCAGCGCTGAACCCAGGCGTAGGCATCTTCCCGAATTACGCCTTTTTCGACCAACGCCAGTAATAATCGTTGACTGAAAATCAGTCCGCCGGTTTTTTCCAAATTACTCTTCATGGCGTCTGGATATACAAGCAAATTATCCATAACTCGCGTCATCAATTTTAGCACATAATCAAGCAGAATGGTAGAGTCCGGCAGAATAACCCGCTCTACCGAAGAATGCGAGATGTCTCGTTCATGCCACAGCGCTACGTTCTCCATCGCGGCCAGCGCGTTGCCACGCAACACCCTTGCCAACCCACTAATCCGCTCACAAGTAATCGGGTTGCGTTTGTGCGGCATCGCTGAAGATCCTTTTTGACCTTTGGAAAAGTATTCCTCGGCCTCACGAATATCCGTCCGCTGTAAATTCCTAATTTCTGTAGAAAATTTCTCCAAGCTACTACCGATTATTGCAATGGTCGTCAAAAATTCAGCATGACGGTCACGTTGCAACACTTGCGTAGAAGCTTTCGCCGGTCGTAAACCCATTTGTTCGCAAACGTATTGCTCGACAAACGGTTCGGCAAAAGCGTATGTACCGACTGCTCCGGAGATTTTCCCCACGGAAACAGTTTCAACCGCCCTTTCAAGTCGCGCTATTGAGCGAGTGACTTCGTCTAACCAAACGGCCATTTTCAAACCAAAAGTCATCGGTTCAGCGTGAATTCCGTGAGTTCGACCGATCATAATTGTATATTTGTGTGCACGCGCTTGTTTCTCGATAGCCGAATACAGCGCTTTTAAGTCGTTTAGAAGTAATTCGCCAGCCTTTTTGCACATCGCGCAGAGTGCTGTGTCTTTTACATCACTAGAAGTCATCCCCATGTGCATATACTTTGATGAATCGCCGACGTGTTCGGCGACGCAAGTTAAAAACGCGATAATATCATGGTTGGTTTCACGTTCTATTTCCTTAATCCGCTCTACTGAAAATTTCGCTTTAGTTTTGATATCTACTAACGCGCTATCCGGAATTAATCCTAGTTTGTTCATTGCTTCGCAAGCGAATATCTCCACTTGCAACATCGTCAGAAATTCATTTTCCTCAGTCCAAATTCCGGCCATTTCCGGATTGGAGTACCTAGCAATCAAAATCGTTACCTCCGTAATTACCAAAACACATTGTTCAAAGTTTCAGGAAGAAACTTTGAACAATGTGTTTCCCTGACGAAGTATAGCAAATCGGCGCTTTTCAGTCAACAGAATAATAGCTACAATTTGGCTAATTCAATTAATGTTTTGACCATCGAGCCGCTAGCGCCGGCTGGGTTTATTCCATAGGGATTATCATTCCATGCTGTTCCGGCAATATCGATATGCACCCATGGGCGACCGTCTACGAATTCACCGATAAACAAGCCGCCAGCAACTGTACCGGAAGTCGCGGAGCTGTTTTTTAAATCAGCAAACGGCGTTTTCAACAACTCTTTATACTCAGAATAATTCGGGAAGCGCCATAGCCGTTCGTCCGCAGCGGCACCAGCCGTGACGACTTTGTAGCACCACTCAGAATTGTTATCAATAATTCCTGCAGTTACGTTTCCAAGCGTATTAGTAATGGCAGTTAATGTTGCTACATCTACCAAGCGGGTAGCTCCCAGATGAACGGCATAGGTGACTGCATCAGCCAAAATAATCCGCCCTTCAGCGTCAGTGCTGTGAACTTCCACAGTTTTTCCAGATAGGGTACGGATTATTTCACCGGGCTGCAACGCGTTACCACTTGGCATATTCTCACACAACGGCATTATTGTCATTATATTAGTTCGCAGTCCAAGTTGAGCGATTGCTTTGGTCGCCGCGAGCACGCACGCAGCTCCTGCCATATCCCGCTTCATCGCTATCATCGTTGCTGGCTGTTTTAGTGACAATCCGCCACTGTCAAAAGTTACGCCTTTACCGACATAGGCTGTTAACTCAGAGCTGTCAGGAGCACCATAATATTTTAATACCACTAATTTCGGCGCTTCAGAGCTGCCGCGCGAAACTCCTAGAAGTCCACCCATACCCAATTCTTGCATTTGCAATCTGTTTAAAATAATACACTCCAGCTTATATTGCTCAGAAATTATTTTTGCTTCGTCGGCTAAAAAACTTGGTGTGCAAACGGCTGCGGGGAGATTGGTCCACTCACGAGCGAGATTTACAGTTTCAGCGGAAACAACCGCAGTCTGAATCGCGCTTTCGATTTCAATACTGTTAGCGGCGATTATTTCAATTGATGTCAATGATTTTCTTTTGTTTGAGAGAAAAGTATCAAACTCATAATTGCCCAGAGTTATGCCCTCTATCGCTGCAATAATCTCTTCACCGTTTAATTCGGCAGTATCGATTGCGATAGCTTCGGCATTCATAGCTCTAAGTTTTCGACCTAAAGCGCCAAAGCAATTTCGCAAGTCACGCCGCTCTTTTAAAACTTTACTTCCCAATCCGACCAAAACAACCTTTTTCTCGCCAAAAGGAACAACCATCATTTCGTTGGCTGTTGTTGATGATTCAATGCCCATAGCAATAGTGCTGAACATATTGCCACTTAATTCGTCTAAATCAGCCAACGCCCGTTCCAAATTGCTTTCCACAAATATTGGCATCACTAAAATTTGCGCTGCGCAGTCGCCAATTCTTTGGCTACTTATTCTAACATTCATTATTGTCATTCCTTACTCCGGTGCTGCCAAACCCTCCCGAACGAATCGAATGAGCTTGATCATTATCGGCGACCAAATATTTATAAAAAATCCCTTGGGCAATTCGTTCTCCAGCCTTTATCGTTACTACGATATTACTCATATTAATCAATGCAATCATTATGTGTCCTTCGTTATCCACATTATTATAATAATCGCTATCAATAATTCCCTGTGAATTTACCAGCATAATACCACTTTTTACAGCTAACCCTGACCTAATATGCAAGCCTAAGTATTCATCAGCCTGCATATAAGCCTTTACTCCGGTTGGAATCAACACTATTTTGAGTGGTTCAATAACCAGCGTTTCAGCTGCTGAAATGTCGTAACCGGCGCTATGTTTTGTTTTTCGACTGGGTAATGTTACTGATGAAAAACAGTCGTTTTCAACGCGCTCAAATCCCCTTAATTTCATTCATCCTCCAAAATTTCCTTATATTCATTGTAACCCAACTTTTCAACTAGAGACGACAAATGCGTTGAACTGCATGTGCTTGTCTCGATTGTGCCGCTGGCAATCAAATTACTTACTGACAGTATTATCTTTTTTTCGAATTTGGTTTCTAAACGAGTGATGTTTTTTCGCTGCTGTCCAATTATTTTTGATAAATCCTTCGGACTACAAAATAAGTCATTCACTATGTGACGTTTCAGCAAAATGTATAGCAAAACATAGAACCCGGCGCTATCACAAAGCTCACCGAAGGCCGGGTGAAATGGTCCGGCAACAACTTGTCCATTTTGCAATTCTTCGCTCGGCTGAATTCCAGTGCGAATAACTGTAATGCCTTTGGATTGAGCCACCAATTTCAACCAGCTAGCGCTAGTAATTGCTTGTTGCATGGTTTGCGGGCAGTATTTACCTTCTAAAAACAATTGTTCTAATTTTGTACCTCTAAGGACAATGGTCGGATGAATTCTCAACATATCCGGAACCATTTGCGCCAGTCGTTGCAATGTTAACAGGTTCGTTTCATCGGTCTCGCCAACTAATCCTGTCATGAGATGAATTCCCACCGTCATGCCGCTCTTTTTTACGCGTGCTACACTAGTAGCAACGTCATCGTAAGTGTGCCGGCGATTATTGGCGATCAATACCGAATCAACGAGTGATTGCGCCCCTATTTCCACTGCGGTCACGCCAAAAGTTTTGAGCAAATTAACGCAACTGTCGTCAAGCGCATCCGGACGTGTTGATACTCGGATACTGGATATTTTTCCGCCATCAATATAGTTTTTACCGAGTTGCAATAACATCAATTGTTGATCGTCCGGCAACGCGGTAAACGTGCCGCCATAAAAGGCCAGCTGCACATCAGTTTTTGTCAAATATAGCAATTGACGATTTATTTCTGCAGTAACTTCTTCTTGAAGCGTATTACAATAATTGCGCTCAACTGCCCGTTGATTACAAAACACGCAGCGGTCAAGGCAACCGGCATTGGCCAAAAATATCGGTAAAATTGCTTTCTTCATTACTCTCACGTTGTTTACACATAAAAAAAAGCAGCTTGTGCCGCTTTTGATTATAACCCAAACATTCTTATTTTTCTAGTTTTTGCAGCGCTTGTTTAGCAGCCGATTGTTCCGCGGCTTTTTTACTTCGTCCGCTACCGCAACCAAAACTTTCTTTTTTTACCAAAAGCTCAACATTGTAATGTTTTTCATGATCCGGACCACTACACGAAACAACATTATATACAATGTCATCACTCTGCAGTTCAAGCACATTTTGAACATATTCCTGAAGTTCGCTCTTACAGTCACTTGCCTTTTCAAGACGGAAAAGTTCGTCAGCAAAAATTCGCTGAACGAAATCGCGGGCAACTTCATAACCCTGATCGATATATAACGCGCCGATTATCGCTTCAAAAGCATCTGACAATATCGACGAGCGTTCGCGTCCGCCGGTACTATCTTCACCCTTACCCAACCGCAGATGTTTTCCAATGAAAAGCTCACGGGCTTTTGCCGCCAGCGACTTTTCACAGACTACATTCGAGCGCCTTTTGGTCATCTCGCCTTCGGGCATATTACCGATATGTTTATACAGATTATCACTAATGCACAATTCAAGAACGGCATCGCCAAGAAATTCCAGGCGCTCATTGTTGAATCCATCATTTCGCTTCTCAAAAGAAAATGAACTGTGCGTTAAAGCTGTTTGCAAAATAGCGACATTGTGAAAATTAACTCCCAATAATCTTTGAAAATCACTCAATTGATCATTTTTTGCCGGGGTGTTCTTAGCCATTATATTTTATTAATGCCAGAGTAGCATTATGTCCACCAAACCCAAAAGAATTTGTCAGCGCCGCTCGAACCACCATTTTCGCAGCTTTATTGGGAACATAATCCAAATCCATATCTTCATCAACTTTTTGAATATTCATTGTCGGCGGAACGATATCATTCATAACAGTAAGCGCTGTAGCAATAAACTCAATTCCTCCTGACGCTCCGAGCAAATGACCTAACATCGACTTGTTCGAACTGACTTTCATTTCATAAGCATGCGCGCCAAATACTTTCTTAATCGCTTGTGTTTCGTTGCGATCATTTATCGGTGTGGACGTGCCGTGCGCATTAATATAATCAACATCATCAATACCAAGACCGGCATCTTCCATTGCCAGTTCCATACATTTGGCAGCAATTGCGCCCTCCGGAGCCGGACTAGTAATATGATATGCATCAGCATTAGTGCCATATCCGGCAAGTTCGCAATATATTCGTGCCCCCCGCGCCAGCGCGTGCTCAAGCGACTCTAGCACAACGACTCCGGCGCCTTCTCCAAGAACAAATCCGTCACGATCAGAATCGAATGGACGCGATGCAGTTAGTGGATCATCGTTACGAGTCGACATTGCTTTCATATTTTCAAAACCGGCAATACATATCGGCGTTACTGCCGCTTCCGAACCACCAGCTACCATAACATCGGCGCTGCCGCGTTGAATAATCTTCATCGCTTCACCAATGGAATTAGTACCGCTCGCGCAGGCGGTAACTATTGGAAAACACGGTCCCTGCAGACCAAAAATCATCGAAACCATACCGCTTGGCATACTGGGAATAATCATCGGAACCATTAGCGGGCTGACGCGCGAATGTCCTTTGTCGAAAAGCTTTTTAAAATTATCGCCAAGCGTTATTATCCCGCCCATTCCAGTACCTACTAAAGTACCGATACGGGTTTTATCTTCACTAACTAAATCGAGCTTGCTGTCATCAATTGCAAGTTTTGCAGCGGCAACTGCAAACTGGGTCACTCGATCCATGCGGCGTGCCTCTTTTTTGTCCATATACAGCGCTGGATCAAAATCTCGTACTTCCGATGCAATTTGCGTTGAATAGCCTTCCGGATCGAAAGCTGTGATTCGAGCGATTGACGACTTACCTGCCAAAAGATTTTCCCAGCAAAGCTCATAGCCGATGCCAAGGGGCGTTACAGCGCCAAGTCCGGTAACTACTACACGTTTGTTCATCATTCCTCCCAAATTATCCTGATACTATATGTTATTATTAGCTTACACTAATATAATTTAAAAAAGAAAGCCTCGCAAAGCGAGGCAGAGGCTTACGCCTTTTTCTCATCAATTAATTTTACTGCGTCTTTTATTGCTTTGATTTTTTCTGCCTCGTCATCAGGGAGTTCAATTTCAAACTTCTCTTCAAACGCCATCATCAATTCAACAATATCCAACGAATCAGCGCCTAAATCATCAATGAAAGTTGATTCCATCGTGATATCATCGGCTTTAATTGTAAGTTGCTCAGCAACTATAGTTCTTACTTGATCAAACGTTGACAAATCATTCACCTCCTTTAACGTTCATTAGTATATTACATTACCATTCCGCCGTCAACATTTATGACTTGCCCAGTAATATAACTTGCAAAATCCGAAGCCAGAAAGCCTGCCAGATGCGCGACATCATCAGATTTACCCAATCTGGCCAAAGGTATTTGTGAAACCAGCTGTTCAACTACTTTTTCGTTAAGATCAGCGGTCATGTCGGTTGAAATAAATCCTGGAGCAATGGCATTTACCCGAATATTTCTAGCGGCAAGTTCCTTTGCCAAGGACTTAGTCAAACCAATAACTCCGGCTTTTGCCGCTGCGTAATTTGCCTGCCCGGCATTGCCAATTTGTCCAATAACTGATGTCATATTTATTATACACCCTGAACGTTGTTTCATCATCGGTTTGACAACGGCTTTACAACAATTATACACACCGGTAAGATTGGTATTAATTACTGCATTCCATTCTTCCTGCTTCATACGCATTAACAAATTATCTCTGGTTATTCCGGCGTTGTTAACAATAATATCCACTCTGCCAAAGCGTTCGATTGTCGCTGCAATCATTGCTTCACAAATAGCGCTGTCGGCGACATCACCTTGAAACAAAAGTACTTCGACGCCTAGCGCTTCCGCGGCATTTTTACTCTCCTCGGCAGCTACAATATTACCCGCGTAATTTATCACAATGTTCGCACCAAGCGCAGCTAAGCGCATAACCACCGCTCGCCCGATTCCGCGCGAGCCGCCGGTAACAACGGCGACTTTATTATCTAATCGCATTTGACCTCCTTGAGCGTTTCGACCATTTTCAATATCGAAGCTTCGTCCTCGATACCAAGCGCAGTAATATGCGGCGTCATTTTTTTCATAAAACCTGAAAGCGGACCAGCGCCCACTTCAATTACAAAATCAACGCCCAAACTTGAAATTCTGGCAACGCTATCTTCCCATAGTACTGGCGATGCTACTTGGTGAACCAATTTGGCTTTCAAAGTTGCCGCATTGGTAGCCGCTTGCGCGTCAACATTACTAACTATCGGCACTAGCGAATCAGAAAAACTAACACCAGCCAAAACTTTTTCCAGTTTTTCAGCGGCCGGTTTCATCAACAAGCTATGAAACGGTGCGCTAACCGGCAAAATAAGCGCCCTGCGCGCGCCGGCAGCTTTCAATTCTTCACATGCCTGCTTTACCGCCGCTGTAATACCGGCAATTACTATTTGACCAGGCATATTAAAATTTACTGCTTGTACTAAACCGATTTCTCCGGTAATTTTAGCGCATATTTCAATTATTTTGTCCCGATCCAAGCCGATAATAGCTGCCATAGCGCCTTCACCGGCAGGAACAGCTTCCTGCATAAATTCGCCTCTGGCTCTAACTGTCTTTACCGCGTCAGCAAAACTCAGAACCTTGCCAGCTACTAAAGCTCCATATTCGCCCAAACTATGTCCGGCAGCGCAATACGGTTTTACGCCTAGTTCTTCGAGTACTGCAAGCGCTGCAACACTAACCGTTAATAGCGCGGGTTGCGTATTGCAGGTCAACTTCAGATCTTCTTCAGGACCGTTAAAGCACATATCAGATATAGAAAAGCCAAGAGCCCTGTCCGCTTCTTCAAAAACAGCTCGGGCTACGGGATATTTATCAAACAAATCCTTACCCATACCAACTTTCTGAGCGCCTTGCCCAGGAAAAAGAAAAGCAATTTTCACGAGATTCCTCCTGTGTCATGTTATTTAATAAAATCATATTAGCATAGATTAACCTAAAATATCAAGAAAAAAGGCGAGCTTACGCCCGCCATAAATCTGTTACTTTATTCAGCAACTACAACTGCTTTGCCGTTATAATGTCCACATTCTGGACATACACGGTGTGGCATTTTTACCTGATGACACTGCGGACAACTAACTAGATTTGGAACTTCTAATTTCCAATTTGCTCGTCTTTTATCGCGACGCGCCTTAGATGTCTTTCGCTTTGGTACTGCCATTTTAGCACCTCCTTGTAGCTATATGCCTTACCCGAAAGGCTAATTATTTATCAACTTTGCAAGCTTGGCAAATTGCGGGTTAATCTTGTCTTCGCCACAACGGCACTGCCTTTCATTGAAATTACTACCGCACTCCGAGCACAAACCTTTGCACACGTCTTTGCACAATAACTTCACGGGTATATTGATATGAATGTTTTCTAGCACTGCAACTGATAAATCTGCCACGTTGTCTCGAATTACGAAAACATCGTCGCCATCAGTAGGCTCATTATGCACAAATTTTTCAGCAAATTCAATTTCATAGCAATGTTCGAATTTATCTAAGCATCTGTCGCATTCACTGGCTGCGCTAAATTTAATTATTCCGGTAACAACGTACGACTCAAAATCATTTTTAACCTGCCCCGAAATTAGAATATCTGAGATAATCGAAATCTTATTATCCAAGAACCCTAACTGTTCCGAAGTAGTTAGCATTGAAAAATCAATGCTCTCGTCGCGTTTACCAATAATACTTCCAATATCAATCTTCAACAGTTCCACCTGCACCTGATATATTATATTCACGTGATGAACAAAAGTCAACCAAAATAATCATTCCACTAGCGGCGCGCAAATATCTCTGGTGTCGCGGGCGATAACTAGTTCTTCATTAGTCGGTATGACAAATATCTTAACTTTGCTACCTTCGACACTAATCTCCTGCGCCTTGCCGCGCACATTGTTCCGCACTTCATCAATGCGCGTTCCAAGATACTCTAATCCATTACAAATCATATCACGCATCTCAATTGAGTTTTCACCAAGGCCAGCTGTAAATACAATCGCATCCACTCCGCCCATAATTGCCACATAAGCACCGATATATTTGCGTACCTCGCCTGAGAACATATCCAGCGCCAATTGCGCGCGCTCATTACCTTCTTTGGCAGCCTTTTCGATATCGCGAAAATCCGAAGATACTCCGGAAATACCCAATACTCCGGATTTTTTGTTCATGATATTGTCAACTTCTTCAAGTGTCATACCGGTTTTTTTCATCATATACACTGGAATAGCCGGGTCGATGTCGCCGCAACGGGTTCCCATGATCAAGCCTTCTAATGGCGTAAAGCCCATACTGGTCATTATCGAACGACCATATTTTACTGCCGCGATACTTGCTCCGTTGCCAAGATGACAGGTGATGATTCGCAAATCGCTAGCGTGTTTTCCCATCAAATCTCCGCAACGTTGCGAAACATATTTGTGGGAAGTGCCATGAAAGCCATAACGGCGGATACCATATTTTGTATAAGCTTCGTACGGCAAGCCATATAAGAATGCTGCTTTAGGCATTGTTTGATGAAAAGCCGTATCAAAAACGCCTACTTGAGGCACTTTCGGCATAAGCTCTTTGCAGGCATTTATTCCCACAATGTTCGGCGGATTGTGCAGCGGCGCCATCTCTACACATTCCTCAAGCGCGCGCATAACTTCTGAAGTTATTAGCACCGAACTGGCGAACTTTTCGCCGCCATGAACAACACGATGACCGATAGCGGATATTTCATCCATGCTTTTAATTACGCCGTGTTTTTCGCTTATTAAAGCCGCCATCACCATTTGAAGGGCAACGGCATGGTTCGGAATATCCGCCGCAATTTCAATTTTATCCAGTTCGCCTGGACAATGAGTTAATATCGATCCATCCATGCCGATACGTTCGATTAAGCCTTTAGCCAAAACAGTTTCATCGGTCATGTCAAACAATTGATACTTTAACGATGAGCTTCCGCAGTTAATGACGAGTACTTTCATAAAAATAAAACCCTCCGACTTATTATATTAGTAATTTCATAGTAATAATTCGTGCTATCAACAAAAAATTCCTGCAATATCACGAGAATTTTTAAAATGTTTTTTTGCGCACAAGCTAAGAACGTCTTCGCCGCGATCTTTTAAAATTTTAGCTGCATAATGAGTAACATGACCGGCAGCACCTTTAGGTAATGTCAATGACAATTCGTCATTTAACGCTCCAAGACCCTGCAAAAAATTGGCACGAGCTAAAATCGATGCTGCTGCAACTGCAATATCACTCTCGGCTTTGGGAATGTTAATAAGCTTTACACAGTTTGGCAACTTAAACCACTTTCCGAGCGCCGTGTCAGTCGCAAACCGATCGACTATGAATTTTTCGATATCCGGTCGCTGCGCAAATATTTCCTGCGCCACTTGGGCATGTAATTGAGCCAGTAAATCGTTCAAATTGTAACCGTGCTTGGTTAAATCGGCATACTTTTCATTATATTCGCTGGGAAATATTGTTGCTTCAGCAAAACAAACATGGGTTATTTTTTTTATCTTCGCTGCTAAGAAAGTTACTTTCTCATCGTCGAGTTTCTTACAATCGCGCACACCTATTTCAGCGAGCAGAGCCGCGCCGATTTTATCAACTCCTATCGCTGCTACTGCCAGTGGCCCAAAATAATCACCCTTGCCGGCCTCGTCTGAACCAGCCCATACCGAAACGGGATCGGCTGATTTCAAAGCTCCAATTACATTGGGTATCTTTTGGCTGGAAGCGAAATTTTGCAACGATCTTTTCAATTCCGAATCAGCTCCGCCAATAACAACGCTAACGCCTTTTTTGCCTTGATATACGTTAATGCTAACTATTGCATCAGCCTGACTTATTTTTAATTGCACCCCGTAGTTGATTGGTTTTTCAGCAAAAACCGCTAATCCATTACTATGAGAATAATCTTTTATCAATTTGATTTTTTCGGCAATATTCACGGCTCTCGCTTTCAAACAAACAACCTCGGCTAAAGCCAAGGTTGTCAGATTCTTTATTTCACTGCTGCTGCGCCACAGGCAAATGCCTGTTTATTTATTTCGATTAAGTCCGGTTTTGCCGCAAATTTTTTCTCAAAAGCCAGAATCAACGATTCCGGTTTTATCATCGGCACAACTTTCAACAGCGCTCCTAACATAACAATGTTTGCTGTCTTAGCATTGTTAAGTTCAGCTGCGATATCATTGGCCGCTACACCGTAAAACTTAACGTCTGTTCGCTTTTGCAACCGGTCAACAATAGATGTGTTCGTCAAAACTATACCATTAATTGCTAACATTGGCTCAAATTTGTCGATTGAAGGATTATTCATCGCTACCAACACTTGCGGTACACTGACTAACGGGTTCCCAATGACTGATTCAGAAATTATCACCGCGCAGTTTGCCGTTCCACCGCGCATTTCCGGTCCATAGGACGGCATAAACGATACGTGTTTACCTTCTAACATGCCGGCATATGCCAACAATTGTCCGATTATCATTACGCCTTGACCGCCAAACCCTGATATAACTACTTCATACGTCATTTCGCGGCCTCCTCAAAGTCCTTATATACGCCGAGCGGATAGTAAGGTATCATATTTTTTTGCAACCAGTCAAATGAAACAATCGGTGTAAGTCCCCAATTAGTCGGACAAGTTGAAAGAACTTCCACTAAGGAGTACCCGATTCCCTCTATTTGACATTTGAATGCCCGTTTAATAGCTTCTTTAGCCTTGACCATATTGGCCGGTGTGTCTACCGACACCCTCGCAATATACTTAGCTCCGTCAAGTGTAGCCAGCATCTCGGCAACTCGAATTGGGAAGCCTGCCGATTTAACATCCCGTCCATAGGGTGAAGTAGTTGTTTTCTGCCCGGGTAACGAAGTGGGCGCCATTTGACCACCGGTCATTCCATAAACCGTATTGTTTATGAAAATGGTCGTGATTTTTTCACTGCGCGCTGCGGCATGAACAACTTCTGCAGTTCCAATCGAAGCCAAATCACCATCGCCCTGATAAGAAAATACAACCGCTTCCGGATGCACTCGCTTAATGCCGGTAGCAACTGCCGGCGCCCGGCCGTGAGCGGCCTGCTGAAAGTCACAGGTAAAATAGTTTTGAGCGAGTACCGCGCAACCAACCGGTGAAACACCAATTGTTTTATCGGCCACTCCTAGCTCCTCTAAAGCTTCCGCAACCAGTCGGTGAATTATTCCGTGAGCGCACCCCGGACAATAATGAGTATAATTTTCACTCAACAAGCTCGGCCGGCCAAATACTTTTTTCTCCATACTACACCGCCTTGCTAACGCGAATTATTTCTTTAATCATTTGATCGACAGTTGGAATCACGCCGCCCATTTTACCACACAGATATACCGGCCGGCGATTGACTACCGCAAGCATTACATCCTCAATCATCTGCCCTGCGCTCATTTCGGCTACCAAAAACTTTTTAGCGGTCGGTATCAAATTTTGTATTGCCATATACGGAAACGGCCATAACGTTATCGGCCGTAACAACCCGACACGTAATCCTTCTGCACGCAGTTTGTCGATAGCGCCATGAGCAATTCGAGACATTATTCCATAGCCTACCACCACAATATCTGCATCTTCAGTCAAATATGAGTCAAACCTAACCTCATTACTGGTAATAGTCGCAAATTTACCCTGAAGTTCAACATTGTATTTTTCCAGTTCTTCAGCCTGCAAAAACAATGAATTTACAACATTTGGTCCGCCTGAAGTTCGCTTGGCGCGGGTAGTAGTTGCCCATTTGCTTTTATCGATATTATGCTCAATAGCTTTAGGCAAAATTGCCGGTTCCATCATTTGACCAATGGCTCCGTCACCAAGAATCATCACCGGAGTGCGATATTTGTCGGCTAAGTCAAAAGCTTCGATAGTTAAATCGATCATCTCCTGAACACTGTTTGGCGCCAATACTATTAATCGATAGTCACCGTGTCCGCCACCTTTTGTAGCCTGGAAATAATCAGCCTGCGATGCCTGGATTGTTCCGAGTCCTGGTCCGCCACGCATAATGTTTACGATAACCGCCGGCAATTGCGCCGCCGCAATATAAGAAATCCCCTCTTGTTTTAGACTGATTCCCGGACTTGAACTCGATGTCATAACCCGGGCTCCCGCGCCTGCAGCGCCATAAACCATATTGATGGCTGCCACTTCTGACTCCGCTTGTACAAACGTGCCATTTACTTTCGGCATTCTTCTGGCCATATACTCGGTAATTTCGGTCTGTGGCGTAATCGGGTAACCAAAGTAATGCCGGCAACCTGCAATAACAGCTGCTTCAGCAATTGCCTCATTACCTTTCATTAATACTTTTTCTGCCATATTCACCCCTACCCTATTTATATACTTCAATTGCTACGTCCGGACAAGTTCGACCACACAAAGCACAGCCAATACACTGGCTTTCATCTATGCACTCAGCTGGATTGTAACCTTTAGCATTAAAGACTTTCGATAATGCCATTATTTTCTTTGGACAAGCTCGCGTGCATAAAGCACAACCTTTGCAACGATTTGCATCAACTATAACTCTAGGCATAACACCTCCTAAACCATCTCAACTGTGCAACCGCTGCCGATTTTTGCCGCATTTGCCTCGTCCGTATCAATATGCATTTCCAAGCAGAAATCCTTGTTAACACGAATAAGCACCTGACCAAAAATCAGACCGCGTTCACCGCCAAATTTTACGCTTACAATATCTTTGTCCTTTACGCCAAATGCTTCCGCATCGGCCGGTGTCATATGAATATGTCGGAATGCCGCAATAGCGCCCTCCGCCAAATCTACTTCGCCGCACGGTCCTACAAGCTTACATTTTGCAGAACCAGCCACATTACCACTATCGCGAATCGGAGGCGATATTCTCAATTTTAACGCATCGGTCAAAGCAAGTTCCACTTGAGTTTGCTTTCGCGTCGGTCCAAGTACCCGCACGCCTTTTATTGAGCCTTTTTCCGTGACAATATCCACTTTTTCATTTGCCGCGTACTGCCCGGGCTGGGATAAATCCTTAAATACGGTGAGTTTTGCGCCAGCGCCAAATAGTTTTTCGAGATCAGCTTCGGACAAATGGATATGACGAGCCGAAACACCTACCGGAATTGGTTTTTTCATTTTAACCTCTTACTCTTTATTCTCGCTGTTGCGAGTATTGAATTTGGAAACCTCGTAATAGAGTCGCTCCTCGTCAATAGTTAGTAACTGCCGATTTCTCATGACTATTTTCCCAGCTACTATAACTGTTTCAACATCAGAAGAGTTAGCAGCATAAACAAACTGCGATGAAATATTGTTTCTCGGATGCCAATGCGGAGCGCTCATGGATACTATTATAACATCTGCAGCATACCCAGGTAAAATTTTTCCGCTTTTTTTTAGTCCAAGCGCTTTAGCGCCTTGAAAAGTAGCCATATTTATCGCTTGAGGCGCGGTCAGCGCGGTCGGCGACATATATTTTCCTTTTTGAAGCAAAGCCGCCAAGCGCATTTCTTCGATAATATCAAGATTGTTGTTACATGCCGCCCCATCAGTACCGAGTGCAACGCATAAATTTCGATCCAACATCGCTTTTACCGGTGCGATACCGTTACCTAAAAACATATTTGACCCCGGATTATGAGCAACCCGTACATTGTTTTCAACTAAAATTTCAAGATCGCCCTCATCGATATGCACGCAATGAGCTGCTATCAGCCCGCAATCCATTAAACCAGTATCCCGCGCAACTGCAACTGGTGATTGTCGATATTTTATATGCGATTGCTCAACTTCAAATTTTGATTCGGATATATGCATGTGTATTTCGGCGCCAACGTTTTTCGCGCTGGCCGCAATTCTGGTCAAATATTGTGGCGCACAAGAATATAGCGCGTGCGCGCCGAGCATTACACTTAGTCGACCGGCAAATGCGCCATTATATTCAGCAAAAAACGACAGTGCATCTTCCAATCTATTCGAAAATCCCGTCTCTGGCTCTTCACCGACTGCCACTATACCCCGTGACAGCACTGCGCGAATTCCGCTATCTCCGACTGCCTGAGCCATGTCGCGCAGAAAGAAATACATATCGCCAAATGCCGTCACGCCGCATTTGAACATTTCGGCAATAGCCAACTGTGTTCCCCAATAAGCGCTGGTCGTCGTCAGCATCTCTTCGGCAGGTAGAATTTTTTCCGTTAACCAACGTTCGAGCGGTAAATCATCCCCGATACTTCTAAATAACGACATCGGCGCGTGGCAATGCGCGTTAACCAACCCCGGCATAACTAGTTTGTCGCTACAGTCGATAGTTTCCGCAAATTTCTCCGCTGCTGAATATTCGCCAACTTCCTTAATAATCGCTCCATCGATAACTATCGAACCACAAGTCAATGCTCCATCAAAGTGCAGTATATTCGCATTTTTTAACAGTAACATAATTAAGCTCGTAGCATATATTCATTTTGTTTTTCTGTCAGATTGTCAATAATAATTCCGTCAGTCGCTAATTTCAAACGCGCTACCATCAAGTCTAGCTCTCGCGGCAGAACATAAACTCTGTTTTCAAGCTTGCCCGCATTCTGCAATAAATAGCGTGCGGCTACGCACTGCATCGCAAAACTTAAATCCATGACTTCGGCCGGATGACCGTCGCCGGCAGCCAGATTTACCAATCGGCCTTCAGCCAGTAAATAAATAATGCGGTTGTCAATTAACAAATATTGCTCAATGTTATTGCGGGCGATTTTTTTCTCGATAGTTATTGTATTTAAGTCCGTTTTGGATATTTCCACATCAAAATGCCCGGCGTTTGCTAAAATTGCGCCACTTTTCATCACTGCAAAATGTTCAGCGCGAATGATGTCAATATTACCGGTAACTGTTACGAAAATATCGCCGATTTTTGCTGCCTCTAACATCGTCATGACCCTGAAGCCATCAAAAACCGCTTCGATCGCTTTTATTGGATCTATTTCGGTAATCGTTACATTTGCGCCTAGTCCTTTGGCGCGCATCGCAACGCCTTTGCCGCACCAGCCATAACCGGCTACGACAACATTTTTACCGGCAATAGACAAATTAGTTGTCCGCATTATCCCGTCCCAGGTAGACTGACCAGTTCCATAGCGATTGTCGAACAAGTATTTGCAGTACGAATCATTTACAGCAACAATCGGCACACACAGCTGCCCGGAACTTTCTAACGCGCGATGACGATGCACGCCCGTTGTTGTTTCTTCGGTCACGCCGATAATATTCGCTAATAATTGGCGCTTTTTGCTATGAAGCAGATTGACCAAATCACCGCCGTCGTCAATGAGAATATCCGGTTCAGCATCCAATGCGCATAGCAGGTAGTAATCATACTCCTCAGCCGTACAATCATAGGTAGCAAAAACTTTGACTCCACGCTCAACTAGCGCCGCACAAACATCATCTTGCGTAGACAGCGGATTGCTGCCGGTCACGCTAACTTCCGCGCCGGCTCGTTTAAGCACCAATGCCAAATAAGCCGTCTTGGCTTCTAAATGAATAGTCGCGACAATTTTCTTGCCGGCAAAAGTTTGCTCCTGTTCCATTTCTTCAGCCAATGCGTTAAGCACTGGCATGTGTTTACTAACCCAATCAATTTTGTAATTTCCCGCTTGAGCCAGATTAATATCTTTGATTATTGAATTCATTTCCCTATCTCCCAATATTTTTAAATTTCCCATTTTCGAATAACGTCCATCATCGAGTAATCAGTAAAATCAATCATTAACGGCGTAAGTGAAATTTTCCCGGCGCGTACTGCTTCGACATCACTTGTTGGATGCGCCGCATCATCAGTAATGTCCCCGCCCATCCAATAATAAACCCGACCACGCGGATCAGTTCGCCGCTCGAAAATATTTTCGTAGCGTAACACCCCCATAGTTGTTACCACTGAGCCACGGAGTTTATCCTCGGGAAGATTGGGAACATTAATATTTATCAACCGTGCCCGCTTCGTTAAGCGGTAATCAGCAACCAGCTGCGGGGCAATTTTCGCTGCGTAACGCGCCGCAACAGTAAAGTCCCACTCGTATCCGCCCCAAGTTACTAAAGACACGGCAAGCGCCGGTAAGTCGTAAGTCAACCCCTCAATAGCCGCGCCGACCGTTCCGGAATATAGAATATCCGTACCAAGATTTGGACCATGATTTATACCAGTTACTACCAGATCGGGTAGATCATTCTGCATTATTTCACCCAAAGCCAATTTCACACAATCGGCTGGCGTGCCATCCACTCGATAAGCTTTCACATTTAAAATATTCATATCCTGTTCATGAATCATCAATGGTTTATTGATAGTCAGTGCCTGACTTTGAGCGCTTCGTTCACCGTCCGGAGCGACGACTGTTACACGAGCAATTTTTGCCAATTCTTCAACCAATATGCGAATTCCTTTAGCATTTATTCCATCATCATTAGAAACCAAAATATGCATAATTTTTCCTCCAGAGCCTATTTTATCATCTCGCTCAACGATAGGCAAAAAAATCTGCCAAATTGGCAGATTTTCATTGCTATTTATTTAGTTGATCATCCGGATCAGTATTGATACCTTTTTGTTTTAAAATTTCTTTGTAATTTACTGCACGACTATGCGTTGTATGCGCCCATTCGCGTTTATTGCGATGCCAAAAACCGACAAACGCCAGCGGTACCCATGTCAGCATGAATACCGGATACAGCGGCAAATAAACCCAAGTGCGCCAACCAATACTCATTCTGATTAGAATATATGCCATGATAACATATTGAACCGTAGTGAACATATTGACTATCGACACCGGCAAAAATTGATGTAAGATGAACGTAAATTTATATGCTATCCCATAGTCAGTATAAAGATATTCGGTTATTTTTTGGGCAATTAAAAACAAAGTCGAAAATATCAAAAACAGCGGTTGCAACAGCGGCGTAATTCCTTCAAAAATTCGAATGTCGCGGCGTTTGATACCGTTTTTTATCAGAATCGGCACATACCTAGATGCGACGTCAAACTGTCCCTGCACCCAGCGCTTACGTTGAATCCAACTCTGCTTAAACGTTAGCGGTTTCTCGTCATACACTATTGCTTCATGCGCCCAAGTAGTCGGGATACCGATGGCTAAAGCCTTCATCGTAAACTCCATGTCTTCCACAAGACAAGTTGCGCCCCAGCCAAATTTTTTCAGCAACTCGTATGAAATACACATTCCGGTACCGCCAAGCACACATGACAGCCCCATATTATACTTCGCCAAATGCCAAACATGATTAACCACCCAAAACATCATGGCAAAGGTAGCCGCAGTCCAAGAATCATTGGGGTTCTTGGCATCAATAAACCCTTGAATGATTTTCTCTCCCCGCAACAACCGGTTATTCATAATTTTCAAGAAATCCGGATGCACGAGATTATCCGCATCAAACACGCACACTCCGTCATACTTTTTGTTGATTGCAAACAGTTTTCCGAGCAGCCATTCCAAAGCATAACCTTTGCCGCGTTTGGATTTATTAAACCGTTCAAACACCTTAGCGCCGGCATTGCTAGCGATTTCTGCCGTCTTATCGTTGCAATTATCGGCAACAACATAAATATCTACCAATTCCCGCGGATAATTTAGCGCGTAAAAATTTTCTACCAGTTGTCCGACAACAGCTTCTTCGTTGTGCGCTGCAACAACTAACGCGAACCGGCTAACCGGCGCTTCAAAAATCCGTTCCTTTTTGTGCCACAAACCAAAAAATCCCACCAAAAAATAATACCACGTAAAAAATATTATGAATATTTGTAGCGGTATCATTACAATATCAAGCCAATGAGCCATTTATCGTTTCGCCTTTCTGAAAATAACTGAGTTGATTAATCCATACATTACAAACAGCGACACCAACGCGAAAAACACCTTGCCAAAACCAATCGAACCGGTTAACAAAGTCGCAACTGCCAGCAATGCAGCGATTACCCAAGCCACTTTTCCAAAATGATCACATTTGTTTTTGAAATCCGGATACTTTACCGAGCTTACCATTAAAAATCCCATCAATAGTATATAAGAAATTTCGCCATATATTCCCAGGTTGTGTCCGCTTAATACGAATGCTGCAATAGCAATTCCACCGCCAGGAATCGGCAATCCTTGAAAATAGCCCTTTATTTCTAAGGTGGAAATATTGAACCTGGCCAATCGCCACACGCCACACATCGTATAGACTGCACAAATTATTGCGCCAATCCAGCTTAATCGATGTAAATCATACTGATACAGCAAAATAGCCGGAGCAACGCCAAAGGATACCGCGTCCGATAGCGAATCAAGCTGTTTACCCATTTCACTGGCAACTCCAAAAAATCGCGCCACCCTGCCATCCAATGCATCAGCAACTACTGCAACGACTATAAACAATACCGCTAATGCAAAGCTGTGGTTAATTGATGCTATGATAGACAACATCCCGAATAGACAATTACTCAATGTAAATAGGTTAGGGATCATCGCTTTATTCATCGTTCCTCCTAATTAAGCCGATAACCGTTTCGCCGCAGCGAACCTTGTCGCCCGGCTTTACCATGACGTCGACGTTCATCGGCACAACAATCTCGGTACATGAGCCGAATTTTATCATCCCGTATGTGTCACCTTTGTTCAACTTCGCGCCAATCGTGACCCAGGAAACAATGCGCCGTGCCAGTATCCCGGCTATCTGCGAAACCAGCACCTTCATTTCGGCATTTTCAATTCCAATAGTATGGCGCTCGTTTTCCCAGGCTGCAAAAACTTTATAAGCTGGTACAAATCGACCTTGTACATATTCTTGAAACTTAATTTCGCCAACAATTGGCGCCCGATTGACATGCACGTTAAACGGCGATAAAAATATCGTCACCTTTTTTCCCGGGGCGTCCAAGTATTCTGACTCATAAATTTCTTCAACTCCCATAACTTTTCCCTCGGCCGGGCTAACTATAATGTTCTCGGCCTGGGGAATCACTCGTTTTGGATTTCGAAAGAAATAAGCCATATATAGCGCAAACCCCAAAGGGATTATCCAAATTGGCAAACTAATATAGCGATAGGCCAACCCGGTTAAAATCAAAAAAAACAGGTAAAAAGGTATGCCTTCGCGTAAAAAATATTCTTTTCTCATAAATAATACTCCTTTCAAAGCGATTTGAAATTATATCATATATCGCGATCATTTTCCATCGCGCTTTGAAAGCAAAACTAATAGCGCAAATTTGGGCAGGTTCATCATTCGCATTATTCGCCAAGGCTGCATGATTAATCGATACGCCCATTCAATGTGTCCGCGTTGCATCCAGAGCGGCGCGCGCTTGACTTTTCCAGCCATTACGTCAAACGTTCCACCCACGCCGATGCACACCGGCACAGCAAGTTTCGCCAAATGTTCTTCCAACCACAACTCTTGGCGCGGCACGCCTAGCGCTGCCAACAATATATCCGGTTTTGATTTTACGATACTTGCAATAACACTATCTTGCTCGGCAACAGTGAAAAACCCATTTTCAACGCCAACAACTTTCAGTCCGGGATATTTTATTTCCGCGCTCGATTTGGCCAGGGCAGCAATACCTGGAGCCGCACCGAGAAAAAATACTCGAAAATTTTTCTTCGCGGCCAATTGCAGCAACTCCTGAGACAAGTCATAGCCAGCAACTCGTTCAGGCATAGCCATTCCAAAATACTTGGCTGCCAGGATAACTCCGGCGCCATCAGGTATGCCCAACGCAGCATTGGACATCGCCGCGAACAGTCGGGGATTGGCATTGGCTTGCATTACCATCTCGGCATTTGCTGTTATTATTTCTGCCGGAATCCGCGTTGAAATGCGGTTTTCACAAAATCTTATCGCTTCAGTCATCGTTACCGGGTCAATGCCGACCCCGAGGATATTAACTCTTTTTTTTGCCATATCGCTCCTCGCGCTAATCTTTGAACTTTAATTTTGAAAACAGACCGGAAAATTTTTCACCTAAACTGTCAGTAGCATCTTCAGCCTTGCTCTGTACATATTTTTCGATATCAGCTCGCTCTGCATCTTCAGCCACCCGTTTAACACTCAATATTATCCGTTTAGATTGATCATCAATTCGAATTATTTTTGCCACAAGCGTTGATCCGGTCGAGTAAATCGTCTCTTGCGTCGAGCGTTTGATTTCAGAATCCAACTCCGACGCCGGGACAAATCCTTCCAAATGTTGAGCAACCTCAACTACTATACCGGCTTTCTGCACTCGCAAGACTTTAATGGAAACAATCTCCTCTTCCTTGAATTGCTTGATATCATCATACCACGGATCAAGTTGCAAATCTTTAACACTTAGCGATATTCGACCTTGCACTTTGTCGATTTTTTGGACAATTACCCGGATCGGATCGCCAGCGCTAACCAGTTCACCAGCATGTTTTACACGAATCCAAGATAATTCACGATTAGGCACTAACCCGTCCACCGGTCCGAGTTTTACAAAAACTCCGAAGTCGGCAATACGCGCGACTGTTCCATCAATTATCTCGCCCTCTTTTAACTCATTGTAAAATCTATCGATTTCAGCGTCCTTTTCAGCTTGTAGGACTACCCGCCTGCTCAAAATAACCCTTTTCTTTTCTCGATCAACCTCAATAACTTTTACGTGAATGTGGTTGCCGACATAAGCGGCAACATCATCCACAAATTTGATATCCAGTTGAGAGACCGGAATAAAAGTTCGCAACCCGAGGCAGGATGCAATCATTCCGCCCTTGACAGCTTCGATGCAATTTGCATTCAAGATAGCGCCACTCGCTAAAGCTTCGTTGACTTTATCCCAAGCTGTCAATTGGTCAGCCTGAATTTTGGAAAGCTCAATCCCGTCCTTACCATCAGTTGCAAGTACTAATACTTCAATTTCATCGCCGCGAGCAACAATTTTCCGACAATCTTCTGGTGTTGGAAATGCCAATTCGCTTGGAATTATCATACCTTCACCTTTGTAGCCGATATCCACAAAAACGCCGTCAGAACGCACACTAACTACAGTTCCCTTGATCACATCTCCGGTTTGCACCCGTTTCACGGACATTTCCATGCTAGCTTGCATCGAAAGCTCTTCCATTTTTTTTATTACTCCTTCAATTAACCAATCCGGCGTAGATGCACCCGCAGTTATGCCGATATTGTTTATTCCGGAAAGCCAGTCTTTTTGGAATTCATCAGCTGTTTCAATATGATAAGTATTCAGGCAATGTTGCCGACACATTTCTGTCAAATGACAAGTATTTGCGCTATGTTTGCCACCAATCACAACCATTGCATCAACTTTATCTGCCAGACTTACCGCTGCACTCTGGCGTTTACTAGTTGCTGAGCAAGTAGTTTTTTTGACAACTACATCACGAATGTTGGCGGTTATTGCATTGACAATATCATCAAAATAACTACTGATAAAAGTTGTTTGAGCGACAATTCCGACTCTGTCTAAATTTATTATTTCCTTAGCTTCTTCAATGCTGCTTATAACCAGCAGCCGTTCTCCTGCCCACTTCATAATGCTTTGAACTTCTGGATGATTTTTGTCCCCGACGATAATCACGGTGCGGTCTTCTGCTGACAACGCCAAAGCCTCGCGTTGGACTTTCGTCACATCCGGGCAAGTAGCATCAACAACAATCAACCCTCTGTTTGTTGCATCACAAAAAACTTCCGGACCGACACCGTGCGAACGAATTATGAGTACTCCGCATTGTAATTCATCTACAGTTTCACAAACGCGAATTTTACTTTGAGCCAAACGTTCAACCACTTGCTTATTGTGAATCAGTTCACCAAACGTGCAGACAGATTTTGTTTGATAATCTTCAGCTGCCTTAAGCGCCATATCAACAGCACGCTTAACGCCGTAACAAAAACCCATGTGCTCAGCCTTGATAATGTTCATTGCTTTGTTCCAACCTTCAACATATCGGCAATTTGAGCCATTACTGCATCAGTCATTTTTTGCATACCCTCGCGATTGTTAGCATAGTCCTCCGGAAATAGTGGCATACCAAACACCACTTTCACTCCGGTTCTCAACATTGATGTTGTTCCAAATACGGCAGCCGGGACAATTGGAACTTTTGCGCGCATTGCGATCATTGCAGCTCCTAGTGTGGCTTTTCCAAGTTGACCGTCTTTACTGCGGGTTCCTTCCGGAAATATTCCCAGACTGAATCCCGAATTAATAAATCCAATCGCATACCTTAATGAAGCAGCTGCGCTACCGGCCACTGCCCGATCGACAGGGAACACCCGCCATTGACGCAATATTGCCGCGACTAGCCAGTTTTTAAATATTTCATTTTTAGCCATATAACTTATTTTTACCCGGACAGGTGTAGCCAACGCGACAACAAATGGATCGGCTAAATGAATATGATTTGCGGCGATAATCATCTGGTCTGCGGGCAGATTCTTTGCGCCGGATACCTTAAGCCGAAATACTGTTTTGAAAAATAATAGTGCTAATATTCTGCTAATCCAGTAAATCAACATACTGCCTCACACAAACTACATATTTTATCACTAACTTCGGCGATTGACATACTCGTCGTATCAATTTCAATTGCGTCGATAGCTTTTGAAAGCGGCGATATTGCGCGATTGCTGTCAATAAAATCGCGGTCTTCAATGTTTTTTTTCAATTCCGCTAATTCGATTGTTACACCACTGTTGTGCAGTTCTAACCAACGTCGTTCGGCACGTTCATCAACGGTTGCCGTCAAAAAAATTTTTAGTTCAGCATTCGGCAAGACCACAGTTCCGATATCTCTGCCATCCATTACTACGCCGCCTGAACTACTCAACCTTTGTTGCAAGGCTACCAGCGCTCTACGAACGCTAGCCGATTGCGCTACAACCGGTACGGCATTTGAAATATCCAAACTCCTAATTTCACTAGTAATATTTCGCGAATCAATAAATACCTCGGTAACTCCGGCAGAATAGTCCAGCTTCAGTTGTAACTGCTTGACAATGTTCTCTAAGCCTGGTTCGTCAGTATAGCTGATATTATGGCTTCGCGCTGCCCAGCAAACTGCACGGTACATTGCTCCGGTATCCAAGTATTTGTAACCAAGCCGGTCGGCAACAATTTTTGCGATTGTGCTTTTACCAGCGCCTGCCGGTCCATCAATTGCGATACATATTTTTTCCACAGGTACCTCGAAACTAATATTATTTTTCACATTTTCCGGCAGCCATTCCTGCTGCATAGCCACTTGAAAAAGCGATTTGCAGATTGAATCCGCCCGTATAAGCATCGACATCAATAGTCTCACCGGCAAAATAAACGTTGGCTATTGTTTTGCATTCCATAGTTTTTGGGTTTAGCTCTTTAACCGAAACTCCACCAGCCGTAACTATTGCTTCGGCTATCGGGCGCACACCATTGATGTTTACCGGGAATTTTTGCAACAAATCGAGAATTTGTTGACGTTCAGCTTTTGTAAGTTGTGCCAGCTGTTTATTAGCGCTTACTGACAAAAGGCTCAAAAAAGGGTTGATCAACGAAAGCGGCAACAGTTCCGCGAATCCGTTTTTCAGCATTTTTCGCGAGTTCTTGGCAAAGTCGCGCATCAATCGGGCGTCTAATATTTCCATGGTTAATGCCGGTTTTAGATTGATTTCAAGGCGAACTGCCCCAGGCGTAATAGTTTTACCAACAAGTTCTCTACTAAGCGTAAGTATCGTCGGTCCTGACAACCCGAAATGGGTAAACAACAACTCACCAAATTCTTCGGCAATTACTTTTTCATTGTATATCAACGTGGCTTTGACATTACGCAAACTCAGTCCTTGAACTTCACGCAACCAATTGTCAGCCGACTCCAACGGAACTAGTGATGCCCGTGGTTCGATAACAGTCAATCCGAGTTCACTTGCAAACTTCCAACCGGCGCCGGTCGATCCGGTAAGCGGGTACGACATTCCACCAGTTGCAATCACAACTGCATTCGCCAAATATTGTCCACGACTTGATTCAACAGTGATATTTTCTGCCATCTTGGTGATTTTTCGCACCTCGCAATTGGTAACAACTTCGACTGCCGCAGTTTCCAATGCAACTTTAAAAACCTGAACTACGCTCAGCGCTTCATCGTTATCCGGAAAAACTCTGCCACCGCGTTCAACTTTCAACTTTAGCCCCCGCGATTCAAAAAAGTCCATTAACGCGCGATTGTCAAACATCGAAAAAGCGCTATGCATGAACCTGCCATTTCCCGGAGTGTTTTTGATAAATTCATCGCGAGTACAGTCATTAGTTATATTACAACGCCCTTTGCCAGTGATTAATAGTTTTTTTCCAATAATGGCGTTTTTTTCCAGTAACACAACCGCTGCGCCGTTCTCGGCAGCAATGCAAGCTGCCATCATTCCCGCTGCTCCGCCACCAATAACTATTACTCGTTTCATCGTTTAATTCGTTTCTTTGCAAACGGTTCAAAAGCTTTTGCAATCGGCTTTCGAGGAATATTGGAACGCGCAGGCTCTTTAGACTCGCCATTATCCGATTTCTGATACACCAGACCTGCTGATTCCAGCAGCTGTTGAATTTCATTTTCTCTAAGCTTCCGATACTGCCCACGCCGAATCCCTTTCAAATCCAAGAACCCAAATTGAGTTCGAACCAGCGACCTTATCCGACAACCTATAGACTCAAACATCAATCGTACCTGACGATTTCTGCCCTCGTGTATCGTAATTTCAACTTCGGAGATTTTCCGGGGAACATCAAAATCCAGCATTTGCACTTTTGCTTCCATAGTCATTTTTTCTTCGATTAATACGCCAGTTCGCAGTTTTTGTAGCTGCTCTTCACTGGGAATTCCGTCCAATCGGGCAACGTAAGTTTTTTCCACTTTGTATTTCGGGTGAATTAATCTGTTTGCCAATTCACCGTCATTGGTCAACAACAGCACCCCCTCGGTGTTATAATCTAACCGTCCTACCGGAAAAACCCGTTCTGATACGCCTTTTAGGTAGTCAAGAACTGTTTCACGATTCGCTTCATCGTCACAAGAAGTTATTACGCCTTTGGGCTTATGCAACAATAAATACACTTTGGCCTGAGCTTCAAGCAATTTACCGTCGACTTCTACTTTATCGAATTCCAAATCAGCTTTGACGCCCAGTTCGCAAACAGTTTTATTGTTTACCCGTACCTTACCGGCCAAAATAATTTCTTCAGCAGCGCGCCGTGAAGCAATTCCCGCTAGCGCCATCAATTTTTGCAATCTTTCTTTTGCCATTATTCCTCATTTTATCAAATTTTTCAGCCATCTGAATATTGACCAAAATATTGATTTTTTCTCGATATCTTGTGTCGCTACCAGCGGCACAGACGTTATTTGTTTTCCATCAAAAAATACTTGTAAATTCCCTAATTGTTGCCCGATTTTTACCGGTGCGGACTTGAAGAACGGTAAATCAGCTTTATAGGTAATTTCGCCGGTCATTCCACCCAACTTCAGAGTTGGTAGCACTACATCATCCTGTAATACTGCAGCTACGGATACACTTTCACCATTTTTTATCCGTACCCGGCCAAACACAGTTCCTGCAGAAAACAGTAATTTTGGTTCTAGTAGTTCAAATCCGTAGTCTAGCATTTTTCCTGTATCAGTCCATTTTTCATCAGCATCCATAACAACAGCAATTAGCTGAATACCGTTTCGTTTTGCGCCCACTGTCAAGGTATGTCCGGCTGCGTCGGTATAGCCGGTTTTTACGCCATTGCAACCATCGTAGCGCCAGAGCATCTTGTTTTCGTTAAAAAGCGCTTGATCCTCATTGCGAACACTGTTAAAAATCACATATTTTTCGGTAGAAACTATTTTTTCAAATAATTGAAACCGGTAGCCAAATGCCGTAATTTTTGCCATGTCGCTGGCAGTTGAGAAATGTTGTTCATCTGGGAGCCCGTTAGGATTGACAAAATGAGTATTATTACAGCCTAACGCGCTAGCTTTTTCATTCATCAACTTGGCGAAGTTGGTCATATTCCCGGCAAGGTGTTCAGCAACAGCCATCGTTGCATCGTTTCCAGACTGCAACATCATTCCATACATTAAATCTATCAGCGAAATCGTCTGCCCTGTTTCAAGATAAATGGAACTTCCTTCAGTTTTCGGAATGTCAGCGTTAATAGTTATGACATCATTAATATTGCCACGTTCCATCGCGATAATTAAGGTCATTATTTTGGTTATACTAGCCGGATAATGGCGCTCTGAGGCATTCTTATCAATAAGAATTCTCCCGGTGAAGGCATCGATCAACACTGCTGATTTTGCGCTTAATTGTGGTTGGTCTGCGGCAAAAACCGGTCCGCACAAAAAAACCAAGCTTAATAATAATACCGATAAACGTGTTTTCATTACACCTGCGTTCCACGAATACTACTGATAGCATGTGCCAAATCGGCTTTGCCGAACACTGCCGAACCGGCAACAAGTACTCTTGCACCTGCTTCTACTACAGCTGAGGCATTTATTTCATTGATGCCGCCATCAACTTCAATAATTGTATCCAAATGTTTTTCGTTGATCATTTTTTTTAGTCGACATATTTTATCAATCGACTCCGGAATGAATTTTTGACCGCCAAAACCGGGATTTACAGTCATTAGTAATACCAAATCAACATCACTTAAAACGTTTTCAATACTACAAAGCGGTGTTGCAGGATTTAGCGAAACACCGACTTTGGCTCCAGAATTTTTGATTTGCTGAATTAGCCGATGCAAATGATTAGTAGCTTCAACATGCACAGTAATGAAATCAGCACCAGCCGCGCGAAATTGATCGATATATTTTTCCGGCTCGGCAATCATCAAATGAACATCAAATACTTTACGGGTAGCCGGGCGAATTGCTTTGACAATATCAGCTCCCAGCGTAATATTTGGAACAAAATGTCCATCCATTACATCGACATGAATCCAGTCAGCGCCGGCAGTGTCGACACGCTGCACCTCATCGTAAAGCCGTCCAAAATCGGCAGATAAAATTGACGGGGCAATTAAAATCATCATTCCTCCTGAATTACTAATTACTCAATTCTTTTACAACGTTGCCATTTAAATAGACCCGAACAGTTGTTGTCCCGGTACCTGTCACGGTTTTGCTTATAGTATCTCCGGGTTTGTTATTGGCATCGTAAATCGTCTGCAATCCCTTATCATCAGTTACCGTAATTTTCACGCGTTGCTTATCGCCACCGTCAGGAACTAAATAAGTAATATTAGTAGGTTTTGCTCCACTGCCACCGACTACGGCGATATCTACCGAAGTACCTGCGACTGTTTCGGCGCCTGCTGCCGGTGTTTGGGAAATAACCGTACCCGGCTGACCGCCGCCAGTAATTTCGGTTACTTTTCCAATTTTCAACTTAACTCCGGTCAATGCCGTCTCAGCTTTAGCTTTACTCATCCCGAATAGATCCGGGGTTGCAACTTTTAGCGCATTGCTCTTGTTTATCTGGATATTTACTTTTTGACCTTTGGTAGCTCGTGCTCCAGCGTTCGGAGATTGACCAACAACTGTACCAATATCGCCAGCGTCAGAATCAACCTCGGTCACATCGCCCAATTCCAAACCATTATCCTTTAAAATTGCTACCGCATCGTTCTTGCTTAAGCCTTTCATTTCAGGAACGATTGTATTTTCGCCCCCTTTACTGACTACCAGAGTTATTGAACGTTGCTCTTTCACCTGCATTCCGGCCTCCGGATATTGTGAAATAACATAGCCAAGCGGAACAGAAGCGCTAAAACCGTCTTCAATGCTCACTCTTAGGTTTTGACTTAGCAGCATATTGCGAGCGATATCAACTTGTTTTCCGGTTACATTGGGAATTGTGACATCGGCGCCGCTCCAAAATTTACCATATGCCATAAATAAGCCGAACATAAATCCTAGCGCCATTATAACAACAAGCGTAAGGGCAATTAACCACTTTGATTTTCCGGCGGTTTTCTTGGATGCCGGCAAATCGTTTTTTGCGGTTGCCCGCTTAGACGCAGGTGCATTATTAAGCTTTGGAATAATTTGTGTCACAAATTCAGCATTGTCAATTTTCGAAGTATCAGATTCTCGCATATAAGACTTGGCCAATTTTATATCATGTATTAGGTCTTCAATAGTTGCATAGCGATTTTCCGGCGATTTCTCTATGGCTTTTGCTACAATAGCGTCGACAATCGCCGGGATATTCGGATCGACTTGTTTAATACCAATGGGCTGTTCCTGGATTTGCTTCAACGCGACACTAATTGGTGTCTCGCCCACAAAAGGAAGTTTTCCAGTTAGTGTTTCATACATTAGTACGCCGAGCGAATAAATATCTGACTGCTTGCTAACACCAGTTCCTTGCGCCTGTTCTGGAGAAATATAATGTACCGACCCCATTATTGTGCCGGTATGCGCCATTGTTGCCGAACTAACTGCACGTGCTATACCAAAATCGGTTACTTTAACTGTACCTTGATTATCAATCAAAATATTATGTGGTTTGATATCGCAGTGAACTATACCATTCGCATGGGCATTTTGCAACGCCAAGGCTATTTGCAATGAAATCGACAATCCGGTATCAGGAGAAAACGCCCCGTTTCTTACCAGCTTTTCTTTGAGTGTTTCACCTTGAACGTACTCCATGATAATATAATATACGTCTGCTTCGGTTCCCACGTCATAAATGCTTACTATATTAGGGTGAGATAATCGTGCTGCCGATTGCGCCTCGCGCTTAAATCTGTCGATAAATTCTTTATCGTTAACAAACTCAGTGCGCAATACTTTGACAGCAACTTCACGTTCTAGTAAAGTATCCCGAGCCCGATATACCTCAGCCATACCGCCGCCGCCAATTTTCGAAACAACTTCATAGCGGCCTTTATCACCTAGTGGCTTACCTTCAAGATTCATCCTTTACCTCCTAAGCGCATCGATAATTATTTGTCGAGCCACAGATGCTGCAATTCCGGCGCCATATCCAGCGTTTTCTGCGATTACTGCAACGCACACCTGAGGATTTTCCACTGGTGCAAAACCAACGAACCAACTATGCGACTGTCCATGCGGATTTTGTGCTGTGCCGGTTTTCCCGCCAACCCGGACGCCGGGTATTCGCACCGATGTACCGGTGCCGCGTTTGACAACGGCTTCCATCATATCTCGCACTGCTGCCATATTATCATTATCTGCCACCGAAAAATAGCGCTCTGGGTAAAATGTTTTTATTGTTTTACCGTTAGACCTGATTGAACTCACAAAATATGGCAATTCAACGCTACCGCCATTAGCAATTGCTTCAGTAACTATCGCCATTTGTAACGGTGTAACCAGCAAACCGCCCTGACCAATTCCCGTCTGCGCCAAGTCACCATCACCTAGTTTTTGTAAATCAGGGATGACAGCAGTCACCGAATCGGGAATTCCTGGTACTGATTGGCTAAATTTAAAATCATGAAAATAGCTGGTCACTTTGCTTCTGCCGCTATCAATTGCTAATTGTCCGAAAAAGATATTGCAACTATCAATCAAAGCTTCTTTGATATTTATCTTTCCATGAACCTCGTGACTATCATCGATTAATTCGTAATCCCCAATTTTGAGTTGCCCGGTACAGTCCATAGTTTTGGTTTGATCGATAACCCCATAATGCAGAGCCTCGGCTGCCATCATTGCTTTGATAGTTGACCCGGGCGGATATAGCCCTTGTGCCGCGCGATCAATAAGCGGGCTGCTTGAGTCATTAATCAAGCTTTGCCAAGATACGTCCAAATTGTTCGGGTCAAATGCCGGTTTTGACACAAAGGCCAATATTTCGCCGGTTTGCGGATTTAACGCCACCGCCGCGCCACTGAAACCACCAAGTGCATTATAAGCATTTAGTTGAACTCGGGCATCGATTGTCAATATAACATCGGCACCATCGTTTTGCCATAGACGAGCAATTGGACCAAAAGCCAACAATGAGTTATTGGCTCCAGACAACTGGTCATCCAATTGCGCTTCAATTCCCGTTTTGCCGTATTTTTTGCTGTAATAACCGGTAATGTTGGCAAAAGCTGCGCCATAATCATATATCCGGTAGTACTTGCCGCTCTCATTCTCTACCGAATGAGCAATTACTATTCCATTACGATCAATAATTGCTCCACGCTTAATGCTGTCAGCAAAGAAATAGCTCCGACGGTTATGAGAATTATTATTCAAAAAACTGGCATCCCATATCTGTACATAAAACAAGTATACTGCAATAGCAGCAAACAAAACCAACAGGAATATGGCAACATTATAAATATTTTTTCGTTGTCGATAATTACTCTCAATATCATATTTAAACATATTCACGTCTTTCAAATATTAACTATTTGCTTTCATTCAGATTTACAAGCGCTGTCCGAAATCGCGAATAAAATCCCCAAAATAATGCTGGTTGACATCATTGAACTACCACCATAGCTTACGAATGGCATAGTAACACCGGTCAGCGGAAAAAACTTTGTAACACCGCCGATTATTAGAAAGACTTGCAACGCCAAAAAACATGCTAAACCTGCCGCCAACAATGATAGAAAATTATTCCGGGAAAGTATCGCAATCCTAAATGCCCGAGTTATCAGCAAAGAATAAGCTAGTAACACTGCGAGCGCTCCCAGCAAACCCAATTCTTCACCAATCGCTGCAAAAATGAAATCGGTGTGAACTTCTGGTATTAGCAATGGATGACCCAACCCAATTCCCGTACCCCATAGTCCACCAGCCGCAAAAGCAAATAGCGACTGTACTATCTGAAATGCGCGACCGTCCGGATCCAGCCACGGATTCAGCCAAATATCGACACGCACCCGGACGTGCCAGTATAATAAATAGCAAATAATCGAACCACCGAAAAAAACTAACGCTCCGCCTAAAACATAAATCAATCTTCCGGTACCAATATACATTAACAAAACAGCAGTCGCAAAGAACAATAATGCTGCGCCCAAATCTTTTTGAAAAATCAAAACCAGCATCGCAACGCCCCAAATAACTACTAACGGCGCCAATATCCGTTTATCCGGCAAGCGGATGAAGCCCAGTTTCCAGTCCGGCGCTGCAAAAAGCACCCGACGCTCATCCAGATATGCCGCCAAAAATATTACCATCAGCAATCGCGAAAATTCAAATGGTTCAAATCTTATCGGTCCGATTATAACCCAGTTGCGGCTTCCGCCAATTTCGACACCGAAAACTAAAGCTATCGCCAAAAGAATTATCCCCAGAATTGCGATCAGATATTTATAGCGAAAGAAACGATCTATTTTTGCTGCAACCAGCGCTGCTGCAAGAAAAGCAATTCCCCCAACCCCGACCCATAGCGACTGCATCAAAAACAATTCGGATTTGAGCCGGTAGACAAATATCAAACCGACCGCGCAAAGTAACCAGCTCAGGCAAAGTATGCTTCGATCACCGTCCGGATATAAAAAATTTGCCACTAGCAACACAACTATCCAGCCTGCCACAATCAAGACCGCTACAATAAGCGGTAATATACTGAATTGCTTGTTTACAGCAAATACTTGTAACAATCCGCAAGCCAAAACCATACCGGCAAAGCAGGCAAACCCAATCGCTTTACTAATCGAAATGTTAGATATCATACAATCCTCATATCTCAACTATTATCGCAGTGACATTGTCCACTCCGCCACTAATTTTGGCAAGATCAATTAACTCATTTACACGAATTTCGATATTTTTTCCAATTTGCGAAATAATCCGGCAAATATCCTGGTCATCAACCATATTCGTCAAACCATCAGTACAAAGCAACAGCCGGTCACCTTTATAAAGTTGCAACCGCCCGGTATCGGCATCTATCGCAGCTTCGGCTCCTAAAGCCCGCGTCAACATATTCTTCTTGGGATGGATATTGGCTTCACTCCGCGAAATAAACCCTCCGCGCACCAACTCCTCAACTAATGAATGATCTTCAGTGATTTGCTGTAGCAAACCGTTGCGACACAAATATAATCTGCTGTCACCACAATGTGCCCAATAGCCAATTTCGCCAACAATATACAGCGCAGTTACAGTTGTACCCAATCCGGCGCTTTTTGAATTGGCCTGACCATAGTGCAATATCTCTTTATTGGCGATTTCCAAAAGTTTTTTCATTGAATTTTCCGGTGACAAACCATTGAAGTCAGCAACCCGATTCGAAAGTAAATCCAGCGCCATTTTGCTCGCCACTTCCCCGGCAGCATGACCACCCATACCATCCGCTACTGCAAACAGTGGATAATCAACCAAAAAACTATCTTCATTGTTTTTTCTCACGAAGCCCAAATCTGTTTTACCAAAAAACTGCATCATTCCCCCTGTGCAATAAATCGCGCTGGTCCGATAGAAATTTCATCGCCGGGTTTTACTACTGCGCTGCCACTTACTTTCTTGTCATTGAGCAACGTGCCGTTGGTGCTATCCAAATCAGTTATGACATATTTGCCTTTTACGCAAGAAATTATTGCATGCTCTGCTGAAACAATTGGCGATGCAATAATAATATCATTGTTTTCAGCTCGCCCGATATTCAAACTGGTATCAACGCGCACAACTTCATCTAAATTATTCTTAACCAGACATTCAGCTACAATGACTTTCAAAAAAAGTTGTTCAGTATTATTGACAACAACTTTTTTCGCCGATTTGAGGTCCCGATAAATATTCTTTGCCAGTTTGTAAATAAATAAATATAAAAAAAACAAGATCAAGTACTGCAAAATAACACCGGCAATATTAATCAAATAGCCAATATTACCGATATTCTTGATAAAAGCAACTACTGCATCAAGCATATTTATCTCTCCTATGTTCTGCGATAATTTAGCACACTGTTGCCAATTTTGACATCATCGCCGTCATATAACACCTTAAATGCCACCCGCTTGTTGTTAACGTAAGTGCCGTTAGCGCTTTCGGCATCGTGCAAGATATGTTCGCCATTAATAAACAGTATATAGGCATGAAGACGGGAAACTGTTGTATCATTAAGTCGAAAATCGCAATTGTCCCAGCGCCCAATATTCACTCGTCCAGCGCCAATTTTCAATTGCTTGCCACTATCATTTCCGGAAAGACATACCAGTATAGCCAAATCACTTTGCTTATGAAACATATCAAGTTCTTCAATTACTTTATCAAATACCGCCGTCTGCGTGGTGAATGATTCATCGGAAACGGCATAATTCTGCGGCCGGTCAAAATCGGCAATCACCCGCAACAATTCATCCTCATCAGTTTCGCCACAAAAGAAGTGAATTTTTAATTCACCGGCGAAAACATAGGCGCGTTCTGTGCAATACTGCGCCAAGTATTCTGATAATGCGCTAGTAATGTCAGCTAAATCAGCCTGCAACGGCAAGTAATCATCTTCGTTAATATAGACTAGAAATTTATTTGGCGCATAGACTACGCCGCCCTCTTCGGCTTTTATTTCTTCAACAGCCTTTTGTAGTTTTGCAGCAATATCTTCAACTTTGAAGTTTCCCCGGAGTTGTCGATTGAAAAATCCATCAATTTTTTTTTCAAGCAGGTCTTCAACTTTTTTCAATACGTTCACTATTGCACCTCGTTAACGTCAAAAATATTTGCTGAATTTAACAGGAATTAATTTCTCCTTCGCAGCAACGCAATAAAGAATCCGTCAGTATTATCAATGAACGGGCGCATGTTAATCATCAACTCAGGCTTCTTTAAATAAGGCATTCTGCTACCGGCATCAAGTAACTCAAAATCACGGTGTTCACTCAAGAACCGTTCGATAATCTCTTCATTTTCGGCGGTTTCAGTAGTGCAAGTGCTGTAGGCAATTTCACCGCCAACGCGAACTGCCTGCGCGGCGCTCACCAATATTTGCCACTGCAAACTGTACAATTCGGCGAATTGCAACGGATTCTTTTTCCAACGAATGTCGGCTTTCTTACGCAATATTCCTAAGCCCGAACAAGGTGCATCAACAAGTACCCGATCTGCTTGACGTGGGAATGCTTCACCGATAGTACGGGCATCGCAAAGCAATGGTTCGATAATCGTTGCTCCAGTTGATTGAGCGCTGTGTATTATTAAATCAATCTTATGTTGAAATATATCGCTGGCGATAATTCGCCCGCTATTTTGCATCAAAGCGGCGATGTGGGTAGTTTTTCCACCGGGCGCAGCGCAACAATCAATAACAAATTCGCCGGGTTGTGGATTGAGGATATAGGCGACTAATTGTGAACTATCATCTTGTACCACTACAGAACCAGACTGCAATTCGCGTAGACCATCCAGACGATCAACTCCTGTTACTAACAATCCATCAGGAGACCATTTTGACAGTGTAACTTGATAGCCATCAGCGATTAATTGCCGGTTGACGACATCGATAGTCGTGGTTAATGTGTTTACCCGTAACGATATTGGCGCTTTAGTATTATCAAACTCACACAGTTGCTGCGTTTGGTCGAAACCAAACTGATCAATCCAGCGTTTTACCAACCATACCGGATGAAAATATTTTAGCGCAAGGTATCTTACCGGGTGCGTCGCTGGAACCGGGTAGACAATTTTATCTGGTTGGCGTACCGCCGCGCGCATTACCGCATTCACAAAATTGGCCGCTCCACTGTTGGAATACTCTTTTGCCAAATTAACTGCTTCATTGCAAGCTGCTGAAGCTGGCACCCGATCCAAATAGAACAGCTGATAGTAGCCTAACCGCAGAATATTTTTAACTATCGGTTCAATTTTTTTCTTTTTATCAACAAAATGATCAATCATCCAGTCCAGTGTCCCAAGCGCTTTTACCGAACCATATACCAATTCGACAAACAGCTTCCGGTCTTTTTCCAGAATCTGCCCGCCGCGCAAAATTTTAGCAACAGCGATATTTGCGTATGCTTCATCGATAGTAACCGCATTTAATACAGTCAGTGCTGCTTCACGTGCATTCATTCGATTTGCCTCCCTGCGCTGCGCCGCCGATTAATTCAATTAGTCGCGCTTCAACTTCAGCAACGTCAACATCGGTGTTGAAACACGGCCCGTACGGTCGTTTATTTAAAATTCCAATCGTTGGCAACGGGAAAACATCCTGCAATCCTGCCGTCAAATCCCGCTCACAAGCTACCGCTAAAACAGCCTGAGGACGAATATCGCGAATTTTCTTTCGCGCCAACGTGCCACCGGTCACAACAACCATTTCTACGCCATACCGCTCTGTCAACGCCAACAATTCGGCAATTTTGCAACGTCCGCAACGTAAACAACTTTTTGGATCAGTATTAATTCGAACTTTACAATCGGCAATTTGAATGCAATGCGGCAAAATCAACAAAATCTTATCCGGTCGGACAGCCAATTGTGCCGGACTATTTAGTTTATTGGCAATACCTACAAAAGACAGCATCGTTATTTCCCGGGAATAGCCAAAGATTTTTCCAATTTTAATAATAAAAGGAAATAACAACGATATAAGTGACCAAGCCTGTCGGAATAATATTTTAGGAACAGGAATACGAGCAGCTCGCAAAAACAAAATTGCCGCTAACAAGGCAATATATAGCGCAAGTCCAATTGTTATGACCATCGCTCCAATAGCTATCGAGTGATCTACAGCCTCAAAACCTTGTCGTGTAAAAAACAGTAAAAAAAACAACAGAACGATCAACAGCGAGCAAACAACTGCAAACACAATGGCGAAAGCATTTGGTTTCGCTTCATTCAAAACGCTCACCTCGCGTAATTTTTCCGCTGTTGACAAAATCTGCGGTCTTTTGCTTTGTCGCGCCAGCAAATTGCAATTCATCGATTACGATGCTGCCGTCACCACACATTACGAATATTCCGCCACGATTGACTTCTACGATTTCGCCGGGAGCTCCGGTGAATTTGATATCACAAACGCCAGCCCGCCATATTTTAATTATTTTATCGCCCAATACTGTAAACGCGCCCGGCCATGGATTCAGTCCCAAAATTAGATTAGCAACTGCTGGCGCCGATTGCCGCCAATCTATCCGCTCGGTAAGTTTGTCAATTTTTTGCGCGTAAGTAACGCCGCTTTGCGGTTGAGGTTGCGGGGTTATCGTTCCGGCAAACCATTGTTCCAACGCATTAACAAGCAACTCTGCGCCTGCGTTCATTAACCGGTCATGCAACTCACCAGTTGTTTCGCCATACATGATTTCCATTTTTTTTGTTGCCAAAACAGCTCCGGTGTCTATTCCAGTGTCCATAAGCATTATTGCAATTCCCGTTTGTGTTTCACCGTCAATTATCGCTCTGTGAATCGGAGCGGCTCCCCGATATTTTGGCAACAACGACGCGTGTACATTTATACAGCCGAAAGCAGGCATGTCAAGTATTGCTTGAGACAATATTTGTCCATAAGCAACGACAACAATAATATCTGGATTTAGCGCTTGTAAATGCGCTTGACTGTCGTAATCGCGTAGTTTTTCCGGTTGAAACACAGGAACATCTAGCAACAGCGCCCGTTCTTTTACCGGCGAAATAGCTACTTTTTTTCCCCGTCCGCGAGCACGGTCGGGTTGCGTGAATACGCCGACAATATCATGACCGCTATCAAATAACGCCTGCAAACACGGAACGGCAAACTCCGGTGTACCCATAAAAACCAATCGCTTTTTCAATTACCCCTCCGGACTGGATTGCTTTAGGCTAATTGCTTTTTCAGTAAACAACACCCCGTCTAAGTGATCAATTTCGTGTTGAAATATCCGCGCTAACAATCCACTGCATTCCAACGTAATTTTCTTCATGTTTCTGTCTAACCCTTCGACGGTTATTAACTCGCTTCTATTTACCGGTCCGGTAAAGCCCGGACAACTTAAACAACCTTCTTCGTCAATCACGCTACCAATGGCTTTTATAATCACCGGATTAACCATTTCAATCAAACCATTGCCATCATCAACAACGATTATTCGCATTGAAAAGCCAATTTGCGGCGCTGCTAATCCCACCCCTTCCGATGCGTACATAGTATCAACCATGTCGTTTAGCAACGCTCGTTCGTGCCGTCCGACAAACTTAATTTGTTGAGCTATCTGCTTTAGTATCGGCGCTCCGGCTGTTACAACTTCCAAAACCAATTGAACCCCCTGAAAACAATGAATTTAGCTTACATTTTAACACACGCTGTCCGTTATTGGAATAGAAAACGGCAGAGTGCACTCTGCCGCCAAATCAAATATTTGCTACTGCAAACAACACTATTGCAGCTGCTGCTCCGACATTTAGGGATTCAACACCGTTTTGCAGGGGAACTATAACCTTTTCATCACATAATTTCAGCAATTCAGGCGCAATTCCAACGCCCTCGTTTCCGAGAATAACCATATTTCTGTCATTAATAACCAGATCCCATAATGAAACCGAATCTTTACAAAGGGCGGTACCGATAATGGAAAAGCCAGCTTGTTTATAGCTTGCTATCAAATCTGTCGCATTTTCCACTACTACAATTGGCAACTTAAAAATCGTACCTGCCGATGCCCTGATAACCTTAGCCGAAAACCGATCGGCGCAACCACCATCACAATAAATTGTTTCAGCACCAGCAGCAACAGCCGTGCGTACTATCGCGCCAAAGTTTCCCGGGTCCTGAATGTTGTTCAAAAACACCACGAACTGCTCAGCAACACTCCGTTGTTTTTGAGACGCTGGATATTTCACTACAGCAAGTAACGACTGAGCAGAAACAGTGTCGGCTACCTTATGGATTATCGTGTTCGGGACGTTAATGATTCTCCAATTAGTCTTTGCCTCTTTCAACAAATGTATTTCTTCAGTCTTTAACTGTTTGGTTGAATCAACAAGAATCGCTTCAACTAAGAACCCCGAACTAATGGCTTCAAAAATGTTTTTCCAACCTTCAACCACAAACAATTGTTGCCGATCACGCTGTTTTTTGAGTTGTAATAAAACAATACTTTTGATGTACGTATTGTGGACGCTGATAATGGTCTCCGTCATAATAGCCTCGATTAAAAACGATAAATTGACAAGCTAATGTATAGTGATGTTCACGCTTACAAATTAAAATTTCTTGATCTTCGAAACACTGTTAAATGCCAACATGTATTTTTTTACAGACTCTTTAACGCCTTTTTTTACAGCCGTCATTAAGTGTATGAGGTTAGCGTGCGGGTGCTGGGCTAATTCCTTTTTTATGACATCAATTTCTACATACGAAGTATCCGTCGGCACGTTGATTTTAGAAATACCCGCTTTGATTGCTAAGGCGTATTCTTCGGGTTTCAACTTTGGCGCGCCGTGTAAAACAAGCGGAATTTTCGCAATTTCGCGCAATTTCAGCAGCTTGTCGTAATCAACTTGCAAGTCGATTTGATAGCCTGCCGGTCCGTGTTTTCCAAACGTTACTGCCAAACTGTCCACTTTCGTCTTATCCAAATACTCGCGCACTTTATCATTGCTGATTAAATGCTGAAAAAAAGCTGGTTCTTGATTGTAATAACAATCGGTATAATCCAATTCCGCTTCAACAGTTACCCCTAAAGCGTGAGCCATCCGGCGAATTTCTCTTGTTTTACGCATATTATCATCAAAGGAAAGATTAGAGCCATCGTACATGATTGAAGTAAATCCCCAGCGCAAAGCTTTCATAACTCCTTCGTAGCTAAAACCGTGATCCAAATGCAACGCTACCGGGACATGAGCCTTGTGCGCGGCTTTCACCATTGCAGCGCTCAAAATCTCCACATCGACAAATTTAAATAGTCGCTCTGGAACCCCGATGATAACAGGGCTTTTTAATTCTTCGGCAACTTCCACAACAGCGCTCAGTGTTTCAATGTTAAACACATTAAAAGCGCCGACTGCATAGCCATGTTTCTGTGACTCAATCAATATCTCTTTTGCGGAAACTAAAGCCATAACCCACCTCCAGAAGATTTGCTATTATAATTCGCCATTAAACCGCAAACTCCTGCAAATAAATAAAAAATTTCCGAGCGTAGAATACGCTCGGAAATAATTTAAGCAAGAGCTTGTTTTGCAGTTTCTACAAGTTTCGCGAATGCTGCTGCGTCGTTAATGGCAATATCCGACAACATTTTGCGATTCATGATTATGCCGGCAATTTTCAAACCGTTGATGAATTTGCTATAGGACATTCCGTTGATTCGGGTAGCCGCATTAATACGGGTAATCCACAAGGCTCGGAATTCGCCTTTCTTTGCCCGACGGTCGCGTCTGGCATAATATAGCGCTTTCATTACCGTCTCATTGGCTTTGCGGAACAACTTGCTTTTCGTACCGCGGTATCCTTTGGCAAGTTTTAGTATTTTTTTATGTTTAGCATGTGCTGTAACACCTTTTTTAACTCTTGGCATGACTTATTCTCCTTAAGATTTAGTTTGCGTAAGGCAACATTCTTTGGACACGTTTGTGGTCAGAAGCAGAAACCATAGCAGCTTTTCGAAGGCTACGTTTGCGTCCCGGCGCTTTCTTTTCAAGAATATGTCGTTTAAATGCTTGTGAACGCTTAAATTTTCCTGTTCCGGTTACCTGAAATCGTTTAGCTGCCGCCCGACGTGTTTTCATTTTAGGCATGACTTGTCCTCCTTGTATTTTTCAATTCTAATTGCAGTTATTTCGTTATTGGCGAAAGTATCATAATCATATTTTTACCTTCAAGCTTTGGCTCGCGTTCCAGCTTGGCGATGTCTTTCATGGCCGCGGCCACATTGGTCAAAATTTTTCTACCAAGTTCCGGGTGACTCAATTCGCGTCCGCGGAACATGATAGTGCATTTAACTTTATCACCGGCTTCAATAAATTCACGGACATGCTTTGATTTCGTTTCCATGTCGTGATCCTCGATGCGTGGACGAAATTTTATTTCCTTCAATATCGTTACTTTTTGATTTTTCTTGGCATCCTTAACACGCCGATGCTGCTCGTAACGATACTTGCCATAATCCATAACCTTACAGACCGGCGGGCTGGCGTTAGGGGAAATTTCGACTAGATCCATCAGATTGTCGTTAGCAACACGCTGGGCATCAACGGTATTAACTACCCCCATGGCATCGCCATTGGGACCGATTAAGCGGATCTCTCTGGCTCTGATTTTCTCGTTGATTCTCAAATCATCTTTTGAGCTAATGGTTTTCACCTCTTTCAAAAAAAATAAAACGGACGCAAAACGTCCGCTAAATAACCTGTCATATTAACCGTAAACGTTTGCGCATACGGTGAGAAGCGGACGCTTCTACTTTATTGTAAAAAAATCATAATTGGTGCCGAGGACCGGAATCGAACCGGTACGGAGATTACTCTCCGAGGGATTTTAAGTCCCTTGCGTCTGCCAGTTCCGCCACCCCGGCATTTTGTGGAGGCGGCACCCAGATTTGAACTGGGGGTAAAGGATTTGCAGTCCTCTGCCTTACCACTTGGCTATGCCGCCATGCTGATAATTTTGGAGCGGAAGACGAGATTCGAACTCGCGACCCTCGCCTTGGCAAGGCGATGCTCTACCGCTGAGCTACTTCCGCATATCTAAATGGTGCCGCAGGGCGGGATCGAACCGCCGACACGAGGATTTTCAGTCCTCTGCTCTACCGACTGAGCTACCGCGGCAAAAAAATGGCGACCTCGAAGGGATTTGAACCCTCGATCTCCGCCGTGACAGGGCGGCATGTTAGTCCACTACACCACGAGGCCGTTTTGCTGCGTCTCATATAGAGACAAGGCGTATTATAAAACAATTAGCCCCAGATTGTCAACTTTTTTTTTGCAAAAATCGCTAACAAACTATTTCACAACATAAGCTTTGATGATTTTTTGATCGACAACCGGTTTATCACCCCACGCAGTAGTACAGCCGTCGATTTTTTGTACGACATCATAACCGCTGACAACTTCACCGAAAATGGTATGTTTATTGTTCAGCCACGGGCAAGGTACAGTAGTGATGAAAAATTGGCTGCCGTTAGTGTTTGGACCAGCGTTGGCCATTGCAATAATTCCCGGCTTGTCAAAACTAACTTTGGATGAAAACTCATCTTCAAATTTTCCGCCCCATAGCGACTGGCCACCACGACCAGTAGCAGTCGGATCGCCGCCTTGAATCATAAAACTTTTAATCACCCGATGAAAAACTGTTCCGTCATAATAACCCTTAGTTACTAATCCGACAAAATTTTCAACGGTTTTAGGCGCGATGTCCGGATAAAGTTTTAATATTATCGTGCCTTGACTGGTTTCTAGCGCAACTTTAATTTCTTGGGTCTTGGCTTGTTGTTCTGTTGCCGAAGCTTGTTGATTCATAAAAAAATATACCCCTCCTATGATTACCGCGAATAGCGCTAATATTAGCGAAACTTTTTTCATTTAACCTCCGTGTGCCGTGTCAATTTATTAATAATGCAATTAACTATGATATTATACTTGTATCAGCTGCCATTTGCAATAATAAAAAACTCTGTGTCAATACTCTGTGTCAATACTCAACTACATTGACAAACAAAGTATAATTAGTTAGAGTTTACATCCATTGATCATTAATATCAACAGGAGAGCAAATGGAAAATGTCAAGTTTGTTGCTAATAAGGCAATAATCAAAATAAAATACCGCACTTTCGAAACAGCCGATGAGCTGTTATCTAGTAAGTTGTTTCATCGATTGCTGGCATCTTGTATAAATGAACTTTCGCTTTGTCAGTCGCCGTTGCTGGGGATTTTTTCCGGAGAGCATAAATCGATTGAACGGCAGCGGCATTTTGTACGTTTCTGCAAATATTTGTATAAATTGCATTTCGATGATGCCGCTAAGTTGCTGGGTAACTGCGAAGCATATGTTTCCAATCAACGAACATTGAACGATTTCGTCATGTACGTTTACGATTATTGGCGTAGTTATAACCGCTATATTATTTGCGATTCAGAAAATGATACTCTGGATCAACGCCCTTATCGAACATTCATGTCCACTGTAGAACAGCTTAACCACCTGATTCGCGGCACTTACCGTACTTTGTTAGAGAACATCAATTGCCGGCCGCCGCGTGTTTACCGACAAATCGTAGCCGGGGCCGAAGTCTCGGTCATTGCCATTCCTAACGTAGTGCGGTTGCCGGCAAAATACGCAAAATTGAAAAATGTATTGGTTATTCGACAAATATTGCTGTCACCGCCGCTTATAGTTAATCAGCCCAACAATAAACGTAAAGGGAAATTTGAACAGGTTTCGAGTAATCCGCTACCTTTAGACGAAATCAACCCCGGCGAATGGTTGTGCTTCCCGGCCAAGGTCGGCAAGCAGATTGTGTTGATTTATTTTCACGAAAACTTTTTCGAATTGGGCATGTCACTCTGCAATTTATTTGAATTAGCGGGCGATGAAGACCTGACCGCTAAACCAGTGGCGATTTATATGTATGGCGTTCCCGGTGATTCGTTGTACAAATTCAGCGCTCATCCGACCGTGTTTTTCGATGACATTGCCAACGATATACTAGTAGGCGCTTGTCCAAACAAAGACGAGTTCGGCTACTTTGGTTATTTAAAAAAAATGGTGCTAACCCTGCACAACATTCACGCAATGAAAATAGGGATGTTACCGTTTCACGGCGCGCTAATAAAAATAGCTTATAAGGGCAAAAAGAAAACGGTATTGCTAATGGGCGATACCGGAACGGGAAAATCGGAAACTATCGAGGCCATTCGCGAAATTGGTGGACAGTCGATAAATTCTATGCAAATAATTGCCGACGATATGGGTTCGCTGGAATTGCAAGAGAACATGGTGGTTGGTTATGGAACCGAAATCGGCGCTTTTTTACGAATTGATGATTTGCGGCCTGGCTATATATACGGGAAAATGGACCGCGCCATAATCATGAACCCCACGCAAACTAACGCCCGGGTGATTTACCCGGTTGCTACCATCGAAGATATTGTCGCCGCACACCAAATTGACTTTGTGCTATACGCCAATAACTATGAAGCCACAAACGATATTAAACCTGCGCTCGAGCGCTTTCACGATATTGATGCAGCGCTTGCTGTTTTCCGTTCCGGACAGGCCATGAGCAAAGGCACTACCAACCTCAGCGGGATGACTAACGCCTATTTTGCCAACGTCTTTGGTCCGGACCAGTACCGCAACCTGCACGAACCATTAGCCTTGAAATATTTCACAAAATTTTTCGAATGCGGAATTTTCGTTGGACAACTTCGCACTCAACTAGGCATCCCCGGAATGGAATTTGACGGACCGAAAAAATCGGCGAAATCATTGTTAGAGTTGATTTCCAACTCAGTGCAATAATAAAATCCTCGTGCAGCAATTTTAGCTACGCGAGGATTTTTATTTTTGGCTATTTCCCAGACAAGAAAACCACTTTAGTGTTTTTGAGCATTTCATTCTTTTGATTAGCGGCGAGAATCAGTTCGCCATCTTTGGCGCTGACTACGATATTGCGGTTGAAATCACGCAATTTTAACGGCTTTACCGTAAGCGGTTGTGTCCCGGCACGAAAACTTAGCGAATGCATATCTTCAACGGTATCATAATCACACAGTCCGCTCGCGATTAACAAATCACTACTGATATAGCGGCTGGAATAAATAATCCTGTCGTTTTCGTCATAAATTGCCGGCGCCATAGCCCGCTCCAAGTTCAGTCCGCGACAATCGACAACTAAGCCCGTAACCGCTCCGATGCTAATGCCGGCTGAAGCTCGAGGTATTGCTTGGGGGTTCGCCCCGCCACTTATTCCGCTAGCAGGGATTACCGCTTTTGCCAGACTGTTTTCGCCATATAACCGCACTTGCAAAACGACGTGATAGGCGCCTTCCGGGGTCCAGTTTTCTTTTACAACCTTTGCCCCTTTAAGAAATCCATTCACATTTGTAACAATAGTATCGCTCACAACCATCGCATCTTGCACAGTAGTGTTGGCATCTAAACTAACACCCTTAATTTGTTCTAGCAAGTTTCTTTGACCATCGACAACCGCGGCACGGCGCGCCATAATATTAGCTTGCGCCGGATTGACAGTATTCTGCGGTGGTATTCCATAACCGTCTGCCGAGACAACATCTTCATTCCAATTCACGTCCGCAAAACAAGTTGCCGAAAACGCAACAAAAACCAATATTATTAATAAAGCCAACTTTTTCATACAACCTCCTGGAAAAGCAGTGTCTAAGTTAAAAAGTGTTTGTCTGGCAAAGCTACACCCTAATTGTACCGCTTGTACTCACATTATTCAAGGCTATCCTAAATATCTAATCAGTAATTTTAGCATTTTGTTTAATTTAGGGTAAGGCGCGTAGCGTAGGGGAATGTCCAACCACGTCGAGCGAATCATAACGGCCTTTTTTTGACTAAAACATTCAAAGCTGTACTGCCCGTGATATTTTCCCAAACCGCTGTTACCTACTCCACCAAACGGCAAATTCCTAGTCGCCATGTGGACAATGCAATCATTAACACAAACTCCGCCGCTAGAAGTGCTCTCAATTATTTTATTTACTAACTTCTTATCTTTGCTAAATAGATACAACGCCAGCGGCTTGGGATTAGAATTTATTGCCAAGATACATTCATCAATATTTTCGTATTCCAACACCGGCATTATCGGTCCAAATATTTCCTCTTGCATGATTTTCGATTGCCAGTCGACATTATCGATTACCGTGGGGGGAATAAACCGGGTAGATGAGTCGCATACCCCGCCGGTCACTATTTTCCCGCTGGCAAAATAAGTGCATAGCCGTTCGAAATGTTTATCATTTACTATTCTTCCCAGTGATTCAGATTGCTGCGAATCGGCGCCGTATACGTTCAAAATTCTTTTTGTTACTTTTTCCAGAAATTCAGTCTTTATGGCGTGATGGACGTAAACGTAATCCGGAGCGACGCAAGTTTGCCCGGCGTTAAAGAATTTAGCCCAAACTAACCGATTGACAGCGACCTCCAAGTCAACTTTTTGGTCAATGATACAAGGACTTTTACCGCCAAGCTCCAAAACAACCGGCGTGAGGTTCTTGGCGGCCGCCACCATTACCGTTCTGCCGACCTCCGGATTTCCGGTGTAGAATATCAAATCAAATGGCTTTTCGAGCAACGCGGTATTTACAGCCCGACCGCCCATAAAACAAGCAATATACTCACTGGAAAAAGTGTGTTCTAGCAAGTCATTAATAACTTCAGCGACATTAGCCGAAATATTCGCCGGTTTGACAATCGCGCAATTACCGGCGGCAATGGCGCCTATCAACGGAGCCATGATTAATTGGAATGGATAATTCCACGGTCCGATAATCAACGTTACACCCAGCGGCTCGGACACGATTTTGCTTCGTGCCGGAAAATGCAACAACGGCGAAGCGACATATTTATCTTTGTACCACTTGGGCAATTTCGCCAAAGTATGATCGATATCGGCTAAAACAAATCCAATTTCTGACGCATACGCTTCAAATTCCGGTTTCCCCAAATCAAGTTTTAACGCCCTGAACAAAGCCGGTTCATACTCTTGTATCGAGCAACTTAACCGCTTGAGCATTTTGATACGGAACTCCAACGACCGGGTGGCTCCAGTCGCAAAATAGCTCCGCTGCGCCGAAAATACTTTTTCAAATTGCGAAATATTCATTTACACCTTCAATGTCAGCAATGATTGCACGACACCTTCCTCTACTCAATGCTGTTTGAATAAATACCAAAATCCAAAATTGATTACTAGCGCGGCAGCGAAAACAATTATAATAAAAATAATCAACAACAGTACCGAACCCAATACCAAACGAACTTTGTTTTTCCCGGTTGCCATCGCCCGAGCTTTCCAGATGAACGGGCTGCCGATTATTGCAAAAAGAACTAGTGAAGCGATGGTATATTTCCAGTAGCCCAATACCAATAAAATTACAACGAGCAATGTTGCCAGCGTCCCAATTAGGTAACTCATAACGACCTCTTACAGTGAAGTATTAGCTTCGCAAAAGAAAAAGGCACGAAAAATCGTGCCTTGAATAATATTCTAGCGTTTTGAAAACTGACTAGCTTTACGAGCTTTTTTCAAACCATACTTGCGTCGTTCCTTTTCACGCGGATCGCGTGTTAAGAAACCAGCTTTTTTTAGTGGCAAGCGATAATCGCCGTCAACATGCAGTAATGCCCGGGAAATACCATGACGCACTGCTCCGGCTTGACCTGACAATCCGCCACCGGAAACATTTAACTTTATGTCAAACTTATCGGTGGTTTGTGTCAGCTCCAGCGGTTGCCGAATGATCAGCCGCAATGTTTTCAACGGAAAATATTCATCAAATTCCTTACCGTTTACAACAATATTGCCAGTTCCCGGCAATATTCGAACGCGGGCAACAGAAGTCTTTCTTCTGCCGGTGCCATAAAATTCTATACTCGACATTATATTCCTCCTACTCCGCCTTATCTAATATTGAGCGTAAGCTCTTCCGGTTGTTGCGCCTGGTGCGGATGGTTCGGACCAACATATACATTTAGCTTGCGGTACATTTGGCGACCGAGTGTGTTTTTAGGCAACATACCTTTTACTGCCATCTCAACGACTCTGCCCGGATGAGTTGCCAACATTTTTCCTAAAGTTACAAAAGTAGTTCCGCCAACATATCCTGAGTGACGAAAATATGTTTTTTGCAGCAATTTGTTTCCGGTTGTTTTGATTTTCTCTGCGTTTACAATTATTACATGATCGCCGCAGTCAACATGTGGCGTAAATGTCGGTTTGTGTTTTCCGCGAAGTATTTTTGCTACTTCAACAGCTAAGCGGCCAAGTGTTTTGCCATCCGCATCGACGACGAACCATTTACGTTCTACTGTAGCGCTATTCGCCATGAATGATTTCATAGTCTCTTCCTTCCAAATACTTAATGAGTCCTTATATTTTTGCGTCATTCCCGGGGCTAGTGGAAACAACGACAAAATGTCGCACGCATTATTGTAAACACAATGCTGATATAAGTCAAGAATATTTTGTGAATATATATTTTGTTTGTGAAATTTAGTTTCGTTGACCAAGCTGAGCATCAACTATCGCGATTTTTGCTTGATCGTCAGCTGCGTCAACAAAATAAGCTACCACTTTGGCAGCAGTTTCTTCTTCTTCCTGTTGCTCTTTAACAAACCACTGTAAAAATGTCTGAGCGTCAGCATCGGCAGCGTATTCAGCTTCACCTACCAATTCCACTATCCGGCGGGTAATGTGTTGCTCGTGTTCAAGCACTTCGTTAAAAACATCTACAATCGTACCAAACTGTTCTTTTGGCGCATCTACAGTGTAAAATCGCACCTCGCCAGCCCGCGCAGTTACATACTCGATCATTTTTCGAGCATGAGTCATTTCCTCGTAATACTGTTGCGTCAGCCAATGGGATGCTCCGGCTAATCCTAATCGGGCAACTGCGGTTGCCATCGCCAGATACAAATATGCCGAGTAAATTTCCGCATTGATTTGCTTGTTAAATTGATATTGAAGTTCCTTGTCCATGATAATCTCCTTATACTGTTAATTATGTTTTGTTCTATTCCTTATTGAAAATTGCCAGCTGCATACACTTGTTCAATCAGCCGTAGCCGTTTTGCAGACGAGTGTTCGTGCATGTTAGCAACCAGAACACAGTTTAATGTATTCCCTCGTGAATCACAGCCACCGCTAGTCGAATGGATAACGTAGTGCTTGTCGCTAACCACACCAAGATACATCATCACATGTCCGGGCGAGAACACCAGTCCGCCCGAATTGATAGCCATCAGCATTTGCGATTTACTTATTATATCATCTTTTTCTGAAAAGTCCAGCCTTCGTTTTAATGCCATTGGTTGTTCATCAATAGCGCAATTGCGTGGTAAATTTAAACCAAAAACCGAGTAGGCTGCTATTATCAAACCTGAACAATCCCAGCTTTCAAACAAACCACCCCAACCGTAGCGCTCACCTTGCAATTTGAAAACTTGTCGCAATAAATTGGCTAAAGTATAGGGAAATCGTCCGACTGTGATTTCGCTGCCTAGCGGAATGAGCAACGGCAAAATCTGACCACTCCCGTCGGCTTTCCGGCGCGGCATCGCGACGACATACGAGCCACAAATATTTTGCTTGTCAACAATTTGTACTTGACTGCCATACCAAAGCGGCAGTTGGGCACCCATCGAAAATAGTAGTTTGGGGTGCGGATGACAATAATTTTCAGCAATATACAACCGCTTACCGTTTACAACGATAAATTTGTTTTGGTAGTGGTTACAGTATTCGCGCCAAACCTCTGGCTCAAAAAATGCTACCTTGGCTTTTTCCACCCAGCCGCAGTAATTGAATATTTGGACAAAAACCCACGAGCCATCGGCGCTTTCATGATAAACCAACAGCGGTTGCCCCGGTTCAATATGGGTTTCTTGAAATCTATCAATAAGCGGGAAGTCACTCAATTCCCTACCAGCAAATTTATTGGTTGGAAACGAACGAATATTACACCGTTCAGTAGCTAGTGCATAACGAATGTTAGTTAATCCGGAAATGTTTTCGGAGTTATTTGATGACCGGATTTCAGCCAAAGTAGCTTCATCGGCAAGCGCTCCATCGATAAATAGTTTTTGGTTAATCACTGCATCATAACGATTTAACAAATTTCGGAGTTTTTCAGCGCTAATTTGTGGCCCCGCGCTAAAAATATCCACCATGTGCGCGGGGATGCTTTGAAGCAAAGATTTATTAAACCCTGCAATCTCCGCTTCAGTTAGCAAAACGGCATCGGGGTTAGCAGTTTTGTTAATCCAGTAGTCAACGAATAACATTTCATATTCTACATCAGGCGCAGCCTCGACTTGGTATAGCAAAACTCACTCCTTATAGGCTTCTTTCATCAGCGTTTTTCCTGAAGCGTCGCGAATAACGTTGCGGACGCTGCCACTGTCCATGACCCTGTTCATCGAAAAAGCGTAGGGCATAATCGGCATATCTTCAAAAATTATTTTTTCACCGGCGTGCATCAGCTTCATCCGCTCATCGTTGTCGATAGTGTCTTGAGCCTTTAAAATCAAACTGTCATATTTGGCGTTTGACCAACGCGGGATATTGTTTGTATCGCTACTAGTCAACAATACCGACATATAGGTCATCGGGTCGAGATAATCGCCCACCCAACTGTTGGTGCAGATGTCAAACTGCAAATCATCACGGCTTTTGTTATATACTTTCCACTCTTGACCGACCAGCTTGACCTTGATGCCAAGCGTTTTTTTGTACATTTCCTGGATCATCTCGCCATACTTGCTTTTTCCGGCGCTGCTGCCAAATAAAAATGTTAGTTCAGGAAAGTCTTTACCATCCGGATAACCGGCTTCTGCTAACAATTTTTTAGCTAGCATCGGGTCATACTTAAACAGCGCCCCACCCGTTACCCGGAAATCACTATCCGCAGCAGCGTCCGGAATTCCATACGGCACCCAGGCGTTGGCCTCTTTAGACGCGCCCGATGCTTTGGCATCTTGCAGCAAAGCCGCGCCATCTATCGAGTATGATAACGCTCTCCGAACACGGGCATCGTTTAGCGGTTTCTTGTGTACATTGAACGCCAAGTAATTGGTATTCATAAATGGATAAAATTTGAGTTTCCCAGCATCAATCAACCGCTTGTATTCAGTGTCCGGCGGAAGCGTATCGGAAATATCTAATTGTCCATTTTCCATCATCGACATTGCCGTAGAGTCTTTATCAACCATGTAGACATCAATTTCACTGAGTTTGACTTTGGCTTTATCCCAATAATACTCGTTTTTCAAGAGCACCATTTTTGAATTTCGATCCCAACTGATAATTTTGAACGGACCATTACAGCTAATCGTGTTTGCCGAACCAGCCCAATTCGAATTGCTCTCGGCATTTTTCTTGTTTATCGGAAAATACGCGTGAAATGCGGTCAGGTGCAAAAAGAATTCACAGGGGTGTTCAAGTTTGACTTCCAATGTGTATTGGTCCAGCGCTTTAACACCAAATTCTGTTACGTTACATTTTCCTTGATTAAAACGCTCGCCGTTCTTGATAAAATATAACATATATGCCGACTCGGACGCGTACTTAGGATCGACACCACAGCTCCATGAGTACACATAATCTTCGGCGACTACCGGTGCGCCGTTAGACCATTTGGCATCCTTGCGCAAATAGAATTTGTAAGTCAACCGGTCAGCGGACACATCCCACTTTTCCGCGCCGGCCGGCACAATGACGTTGTCCTTGGCTACCGAAGTGAGGCCTTCATATAGTTGGTCGGCAACGCTCAGCGTATACGTCGAGGCCATTTTTTGCGGATTAAGCGACTCGGGATCATCAGGTATTGCCCAACGTAAAATAACCTTGTCCGATTTGGAAAACGAACAACCAGACAACATGACCGCCAGGAAAATTACCAAAATAGATAGCGCTAACAGTTTTTTCATAAATAATCTGACCCTTTCAATGACTGACAAATAATTCGCTAAACTTTCAAACATTATATCAGATTGCTTCGGAAAACAAAACGCTTATGGACAACAAAAAAACACCGGCTAAGCCGATGTCTGTTTGTTTTAGTTAGCAGAACTTTCGTTCAACTGCTCTGGCGCCGCGCCGCTCTCGTCGTTATCTTGATTTTGATGACGACTGATTGCCGAACGGGCAAATTTCACTTCAATCTTCTCAGCTATTTGCAATGTAACTGTATCTTGTGCCATAGCCACAATCTTACCATATACACCGCCGATAGTAACAACCCGATCGCCCTTTTTCAAAGTATCCAACAACGATGCGCGTTTTTTTTGCTGTTTCTTTTGCGGACGATATAAGATGAAGTAGAAAATCACTATCATCAACAATATCGGCCAGGACATACTAAACATTTGCTCTAACGAACCCATTTTTCCTCCATAATATATAAAAACTCAGGTTATGATACACCAAAATATTATCTTTGTCAAAGTATTATCAAAACATTACTACAGCGCCAGATTATTATTCAAAAATTATTTACTATACCATGAAGCTGTACTATAATTAGATTGTAAACTATTTAAGGAGAGTGATAACCTATGGGAACACCACATATTGGCGCAAACATTGGCGACATTGCCGAAACTATTCTTTTACCAGGCGACCCCCTTCGCGCGAAACTTATTGCTGAAACCTATTTGACTGATGTCGTTCAATATAACAAAGTTCGCAACATGTTTGGCTATACCGGTTATTATCAAGGTCGGAGAGTTTCTGTTCAAGGAACTGGCATGGGTATTCCATCAATATCAATATATGTTAATGAGTTAATCACTACCTATGGTTGTCAAAACCTGATTCGTATCGGCACTGCCGGTTCGTTACGCGCCGATGTTAAAGTTCGCGACATTGTCCTCGGAATGTCGGCAGCTCACGACAGCGCCATCAACAACATTCGTTTTCGCGGCATGACTTATTGTCCGACTGCGGATTTTACATTACTAAACAACGCCTATAATGCCGCGATGAGTAAAAACCTTTCTGTTCGCGTCGGTCAAATAATGTCCGCCGATACCTTTTACAATGATGACCCTGAAGAATACATAATTTGGGCGAATCATGGAGTTATGGCAGTCGAAATGGAAGCAGCCGGTTTGTATACTTTAGCAGCAAAACACAATCGCCGCGCGCTCTGCATCTGCACTATTTCCGACAGTTTAGTAACTCACGAATCAATGAGCGCTGATGATCGGCAAAATTCTTTACAACAAATGATCGAAATTGCTCTTGAATCGACTAAGGCGCTATAAACTGAACCAATCCGGGCAACGCTTCAACCTTGAAGCGTTGCTTTTTTCTTTAAAATATCTCCTGCTGCGGTTATAATGATGTTTGATTTTTCTTATGATAATAGCATTGGCATTTAGAATGTTTGGGAGATTTATGCAAGAGTTTTTATTGAGCAATATTGAAAAGTTCGGTTATTTGGCAATCTTCATCTGTACTTTTATTGAAGGTATGTGTATTCCGTTAGTAAGCGAACTCATTCTCGGCTTTGCCGGTTTCCTGGTTTTCAAAGGAACGCTGACGTTTTTGCCGACAGCTTTTTCAGCCTGGGCCGGCAGTTTTTGCGGTTCGTTCTTTATTTACTGTGTATTCCGCCGGGGCGGCCGACCTCTGGTATATCGTTATGGTCATTACATCCGCTTGACACCAAGACGGTTCGACAAATTTTCCGAGTGGTTTGAACGGTTTGGTCCGATTCTGATTATTCCCTGGCGGCAGATTCCGGTTCTGCGCACCAAAATCAGCATCGTCGCCGGAATTTTTGATTTGAATATTTACGTTTTCTCGGTATTAACTGCCATCGGCATCGCAGTTTGGACAACGGCAGCGTTATATGTATCATATACATTTGGCAATAATTGGCAACAAATGCTGGCTTTGGTAAAAGATTTAAGCGATTTCATAATATACATTTTGATTTTTAGCGCTGTCGGCGCATTAATTATGTTCTATTGGCGCAAAAAGGAAAAGCGCAAGAAGCGTTCACGCCACGCCGACCGCAACCACCATTCCGGGCAATGATATGAAGTTTTTAAGACGGGTACTGGTTCTCGGACTGTTGGCGTTAATTGCCTTTTTCGCCGGAAACTTGATTATCGTTTTTTTTGGGAAAGTGGATAACTTCACTCCTTCCAACCGTTCCACCAACCATTTTGAATCGGCCTCTGAAAAAGCGCGTAATTTGACGCACATAAAAGCCATCAGCGCGGAACTGGCCGGACAACCAGGCTATGTTAATTTAGCCGACATCCCGTTACCGCTTCGTCAAGCGGTGATTGCAGTCGAGGATCGCAAGTTTTATGATCATCCCGGTATCGACCTCGAGGGCATCTTGCGGGCTACATTAGTAAATATCCAAAACGGCGAAATCAGCGAAGGCGGCAGCACCATCACCCAGCAACTGGCGCGGACGCTGTTTTTGTCCAACGAACAGTCTTTTACCCGCAAGGCCTGGGAAGCCGGTTTTGCTGTCAGTATCGAAACTCAGCTTGGCAAAGATAAAATTCTCGAACTTTATCTAAATACCATCTACTTTGGCGAAAACACCTACGGAGTCGCCGCCGCCGCCAAAAAATACTATCACAAAAATTTGCAGGATTTAAACCTCCGCGAGATGACTACACTCGCCGGCATTCCCAACGGTCCGTCAATTTATAACCCGATAGTCGATCCGCAAGCCTCCAAACGCCGCCAGCAAATTGTTATCGCCGCGATGTTGAAAAACGGCTTTATCGGACAGGAAGAGGCGGATAACATCGCGGGGAAGTGAAATTTCATAAAAAGTATCGATTACTGAGCAATTCCTAAGAGTACTGCCAGTCTATTGTCGATTTCGAACATGGTTTTTTTATCAATAGAGCCCACTACTGCCCCGATCTTTTCGCGCATAACCGTAACAATCTTGTCCACCATCACGTTCGAATGTTTCGTCAATCCGTTCTCGGCAGTTGGCTTGACATCGACTCGGCAAATCGGTAGTTCCCGCAAATCGCTAGTCAACAGCAATATTACAACCGTAGGATGTTCATCAAAACAATCGGCTTGAACGACTAACGCCGGGCGAGGCTTTCCAAAATCACCCTGCGTTGCTACAATCACAATGTCACCGCGTTTCAAGCTTCCCACCCGGCATCGTCAAATGCTGACTCAATCCATTCAGTGACTTCTTTTTCTTGTGGGTCATTCTTTAATAATCGGGACTGTCTGCGACATTCCTCGATGAAGGCGGGATTTTTAGTGTCAGGGACCCATAATTGAATTGGGCGCAACCCCGCAGCGCGCAATTTATCACGGTGGCGTTGAACTCTTGCAGTAGTAGTCATATTATTACCTCTTTTTGCTTGTTACATGTAACTATACCATCAGCAAATTACTTTTGCAACTAAAAGCTTTTCAAGCACATCGGCATCACCGTTTATAGACAAACTTCTTTTTGGTAATTTAAAAAATGTTTCACGTGAAACATTTTTTAAACATTATGCAAGAACCGTGTCGGCATCACCGACTGACAACCAATGTAAAAAGCCGATAATTCGTTGTAATTTTCGAATTATCGGCTTTTTGTCTTTTGACGACTAGTGCACTGCTAATGCAAATACCCACAGCGGGACGGTCAATATATCATTTTCCAACGCCAGAATATTTTTGCTGACGATAATACCTTGATTGCATTCGAATTTTGCGGTGAAGGTCTTGATACCGGCAGAACTTTTTTTGTCAATACTGTTTCGGTATTTCACCTCAATCGGAATAATGTTGTTGGCAAATTTTAAAATCGCATCCACTTCGATTTTGTTGTCACGCCAATAATATACCGAACCGATATTAACACGGGCAAATTTGCATAGATCTTGAACAACGCAGCTTTCAGCCAAAGCTCCTTCAGTAGTAGCATCGATTTCGGATTGGGACAACAGTGAATTTCTAATGCCGTTGTCCAGTACAAAAAGTTTCTTGTTTTTTCGCAGTGTTTTTCCAAAGTTTCCTGAATAATTCTCCAAGGCTGTTAACAAGAATGCTTTGTCAAGATAATCAACATAACTTGACGCCGTCGCCGCTTCTACGCCAATTGTTTGCGCTAAACTAGCGAAAGAAAATGCCTGTCCTTGATTGTCTGCGACAAAACCCAACAACCGCTCTAGAATTTCCGGATTCTTAACGCCAAAAACGCTTACAACATCGCGATATAGCCCTTGCATGATAGTGTCCTCGCGCAGTTGCTTTTGCCATACAAGCAAATTGTCATGACAAAAATATTCCGGATAGCCACCGCCGATAAAATACTCTTTCAATAGGCGCTGATAACTGTTATCTATAACGACAGCGTAATAATCTTTGCGTATTTCTTCATAGAACTCCACCGGGTTAGTGATTACGGAGTGTTTGGTTTCGTTGAATAATATCGCTGTACTTTGACCGCGCAAACTATTGTTGAATTGCAAAAATTGCGAAAAGCTAAGCGGCAAGACATGCAGATATTCAATCCGCCCGAGCAGGGATTCACGGGCATTATCAAATAAATGCGCCGACGACGAACCGCTGACGATAAATTTGATATTGTATAGTTTGTCATAGTAGTTTTTTAAAATAATCTGCCAATCAGCGCAAAAGTGGATTTCGTCAATAAATATATAGATACGCTCCGATAAAGCTTCCACGGATTCGCCGACGGTTTCGCGCAGATATTCTTCAATTATCGTAAAGATGTCGGCTTTATCCACAAACAGCCGCTGTTCATCGCCGCCAAACAATAAAATTCGTTTACAATCAACACCGGACTTCAGCAAATGATCGATACTCTGCATTATTAAGGTGGATTTACCGGTGCGGCGCGGGCCGATTATTGCCAAAATTCTTCGCTTTTGTAATGCGCTGAGCACTTCTGTTAATTCCGAACGAACGCTTGCCGGCAAGTATATTTGATTTACAGCGCCGGTGCGCCACCAATGATTTATTCTTTGAAGAATTGTTTGCAGCATAATAAATACCTCAAAGCAATTATAGCAGATTATAAGCAGTGTGTTAATCAAATATAGTCGATTATGTGAAGTCAACTAATCAAAAATGGTTTTTTGAGAAAAACGGCAAATTTCTGGCAATGCTCTTGTTTAAGGCATTTAATATTTACCGCTTTTACCAATGGCATCAAACCGTATTTGTTTTGTACAATACCGCAGTCATGGCATATAAAAAAACCGCAGTTTCCCACGGTTTTTAATAATCGCTGTGCTATATTAATTTTACGTTTATCGAAAATTCCGGCAGGCGGATAATTATTTACTTTCGACTTTAACGGTAGTCGATTTGATATACAATTCCCGTAATTGCTTATCATCGACATCCGCCGGACAGTTCAGCATCAGGTCGGTAGCTGACTGGGTTTTCGGGAAGGCGATTACATCGCGGATGCTGCTACGTTTGGCCATCAGCATGATCATCCGGTCGATACCAAAGGCAATTCCGCCGTGCGGCGGGGCGCCGTATTCAAAGGCATCGAGCATATAGCCAAACTTTTCATAGGCTTGTTCGTCAGTCATGCCGACGGCGTTGAACACCTTGTTTTGGATGTCGCGGTTATAGATACGAATACTGCCGCCGCCCAGTTCGCAGCCGTTTAACACCAAATCATAGGCATTAGCCATGATCCGCGCCGGATCGCTGTCTAAATATTGCAAATCATTTTCTTTGGGGGAAGTAAACATATGATGCATCGCCGCATAACGCTTACTTTCGGAATCGTATTCAAACATCGGGAAATCCACGACCCACAAGAAATTAAAGACATTTTCATCAATAAGATTGCGGCGCTTCGCCATTTCAATGCGCAATGCTCCAAGAGCGGTGTTCACTACATCTAAGTCACCGGCAATTATCAACAGCGCGTCATTAGGCTCGGCTTGAGTCGTTTCGGTAATCCTGGCAATAATTTCTTCACTGAAAAATTTGGTAATTGCCGAACGGATACCTCCCTCGGCGTAATTCATCCAGGTCATGCCCTTAGCGCCGTATTGACGAATAAAATCGACCAAGCCATCCAGTTCACGGCGGGGGATGTCTGCATAGCCTTTAACGTTGATACACTTGACTACACCGCCACCGGCAATAACATCGTTGTAAACCTTAAAATCCGAACCGTTCACGCAATCGGAAATATCCACCAGCGGCATTCCAAAGCGCAAATCCGGTTTATCCGAACCGTATTTATTCATTGCTTCAAAATACGGCATCCGGCGGAACGGACGCGGCACGTCAACATTCATCGCATCTTTGAACACATACGCCGTCAGCTCTTCCATCATTTCCAAAATCTGCTCTTGATCAATAAACGACATCTCAATATCTAACTGGGTGAATTCCGGTTGGCGGTCAGCCCGCAAATCTTCATCGCGGAAACAACGGGCGATTTGATAATAGCGTTCCATACCGGCGACCATAAATAACTGTTTGAATATTTGCGGCGATTGCGGCAACGCAAAGAATTTCCCTGGTTGTACGCGGCTGGGAACCAGGTAATCACGCGCGCCCTCGGGGGTGCTTTTACAAAGAATGGGCGTTTCTAATTCAAAAAAGCCTTGTTGATCGAGAAATTTACGCATCGCCATCGTAACTTTATGACGCAAGCGGAAACAGGCCTGCATTTCCGGACGGCGTAAATCCAAGTAGCGATATTTCAGGCGCAACTGCTCATCGCAGTCAATATTATCCTGGATGTAAAACGGCGGATTTTTGGCAGCATTTAATATCCGCAGTTCTAAGCCTTCCACTTCAATTTCACCAGATGCAATATTGGGATTTACCGCGTCAATACTACGCATCCGCACGACGCCGCGCACGCACAACACGTACTCGTTTCGAATAGATTCAGCTTTTTTAAATGCCGTTTCATCAATATCCGGTGAAAATACTATTTGGGCAATTCCCTCCCGGTCGCGGATGTCGACAAAAATCAACCCGCCATGATCGCGGCGCCGGCTGGCCCATCCGCACAGCACTACTTCAGTTCCGGCATCCGCGCTGGTTAACAATCCGCCGGCATGAGTGCGGCGCAATCCAATCATCGTTTCCATTATTCACCCTCCAAAATTTCTACAGCCTTAAGATATGACATAACCATCTGGCTGCTATCGGTCATATTTTTTATCGTCACCGTCTTGTCCAGCAGTTCTTGGTCACCGATGACTGCTACATAGCGGACGTTCAACTTGCCGGCATATTTGAACTGAGCCTTGACACTGCGTCCCATATAATCCATTTCGCAAACAACGCCGCGTTGCCGCAAATCGTTTACCAACTTTGCTGCCGGGGCTCGCGCCGCCGTTCCAAGCGCCGCCACAAAAACTTTTACATTTCTTTCTTCTAACTGCTCAGCCAGCAATCCTAGTTTTTGCAAAATGATTATGACCCGCTCCAGTCCAAAAGCTACACCGACTGCCGGCGTTGGCATCCCCTCAAATTCCTCGACTAAGTTATCGTAACGCCCGCCGCCGCAGACACTGCTCTGCGCTCCAAGTTCATTACATTTTATTTCAAATACTGTTTTGGTATAGTAATCCAATCCGCGAACCAAGCGCGGGTTGACGACAATATTTAAGTTTAGATCCGCAAGAATTTCTTGCACTGCAGCAAAATGCGTAGCGCACTCAGCGCACAGACAAGCGCTGTTTTGCGGCGCGTCCGTAGCGATGACCGCACATTTTTCATTTTTGCAATCCAGTATTCTCAGCGGGTTTGTTTCAAACCGCGATTGACAATCACCGCACATTTCCATTAGTCGCGGTTTGAAATATTCTTGCAACTTAGTGCGAAAATCCGGACGGCAGGCCCGGCAACCAATTGAATTTATTTCCACCGTCAATTCAGTCAATCCGATTTTCCTTAAAAACTCGCATGCCAATGCGATAATTTCAACATCCAGCGCCGGATCACTCGAACCAAATGCTTCCACGCCAAATTGATTAAACTGCCGCTGCCTGCCGGCTTGCGGACGCTCATAACGAAACAACGGTCCGTAATAAAACAGTTTGACCGGCTGTTGCCAACCGTACATTTTATGTTCCAAATATGCCCGTACCACACCGGCTGTGAATTCCGGGCGGAGGGTTAGCAATCGTTCACCACGGTCCTTGAACGTATACATTTCCTTTTGTACGATGTCGGTTGCATCGCCAATTCCCCGGGCAAACAATTCGCTTTGTTCAAAAATCGGTAATCGTATTTCGCCATAGCCGAACAATTCACAGATTTCGCGAACAACACTTTCTACATACTGCCATTGGGCAGTTTCAGCCGGCAAAATATCCTTTGTGCCGCGCGGTGCGAGAATTTGCATATTTATTCCCTGCTTCCATTTAATTTCACATTTGCTCAAACAAACGCTGTTTTTTTAGATTATATTCATTAACATGCGCAATATAAACTTGATAATCCTTGGGATTATATACACTTTTCAAGTCTTTGTCAAAAACCGCTTTTGTAGCCGCACCCGGTCCGATTCCAAAAACTGCATGTTGTTCTTCAATAATCATGATATTGTACAAACATTGACAATCACTTAAACAATAGCCAACGTTCTCGCCAATACTGTTTTTTTGGCGATATAGATAATACGGAGAATAGTCGTGCTTTTTACACATTGAATATGCATAGCGCAACATCTGTTCTACTGGCTTCCGTTCCGTCAATGTTCCGGCGGTTGATAACGCCGATCCACGCTTCAGCGCCAGCGAATGTACCGTAATGTTTTCCGGCTGCAAGGCGATAACATTGTCGAGCGTATCAGCAAATTCAGCAACCGTCTCCCCGCTTAAACCGGCAATAGTATCCATGTTTATCGCACCACGAAAATTTTCCCGGGTTAACTTAAAAGCATCATACACGCTTTTAGCGCTGTGAGTGCGACCAATGCGCGCCAATGTTTGATCATTAAGCGACTGCGGATTTATGCAAATCCGCGATACTGTAGCTGCGTTTAGCGCGGCCAAAACAGCGCTGGTTATTAATTCCGGCCGCCCGCACTCAACTGTAAACTCCGCGACGTCGGGAAACCATTCGCGCACGCTCTGCAATAATGCTGCAAAATATCGCACCGGCAAACTTACCGGAGTACCACCGCCTATATACAACGAAACTATTTTTTTTCCGACTTGCCGCACAATTTTTGCAACCGTCTCCAGTTCACTATACACCGCCTGTACATATTCCTGGATAACATTATTATCCGGAACTGGAAACGATGTAAACGAGCAATAAGAACAACGGGTAGGACAAAAAGGCACGCCGATGTACACAACCGCGGCATTTCTGTCCAGTTGTAATTGGCGCAAGTAAGCGGATTCATTTTGCGTGACTTCCAGCAGTAACTCTAGCGACTGTTCATTAAGCAGGCAATCTTGAGCCAATATCCTTGCCGCTCCGGTAATACCGTGTTGCTTGATCAGCGCTGCCGCGAGCTTGGTTGGACGGACACCGCGCAGTATTCCCCATTTGTCTAAACTGGTAATATAATTATTCATCAACAGCTTTACAGCTGATTTTACAGTTTTTCTGCGCAACTCGGCCGTATAGTCGATTTTTTCAGTATGCTTGAAAACCTTTCCGCTTTGATTGGTTATGGTCGTGTGCAACCAGCCATTTTCCAAACTACAACTTAAAATGAACTGCGCCGAGCTTCTTTCGTACACTCGCGCTATTTGCAATACTGCCAAGGCATCGCAAAGCGCGAAGCTCATAAATTCGTCTGACGCGACATAACAACTACTGTCGGCAATCACGACAATATCCATACATTTTAACTTGCTGGTCGATGATATTATAGCCAGTGTCGAGTTCGATAGCATTCAGCGCCCGTTGAATGGCTAAACTGTCAACAACGTTGATTTTACCGCAGCTGATACAAATCAAATGGTGCTGTCGCACGGCCCGTTTATACGGCTTAATTTCATAGCGGCTGCGACCGTCACCAAGATCGAGTTTTTTTAACAACTCCAGCTCAGCTAACAATTCAAGGGTGCGGTAAACTGTCGCCAACCCAATTCCGCTCGACCGCTCCCGCAATATTCCATAAACATCCTCGGCCGATAAGTGCCGCTCGCTATAATCAACAAATATTCCTAAAACCGTCTTTCTTTGCACAGTGAATTTATATTGTTTTTCACGCAGCAATTCTTCAAAATATGTTATATCAATCATATTTGTTCCTCATCATAAAACCAAATGGCTCTTAACACCACTCTTAGTATCGCCGTTACCGGAACTGCCGCCATCATGCCGATAATTCCGTACAACTCGCCGCCAATCAATAACGCGACCATTAAAATACCCGGATGAATATCGACAGTTTTTCCCATGACATTCGGCACAACAATATTAGCTTCAATCATATGAATTATAATGTAAAAAACCAGTACTTTTAATGCCATAACCGGAGAAATCAAATAGCCGAGCGCCAATGCCGGAATCGCCGCGCAGATTGGCCCGATATAAGGAATTGTTTCCAGCATCGTCGCAATCAACCCGAAAATTAACGGATACTGCAAGCCGATGCTCCAAGTGCCAACAGTTACCAGAAATCCGATGATCAAACTGATAAATATTTGCCCTTTGATGTAGTCGGTCATAACCGCGCCGAGTTCGGTCATAACCTGCGCAGTTTTCGCGCGGGCAGCACGCGGAAATAATTTTACAAAAAAATCAACGGTATTATCGCCATCCTTCAAAAAATAGTAGGTTAAGAATGGCACCAAAATCAAAGTAACAGCGCTTGAAGTGAGCGACAGCAAAAACTTCACTGCGCTACCGGCAATATTGACCGCGACATTTGCAACATCACTTAATGAAGCCAGCGCCTTTTCCCGAATAAAATCCGGTATCGCGATGTTTTGATATTCCGAATATAAGCCGTTAAATAAATTCTCGGTTTTAATAACATACTGCGGCAACTCGGTGATCAAGCCGCTTAACTGCAATGACAATGGTGCAATAATGTAGGCAGCTAAGGCTGCTAATACACCGCACACCACAACAAACGTTAATATTATCGCTAACGTTGTCGGCATTTTTTTCTTTTTTGTCAACCGCATCCGCTCGAAAATTTTGACAATCGGCAACATTCCAAAAGTCAACACCAACGAAATCGCCAACGGCAACCAAATTGAAGATACCGCATGAATAAGCGCCAAAAACGCGACCACTATTAGCAATTTTAGCCCGATAAATATCTGCGCTGTTTTCATTGGCACCTCATTAGATAATGAACGGATTATGTTTTTTTTCGTACCCAATAGTAGTTTTACCCTCGTGTCCAGGGTAGACAACCGTCTCTTCCGGCAAACAAAATAGTTTATTTTTGATACTATCCGTTAACATTTTTGCTGAGCCGCCAGGAAAATCCGTCCGTCCTACTGACTGCTTAAATAGTGTATCGCCGCTCACCAACACCTTGTCCGCAAAAAAACAAATTCCGCCCGGCGTATGCCCCGGAGTATGAATCACTTTGAAAACATGCTTACCAAGCGTCAATTCATCATTATCACTCAGAAACCTATCAGCCGCCTGACAAATAAACCCTTCTCCCAGCATCACTGACAAATTCTTTTCCGCCGAAGTAAGCATCGCGGCATCGGCTTCGTGGATGTACACCGGAATTGAGTATTTTTTCGCGATAGCATCATTAGCGCCAATATGATCAAGATGACCATGGGTGATCAATATTGCGACCGGTTTTACCCCGAGGTCGGCAATTTTCTTGATTATTTTACTGGAATCGCCACCCGGATCCACGATAAAAGCGGTTTTGGTTTCGTCACAAAATACAATATGGCAATTGGTACCGATATACCCTACCTGAATAGTTTCTACCTTTAACATAACACCTCTTGCTTATTAGCGTTTGCTCAAAATATTTTCTGACTATCAAGAATAAATGTTACCGGTCCGTCATTTAACAAGGACACTTGCATGTCGGCTTGAAACTTACCGGTAGCAACATTAAGTCCGATTTTCTTGCAATGCGCGACAAAATTTTCATATAGTTCTTCGGCAAGCTGCGGCGGAGCTGCCGGGTCAAAACCTGGCCGCCGCCCCTTACGACAATCACCGTACAAAGTAAACTGCGAAACGACCAATATTTCGCCGCCCACGTCCAACAGTGAACAATTCATTTTGCCATCAGAATCTGCAAATATTCGTAAATTGGCAATTTTTTCGGCGAGATAGCTGACATCTGCCAATGTATCGCCTTTTCCCACGCCAAGGAGCGCCAAAATACCCTGTCCGATTGCGCCTACCGACTGACCACCAACAACAACGTCAGCATGTCGCACTCTCTGGATGACCGCACGCATTATTGCCCCCCGCTTTGGGCGCGGCGTACTTTAAATACACTTCGCACCCGTTTGAATTTATTCATTATTGATTCAAGATGTACCAGTGTATCGATATCAAGATTAATGATTATTCTCGATGTCTTGTCCGGTAACGCCTTGGCATCTACCGCTGAAATATTGAGTTTGCTATCTGCCGCTAACACCATTATATCGGTCAACAATCCAGAGCGGTCAGTTGCGCTTATTTCAATTGCCACATTATAGCTATTTTTACTTAAACTACCCCAGGCAACTTCAATTATCCGGTCATAATCATCACGCCGGGACGTAATATTCGGGCAATCGGCGCGATGCACTGATACCCCTTTGCCGCGCGTAATGTAACCGACTATCTCATCACCAGGCACCGGACTACAACAACGGGCGATAATTATCATCATCCCGGATTCACCTTTAACCAAAATGCCATGACCTTCTTTACTGGTGTTGGTCTTTGGTTTCAAATCGGCAAGCAACTTTTCGAGACTTTCCTCTTGCTTGTTAATATTATGTTCTTTGTTGTAGAACGTAACTAATTTTGTGATCACTGTTTGTGGCGAAATATCGCCAAACCCGATTGCCGCGTACAAATCATCCTCGGTGTTGTAGTTATGCCGCTGTCCGATTTCCAGCAACCATTGTTCCTTCAATATTTCTTTGAGTTCATAGTTTAATCGTTTTAATTCTTTTTCTAATAGTTCACGTCCGCGTTCAATGTTTTCTTCTTTACGCTCTTTCTTGAACCACTGCTTAATTTTGTGCTTCGTGTCGCTCGCCCCGGCAATATTCACCCAGTCGCGGCTTGGACCGTTGCTCGATTTGCTGGTAATTACTTCGACAATATCGCCTGTCGTCAACTTAGTATCGATTGACACTATTTTGCCGTTAATCTTAGCGCCGATACAGCGATGTCCAACCTCGGTATGGACGCGATAGGCAAAATCAATCGGAATCGAGCCAACCGGCAAACTAATAACATCACCGCGCGGAGTGAACACAAATATCTCATCCGAAAAAAGGTCTAATTTTACTGATTCAACAACTTCACTGGCATCAGCGCCATCGTCTTGCCACTCCAGTAATTGTCGCAACCACGCCAGCTTTTCGTCGTGGCGTTTGACCGACGGCCCTTTGCTGCCCTCTTTATAGCGCCAATGAGCCGCCACTCCATACTCGGATTGACGATGCATTTCCGGAGTGCGAATCTGGATTTCTAAGGGCGATGAGCCAATTCCGGCAACAGTGGTATGCAAACTTTGGTAGCCGTTCGATTTCGGCATTGCCACATAATCCTTAAACCGTCCCGGAAGCGGTTTCCACAGGGTATGGACAACACCAAGCGCGCCGTAACAGTCTTTGACGTTGCTGACGATTAGCCGAATGGCCGCTAAGTCATATATTTCACTCAACTCTTTGCTATCACGGCGCATCTTTTGGAAGATACTCCACAAATGCTTGCTCCGCCACTGAATTTCGGCTTTGATATCCAGTTCTTGCAGTTTTTCTTCGAGCAGCTTAGCTGCCTCGCGGACAGTTTTTTCACGCTCTTCTTTTTTCACCTTAACCAGCTCGACCAATTCATAAAATTGCTCTGGTTCCAAATAGCGAAACGCCAAATCTTCCAATTCCCACTTGAGCATAAAAATTCCCAAGCGATGGGCGAGCGGCGCAAAAATATCCAGTGTTTCTTGAGCAATACGTTTTTGCTTATCTTCCGGAGTGAATTTGAGCGTGCGCATATTATGCAAGCGGTCGGCAAGTTTGATGATAACCACACGAATATCTTTGGCCATCGCCAAAAACATTTTTATATAGTTTTCCAGTTTTTGTTCTTCTTTGGATTTGTAGCTGATTTTTTCCAATTTAGTCACGCCATCGACCAGCATCGATACGTCATCACCAAACATTTCTTTTAAATCGGCAGTAGAATACTTTGTGTCCTCGACTACATCGTGCAAAATACCCGCGATAATCGAGTCCAAATCCATTTGCAAATCCGCGAGAATTTTCGCGACGTTAATCGGATGCGAAATATACTCCAGGCCAGACTCGCGAACTTGTCCGGAATGGGCGCTTTCGGCAAGCTGATATGCCCGATCCAGCTTAACAAAATCGGCATCCGGCAAATATCTATTAATTTGTTTTTTTACATCAGCAAAAGTATATGCCGGAAGCGCCATAACTTATACTTCCCAATTAATATTTCAGCAGCGAGAAAATTTTCACGTCTTTATCAATTTTACTGCGACCGTTAAGCTCTTCTAGCTCTATGACAAAAGCCATTCCCACAACAATTCCGCCGAGTTTATGAATCATGCGCACTACAGCATTGATCGTGCCGCCAGTCGCCAGCAAATCGTCTACAATCAATACCCGCTGCCCCGGAGTTATTCCGTCAACGTGCATTTGTAATTTGTCAGTGCCATATTCCAACGCGTACTCTTCGGTAATGAATTCAGCCGGTAGTTTTCCCGGTTTACGAACCGGTGCAAAGCCAACGCCCATTGCATAGGCAACCGGTGTGCCAAAAATAAACCCCCGTGATTCCGGACCAACGACAACGTCAATGTTCTTACCGGCAAATTCATCTTTGATTAAATCTATCGATTCCTTGAACGCCGGACCATTTTTTAGCAAAGTCGTAATATCGCGAAAAACAATTCCCGGTTTTGGAAAATTTTCGATAACGCGCACATGTTCTGAAAGATTCATATTCCCTCCTGTTGCGATTTTATATTTTACATTATACCTTAAGACAGTTGCCGGAATCTAACAATTCCTTTTGCCTAAGCAAAAAAACATATGTCGGAGATTTTAACAAATCGAATTTTTGCTCACCGGCAGGGTTTTTGCTAATAAAATAATTCGCTAATTGTTCGTGGTAATTTATCAAGCCAATTTCCTGAAAGATCTTTAATGCAATTTCAATGTTACTAATAGTAGTCTCCGGTTGCTCATCGTTGCATTTTTCAATCAGCGATTGACGACTGATCATTAGTTCCTGGCCGTTCATTCCTAAGGCGTTTAGCTTTCGGTATATTTTTACCAAAATTTCCCGACCGACAAATTCCGCTTCAAAAATAATACTGTTAGTTTTCAGTTGCAATCGTTCCACGTCCCGCCAAATATTGCTTTCCAAAGCCACAGCCATTGAAAACTGGTTAGATCGCCCCAACCGGCTTACATAGTCAGCCATATCCCAGCAGAGCGCGTCGACGGTTTTTCCGTTCTTATAAGAGACAGTCAGTTTTAAGTGGCGTTGCTCTTTGCCGATCAAGCGCCATGATGCCGATTTGCTGTTCGAGTTAATATTTCTCAACGCAAAAACCGGCTTGTTATTGCCCACTCCGAATGGCTCTAGTATTTTTAGTTCTTTTAGATTTTGGAAACTGATTTCATCTACAGTAATTTCGGTATCAATTTCCAACTCCGGAAAAAAATCGCTAAGCTGCAAATCGCGAGCCGCAATGGCATTCAAGCGCTCTGATAATTCAGCGATGCGATTTGCAGCAACCGTTAAACCCGCCGCAAAACTATGACCACCGAATCCGAGCAATACATCGCGACACTCAGTTAAGGCTTGGTGAATGTTATAGCTGTGAATGCTGCGACAAGAACCTTTGCCAACTCCGTCTTTAACGCTGATAATTACTACAGGACGGTAATACTTTGCCACCAACCGCGACGCGACAATACCGATTACCCCCGAATTCCACTCTCCAGCCAAAACAATAACTCGATCATTTTCTTTGCCCTGTCTAAGCAGCAATTCATCGGCTTGAAGGAAAATCTCCCGCTCTATCTTTTGGCGCTCGATGTTTTCTTCATTTAGTTTTTCAGCAATCTCGGCAGCGCGGTCGCCGTCAGCGGTCAAAAACAATTCCACCGACAACGTTGCCTGACTAAGCCGGCCGGCAGCATTCAGCCGCGGCGCCAGCGAGTAGCCGACATTGTCTGCCGAATATTCGTGCTGATTGCTCAAGCCGCTAACTGCGATCAACGCTTTCAAGCCAATGTTCTTACTGGATTTTATTTGTTGCAAACCAAGTTTGACGATAATACGATTTTCGCCGATCAACGGCACCATATCCGCAATCGTGCCAATGGCAACAATATCCAGATATTCCCGCCATAGTTCATCTTTATTATAATGTGCGCACAGCGCCTGACACAACTTTAACGCCACGCCCACACCCGCCAATTGCTTAAACGGATATCGACAATCTGGCATTTTTGGATTAATAACTGCATAAGCATCCGGGACACTGGCTGGCGGCTGGTGATGGTCGGTTATAATTATATCCAGCAATCCGCGAATCCCCTGGACTTCATCAACACCGCTAATTCCGCAGTCGACGGTTATTACCAATTTTGCCTGCCTGGACTCCGCCAAATATCTAAGCGCTTCGGCATTTAACCCATAACCTTCGGCTTGGCGCTCAGGAATGTAAAAATCCACCTTATCGGACTTTGCCCCTAACTCCCGCAGCACCTTGACAATCAGCGCGGTTGAGGTAATACCGTCAACGTCATAATCGCCATAAACAATAATTTGTTCTTCGTTCTCGATAGCACTAACAATTCGCGCTACCGCCTTATCTATTCCCTGCAACTGCGCAAATTCGGAAATTTCAGCTATATAAGTTTTTGTATACGCCTTTATCTTATCCGCTGTTGCCAGACCGCGATTTACGCATACCGAACACATCAATCGGCTATAGCCGGTTGATGCCATTAGTTTTTCAATTAATTTTTCTTCCGGGCGGGCAATCCGCCAGAATTTATCCGTCACTGCCATCTTTTCTCCATCAAACTACCGCGTTGCCAGTACCGCTGTTGCCGCTGCCATAATTGCCGCGACACTTTGTTCAAAAACAATTCCGCCTTGTAAATAAACTGCATACGGCTGACGCATTGGCGCATCAGCGCTCAATTCAATAGACGCGCCTTGCACGAAAGTTCCAGCGGCCATAATCACTTGATCTTTATATCCAGGCATATCCCAAGCCACCGGCTTCACATAAGAATCCACCGGCGAAAAAGCTTGCAGCGCTTGACAAAAAGCGATCACCCGCTCCGCTGAACCGAGTTCAATAGCCTGAATAATATCGGTTCGAACGGCATCGACAGCCGGATAAACCGCGTATCCCAACTGCGCAAAAAAACTGGCGGTGTAGATCGCAGTCTGGAGCGCCTGCCCGACTACGTGCGGAGCGATAAACAATCCTTGATAGAGCAAGCGATTGTCACAGAGTGACGGTCCGACCTCAACGCCAAGACCAGGAGAAGTCAACCTAAACCCGGCCAACTCTACCAAATCCTTGCGCCCGGCAATATAACCGCCACAGGGCGCAAGTCCCCCGCCGGGGTTTTTTATCAGCGAACCGGCAATAATATCCGCTCCAGCTTCAATCGGTTCGCGTTTTTCGATGAATTCGCCATAACAATTATCGACGAAGATAATCGTCTGGTTACTGACCGCTTTAATTGTCCGGCACAGCAACTCAATCTCTGCTATCGTTAAACTGCGCCGTAAACTATAGCCGCGCGAGCGCTGAATCAAAACGAGTTTGGGTTTGTGTTCTATTATTGACCCTGTCACGATTTCCAAATTCAAACCGCTACTAGTAATCGAATTTACTTCGGCGTAGTTTACGCCCCAGTCCTGTAACGAACCGGGTGAATAGTCTTTGTGACCTAGCACCTTGTGCAACGTATCGTATGGTTCGCCGGTAATTGATAGCAAAGTATCACCCGGACGAAGAATACCGAACAGCACTGCAGTCAGCGCGTGCGTCCCCGAAACAAACTGGGTGCGGAACATTGCTGACTCGGAACCGCATATTTCCGCCCAAATACTATCTAACTTATCTCTGCCGCAGTCGTTGTAGCCATAACCGCTGCCGGATTTAAAGTCACTATCGGAAACCCGCTGATTGCGGAACGCTGTCAAAATTTTCGCGCTGTTAAAATAAGAAACATCAAAAAATCCCTGGATATAATCGCTACTGCTCTTCAATGCCCGGGTATGAATGCTATTTAATTCATTATCAAAATCATTTATTAACACGTTAGTCCCCCGATACCGGAGTATTATAACACTATTAATGACCGGTTGAAAGTCAGAGCGGGTTTATTCTCAATTAAGACGCAAAAAAAGCAACGAAACAAGAGTTTCGCCGCTTTTCAAAATGTCAAATGTGAATAAATTTACTGTTCGCTTTCCAATTGACGCCTGGCTTCCTGCAAACTATCTTTTTGGGCTTGAGAAACTTCCGGGTATTCGATATCCAAATTATCAATCGCTTTTGCAATAACATCAGCTACAATCGCCCGGGCAATTTTCTTGTCATTAGCCGGCACAATTATCCATGGTGCGAACATGCGGCTGGTGTTAGTAATCGCGTCTTCAAATGCTGTCGTGTATTGGTCCCAGAAGGTTCGTTCTTTCAAGTCCGCCGGCGATATTTTCCAATTTTTTTCTTCAATATCTATCCGCTCCAATAACCGGCGTTTTTGTTCGTTTTTGGAAATATGCAAAAAGAATTTCAACACCAACACGCCATTGCGCGCTAAGTGTCGCTCCCATGCCGAAATATCCTGATAACGATTTTGCCAAAATTCCGGACTGCAGTCATCCACCAATTCCTTCGGTAAAGCTTCCATATACTCCGGATGAACTTTTACCGCCAATACATCCTCATAATGCGACCGGTTGAAAATTACTATCTCGCCGCGCTCTGGCAACACTTTGCCGTAGCGCCACAAGAAATCATGGGCGTGTTCTTCCGTAGTCGGCGTCTTAAAGCACTGAACACGGCACCCCTGCGGGTTGACACCGCTCATAACATGACGTATTGTTCCATCTTTACCGGCAGTATCCATTCCTTGAAGCACAATCAAGACGCCATACTTCTTACTCGCCCACAACTTGTCTTGCGCAGTTTCCAAGCTCAACCGGCTTTTGTCCAGCACATCTTCGGCAATCTCATGAACTTCTTTTTTGGAATACTTGTCAAGTTCCGCGTATTTGTAAGCATTCGCAGGATAATCGTCCAGTCGGGTCTTCTTGTCAAATCTGGCGGTAATTTCCGAAAATTTTCCGGGAAGTTTAGGTTCAATAATCAACATATTCGTCCTCCAACTTTTTGATAGCCTCCCGGTATTAAAAACTCTTGTAACACAAGATGCTTTTCATAACAATAAAACTGGTTTTCTTCCGCTAACCCGGGAGTTTTTTTCATATTTTTCCAAAAAGATAAAAAGCAAGGAGAGAAATCTCACTATAGCAGAAACTTTTCAATAAGCAGCCTAATCGCTACAGAATCTATGCTTCCATTAATATCGTCATATGAAACAATCAAGTTTTTACCTTCGATTATGCCGTGTTTCTCGTATACCGCTTTCTTGTCTTCCCAGCGGCTTCGATAAAGATTATCCGCCATCATTCCACAATGCTCCCAGTAAAATAACTTGCCACTTTCAGCATCATCAACAGTGAAGTCTGGAATTTTGAAACCATCCTCTTTAAGGTCAAGTTCTTTTTCATACTCGTAAACAATTCCGCCTTCGTAGAGCATATTCGCAATAATAACTTCCGATTTTGAACGGACCAATTCACCTTTAAGAGTTTTGTGAATTAGTGACGCCTCATAATACCGCTTTTTGTATTCGACAATTTCAGGTTTTTCAAACAAGCAAGTAAAACGGCGGGCTATGTCCGAAAACATCTTTGACGAATAATTTCTTAAACGATATGCTTCGTCGTTATACAAAATAATAAGTCGTTCAGTTTGCCGAGTGATAGCGGTGTAGAGCAGTTCTTTAGACAATAGCCCACTCGGTTCACCCAGAACCAGTATTACCTTCTTAAATTCACTTCCTTGAGCCTTATGAACGGTAAGGGCATATGCGAGTTCTAAATCGGAACTGCCCTCGTCGCTAACCACAGACGGCCAATTATAATTATGTTCAGGTTGTGAACTGAATTTAATTTGATGTGTGTTTTCCCTATCTTTAGGTTTTTGCCATATACGTTCAACGATACCAACTTCGCCATTGGCGACAAAGTTAAGGCAGTTATCTTTTGGATAGCCATTCCGCTTCTGATTGCGAACATTAATAACCTTGTCACCGTAAACAATACCATCAGAGCCAAGCACTTTTTTTGTGCTACGCTTATTGAGTTCACCGATCAGCGCTGTCTTAGAACGGTATTGTTGATGAATATACCTGTTAATGGTAGCTGTTCCAATAGAAGCATTGTTTCGATACGCCGACAATATTTGCCAGTCATCAATAAGTTGCGGTTTGTTGCCAAAATTCATCCATTCACCATTAGTGGTTCCACCTATTGACAAATCAAACCCTTTGATATCGCCAACGTCAGACATTCCCGTTTCTTCTGCGATAGTTTCCAGAACAAGTTGTTCCAAATCTTCAGGTGTCTTCCATGTCTTAAGTTTGATGTTTTCGCCGCATTGGTTACTTTGAAGACGCAAGAAGATTTCATCATCAAGTTCTGCCTTCGAGTCCGAATACCACTCGGCGAGAGCCATGTCGCTCCGTTCTTCACCGTTAGCATTCTGCTGACGACAGGTCACAGTTAATTCTCCATAACTATTCCCGACTCGGGGAAAATCCTGTACATTATTTTTCAAGTGGTCTACTAGATCAACAAAAGGTCTGCCTGCGCCTATAGGAGGTAACTGGTTAGGATCTCCCACGAAAATTATGCGATGTGCTTTTCGCAGCGCTTGCATGAGCGCTCCAAACATTTCTTCCGTCAGCATAGAACATTCATCGATAATAACCGTAAGAGGCACATCGTTTGCCTCGACATCTGACAATTTATATCGCATTGAGTTGAAGTCGAATCTACCGTTTTGGATAAGAAACTGGGCAACTGTTTTCGCGTTAAAACTAACACTTTGTTTTTGCATTGCTTGGCTCATCCGGACGCGGGCTTTTCCGGTAGGCGCAAGCAACAGAACCCCGCCGTCACGAATTAGCGGCGATTTACACAGCAACGACAACAGGGTTGTCTTGCCAGTTCCTGCCCCGCCAACAAGCACGGATAAACGGGCTTCCGACAACTCTTTTAATACAGCGATTTTCTCTTTTCTTGCGTGTATTTCAGAACCCGTAAGCTCGCTCTCATTAAAAGCCTCATTGACTATTTTCTCCCAGTATTCTGGAACTATATGTCTATTTGCACTAACCCTTTTACTAACGGCTTTTCTTATTATGTCATCAATTTTCTCAAGCCGTCCTAGTTGATAAGCGACGCTACCGTCTGCACATTCGACAACCGCTAACTCAGCTGACAAAAAGTCTTGAATATTCCTAAAGATATCACTGGTAACCCGGCAACTAGGCTCAATCGGCAGATCGTTAATTTCGATAATCAAATTGTTTTGTGGATAAACCGTATGTCCGTTTTCTGCATGTTTTTCAAGTACACTGACAGCGATAGCCCGGATTCGTCGTTGGTCATTTTCAGATTCCAGCGCAGTTGGTGCTGCCATCGGATACTTGTCATGGATAATCGGAGGCGGAAACACAGCCATGTCGACTTTACGAACGGCAATTTTGTGTTTGTCGGCACAAGTTCTTGTTCGTTCATAGAGTAAATATGGATTTTCAATGATTTCTCTATCAGAACAATTGATACTCGCTCTATTACGATACTCATTGTTAAACAAGACATTTGCACGATCAACTTTTAATGACAAACGTGACAACAGCCAAAACAATTGTTTCCGCTCACCTGAAAGGGAAAGAAATGCTTCTTGCTCCGTTTTACCGATTGAAGCAGAAATATCACCGCTTAAATATTTTTTCGGAGCGCATATTGTGTCACAAACATATTCTTCATACGACACATTTTTGCCTATGCAGTTTCTTATTTCATTAGCTATTACTATACCAAACTGAAAGCCCATGGCACACAACATCGCTCCCAATCCAGGAAATGCGCCGCGATCAAGCCATACTTCCTTCAGGCGATCTTTTGTCCAGTCAATACACTCCTGCCAGTTACCAGATATGCAACCTTTAATAATTTCCAAGGACTTTATTGTCTGCAACAACACGTCGATAACTGCGTCATTAGACAAGTGTTCCGTTGCATATGAAAATTCCTCAAAGTAATCATCTCCCGCAAAAACAGTTGCTGTCCTGATGTCAAAGTCGGGATGCGTGTCTGCATATTCCATCATCTCGCGGTAAGGAAAAAGAAAACCATTTTTCTGGTCATTACGGATAGTGTGCCCAATCGTCGTTTCCCAAAGAACAGAGCGCAATTCACCTTCACCAGTATGTTTGTGTTCAGGTGGCTCTGTAACTGAACTGACAAAACCCACCCCCATAACAACGCGCTTGGTATCGTCGATGAAGGGAACTTGTTTTGCATAAGGCACTACAAGCGATTTGTTAGGAGTAACATCTTTGTAAAAGGTCTTAAAAACTGCTCGTTGATTTCTGGCATCCTGTATCCAGTTTGTTGAAAAAGACAATTGCGGTTCACGCGCCTTGTCATAATCTATGTTCTGACTATCTGCTAAACGCCGAATGTTCTGGTCATCCTTATTATCGTCGCCTTTACGGAGCATCGTCCAAGCAAAAGGGCGAGCAGGCAGAGAAAATGGAGGATAAACCAATACTGTCTCGAGGAAATGACCGTGAGTAACAGAATTGGATTTTTTATACGGATGAATTGTAGTCTTAGAATGAGCTTTTTCAGACATAAAAACCCCACCCTCGGAAACACAGGGAATCTCACTCTCATGTCCTATTACAGATTGACCTTTGAGAGTCTCCTCCAGCCTATCGTCTCTGCTATCCGAAATGTTCTTAAGTCTTAAGCAAGCGTTGTTATAGCAAGGTTTTTCGCATACTAATCCGCAGTATCCATTGTCTTTCCAGGGAATGCGTATAGAAAGGTGTTGCGCCATTAAGATTGACCGTTAATTACTTCGCACTCGTATTAAATGATGGTTCAATGTATTGCTTTCTCAATATGCACCAGTTTTGACAAATGAATTGACTGCTAGAAATCTAGTTTCGCTATATACATACATGCAAGTCAGTGTGCTTATCCATTTAGTTGTTTTTACACTCCAATATCATCCTAATAGTCCACAAACATTTCACATACCTACCAAAGCACTTATGTAATCCGGGTTCAGCTTCAGCGCCTGCTGTAGTCGACAATTGTTAGGTCGTAATGCAGTTCTTCGCTAGCATATTACAGTGCCTCGCGATCTTGAGCAACTGCCACTAAAGCAACTTCTCTATCAACTCTTAATTCATCGCTGGCATAACTCAGACCGGATATCTTTTAGCAACTGCCTCCAAAATGAAATCTCTGTCATTCTTCAATTCATCGCTGGCATATTTCAGAGCGTAGTCACTACGTGTAACTGCAGCTAGAACAAATTCTTTATCATTCTTTAATTCATCACTGGCATATTCCAGAACGTAGTCACTAAGTGTAACTGCCGACAGAACAAATTCTTTATCATTTTTTAATTCATCACTGGCGTATCTCAGTGCGAAGCCGCTTCTAGTAACCGCCGCCAAAACAACTTCTCTGTCATTCTTTAATTCATTGCTGGCGTATTCCAGTGCGCTGCCACATTTAGCGATTC